>CAMFHE010000020.1 GCA_945952045.1 uncultured Rhizobium sp.
AGCGGCCACTGACGACAAACGGCTTGCGCTGCAAAACCGTAGCGCAAGCCCTCGGCGCAGCCATGCCTTCCTGTGGTTGATCGCTTCTGATCGATTAAGACGCCTGCACAATCGGCGGTTCGGCATGCCGTATCCCGCAGCCGTGCGCCGACCGGACGCCTCGACGCGGGTGCGGTTGGCGAGGGAAGGATTGACGAGGCAGCCTCTAGAGCATTTCCAGCCAAAGCGGGATTGCTTTGGCGTCGGACAATGCGGCAAAAACAAAAGGATAGAGCATTTCCGGTGAACCCCTGTTCACCGGAAATGCTCTAGAGAACGCGACCGGGGCGCGCGTCGGTCTGGCGGCCGTCTGCGATGACGGCCTCGCCATTGACGAAGACATGCGAAATGCCACTGGCCAGACGTGTCGAATCCTCGAAGCTGGCGTGATCGCTGATACCTTCCTCGAAGAGCACGAGATCGGCTGCCATGCCGGGCCGCAGGATGCCGCGATCGGCCAGCGAAAAGCGTTGCGCCGCCATCGATGTCATGCGGCGAACGGCATCCTCCAGCGAAAACCAGCCCTTGTCGCGCCGCAGCGGGCCGGCAATGCGGGGGAAAGTGCCAAAGGCGCGCGGATGCGGTTTCGAGCCGGGTCGCGGAAGGCCATCGGAACCGGCCATGAACATGCGGCCGCAGCAGGCGGCGTGCAGATCGGCCTCGTCGAGCTGGAAGAGAATGATGCCGGTCTGGCCATTGTCCTCCTCGATGAAGCGCAACATCAACTCGAACGGCGAAAGACCCAGCTGAGCGCCGGCCTCGACCATATCCATGCCTTCCAGCCGTTTCAGCGCCGGGATGCCGATGGCGGCAAGGCGCACATTTTCCCAGCCGATCAGCGACACCTTGCTTTGACCGGGAAATTCCGGCCCGCCCTCCTCCACCCAGCGACGGATCAGCGCCCGCTCGGCGGGGTCGGCAAGGCGACGCTTCAGCCCGTCGAGCCCACCCTCCATCAGGGTTGGCGGCAGCAATTGCAGGATCCAGGTGCTGCCGGCGGGATAGGGATACATGTCGAAACTGATATCGATGCCGCGCCGGCGCATCGCCTCCAACTCGTCCATCGCTTCGGGGATACGGCCCCAGTTCGGGCGGCCGGCCGATTGCAGATGCGACAACAGGCCGGCAGCGCCCGACGCTTCCAGCGCCGCGCCGAATTCGGCAATCGCCGTCATCAGGCCATCCTCATAGGAGCGGATATGGGCGGCCAATACACGGCCATGGCGACGCACGACGCGGCCGAGCGCCACCAGCTCCTCCACCTCCGCAAAGGCGCTTGGCGGATAGACGAGACCGAGAGACAGGCCGGCCGCACCTTGCGCAAGCTGGCGGTCGAGAAGATCGGCCATCGCAGTGATCTCCGCAGCCGTCGCCGGGCGCCGCTCATGACCCATGGCGGCCAGCCGCAGGCCCGCATGGCCGACCAGAGAAACGAGGTTCAGGGCAATGCCTTCCCCGGTCAGCGCCGCACGATAGGCATCGAGATCGGCAAAGATCTCGCTGTCATCGGTTTCGCCGAGCAGGCCGGAAAAATGCTGCCGCAGGTTTTCGCGCGAGCCCGATGTTGCCGGATAGAGCGAGAAGGAGCAATTGCCGACGACGATGCTGGTCACGCCCTGAAAGGCCTTTTCCGGCCGGTCGCGCTCGCGCAGGAAAATCACATCGTCATGGCAATGGGCGTCGATGAAGCCGGGAGCGAGGTAACGCTCGCCGGCATCGACGACCGTTGCGTCCCCGGCATCGAGCGCATTGCCAATCGTCGCAATGCGGCCATCGGCGACAAGAAGATCGCCCCGGAACCACGGGGCGCCGGTTCCATCGACGATACGGGCGCTGCGGATCAGGGTGTTTCGCATGGAGCTTCCTCGGATCGGAGAAGATTGGCCGCAGTGGTGGGAGATCAATGCTTAACGCATTCCTATCACAGGATGAAACGCGTAAAGCGCGCGATGCTCATGACGCGGCGCATTGACGCCATCGGGGGTGGCTTCTATCTGGGCTTGTTATGGAGAAGCCGATCTCGACACCCCGCCGGACCGCAAGCGCCCTGAATGCCTTCAAACTGATCATCCGACGCATCGAGCGCGGCCGCGATCCCGTGGCGT
Source organism: uncultured Rhizobium sp. (assembly GCA_945952045.1). Lineage (GTDB taxonomy): Bacteria > Pseudomonadota > Alphaproteobacteria > Rhizobiales > Rhizobiaceae > Metarhizobium. The sequence continues at coordinate 2,145 of CAMFHE010000020.1, forward strand.
TGCGCTGGCAGGCGGCCCTCGGGCTCATCGATCTCAGCATTCTCGCCTTCTTCATCCTTGGCCCCTATTTTCGCTCCGGGCCATCCTACCTGATCGTCGATTATGCCATTGCCGCATGGATTTTCGCCGAGCTTTTCGCGCGGGCGGTCGCTGCCCCCTCGCTTGGCGAATTCTTTCGCCGGCCGATGATCTGGATCGATATCGCCGTCTTCGCCACGCTTCTGTTTCCGGATGTCCTGTTCAACTTCGCCTTCCTGCGCGTGATGCGCATCTGGGCGATCGCCCATAGCCCGTTGCTGCACACGGCATTGCGTCTGGCCGGCTGGTCGAGGCTGCGCGACGTCGTTCAGGCCTGCCTGAATTTCCTTGTCTTCCTGTTCATGGTGACGGGCTTCGTCTACACGACCTTCTTCTACGCCCGCCCGGGCGGAGAAGGCTTCGTCGATGCCCTGTATTTCACCGTCGCCACCATCACCACGACCGGTTTCGGCGACATCACGCTTCCCGGAACGCTTGGCAAGCTGACATCGGTGATCACCATGATCGTCGGCATTTCGCTGTTCGTGCGGCTGGCGCAGGCGATTATCCGGCCGAACAAGGTGCATTTCCCCTGCCCCGCCTGCGGCCTGCAGCGCCACGACATCGACGCCGTTCACTGCAAGGCCTGCGGCACGCTTCTGAACATCCCCAATGACGGGGAGTGAGGACGCCGGTTAAGACTGCGGCGTGCCGGGCGGGAAGGAGGCCTCGACGATATCGATGAGACGCGTCTCGTGCAGCGGCGCCAGAAAATTCACCGCCAGCCGGCCATCGCCGCAATGGGCGACGGCGCAGCCGATATTGGCGGTGAAGCCATCGATCGACAGCAGGACATGATCGGGAATGCCGAGCGTCGTCAGCGTGGTCAGCCAGGCCGAGCGCTGCGAGATCTCGATGATCGTGCAGGCGCGGCTCGATTCCCGAACCAGACCGGCGCCGATGACGATGATACGGCCGGGTTGTCGCAGCCGATAGACTTGCGGCGGCGTACGCTCTTCGCTACGCCTTTGAAAACCTGTATTTTTCTGGAAATCTGATCGCATGGGTTTCTCCGGACGCAAGGATGGCCCAACCTGCCATTCCAAGCTTTCGCGGAGCCGACTTGAAAACACCGCAATCAAGGATAATATTTATCCTTAAACGGAGCGGACACGCATGAACTTGAAAAGCCAGGTGGAATGGGCGTTGCATTGCGCGGCGGTTCTCGCGGGCCTGCCGGAAGGGCGCTATCTCTCCACCAAGGCCTTGGCGGAATTTCACGGGCTGCCGAAGGAGTATCTGTCAAAAGCGTTGCAGGGGTTGTCGCAGGCGAAGCTCGTCGAGACGACGCTTGGACCAAGCGGCGGCTACCGGCTGGCGCGGCCGGCCAGCGACATCACTTTCCTCGATATCGTCGAGGCGGTCGAAGGCAAGGGCCGGACGTTCGTCTGCAACAATATTCGCGCCAACAATCCCTGTCGCCCCGCCGGCTATTGCGACGACAAGCCCTGCGGCATTGCCCGCATCATGTGGCAGGCGGACGAGGCCTGGCGCCAGACGCTGGCAAAGGCAAGGCTTTCCGATCTTGTCGCCGGGCTGGCGCAGGACGTGCCCGCCGAGATCCTGGCGGCCGGCCGCGACTGGATTTTGCAGCGCGCCGGCTGACCGTTTCACCGCAAGCAATTCCAAAACGAAAAACACCGCGCGTCCATGTCTCGCGCGGCGTTTTTTCGTTCGTTCCGGTCGTTTCAGGAGAGATTTGCCTTCTCGAGACCATAAAGCTTGTCGGCGGAACCGGGTGTCGGCAGAAAGGCGACACCGGCCCGGTTCCAGGCGTTAATCGTCATGATCGCAAAGGTCAGATCCGCGATCTCCTTGTCGGAGAAATGGGTACGTAATTCACCGAAAGCCGCGTCCGAGACGCCTTCCGCGGGAATGCGGGTCAACACTTCCGCCCAGGCAAAGGCGGCGCGCTCACGCGCATCGAACAGCGGCGATTCACGCCAGATCGCCAGGTGATGCAGACGCAGCTCGCGCTCGCCGTGAATCTTGGCTTCCTTCACATGCATGTCGAGGCAGAAGGCGCAGCCGTTAAGCTGCGATACCCGCATGTCGATGAGATGCAATAGGCCGGCATCGATGGAACTTTGCTTCACGCCAATCGAGAGGTCGACGAGTTTTTTCAAGAGTTCGGGCGACTGCTGGCCGTAGTTCAAACGCTGCGTCATGATTTATCTCCGCTAATTAAGGATATTATTTATCCTTAAGGACTTTTTATATCCTTAATTCAGATTTGTAAAGCCTCCTCACGAACCCGCCGCCGGTGGCGTGATCACCCAAAACGAAAAGCCACCGAGGCGTGGCGACGCCCGGCGGCTTTGGCAGTTCGGTAGCGTCAGAAAGACTGACGTCAGTTCGTCAACAATGGGCTGGAGCCTGCGGTCATCTTGGCAATGTCGGCAAAGGCCTGGGTGAGCTTGCCGCCGTCGGTTGCATCGTAATAGGTCGATGTCTTGCTCGCGCAGCTGCTCAAAAAGGCCTTGGCCGTCGCCGAGGTCAGCAGGAAGCCGACGGTATAGACCGTTACACCGGCGTTCTTCGCCCGCGTGCATTGCGTCAAGGTTGCGGTATTGTCCGAGGAGGCGTTGTTCTCGCCATCGGTCATGAAGACGAGGTATTTTTCCGGCGTCAGTCCGTTCTTCTTCAAATGCGCGTCGTTTTCCGTTACGGCAAGCAGACCGTCGACCCCCGCCTTGAACGCAGCGGTGGAACTCGTGCCGCCACTCGGGGTCAAAGCGTTGACATAGGTTCCGACGCCGCTCGTGCCCCAGTTCAAGACCTGCTCCGCCATCGGGCCGGTATTGTAGGCATCGGCACCCGTACGAACATAGAAATGTGTGGGATCCTGCGTCTCGAAAGCGGACAGCACGCCCGCCACGCCGGATTTCAGCAGCTCAATGCGCTGATAGTTGCACGGCTTGTGGTTGGTTTGAACATACATCGCCGTCTGCGCCGCATTCATATAATAATAATCACAGGCGCCTGTGGATTTGATCGAGCCGTCGACGCTTGCCTGCATCGATCCCGAGCGGTCCAGCACGAAATACATGCTGACCGCCTTCTGATTGGCAGTCGAACTCGTCGACTTGCTGACATCGGAGATTGCGATCTTGTTATAGCCCATAATGCTGCTGAACGAGGTTTTCACCGCGCTTTGGACGCTGACCGAGACATCGTATTTGAAGCGCTGCCCGGCAAGAGCTGTGGTCTGGATATCGACGCCGGCCTTATAGTCGGCAGTCGTAAGCCCGATAGTCGCCATGTGGCCGGACACGAATTGCAAGGCGAGCGTCTTTGCCTGATCGACGGTCATTTTCTTTGCGCCGAGCGCCGAAGACGCGGCCAGCGCCGCCGAATCGGCCATGTTGGCCAGTTCCTCGCGCGCCATCAAGGCTTCGGAGACATCGATCGCCGTACCGGCAATGCCCAACAGACACGGAATGACGAGTGCAGTTATGATCGCGAAATTTCCCGACCGATCGAAAAGCATATGGCGAAGAGAATTGGACATGGCCAAGGATACCGAAGTTGCCCGATAATTCTCTCTATGACGGGTTCCTCAACAAATGATTGATAGCGATCGCAGGAAAAATACTTCCTGAAACGAGAATAACTTTCCGACAACGCTAATATTTTTATCGTAAGAGGCTGATATTATTCGCCATATGCCACAACCGAAATTTTCTACTCAGCCAAGTTGACGCGCTTTTCCAAAGGAAAAGGATTTCATTTTTCTTGGGCGCAAAAAGGAAATACATCGTTATTATGAATGTTACGATAATTTCAACAGTAAAATACGACCGATAATTGCGCCACATCGCGACGTGGTCACGCACCCACTCAGCTGGGCGCCTATTGCCGCCAAACCGCCACACGGGGGCGTTTTAAAGCAACTCACGACTTCTCTGCATCGAAGGCTTGGAGGCCACCCGCCAGCGCCCGGGTGCGCGCTGGAACGTCGTCTAAACCGCTGGCAATACGGCGAAGCACCGGCAACAATGCCGCGCCTCACCGCTTGAGGCCAGCTTCTTGGTATCCATCGACGGAAAAACCCAGCTTAAACGACTCCAGCAGCAGGCGAAATTTTTGCCCAGAACATGCATTTCCGGGAAGCCTCAAGGCGTCTTAAGGACCGATATGAGAGTTGAGACCAAGAAATTAGCTGCAACTAATTCTTGAAATATTCGGTGTCCTATTGGAATTTAATGGTGCCCGGAGGCGGATTTGAACCACCGACACGCGGATTTTCAATCCGCTGCTCTACCAACTGAGCTATCCGGGCATCCCGGGCCTTTCGGGCCGTATCGGTTCCTTTGGAACCGCCGGGGCTTGGTTTCCCCGGGAACGAGCGGGGTTATAACATCCTATTTCGCGATGTCCAGCGCCAAACGACACTTTTTTGACGGGAGTTTTCGTTTTCTCCTATCCCTTTGAAATAGATGATATTTTAAAGGGATTTTTGGGCACGCTCAGCCGGTTTTGCATCGACGCTCAGGTTTCGTCGTCACCATTGGCCTTCGACTCGTCGTCGGCGACGGGGATGGCGTAGGAGCCGTTCAACCAGCGGGAGAGATCGAGCGACCGGCAACGATCCGAACAGAAAGGATAGTGATCGCGCGCCGAGGGACGGCCGCATTCGGGGCATGGCACAGCCTTGCGCAGCGGCGCGACCTTGCCGGCAGCGCCGTCTTCGTCGCCCGCACTCATCGTCCGCCCCATCCGGCGCGGATGTCGAAACCCTCGCCGGCCATCAAAAGCGTGGTCTCGTAGAGCGGCAACCCGACGACATTGGTGTAGGAGCCGACGAGCTTTTGCACGAAACTGCCGGCGATGCCCTGGATGGCATAGGCGCCCGCCTTGCCGCGCCATTCGCCGGACGCCAGATAGGCGTCGATATCGGCGGATGACAGGCGGCGGAAGCGCACCTTGGATTCGACAATCTTCTGGCGCGACTGGCCATCCGGCGTGATCAGGCAGATGCCGGTGTAGACGCGGTGATTTCGCCCCGACAGCAGATTGAGCGCCGACGACGCCTCATCGGCATATTCGCACTTGCCGAGGATGCGGCGACCGACGGCCACCACCGTATCGGCGGCGAGGATATAGCTCCCCTGCCAGGCGGGATCGCCCTTGATCGCGCGAAACGAGGCTTCCGCCTTCTCGCCGGAGAGTCGCCGCGCCAGGGAACGCGGATGCTCCGCCTTCTTTGGCGTCTCATCGACATCCATCGGCATCAGCCGGGCGGGTTCCAGCCCTGCCTGGCCGAGCAATTCGACGCGCCGGGGCGAACCGGAGGCGAGGATCAGCTTGTTCTTCAGCACCATGGGCTCCCGGAACCTTTTCGCTTTTCTTCGAGCCGCGAAAACGCTCCAACTCTTTGTTCAGTCGCATTTCCGGGCGGAAAACCGCTTCACACTTTTCCTGGAAACGCTCCGTTGAGAATACGCGCCGGAGGGCAGGCTCACTTGAAGCGATAGGTGATGCGGCCCTTGGTGAGGTCGTAGGGCGTCATCTCGACCAGAACCTTATCGCCGGCGAGAACGCGGATACGGTTCTTGCGCATGCGGCCGGCGGTGTGGGCGATGATCTCGTGTTCGTTTTCCAGCTTGACGCGGAAGGTGGCGTTGGGCAGCAATTCGGTGACGACGCCCGGGAATTCGAGGACTTCTTCTTTCGGCATATACTCTTTTTCTTTCTGATTTTTCGGCCAGCGCAGGCCAGGGCAGAAGGCCCGGCCCGACGGGCGCTTGCAAAATTTGGCGGAAACTACACAATCGGCGCGGCTTTGTGAACCTCGTTCATGGCGGTTTTCCGGTTTGTTTCAGGCTGTTTCGGCCCCCGGCACCGCTTTCGTCATCAATTGCCGGCGGATCAGCTGCTCCAGATGGTCCCTTACCTCACGATAGGCGTCCACGATCTGGTCGCGCGTTCCCGTCGCAATCGTCGGATCCAGCGTCGGCCAATAGACGACATCGACGGCCATGGAGCGCGTCAGCTCCAGCGCCGCGTGATGGGCTTCCGGGGCCAGCGTGACGATCAGATCGAAATAATCGTCTTCCAGATCGTCCAGCGTCTGTGGCTGCTTCTTGCCGAGCGAGAGCCCGATTTCATCGAGCACGACATCGACGAAGGGATCGCGCTCACCACGACGCACCCCGGCAGAGGCCACATAGGTGCCGGAGGGCAGGAGCTGTCGCGCAAGGGCCTCGGCCATCGGCGACCGGATCGAATTCATGCCGCACATGAACAGAACCGCGTGGGGCAGCTTCCGGCCGGGAAGGACAGGCCCGCTCATTCAGGCTAACCGCGCCAGTACAGCACACAGACCAGCGTGAACAACCGTCGCGCCGTATCGAAATCGATCTCGATCTTGCCCTTCAGACGATCCATCAAGGTCTGCGAGCCCTCATTGTGAATACCGCGGCGGCCCATGTCGATCGCTTCGATGCGGCTCGGCGTCGCCGAGCGGATCGCTTCATAATAGCTTTCGCAGATCATGAAGTAATCCTTGATCGTGCGCCGGAACGGCGTCAGCGACAGGATATGGGTCGCGACCTCCTCGCCGGCCTCGGTGCGGATCCCCAGCACCAGCTTTGAATCCATCAGCGACAGATTGAGGCGATAGGGTCCGCCGGAATGGCCGACGGGCGCAAAGCTGTTTTCCTCGATCAGGTCGAAGATGGCGACAGCGCGCTCATGTTCGACATCCGGCGTCGAGCGGCCGATCGTCTCGTCGAGAACGACGTCGCAAAGCCTATGGGTGCCGGACGCCGCCATCGCGTTATTCTCCCAGGTTCAACCGAATGCCGACCGAGCGTGCATGGGCATCCAGCCCTTCGGAATGCGCCAGCGTGATCGCGGCCGGCCCGAGTGCGCGCAATTGCTCCGGGCCAAGCCTCAGGATCGAGGTGCGCTTGACGAAATCGAGTACCGACAGGCCGGACGAGAAACGGGCCGAACGCGCCGTCGGCAGCACATGGTTGGAGCCGCCGACGTAATCGCCGATCACTTCCGGCGTATGGCGGCCGATGAAGATGGCGCCGGCATTGCGGATGCCGGTCAGCAGGCTGTCAGGATCGGCCACCGCCAGTTCCAGATGCTCGGCGGCGATGCGGTTGGCGAGCGGCAGCGAATCCTCCAGCTTTTCAACCAGGATGACGGCGCCGAAATCGGCCCAGCTGGCGGCAGCCGTTTCGGCGCGGCTCAGTTGCTTCAGCTGGCGCTCCACCGCCTGTTCCACCGCCTTGCCGAAACCGGCATCGTCGGTGATGACGATCGCCTGCGCGCCGCGATCATGCTCGGCCTGGGCAAGGAGATCGGCGGCGACCCAGTCAGGGTCATTGTCACGGTCGGCGATAACAAGCACTTCCGAAGGGCCGGCGATCATGTCGATGCCGACGGTGCCGAAGACATGTCGCTTGGCGGCGGCGACATAGGCATTGCCCGGCCCGACGATCTTGGCGACGGGGGCGATGCTCTGAGTGCCATAGGCAAGGGCTGCGATCGCCTGCGCGCCGCCGATGCGGTAGATTTCCTCGACGCCGGCGATCTTGGCGGCCGCCAGCACCGCCGGGTTGATCTCGCCCTTCAGCGCCGGTACGACCATGACGATGCGCGGCACGCCGGCGACCTTGGCCGGCACGGCATTCATCAGGACCGAGCTCGGATAACTCGCCGTTCCGCCCGGCACATAAAGGCCGACGGCATCGATGGCCGTCCAGCGCGAGCCGAGGCCGACGCCGATCTCGTCCTCGTAGAGATCGTCCTTGGGTTTTTGGCGGGCATGGTGTTTTTCGATACGGGCGGCGGCAAGCCGCAGCGCCTCGATGACATCGGGTTCGACCCTGGCGAAAGCCGCGTCGATTTCCGCCTGCGGCACGCGCATCGGCGTCACCGAAAAATCGACGCCATCGAAGCGGGAGGAATAATCGGCAAGGGCGGCATCGCCCCGGGCGCGAACATCGTCGATGATGGCGCGCGCGGCGGTATTGACGTCTTCCGAAACCTCACGCTTGGTTGTCAGAAAGGCGGCGAACCGCTCTTCGAAATCGGCCGATGCCTGCTCCAGCCAGATCGCCACTCTTCTTCACCCCTCGTCTATGCCTGCCCGCCCCAGCGGTCTCAAGATGCTTCCGGATGCCGCGGCTTCGATCCGGTTTCCCATGCCGCGCCGGTATCCGCAAGCTGAACCTCGATGCATTCCACATCCAGCGCGATAGCGGCCTTGCCCGACAGGGTCAATTCGATTGTTCCGTCCGGCCCCTCGCCAGCAGGAGAAAAGCGAATGGCCAGCAGGGAATGGACGTCATCGGAGGATGCGCGGTCGATGCCAACAGAGCGGACATGGCGCACCCGCTTGAAGACGAGAAGCGTGCGCCGGCGTTCGAAGGACTTTGGCTTCTCCGCCGTCGTTTCCCAGGCAAAGCGATTGGCGCCGATGGTGAACAGGCCGGTCTTTGCCGAATACGACACGGCATCGGTCCTGAACACGCTGTCCTGCATGTGCGCCGATATCACCTCAAGGTCTTCGCCATCCAGTGCCAGAAGCTTCAGGTCAGCCATGCCGTCGTCTCACCTCTCTGCGGGCGGCCCGTTGACGGGCGCGCATTCACGATCCTCGTGAAGGAGATAGGACGCATCGCGCGGTTCCGCAACATGGAACCGCGCGCCGAATGGAGAGGAGCGTGCCTCTCTGAGGGACGATATGCCCGTTTAGTCGCTGACGCGCTCGACGATGGCGCCGCAGCGGGTCAGCTTCTCCTCCAGACGCTCGAAGCCGCGGTCGAGGTGATAGACGCGCGAGACCATGGTTTCGCCTTCGGCGGCGAGGCCGGCGATGACAAGCGACACCGAGGCGCGCAGGTCGGTCGCCATCACAGGCGCGCCACGCAGGCGCTCGACGCCCTCGATCTTCGCCGTCTGGCCGGACAGCGAGATACGCGCGCCGAGGCGGGCGAGTTCCTGCACATGCATGAAACGGTTTTCGAAAATGGTCTCGGTGATGTGCGAGATGCCGCCGGAGCGCGTCATCAGCGCCATGAACTGCGCCTGCAGGTCGGTCGGGAAGCCGGGGAAGGGATCGGTGACCACATCGACCGGCTTGATGCCGCCGCCATTGCGCACGATGCGCAGGCCCGCTTCCGTCTCGGTGATTTCGGCCCCGGCGCGGCGGATGGCTTCCAGCGCCGTATCCAGCAGCGAGGCGCGCGGGCCTTCGAGCAGCACATCGCCACCGGTCATGGCGACCGCCATGGCATAGGTGCCGGTTTCGATACGGTCCGGCAGCACGCGATGGCGCGCGCCCGACAATGAGGTGACGCCCTCGATGGTGATGGTCGAAGTGCCGGCGCCGGTGATCTTCGCACCCATGGCATTCAGGCATTCGGCGAGATCGACGACCTCAGGCTCGCGGGCGGCGTTGCCGATGACAGTGGTGCCGCGCGCCAGGCTGGCGGCCATCAGCATCACATGCGTCGCGCCGACCGAAACCTTGGGGAAAGTGTAGCGCGTGCCGATCAGGCCGCCGCGCGGGGCGGTGGCGTTGATGTAGCCGCCGTCGATTTCCATGGTGGCGCCAAGCGCCTGCAGACCGTCGATGAACAGATCGACCGGACGCGTGCCGATGGCGCAGCCGCCCGGCAGCGAAACGCGAGCCTTGCCTTCGCGGGCAAGTAGCGGGCCGATGACCCAGAAGCTGGCGCGCATACGCGACACCAGCTCATAGGGCGCCGTCGTATCGACGATGGTGCGGCAGGTGAAATGGATGGTGCGGGAATAGGAATCGCCCTGACGCTCGCGGCGACCGTTTACGGCGATATCGACGCCATGATTGCCGAGAATGCGCACGAGCTGCTCGACATCGGCCAGATGCGGAACGTTTTCGAGCGTCAGCGTGTCGCTGGTGAGAAGCGAGGCAATCATCAGCGGCAGGGCCGCGTTCTTGGCGCCCGAGATCGGGATCACGCCGTTGAGCTGGTTGCCACCTACGATTCTGATGCGGTCCATATGTGTTTACCCACGGGCCCCCGCCCGCCTTCCCTTGATCAGTTGTTTGCCGGAGCCGGGCGCTGCTTCGACAGCTGCTCCGGATGTTCGAAATGGTGAAGCGGAAGAATCACGACGATTCGTCCGATTTTGCGGCAGGCAGCCCGCTGGCCTGATCCGCTTCGCCGGCGCGGCGCGCCCGGCTCTGCTGCTTGCGGCGCAGAAGGTTTTCGCGAAGCTTTGCGGCGGCGCGCTCGCGCCGCTGGTCGGCAGCGGTCGGCCGGCTTCGCTTTTCCATCGGCGTAGCATCGGCCTCGGCCGGCTTTTCCTCCGGCGCCACGGGCTTTTCCGCTGGAACGACGGATGTTTTTTCGGACTGCGTTTCGTGCATCCCGCCTGCATAAACGAAAACCGCACGGATCGAAAGAGTTTCAGCTTTTTGCAGATTTCTTGACGGGATCGTGAAATTGAAGCTTGCGCTCGGCCAGAAGCTATGGCATTAGCCGCCTCGCTCGCAACGGAGCCGGCCTTCACGGCCTTCCCAAGCGATCTTGCTGCAGTAGCTCAGTGGTAGAGCACTCCCTTGGTAAGGGAGAGGTCGGGAGTTCAATCCTCCTCTGCAGCACCATTTTATCTCCCTATCTTTCGATGAAATCAGTTGCGCAGACGGCGAAGCCGTTCGATTTGCGCTCTTGCAATCCGATACATTTGAAGATTGAAATATCGGGACGGCGACTCGCGGCCCGGCTGGGCTGCCTTGCGATATCGGGGCGAAGCACATGATTCTGCACAAGATCACCGACTGGGACAATGCCTATGCCAATGGCGCTCATATCGCCGGCGGCAATCGCTGGCCGGGCGCCTGGGTCGGACCGGCGGAAGAGTTTCGCGCGACGATGGTCGCCGCTGGCCGAACCCGGCTGGATCTTCCCTACGGACCGGCCGCACGCAATCGATTCGATCTCTTTCTGCCCGAAGGCAAGCCGAAAGGCCTCGTCGTCTTCGTGCATGGTGGCTACTGGCACCTCCTCGACAAGAATTTCTGGTCGCATCTGGCCAAGGGATCCGTCGACAGCGGTTATGCGGTCGCCCTCCCCTCCTATACGCTCTGCCCGGAAAACAGGATCGCCGGCATTACCCGCGAAATCGCTTCCGCAATCACCGAAGCCGCCGGCATGGTCGAGGGACCGCTGTTCCTCACCGGCCATTCCGCCGGCGGACATCTGGTCAGCCGGATGATGTGCGCCAATGCGCCGCTTGCGGATGCCGTTCGGCGGCGCATTCGCCATACGGTTTCGATTTCCGGCCTGCACGATCTTCGGCCGATCATGAAAACGGAAATGAACGAGGTGCTTCATCTCGATTTAGCCGAGGCGGAGGCCGAAAGCCCGGCCCTGCTCCAGCCGATGGAGGGCGCGCGCATCACCTGCTGGGTCGGCGCCGGCGAGCGGGCGGAGTTCCTGCGCCAAAATGCCCTGCTCGCCAATGTCTGGACCGGGCTCGGGGCGGAAACGGCTGCCTATGCAGAGCCCGACCGGCACCATTTCAACGTGATCGACGGCCTCTCCGATGCCGATCATCCCCTGACGCGCACATTGCTTTGCGCCTGAATAAGCTTCGGGCCGGACGTCGAACGCCCGGCCCGAAACACGATATCGACGAACGGATCGTTACATCGACTTGACCATCTTGCAGGCTTCGGCCATCGCGCCAGTCGGATTCTGGGCATCGACGTTCTTGCAATCGTCGTGAACCTTGTTCTTCTGGGCCTTGGTCAATTTCGCCCAGCGCTTGTGGACATCGGCCTGAGGCCGCAGCTTGCCGGTGGTTGTGTCGCTGAAGAAGGTATTTCCGATCGGACCTTTCCACATCTGCATCGGGCTATCGCCCTTGCCGCCGGCGCCCGTGCCGGCCGAATTGCTGTCCGATTGGGCAAAGGCGCCGCTGGCAAGGCCGAGCGCCATGGCGGCGACCGCAATGGTCTTGAACATGTCGTCACTCCTCGTTGTCTGACATGACTGGAACAGACCTAACCAGCCTTCGCCGCCGTTGTTCCCTCGAAACGCAGCAAGGCCAGTTTTCGATTCCGACTCGCGGCGCGATACGCTAAGCATCCCTGCTATGGGCCGGCGGCGTCATGGGGCGTTCTGGAACCGATTGCGACGGATGGCAGATGCAAACGATCTTCGACGGTCATAACGACGTGCTGCTGCGGCTCTGGCAAAACCAGAATGCCGGCGGCGACGTCATCGACGAATTCATGCGCGGCACGGCCGTCGGCCATATCGATGCGCCGCGCGCCCGTCTCGGCGGCCTCGCCGGCGGTTTCTGCGCCATCTATATTCCTTCCGACGATATTCACCTGAAACGGCCGGATGCGAACGGGCATTACGACACGCCGCTCGCCGCCCCGCTGGAGCGCCCGCTTTCGCTGGATATCGCCCTACAAAAAACAGCGATCGCACTGCGACTGCATGAAGCCGGCGCCTGGCGGCTTTGCCGGAACACGGCCGACATCCACCAGGCGATGACCGACGGCGTCTTTGCAGCTGTGCTTCATATGGAAGGGTGCGAGGCGATCGACCGCGATCTTGCCGCGCTGGAGGTGTTTTACGCGGCAGGCCTTCGCTCTCTCGGCCCGGTCTGGAGCCGCCACAATATTTTTGGCCATGGCGTTCCGTTCGCCTATCCGAAATCGCCCGATGCCGGGCCCGGCCTCACCGAAGCCGGGTTCGATCTGGTGCGCGCCTGCAACCGGCTCGGCCTCGTCATCGATCTCGCTCATATCACCGAGCAGGGCTTCTGGGACGTGGCGCGCGTCAGCGATCAGCCACTGGTCGCCAGCCATTCGAATGCCCATGCGCTGACGCCGGTGGCGCGAAACCTGACCGACCGGCAGATGGACGCCATTCGCGATTCCGGCGGCATTGCCGGGCTGAACTTCGCCGTCACCATGCTGCGTGCCGACGGTCAGGAAAATCCCGACACGCCGCTCTCCGACATGATCCGCCACATCGACTATATGGTGGACCGCATGGGGATCGATTGCGTCGCCATCGGCTCCGATTTCGACGGCGCAACCATCCCCTCCGTCATTGCCGACGCAGCCGGCCTGCCCCGCTTGGTCGAGGCGCTGAAGGCGGCGAATTACGACGGCGAAGCACTCGAAAAGCTGTGCTGGAAGAACTGGCTGCGCGTGCTCGGCAAGACCTGGAAGGAAGGCTGAAGCGCAGCCGCGCCAAACAGCAATTGACTTTCGGCGGTGGAGACAAAAACTCTGCCGCGCGGGGGTAGCGATTCGGAGGTCGCATCGTCGGCCTTCCGCATGAGCCTCGGAGCAATCGATGCCGCATCTTTCCATCTGCATGCCCAGCAATCGCCCGTTTGGGACATCGCGCCGCGCCATCGAAACGGCGCTTGCCTATTGCGAGGCGAAAGATGCGGCGCTGATCGTTGCCGACAATTCCGGCGACGCGGAGAAGCGCGCCCACTGGCAGGGCCGATCGCCGCGCCTGACTTATCTGATTACCGACGGCACTGACGTCATGACCAATTTCATGACGGCGTTCCTGGCATCCGATACTCCCTTCATCATGCCGATGGGCGACGACGACGAGATCGTCTTCGATCCGAAACGTCCAACCTTCGATCTCGCCCGCCTGCCGGACGATCATATCGGCGTGCGTCCGGTCACCGAAGTCTGGACGGAAGAGCGGGGCGTCATCCATACCAAGTCGTTCGCAATCGGCGGCGAGCGGCCGGACGCGCGCATCATCGAATATGCGCAGGCAGCCGCAGGCGACAACAGCGCGTTTTACAGCATTTTCCGGCGCAAGGCCTATATCGACCTGATGGACCTGTTTGCCCGGCATCACCCGACGAAAGGCGCCTATTGCGACTGGGCGCAGGTGACGGCTCTGTTCGCCTTCGGGAAAATGCAGCTCGATCGCTCGTCGGTCTACCGGTACAATTTTGCCGGATGGCACGATCAGAAACTGATCGACAAGAAAAACATCGAACTTTTCCTCGCCGCCGACCTGCCGGCGGACGCGAAAAAATATGCGCCCCTGCTTCAATATCTGGATATATTCATCTTCGTCTCCTCGAAGCAGGCGCCCCTGACGCCGGACGACGCCATCAATGCCAAGGCGATCCTCAGCGGATCCGTCTTTGCCGGCTTCCTGACGATGGTTTCGCAGCAGCCGCAGGCCTATAGCGAAACGATGCGTTATCTGGCCGAACTCGCCAGGTCCGAACAGGACATCATGGGCCGCTTCCAGATTGCCCTGATCATGGCCGGGCAAATACGCGAAGGCCTGAAAGAACAGTATTTCGACTACTACAGGACCGCCCTGCAGTATGAAGGGGTCGCCTAGTTTCATTGCGCTGGCGCTTGCCGACCGTTTCCATCGCTTAGAGCGCTGTTCGATCTGATTGAATCAGATCGGCGCTCCAAGCTCTTCCATTTGAAGCATAATCTTATCGATCCTCGTTTCACTCGGGTCGGATTATGCTCTAAGCCGCCCAAACGCTCCAGCCTGACGATAGGTTCGGCGACTAGTTTTGCGCCGGATCGATTTCGACCCTGGAATGCCCGGACCGGCGAGCTGCAAAGGAACTGACCGTTTATGCCGAAACTTTCGATATGCGTGCCTTCACGTAACCGGCAGTTTTATTTTCAGCAGACGATTTCCGCCATGCTGGAATCGCAGCGAACGGATGTCGAATTCGTTTTCGCCGACAACTCCGACGACGCTTCCATCATCAACGACTACATGGCGTCGATCTCGGATCCGCGCGTCGTCTTCCTGCCCTCCACGGACAAACCGCTGTCCATGGTCGACAACTGGGAGCGCATGGTCGCGGCATCGAGCGGCGAATGGGTGACCGTCGTCGGCGACGATGACTATGCCGATCCCGAAATCGCAGGTTTTCTGACGCGCCTGCAAGAGTTCCGCCCCGATGTCGACGGCATCACCTGGAGCATTCTGCATTATTACTGGCCGAGCGACGAACGCCCGACGAATGTGGCCTGCGTCGATTTTCGCGACAATGTCCTGTCCGCGCCGCGCGACCTGTTGATCGCACGCATGTTCGGCTGGGAAGATGCCGGCCTCGTGCCAACGTCGGGCATGTCGATCTATCATTCTGCCATGCATCGCCGGCTGCTCGACAAGATCAAGGCAACGTACGGCCGCCAGTTCGAGCATCCGATCGTCGACTACGACAGCGCCATCAAGAACATGATCCACGGCAAGACGTTCTTCGTCGTTGCGCGTCCGATGACGGTAATGGGGTCCTGCCCGGCCAGCAACAGCTATTCCATCGGTCGCCTTGAGGACATGAAGAAGATGGTCAGGCTGTTCAACGAGGATTCAGGCCGCGACATCGACCTCGATCCGGAAGCGGCGGCCTTTCCGTTCAAATTCGCGACCGGCCTGACGGCAACCATCGGACAGGTTCTGCATTGGTACCGAACGAAATACAAATTCTCCCATGGCGGCTGGGAAAAGAACTTCGTCGAAGCGTGCCAGCGCAACGTCGAAAGCTTCAGGGATCGCGAAGCCTTCGATCTGGTGAAGGAAAGCTATCAACGCGCCGTCGATAGCTGGCAGGGTGGGAGATTCAGCAAATATTTCAAACCCCAATACAATGACGGGTCCAAAGGCGTCTCGATGACCGGCTTCAGCGATACTGCCATCTATATGGATTACGACGTTCCGGGAATGGAGACGGCGGCGGGTTTCTATCGCCTTGCAGGCGACCTCATCCTTCCGGTCGACGCGATTCCGATTCGTGCCAGCGGGATGGGCGAACTCATCTCCACGAAATCGCTGAAGAAGAAATCATAAGCTCTCGGATGGGTTAGAGCGAGCGGACGCGATGCAGCATCGTCTCCGCCTGCCTCCTCCGAAAAGCCACAAATGGGACTGACGCAAACAGGCGTCAAACGACAAGGCCCCGCTTCAAACCTGAAGCGGGGCCTTGTCGTTTCCGATGATCTTCCTGAATTCGTTTTTACATATCGCAATCGACTGCGCCAGATATCGACCAGACTATAGTATTTCCGATGAACACGGGTTCACCGGAAAAGCTATAGTTCTTTGTTTTTACGCATTTCGTGGCGGGAAACCGGTTCTCACTTTACCTGGAAATGCTCTAAACATGGGCGCGGCGCAACTGCTTGTCTTCCAGTTCTTCGAGAAGTTCACTGCTTGCCGTCAACTGCACGACATCGATCTGCGCCAGCATATGGCGGATAACCGAGAAGAACTCGGCCGCCGTCACCGCGCCGCCGATGAAGCGGTTTGCGAATACCAGCATGCCGCGGCGTCCGCGGCGCAGATCGGCTTCAGGCTCGGCCATGTAAGGCGGCCGGAAGGCGCCGGCGAGGCGGCCGCCGTCCATTCTCTGGATCGCCGCATAGTAGCGCTGCGCCATCGCTTCGAATTCCTCCTCGCGGTTCTCGAGCAGGCAATCGATCATGCAGGCGCGCAGGAAGGCATCGTTGAAGCTTTCCCAGTCGATGCCGAGATCGCGCAGTACGCGCGCGTGAACCTCGGCAATGCCCGCGGTGAGGCCAATGCCGGCATGAAAGGGGAAGTCGGGCATGACGGCCGTCGTCGGGCCGGGAACATGACGGCGCGCATCGATGGCCGAGAGCGGCCGTGACGAAAAACCGAATTTCTGCGCATAGATCAGAACGCGCGCGGCCCATTCATATTGCGGAAGCGGCGTCTGCCAGCTCAGTTCGCCCGAATTGGCGAGCACCGTCTCGAGAAGGGAACGGCTGATGGCTGCATGGTAAATGCCGAAGGCCATATTGGGGACATTGCTACTTTCAACCCACTTGAAACCCTTGTTGAGCAAGTCGTCCTTGTCGAGTTCCCGTGTGTGATGTTGCATGGGAATTGCGACGCTTGCCGGAATATCGCGCCGGGCGCCGGCGTCGATCTGGAACGTATTCCAGGCGAAGGCATCCATGCCGGGAACGGTTTTCTCGGCATGCTCGACAAAAGCGGCGATCTCAGGCTCGACCGCATCGTCGGGACGAACGACGGTGACCCAGTCGCCGCGCATCGCCGCCACCGTTCCCAGCCAATGGTGGCACGGAGAGATATCGGCGGGAGCCGTGGGCAGGATCATCAAGCGCGGTTCCGCCTCCGCCATGGCACGGAGTTCGTCGATATCGCGGCAATCGTCCCCGCAAGGCGCGACGATGACTTCCAGATCGGCGTTCGGATCGCCGAGCAATGTTTTTGCCAACCGGACCGGTGCGGCGCTGCCCGCCTCGACGGGAATGCAGATGGAAATTTTGGTCATATCCGGCCTCGGATTCCTCGTGATCGGTCTCGTTCGTCCCGGCATGGCAGCCATGGACGGTCCTTGCGCTTTCACGCGAGTCTGGAGTCTGTCAGGTTCATCCTGAACCAGTCAGCCTCCAGCTTTCATTGTTGCCGTTTGTCTTTTCGGGAAACCGGTTCCCACTTTTCCCTGACAAACTCTAGGGCTTCAAACTGGAGTGAAGCTTTGCTGAAGAAGGCAAACCGCCAAACGTCAGACGCCCTTCGTCTTCATCAGATTGGCAACGTCCATCAAGGCGGCGACGGCCGCATCGGGGCCGTTGTCGTTGATCGGGTCGAGCGTCCCGATGATGTCGTCGGGGATCAGGGATGGATCGTCAGCCGCGGAACCGCCGTCACAAACGTCCCACCCCAGTCTCTGATATACGAAAGCTGCGTCATTATTTCGTTTTGTAGATTCCATGGCAGGATAACCACCCTTTCCGGCTTCTGCTCTCTAAGCACCTCTTCCGAAACGATCGGAATGCGGCTGCCCGGCAAAAACTGCCCCTGCTTGGCGGGATTCTTGTCGACCACGAAGGACAGAAGGTCGGGTTTGATGCCCGCATAGTTCAACAACGTATTGCCCTTGGCCGCCGCTCCGTAAGCCGCGACTTTCAAATCCTGTCGCTGGCAATCGATCAGGAAGGCGGTGAAATCGTTGCGCACCCGTTCGGCCTGCGCCTGGAAGGCGGCGTAGGTGGCGAGATCGCGCAGGCCCGCTTCCGCTTCCCTTTGCAACAGTTCGGCCACGCTCCGCTGCGTCGGATGCGCGGCGCTGTCGGCCCGGCACGCGAAGACGCGCAGGCTGCCGCCATGCCACGGCGTCGTCTCGACGTCGAAGACGGTGAGGCCGTTGGCGGCGAAGATGCGTTCCACCGCCGTCAGCGACAGGTAGGAATAGTGCTCATGGTAAGCGGTATCGAACTGAGATTCCGCCATCATGTTCATCAGATGCGGAAATTCGAAGGTCGAGACGCCCGTGGGCTTCAGGAGCACGGCGAAGCCGCGCACGAAATCGTTGATATCGGGCACATGCGCCAGCACATTGTTGGCGGCGGTCAAGTCGGCAGCATGGCCCTCGGCCACCAGCTTGCGCGCCAGCGCCTCGCCGAAGAAGTCTTCGACCACGGCGATGCCCTTCTCGCGCGCCGCATCGGCGGTGCTTTTCGTCGGCTCGATACCGAGGCAGGCGATGCCGGCCTGCTTCACATATTGCAGCAGGTAGCCGTCATTGGAGGCGACCTCCACCACATGCGATTGCGGGCCGAGGCCGAAGCGGGCGGTCATCGCCTCGACATAGGTTTTCGCGTGGTTCAGCCAGGAGGTCGAGAACGAGCTGAAATAGGCATAGCTTTCCGAGAAAAAGGTTTCGCGTTCGGCGAAATCCTCGGTCTGGACGAGCACGCATTGCGTGCAGACACGGATGACCAGCGGATACCACAGCTCCGGCCCGGCAAGACCTGCCGCCGAGACATAGGAGTTCGACGGCGGCGCCGTGCCCAGATCGAGGAAGGGCGCCATGGACTGGCACCCGCAATGGCGGCATTTCATGCGGCAACCCCGGAAAATGCGGTGGTGAGAAACGGATGACCCTGGTCGCGGGCCGAGAGATTGACGACCGGCAGCGGCCAGTCGAGCCCAAGCCCCGGATCCTGCGCGTTTAGCCCGGCTTCCGCCTCGGCGCGATAGGGCGCGGAATGGGCATAGACCATGCGCACGCCCGAGGTCAGCGTCTGGAACCCATGGGCGAAGCCGCGCGGGATCAGCAGCGAACGCGCATTCTCGGCCGAAAGCTCGGTGGCGAAATGCTGGAGAAATGTCGGCGAATCGCGGCGCAGGTCGATGGCGACATCGAGCACGGCGCCGGCCACACAGGTGACCAGCTTGATCTCGGCAAAGGGCGGTAATTGGTAATGCATGCCGCGCACGGTGCCGGCGATATCGGTGCCGGTTTCGTTGATCTGGGCGACCGGGCCGTCGAAGCCGAGATCGGCCAGTTCCTCGGCGCAGAACAGCCGGGTCAGGAAACCGCGCTCGTCGCCGAGGCGGCGCCGCTCGACCAGATGCAACCCGGCCATCGGCGTTTCCAGAACCGTGAAGCGTCCGCTCATACCGCCACCTTGCGCGGCATCTGCAGGCTTGTCTCATAGGCGGCGATATCGGCAAGGCAGAGATCGAGGGCGGCGCGACCGGCCTGCTGCGCCCTGTACCAGGCGATGGTGCGGCTGACGGTTTCGTCCAGGCCCCAGCGTGGGGCGTAACCGAGCGTGCGGGTTGCGAGGCTGCTGTCGAGCATCAGATAGCCGGCCTCGTGCGGGCCTTCGCTGCCGTCGCCGAGCAGCATCTCGCCGCTGCCGAAGGCGGTTTTTGCCTTGTCCAGCACGGTGCCGACGCTGGCCGCCGCCGTGTGGTCCGGGCCGAAATTGACGGCGGTGCAGGCCTCCGGCGCATGCCACAGCCGCTCGGCCAGCAGCATATAGCCATGCAGCGGCTCCAGCACATGTTGCCATGGGCGAACTGCCTGCGGGCGGCGCACCTGCAACACGTCGCCGCTGCCCCAGGCGCGGATCGCATCGGGGATCAGCCGGTCCTCGGCCCAATCGCCGCCGCCGATGACATTGCCGGCGCGGGCGGTGGCAAGGCCGATGCGGCGCGCGGCGAAGAAGGAGGAACGATAGCTGGCGCTGACGATTTCCGCCGCCGCCTTGCTGGCGCTGTAGGGATCGTGGCCGCCGAGCGGATCGGTCTCGACGAAGGGACGGGCCGTTTCCGGATTCTCGTAGACCTTGTCGGTGGTGACGACGACGATGGAACGGACATCGGGGGCGATGCGCAGGCTTTCGAGCAAGTTGGCCGTGCCCTGCGCATTGATATCAAAGGTGGCGGCCGGATCGCGATAGCCGGCGCGGACCAGTGGCTGTGCCGCCAGATGGAAGACGATTTCTGGCCGGGCGGCGGTTACCCGCGCCTGAACGGCAACGCGATCGCGGATATCGGCGATCCCGCCCGGATCGCTCGCCGCATCCCCCAGAAGCGCATGCAGCGAAGGCTCGGAGGGAGCCGGCAGCGACAGGCCGCTGACGGTTGCGCCCAGACGCGTCAGCCACAAGGCCAGCCAGCTTCCCTTGAAGCCGGTATGGCCGGTCAGCAGCACGCGCTTGTTTTTCCAGAAGGACGCCTCGGCCATGTTCACCAGTTCTTCCAGGGCGGATTGCCGCTTTCCCAGAGCGCTTCGAGATGGTTCTTGTCGCGCAACGTGTCCATCGGCTGCCAGAAGCCTTCATGGAAATAGGCATGCAGCTCGCCATCGGCGGCAAGGCTGGAGAGCGGCGCGGCCTCCCAGGTCGTCAGATCGTCGGGAATGCGCGAGATCACCTTCGGCGACAGCACGAAGAAGCCGCCATTGATGAAGCCGCCCTCGCCTTCCGGCTTCTCGACGAAACCCTTGACTAGGTCGCCTTCGAACTTCATTGCGCCGAAACGGGCCGGCGGGCGCACGGCTGTGACCGTCGCCAGCTTGCCATGCGCGCGATGGAAGCGGATGGTATCGGCGATGTCGACATTGCTGACGCCGTCGCCATAGGTGAAGCAGAAGGCTTCCTCGTCCTTGAGATAAGAGGCGACGCGCTTCAGGCGACCGCCGGTCAGCGAATGCTCGCCTGTGTCGACCAGCGTGACCCGCCAGTCCTCGGCGCTCTTGCGATGGAACTGCATGCGGTTCTGCGCCAGGTCGAAGGTCATGTCCGACGTGTGCAGGCCGTAATTGGCGAAATATTCCTTGATGACATAGCCGCGCCAGCCGCAGCAGATGATGAAATCGCGGATGCCATGGCCATGATACAGCTTCATGATATGCCAGAGGATCGGCCGGCCGCCGATTTCCACCATCGGCTTCGGCTTGAGATGGGTTTCCTCCGAAAGCCGGGTGCCGAGGCCGCCCGCCAGGATGACCGCCTTCATGCCGCCACCTCTGCCTCAGGGCAAACGACGCCCCGGCATTCCCTGCACTTCACCCACCTGATCATGCGTCTATCCGGCCCCAGTTCATTCCGGAGCCGACACTAGCGGCCGAAGCTGACGTCAAACTGGTGCGGCGGCGATTCTTTGTTTCGGCGCATTTCCGGACGGAAAACCGGTATCCACTTTTCCTGGAACTGCTCAGAACCTCGCCGAGACCAACCGCTGCTGGATGGCGTCGATATCGTAGCTGCGGTCCTGCAGGAGATGCTCCTCCCAGGCGAGCGCCGTGCGCACGATTTCGGCCAGATCGGCATGGCGCGGCGCCCAGCCAAGCGTTTCGCGCGCCAGCGTCGCATCGGCGACCACGCAGGCAGGATCGCCCGGGCGGCGTGGTGCGAAATTGACCTTGAACCGCCGTCCACGGACTTCCATCACCGTATCGAGGATTTCCAGCACCGAATAGCCCGACCCGTAACCGCAATTGGCAACCAGCGGTTCGCCGCCGCGCCGGAGATAATCGAGCGCCTTCATATGCGCGCCGACGAGATCGGTGACATGCACGTAATCGCGCACGCCGGTGCCGTCAGGCGTGGGATAATCCGTGCCGTAGACATCCACCCTGGAGCGCCGGCCGAGCGCCGCCTCGCAGGCCACCTTGATGAGATGGGTCGCGCCGGGCGTCGACTGGCCGGTGCGCCCTTCGGGATCGGCGCCGGCGACGTTGAAATAGCGCAGCGCCACATAGCTCAAGCCATGCGCATTGGCCGCGTCGCGCAGCATCAGTTCCGACATCAGCTTGGACAGGCCATAGGGGCTTTCGGGGCTCAGAACGGCGCATTCCTTGACCGGCGCGGCGCTCTCCTGCGTGCCGTACACCGCTGCGGTGGAGGAAAACACGACATTGCGAATGCCGGCCTCGATCGCTGCCGAAAGCAGGATGCGGGTCTTGCCGGTATTGTTGTCATAATAGTCGAGCGGACGGGCGACCGATTCCGGCACCACGGCCGAACCCGCAAAATGCACGATCGCCTCGATGCGGTTTTCGGCGAAGATCTGCTCCAGCACCGTCCGGTCGCCGACATCGCCGAGATAGAAACGCGCGCCCGGCGCAACGGCCCAGCGGAAACCCGTCGTCAATGCGTCGAGAACGACGACATCCTCTCCGGCATCCAGCAGCGCCCACACCATGTGACTGCCGATATAGCCCGCACCGCCCGTAACCAGCACTGCCATGATCTTCTTCCCTGTTCAGTCTTCTTGGGAGGATCAAAGCGCGGTTTTGTTTCCGAATTGGTTATTTTGGCGGGCCCGGACGGCCTGCGCCCGGGTTTGATTGCGAAGGTGGTCGATGAAGGATTTCGCGGATCGTTCTAATTTTATCGATCCGCCCAAAAGTGATGCGGAGCGGCCCTGCTGGACCGTTCCGCCTGCAAAAATCACCGCTGGCGAATATAATCCGCAAGGCGGTCGGCCGCTTGCGCAATCAGTGCCGGATCGCGCAGGAAGCAGGCGCGCATGAACAGCTCGCCACCGGCGCCGAACGCGGTTCCCGGCGCCAGACCGACGCCGGTCTTGTCGACGATATCGATGGCCGCGGCGCGGCTGTCAGTCACGCCGTCGATCTTCAGGAAGGCGTAAAGCGCGCCATCGGGCTTCAGCGTCTCGACGCGGTTGGTGGCGATCAGCGCATCGCAGAGGATGTCGCGGGCGGCGCGCGCCTTGTCGATGTTGGACTGTACGAAGGCATCGCCCTCGTTCAAGGCCGCGACCGCGCCGCGCTGCATGAACTGCGCCACGCCCGAAGTCGAATACTGGATCAGGTTTTCCAGCACCTGGCCCATGGCCGGCGGGGCGACGATCCAGCCGACGCGCCAGCCGGTCATCGACCAGTTCTTCGAGAAGGAATTGACGAAAACGACCCTGTCTTCCGGCGTCATGACGTCGAGGAAGGACGGAGCACGTTCGCCGATGTAGAAGTAACGGGCATAGATTTCGTCGGCCATGATCCAGAGATCGTGGCGGCGGGCCAAATCAAGGATCGCTTCCAGATCGGCGCGCGTCGCGGTCCAGCCGGTCGGGTTGGAGGGCGTGTTGATGAACAGGCCCTTGGTCTTCGGCGTGATCGCCTTTTCCAGGCGCTCCAGATCGAGCGACCAGGTGCCCTCGCGGAAATCGAGCTGGAAACCGACCGAGCGGGCGCCGGCGATATCGAGTGCTGCGGCGATATTCGGCCAGGCCGGCGTCAGATAGATCATCTCGTCGCCCGGCGCCGTCAACGCCTGCACGGCAAGCTGGATCGACTGCATGCCCGAGCCGGTCACGTAAAAATGCTCGGCCGAAAGCGTCGTGCCGAAATGGCGGGCGTAATAATCAGAAAGCGCCTGGCGCAGTTCGGGAATGCCGCGCTGCCAGGTGTAGAAGGTCTCGCCCGCCATCAGGGCATCGGCTGCCGGACGGTTGATGAAATCGGGCGTCGGCAGATCGCCCTCGCCGACCCAGAGCGGGATCAGGCCTTCCCGGCCACGGGCATAGTTGACGACCTCGACGATCCCGCTTTCAGGAGCGGCGACCGAGCGTGGGCTGAGACTGGCGAGAATGGACATGGCAGAATCTCCGTTTGCCGTCTTCATAGCCGAAGTCGGCAAACGGATCTTATGACATTCGCTGAGGGAAACATTTCATCCGCTGATGTTTCCCGACGCCGCTTACGCCTGACGGGTTTTCAGGAGATCGCGGATTTCGGTCAGAAGCTGGACATCGACCGGCGGCGGAGCGGCGGGCTCGGCTGCCTTCTTCTTCTCCATCGAGGCGCGCATCCGGTTGATGCCCTTGACCATCAGGAAGATGATCCAGGCGAGGATCAGGAAGTTGATCAGGATGGTGATGAAATTGCCATAGGCAAGCACCGCGCCCTGCTTGCGCGCTTCGGCCAGCGCCGGCGAGGTGACCGCAGAGCTGAGCGGGATGAAATAGTTCGAAAAATCGAATCCGCCGCCGGTCAGCGCACCGACGATCGGCATGACCAGATCGTTGACGACGGAATCGACGATCTTGTTGAACGCCGCGCCGATGATCACACCGACGGCAAGGTCCATGACATTGCCGCGTGCGATAAACTCTTTGAATTCATTGAGCATGAGACCGTCCCCGTTCCCTTCAATTGCTACCACCGATTACAACTAGCCATATTTGCCCGTGTGATGCAATGCGGGACGCCGGCCGCCTTGAACTTAAGGCTTAGCAAGCCTGCATGTTCAAGCCGGCCGCTTTGGCTTATTCTTCCATCCGGCGAGGGAGAGCGAGGATATGCTGCCAGGCTGGGTCATTTTTGCGTCGGCGATCGGCTATCTGATGCTGCTGTTTTGCATCGCCAGCTTCGGCGACCGGATGCGCCGCATCCGCGGCGAACCGCGCAACGGCCGGCCGATCGTCTATGCGCTGAGCCTGGCGATCTACTGCACCTCCTGGACCTATTTCGGCGGCGTGGGCCTGGCGGCCTCGCACGGGCTGGAGTTCGCCGCGATCTATATCGGGCCGATCCTGATCTTCACCCTCGGCATCCCGTTCCTGCGCCGCATCATCGAGCTTGCCAAGGCGGAAAAGCTGACCTCGGTCGCCGATTTCATCGCCGCCCGCTACGGCAAGAATTCATCCGTCGCGGCCATCGTCGCGCTGATCTGCCTGATCGGCACCATTCCCTATATCGCCCTGCAGCTGAAGGCCGTGTCGAATTCCGTCTCGGCCATGGTCAATCCCTCCGACTACGGTATCGGCAACGGCAATCTCTATTTCATCGACCTTCCGCTGATCGTCACGCTGGTGCTTGCCTGCTTCGCCATCATGTTCGGCACGCGCCATACCGATGCCACCGAGCATCAGGACGGGCTGATTTTCGCCATCGCCACGGAATCGCTGGTCAAGCTGATCGCCTTCGGCACGGTCGGCATCTACGTGCTGTTCTTCCTCTATCAGGGGCCGGCGCATCTGTGGGAAGCGGCGTCGCAGAATGCGATGACGACGGCGGCGCTCTCCTACGAGACGCCGGTCAGCCGCTGGATCACGCTGATCCTGCTCTCCGCCTTCGCCATCGTCATGCTGCCGCGCCAGTTCCATGTGACGGTGGTCGAAAACCGCACCGCCGGCGAATTGAAGCTGGCGGGCTGGATGCTGCCGCTCTATCTCGTCGCCATCAACATCTTCGTGCTGCCGGTCGCCATCGGCGGCGTGATCGCCTTCGGCGGCAGCGGCGATGCCGACATGTATGTCCTTTCCCTGCCGCTGTCGCATTCCAAGGAACTGGTGTCGCTGATCACCTTCATCGGCGGTTTTTCCGCCGCGACCGCCATGGTGATCGTCGAATCCGTGGCCCTGGCGATCATGGTCTCCAACGACCTCGTCATGCCCTTCTTTCTGCGGCGCAATCTCGCCGGTGGGGCGCAGCGGCAGGATTTCGGCCGCTCGCTCTTACGCATCCGCCGTACGGCGATCTTCGCGGTCATGCTGCTGGGTTACGCCTATTACCGCTCGACCGATTCCGGCGTCGGGCTTGCCTCCATCGGCCTGCTTGCCTTTGCGGCCATCGCGCAGATGGCGCCGCCGCTGTTCGGCGGGCTGATCTGGCGTCGCGCCAATGCGCGCGGCGCGATTGCCGGGCTGATCAGCGGCTTCGTCGTCTGGGCCTATCTTCTTTTCCTGCCAAGCCTTGGCGGGCCGGATTATTCGCATGTCGCCGGCGCCGTCCTCGGTTTCCTGCTGCCGGGAACGACGATGTTCACCGCGCCGGATGCCGACCCGCTGGTCAATGCCGTCTTCCTCAGTCTGCTGGTCAATTGCTTTGCCTTCGTCACGGCGTCGTTGACCCGCAATCCCAAGCCCGTCGAGCGCATCCAGTCCGGCATTTTCGTCAAGCGCCACCTGCGCTCGCAATTCGCCACGCGTGGCTGGAAGACCCGCGTCAGCGTCGGCGACCTGAAGACCACCATCGCCCGCTATCTCGGCGAGGAGCGCATGCAACGCTCGTTCGGCAGCTATGAACGCTCCAGCGGCAAACGTCTTGACGATGGCCAACCGGCCGACATGGCGCTGATCCATTTTTCCGAGCAATTGCTCGGCAGCGCCATCGGCTCCTCATCGGCTCGCCTCGTCATTTCGCTGATCCTGCAAAAGGTGGAGGACGCATCCTCAGACACCGCCTGGCTGCTCGACCAGGCGAGCGAGGCCTTGCAATACAATCAGGACATGCTGCAGACGGCACTGTCGCAGATGGACCAGGGCATCGCCGTCTTCGACAGTTCGCACCGGCTGACGATCTGGAACCGGCGCTTCCGCAGCCTGCTCGATCTGCCCGAACATGTGGGACAGGTCGGGTTTCCGCTTGCCGATATCGTCGCCATCCTCTCCGGCCATGGCGATATTCCGCCAGGCGAGCAGGACGAAATCGTCAGCAACTTCCTGACCTTCGACAAGCCGTTTTCGCTGGTGCTCGGCGCGGGGCAGACGATCGTCGAAGTGCGCTCCAACGCCATGCCGGATCGGGGCATCGTCGCGACGTTTACCGATATTACCCGGCGCGTCGCCGCCGACCGGGCGCTGAAGCAGGCCAATGAAACGCTGGAGCAGCGCGTTGCCGAACGCACCGCCGAACTGACCCGCGTCAACCACGCGCTCGCCGAAGCGCGCGCCAGCGCCGACGAGGCGAATATCGGCAAGACCCGCTTCTTCGCCGCCGCCGGCCACGACATCCTGCAACCGCTCAATGCCGCCCGGCTTTATTCCTCGGCGCTGGTGGAGCGCCTCGGACAGGCGGAAAACAATGCGGCACTGGTGCGCAATATCGATTCGGCGCTGGAATCGGTCGAGACCATTCTGGGCGCCGTCCTCGACATATCCAGGCTGGATACGGGCGCGATGAAACCGCGCCTCGCCTCCGTGCCGCTCAGCGATCTCCTGTCGCGCATCGAGACGGATTTTGCGCCCATCGCGCGTGAAAAGACGCTGAAGCTGGTGGTCATGCCGACGAGCCTCAGCGTGCGATCCGACCCGGCGCTGCTGCGGCGGCTGATCCAGAACCTCGTTTCCAACGCCATCAAATATACCGTCAGCGGCAAGGTGCTGGTCGGGGCGCGGCGGCGCGGCGGCAAGGTGGTGATCCAGGTGATGGACTCAGGCATCGGCATCCCCTCCTCGAAATTCCGCACCATCTTCAAGGAATTCGCAAGGCTGGACGAAGGCGCGCGCACCGCATCTGGTCTCGGACTCGGCCTTTCCATCGTCGACCGCATCGCCCGCGTTCTCAATCATGGCGTCGAGGTGCGCTCGCAGCTTGGGCGCGGCACGGATTTTCGCGTCACCCTGCCGCTCGACCGCGCCTCGCCGGCATCGCGCCCGGCAATTGCGCCAGCGCCCGCCGATACCGCGCTGCCGACGCTTGCCGGTCTCAACGTCCTTTGCATCGACAATGAGGAACGCATTCTCGAGGGCATGCGCGTGCTGATTTCCGGCTGGGGATGCCGGGTGGAAACGGCGACCTCTCTGGAAGAGGCGGTGGCGCAAGCCGGCGCGGAAGCGCGCGTCGATCTCGTCATCGCCGATTACCATCTCGATAAGGGAACCGGAATCGAGGCCATTCTGGCGCTCCGGCAGAGCGTGCAGGCCGACCTGCCGGCACTGCTGCTGACCGCCGATCGCAGCCTGGAAGTGCGCGCCGAGGCCGAGCGCAATCGCATCGCGCTCCAGAACAAGCCGGTGCGCCCGGCAGCGCTGCGCGCCTATCTGACCCAGATGGCGAGCTTAAGAAGTGCCGCAGCGGAATAGGCCCATCGGTGTTGCGCGGAAATATTCGATAATTCGAATGAGTCGCTATCGCCTTGCCTGAACTTGTCCTATCTATTTGTTTCCATGCATTCCCGGGCCGAAAGCCGCGTTCAGCGCTTTTCCCGGAAATGCAAAAGATACCGCAAATTCTTGCCGCAGACTTGTTTGGGACGCCGCCTTGACCACACGAAATGCCTGGGACGGGATCGAACGGAACGTGCAATCGTTCGAGGGCAGTTTGCGCGCCTGTGGCGAAGGCGGACGCCGGCTGGTCGAATTCGATTGGGCAGCGACGCCGCTCGGCCCGCTTTCCGGATGGAGCCCGGCGCTTCGCAGCCTTGTCGGCATGATGATGGCCAGCGCCCAACCGATGGCTTTGTGGTACGGGCCTGAGTTGACGACAATCTTCAATTGCGGTTTCGCGCCGATCCTCGGAAAGCGCGCCGAGGTTGCGCTCGGCAAGCCGCTATACGAGGCTTGGCACGACGTCTTCGACGACATCCTGCCGATGGTGCAGGCGGCCCTGTCGGGCGAAACGGTCTGGCGCGAGGATCTGCCGTTGACCATGACCCGCAACGGCTTCGAGGAACAGACCTTCTGGACGTTTTCCTATAGTCCGGTCCGCGACGACGAGGGACGTATCGCCGGCTTTCTCGACGTCGTCACCGAGACGACAGGTGCGGTTAGCCTGCGTCGGCGTATGGACGAGGCCAATCACGCGCTGGCGAGCGAAGTGGAAAATGCCCGTCTCGCCCTTGCCGCGCAGCAGTTGGCCGAAACGCAACAGGAAGCGCTGCGTCACGAACTCGTCCATCGCATCAAGAACCTGCTCGCCATCGTCCAGGCTATCGTCTCGCAGAGCATTCGCGGCGCGACCTCGACAGAGGCCGCGCTGGAAAGCGTTTCGGCGCGGCTGTCCGCTTTCGGGCGGGCGCAGGATCTGCTGACCAGCGAGGGCGGCTCGCATGCGCGCCTGCGCCAGGTGATCGATGCGGCGCTGTCGCCGTACCGAACCGCCGACCGGTTCGACCTCGACGGACCGGAAGTGTCGCTCAACGCCCAGCAATCGCTCGGCCTGTCGCTGGCGCTGCACGAGCTTGCAACCAACGCCACCAAATATGGCGCTTTGCACTATCCCGGCGGCCGGGTGGCGATTTCATGGCATGTGACGGGCGATGATTTTTCCTTCGGCTGGAAGGAAACGGGCGTGCCATCGCCGCAAAGCCCGACCCGGCGCGGTTTCGGCAGCAAGCTCTCCGAACAAATCGTCGCCGGCTATTTCTCCGGCGCCGCCAGCAGTGAATACGAGCCTGACGGCATCGCCTATCGCCTCACCGGAAAACTGATGCCCGACGATCCCGCCGGGCATTGATTTTCAAACTACGTTCTAGAGAGCGGTTCCACGCATTTCCGGACGGAAAACCGCTCCGCACTTTTCCTGGAAATGCTCTATTCTTCGCGGTTCTTGGCGTTCTTCTTCTTGGCCTTTTTGGCGCCCGGCGCGGCGTCGTCGAATTTCGGCTTGCCGGCCCAAGGCTTGTCGAAGGCGGGCTTGTCCGACTTCGGCTTGTCGAACTTCGGTTTGTCGAACTTGGGCTTATCGAAATTCGGTTTGTCGAATTTCGGCTTGTCGCCCCAGTTCTTCTCACCGCGACGCTCGTCGCGATTGCCGAAGGCGGGTTTGCCCTTGCCCTTGAAGGCGGGCTTGCGGTCGCCATCCCAGTTGCCGCCGGCCGGCTTGCCGTAAGGCTTGCGGTCGCCGCGATTGTCGGCTTCCGGCGCGCTGTCGAGTTGGGCGACGCGAATGCCCTTCTCGATGGTGCGGTTCGGGCCGATCGAACCCAGGAAGGCCTCGGCGCTGTCGGCGGAGAGTTCGACGTGGGTTTCCTGCGGCTGGATGCGGATCGCGCCGATATCGCGCTTGGTGAGATTGCCGGAGCGGCAGAGCATCGGGATCAGCCAGCGCGGCTCGGCATTCTGCTTGCGGCCGATGGACAGCGAGAACCAGACGCTGGCGCCGAAATCGTCGCGGCCACGGCGCGGCTCGTCGGAACCCTTGAAGCCGGCGTTGGGGTTGTCGCGATCGGTGCGCGGGCCGCGCTTGGCGTCGAGGCTGATCTCGATCAGTTCTTCCGGCGCGGAACGGCCGGCGAGATATAGCCGCACGAAGGCGGCGGCCACCTGCTCGGCGCTGCACTGGTCGAGAAGCTTGGCGACGAAGGCCTTTTCGTCGTCACCCACGGTTTCCGACAGCGAGGGATCGGCCAGAAGCCGCTCACCATCGCGCGTGGTCACCTCTTCGGCGGACGGCGGGCGGTCCCAGGCGGCAGTAATGTTGGCGCCCTGCAGAAGGCGTTCAGCGCGGCGGCGCGCCGGCATCGGCACGATCAGCGCGCTGACGCCCTTGCGGCCGGCGCGACCGGTACGGCCGGAGCGGTGCAGCAGGGTTTCGGGATTGGTCGGAAGGTCGGCATGGATGACCAGTTCGAGATTGGGCAGGTCGATGCCGCGCGCGGCGACGTCGGTGGCGATACAGACGCGGGCGCGACCGTCGCGCATCGCCTGCAGCGCATGGGTGCGCTCGTTCTGGCTGAGTTCGCCGGACAGCGCCACGACGGAAAAGCCGCGATTGCCGAGCCGAGCCGTCAGGTGATTGACGGCGGCGCGCGTCGAGCAGAAGACGATGGCGTTCTTGGCTTCATAGAAACGCAGCGCGTTGATGATGGCGTTTTCCCGGTCGGACGGGGCCATGACGAGCGCGCGATATTCGATATCGACATGCTGCTCCTTGGCGGCCGTCGTTTCGACGCGCACGGCGTTGCGCTGGTAGCTTTCGGCGAGCTTGGCGATGGCCTTCGGCACGGTTGCCGAGAACATCAGCGTGCGGCGGTCTTCGGGGGCGGCCTCGAGGATGAATTCCAGGTCTTCGCGGAAACCGAGGTCGAGCATCTCGTCGGCTTCGTCGAGCACGACGGCGCGCAGATCGTCCAATTCGAGCGAACCGCGGCGGATGTGGTCACAGAGGCGGCCGGGCGTGCCGACGACGATGTGGGCGCCACGCTCCAGCGACCGGCGCTCGGTCGACATGTTCATGCCGCCGACGCAGGAGACGACGGTGGCGCCGGCGAATTCATAGAGCCATTCCAGCTCGCGCTTGACCTGCAGCGCCAGTTCGCGCGTCGGTGCGATCACCATGGCGAGCGGGGTTGCGGCCGGGCCGAAACGTTCCTCGTCGCGCAGCAGCGTCGGGGCCAGCGCCAGGCCGAAGGCCACGGTCTTGCCGGAGCCGGTCTGGGCGGAAACCAGCGCGTCCTGCTCGCCGAGTTCGCTTGAGATGACCGCCTTCTGGACCGGCGTCAGTTCCGTGTAGCCGCGTTTTTCCAACGCCCGTGCGATCGCAGGAACGATGCCCTCGATATCTGTCATAAGTCTCGTCTTTCGGATTTCGGGTGACCACGCCAAAGGCCCGGATGGCCCGATCAGACGCAGGATCGCCGCGGCCAACGATGGTCGCAGGCCCTCTTTGGCGCGGCTCATAGCGCGGAACGGCGAAAATGTCGAGCGATCAATATGATTGAAGCCATGGCAACCGCGCCGGGCAGCCATGCGAGTGGCACATGCGGGCATTGGCCCGCATGTGCGATGTCAATCGATCAGGCCGCCGCCTTCTTCGCATAGGGATCGAAGCGACCGTAGAAGGTCTCGCCCTTTTCTGCCATGTCCCGCAGCAGCGGCGGCACGTTGAAACGCTCGCCGAATTTCGCCGCCAGCCTGTCGCAGAGCGCGACGAAGGTCGCAACGCCCATGCCATCGATGTAGGAGAGCGTTCCGCCGGTATAGGGCGCGAAGCCGAAGCCGAGGATGGCGCCGACATCGGCCTCACGCGGATCGATGACGATGCCTTCATCCACCGTGCGCGCCGCTTCCAACGCGATGGTGACGAGGAAGCGCTGCTTCATCTCCTCGATATCGACCTCGTCAGCCTTTTTCTGCGGATAGAACTCCTTCAGGCCCGGCCAGAGCGATTTTTTCGCCGGCTTGGCCGGGTAGTCGTAAAAACCCTTGCCGTTCTTGCGACCGCGCCGGTCGAGGCCGTCGACCATGCGGTCGTTCAGCTCCATGTGACGTGGATCCACCGAGGCGGGACCAAGATCGGCAAGCTGGGCCTTCATGATCTTCTGGCTGAGATCGATGGCGATTTCATCATTCAGTGAAAGCGGCCCGACCGGCATGCCGATCATCTTCGCGACATTCTCGATCATCGCCGCCGGCACGCCGTCGATCAGCATGTCGTAGCCTTCGTTGATATAACGGAAGACGCAGCGGTTGACATAGAAGCCGCGCGTATCGTTGACGACGATCGGCGTCTTCTTGATGGCGGCGACGAAATCGAGCGCGGCGGCCAGCGCCTTATCGCCGGTCTCTTCACCCAGGATCACCTCGGTCAGCATCATCTTCTCGACCGGCGAGAAGAAATGCACGCCGATGAACTGTTTCGGGCGTTTGGCATAGGTGGCGAGGCCGCTGATCGGCAGGGTGGAAGTGTTGGAAGCGAGGATGGCATCCTCCGGCAACACGGCTTCCACCGCCTCGATCACCGCCTTCTTCACGGCGCGATCCTCGAACACCGCTTCGATCACCAGACCGACATCGCACAAGCCTTCGTAATCGGCTGCTGGCGTGATGCGGGCGAGCAGCTTGTCGCCGTCTTCCTTGGTGATGCGGCCCTTGCCGATGGAATCGGCGACCAGCTTTTCGGAGACGCCCTTGCCCTTGTTGGCCGCCTCGATGTCACGATCGACCAGCACGACCTCGATGCCGGCGGCGGCGGAGACATAGGCAATCGAAGCGCCCATGAAGCCGGCGCCGACAATGCCAACCTTCTTCAGCACCGTCTTTTCGATGCCGGCGGGGCGGCGGGCGCCCTTGCCCAGCTCCTGCATGGAGATGAACAGCGAGCGGATCATCGAGAAGGCTTCGGTGGTCTGCAGGATCTCGGTGAAATAACGCTGCTCGACGCGCAAGCCGGCATCGAAGGGCAATTGCAGGCCTTCATAGACGCATTTCAGGATGGCGAGCGCGGCCGGATAATTGCCATGCGTCTCGCGACGCATGATGCCGGAAGCGGCCGGCCAGAGCTGGGCCGATTGCGGCGTCCAGATGCCGCCGCCCGGCAGCTTGAAGCCCTTTTCGTCCCAGGGGGCGATGGGCTTGAGGCCGTCCTTGATCATCTGTTTGGCGGCCGGGATCAGTTCGGCTGGATCGACCACCTGATTGACCAGGCCCATGGCCTTGGCGCGCGCCGGCGTCAGTGTCTGTCCGGTGGTCATCATCTGCAACGCGTCCTGCGCATTGGTGAGACGCGGCACGCGCTGGGTGCCGCCAGCGCCCGGGAAGACGCCGACCTTGACCTCGGGCAGCGCAAGCTTCACCGATTTCGCATTCGAGACGACGCGGGCATGGCAGGCCAGCGACAGTTCGAAAGCGCCGCCCATGCAGGTGCCGTTGATCGCCGAGACCCAGGGCTTGCCGCAGGTTTCCAGCTTGCGCCACAGCCAGGTCATGCGCCCGGCGACGTCGAAGATGCGCTGCATGGCGTTTGCGGGATCGCGGGCCTTTTCCTCCTCGGCCAGCGTGAAGATGCTCTTGATCATCGAGAGATCGGCGCCGCCGGAGAAGGAGCTCTTGCCGGAGGTGATGACCGCGCCCTTGATCGCGCCATCGGCGACCACCTGGTCGACGATCGCCTCGATCTCGTCCATCACCTCCTCGGTGACGACGTTCATCGATTTGCCCGGCATATCCCAGGTGACGAGGGCGATGCCATCGGCATCGGTTTCGATCGTGAAATTCTTGTAGGTCATGATCGTCCCTCCCCTCAGACGCGTTCGATGATCGTGGCGGTGCCCATACCGGCGCCGATGCACAGCGTCACCAGCGCGGTCTTGAGATCGCGCCGCTCCAGCTCGTCCAGCACCGTGCCGAGGATCATCGCGCCGGTGGCGCCGAGCGGATGGCCCATGGCGATGGCGCCGCCATTGACGTTGATTTTATCCGCAGGGATGTCGAAGGCTTGGCAATAGCGCAGCACGACGGCGGCGAAGGCCTCATTGAGTTCGAAGAGATCGATGTCGGAGAGCTTGAAGCCGGAACGCTTCAACAGCTTTTCGGTGACGTCGACCGGGCCGGTCAGCATCAGCGCCGGATCGGAGCCGATATTGGCAAAGGCCCGGATTTTTGCGCGCGGCTTCAGACCCAGGATGTCGCCGCCGGCCTTGGAGCCGAGCAGGACGGCACCGGAACCATCGACGATGCCGGAGGAATTGCCGGCATGATGGACGTAAGTGATGCGTTCGACATCGGGATGGGCGTCGATGGCGACGGCTTCGAAGCCGCCCATTTCGCCGGGCATCTGGAAGGACGGGTTAAGGCCGGCCAGCGCCTGCATGTCGGTGCCGGGGCGCATATGCTCGTCCTTCGCCAGCAGCACGAGGCCGTTCTGATCCTTCACCGGAACGACCGAGCGATCGAAATAGCCGCTGTCCCAGGCATGCGCCGCCCGCTTCTGGCTTTCCACGGCATAGGCGTCGACATCCTCGCGGGAGAAGCCGTATTTGGTGGCGATGAGATCGGCGGAAACGCCCTGCGGCATGAAATAGGCCGGAAAGCTGACGGAGGGATCCATGAACCAGGCGCCGCCGGCAGCGCCCAGCCCGATGCGCGACATGGATTCGACGCCGCCGGCGATGACGAGATCGTCGGCCCCTTGCGCCATCTTGGCCGCGCCGATGTTCACGGCGTCGAGGCCGGATGCGCAGAAACGCGAGATCTGCATGCCGGGCGCGCGGAAGGAATAGCCGGCCTCGAAAGCCGCCGCCTTGGGGATGACCGCGCCTGCTTCATAGACCGGATCGACGCAGCCGAAGATGATGTCGTCGAGGCGGGCCGTGTCGAGGCCGTTGCGGTCGCGCAGGGCTTCGAGCACGCGGGCGGCCAGGCGGGGGGTGGGCACTTCGTGCAGCGCGCCGTCCTTCTTGCCGCGACCACGCGGTGTGCGCACATGATCGTAGATGAAAACGTCGGTCATGGTCTGTCATCTCCTCGGGCGCTTGAGCAGCGCCCCTTCCCAAATCAGCGGTCACTATAACGATCGATTGCGACGCAGGAACCCTCCCGCGCCGCAAAAAACTCATCCGATGGACTTTGCCTAGAAGGCCTCGGCGGATAGCGCCATCATGGTTTCGGCGCCGGTTTCGATGCGCGCCTTGCGCAAGGCCGTTTCCGGCAGGATGCGCTCCATGAAGAAACGGGCGGTGACGAGCTTGTTACGGTAGAAGTCCGCGCGCTCGCCGCCCTTTGCCAGTCCGTCCAGCGCGGCCTTCGCCATCTGCCCCCACATGTGACCGAGGACGACGAGGCCAAGCAGGTGCATGTAATCTGTGGATCCGGCGCCGGCATTGTCAGGCTTGGCCATGGCATGCTGCATGAACCACATGGTCGCGGCTTGCGCGTCGTTCAGGCCCTTCTTGAGACCCTTGGTATAGAAGCTCATCGCTTCGTCAGCGCGGTGGGTCTCGCAGAAATCGCCGATCTCCTTGAACAGCGCCATGATCGCCCGGCCGCCGTTCTGGCCGAGCTTGCGGCCGACGAGATCGAGCGCCTGAATGCCGTTGGCGCCTTCGTAGATCATGGCGATGCGGGCATCGCGCACGAACTGGCTCATGCCATGTTCCTCGATATAGCCATGACCGCCGAAGACCTGCTGCGCCATCACCGCATGGTCGAAACCCTTGTCGGTCATCACGCCCTTGAGGATAGGGGTGACGAGACCGAGGATATCGTCCGCCGCCTGCCGCTCGGCGGCATCGGGCGAGCGATGGGCGATGTCGGATTTCAGCGCGGTCCACAGCAGGAAGGCACGGCCCGCCTCGTTGAAGGCGCGAATGGTCATCAACGTGCGACGCACGTCGGGATGGACGATGATCGGGTCCGCCGGTTTGTCGGCCGCCTTGACGCCGGAGAGTGCGCGCCCCTGCAACCGCTCGCGGGCGTAGTTTGCGGCATTCTGATAGGCGATATCGGCAATCGCCACACCCTGCAGACCGACCGACAGGCGCGCCTCGTTCATCATCACGAACATGGCGTTGAGGCCGCGATTGGCTTCGCCGACCAGATAGCCGGTGGCGCCGTCATGGTTGATGACGCAGGTGGCGTTGCCGTGAATGCCCATCTTGTGCTCGATGGCGCCACAGGAAACAGCGTTGCGCACACCTGGCCTGCCGTCGGCATCGAGCAGGAATTTCGGCACGAGGAACAGCGACAGGCCCTTCACGCCATCAGGCGCGCCCTCGATGCGGGCGAGCACCAGATGCACGATGTTTTCCGTCATGTCGTGCTCGCCGGCGGATATGAAGATCTTCTGGCCGGTGATCTTGTAGCTGCCGTCAGCTTGCGGAACGGCCTTGGTGCGCAGCAGGCCGAGATCGGTGCCGCAATGGGGCTCGGTCAGGTTCATGGTGCCGGACCACAGGCCGGAGACCATGTTTGGCAGCCAGGTCGCCTTCTGCTCCTCGCTGCCGTGGACGACCAAGGCGGCGATCGCGCCTTGGGTGAGACCCGGATACATCATCAGCGCCATGTTGGCGGCGGAGGTGAAGGCGCCGACGGCGCAATGCAGCGTGTAGGGCAGGCCCTGCCCGCCGAACTCTTCGGGAATGGCCAAACCGATCCAGCCGCCGTCGCGATAGGCGGAATAGGCCTCGCGAAACCCCTTGGGCGTCGTCACCGTTCCGTCCGCGTGGCGCGTGCACCCCTCGACATCGCCGACCGCATTCACCGGCAGAAGCACCTCTTCCGAGACCCGCCCGGCTTCGGTCAGGATCGCTTCGACCATGTCGGGCGTCGCATCGGCGAAACCGGGCAGGTTGTTGTAACGGGCAAGCTGCAGCACCTCGTCCAGCACGAACAGCGTGTCTTCCACCGGGGCCTTGTAGATTGGCATCGTCTTTCCTCCCTGTGCACACCCATGGGGTGCGGCGCGCGACGCAAGCCTCGAAGCAGCCTGACCGCTTAAACCTTGGTCCGTTCGCCGGGCTTGCAATCCGGCGTCCAGCATACAAGCCCAGAATACAGCAGAGAGTTAATCGCTTGCTCCATTCTGGCCAGGGGGATGCGCTTCGGTGACGCAGAGTGCAGCCTCAGGATGAAATGATTAAGAATTTGCAGCGACGTTAACCAACTGTTTACCATATTTCGTCGATTGTGCGGACACAGGGTGTGATGGATCCGCAATCTTCTTCCGTGACGCGTTTCGTGGAGTGTCGGCATCCTTCGCAATAAGGCACGCCGCAATCGTTCCTTCTTCCGCATGCCCCGACGACCCAAGGCCTCAAGGCACCAACGCTGAAACGAGCAAGAGCATGAACGGATCGCGCCAAACACCATCCCGCCCCGGTGACAGGTCGTCGCTCGACGCGCTGAGCCGCACCATCGAGGGTCTGGAGGCACGCATCGAAGGGCTGATGGGATCGTCGGCCCGCAGCGATTATCGCGCCCGTCCCCAGCCCGAGCCGCCCGAGCGCCCGATCCGGCGCGATAGTCTTCGCGAACGCGAGCAGCACAGCGAACGCTTCGACCCGCTTGCCGAAATCCGCCAGCGCCAGCGCATGCTCGATGCCGGCCGCGAACGCCAGCCAGCACCCGCTCCCGCCCCGCAGCGCCCGCAGCAGCCGCGTCAGGAGTTGCGCGAAGACGCGCGCCCGGCGGCGCGTGCCCCGCAGGCCCAGCCGCATGCCGCCATGCGCGCACCCGTTGCAGCAGCGGCCATGCCCGATCCGGCGATGAAGGACATCGCGCAAGCGCTGGTGAACCTGCGCCATGAATTGAAGCAGGACATTTCACAAAGCGTCGCCCGCGAGGTCGCGACGTTGCGCGAGGAAATGCGCTCGATCCGCACGTCCGCCGAAAACCATCCGGTCGCGCTCGACATGCGCGACGATCTCGCGCGGCTTGCGCGCGGCATCGACCAGATCGGCCACCAATCCTCTTCGCAACGCGAGGCCGACAGCCTGCGCGCCGAATTCGAGGAATTGCGGGCGATGATGGACGGGCTTGCCCGCGAGGATTCCATCCGCCACATGCACATGCGCTGGAACGGCGTCGAGGACAAGCTCCACGCGCTGGAAACCGGCCCGCTGCAGGAAGAGCTGGTGTCGCTGGCCTATCGCCTCGACGACATCAAGATGCAGCTCGGCTCGATGCGCGACAGCCCGGCGATCCACGCGCTGGAAGACAAGCTGATGCGCGTCGCCCATGCCGTCGAGACGCTTGGCGAACGCATGCCCGCCAGTGATCACGGGATCAGCGAGCAGTTCGCCGGTCTCGACCTGCGCCTCGACGAGATCAGCCGCGCCATTGCCGCCACCAGCCGCGCCGCAAGCTCGGTCGACAATTCCGCCATGCAGCGGCTGGAAAACCGCCTGTCGGCGCTCGCAGAACAGATCGACACCATCGGTCGCGAAACCATGAACCGGCCCGACCCGGCCGCCCAGCTCGGCGCCCGCATGGAAGCCCTGACCGCCCGTGTCGAGGAAATGGCGCACCAGGAAGCCGCCATGCGGCTCGACGAGCGACTGGAACAGCTTTCGCTGCTGATGGAGCGTTCGCACAAGGCCCCGGCCGCGCCGGAGCTGACCAATTATCTTGCCGATATCTCCCGCAAGATCGACGCGCTCGAACAGGGTTCGGTCAACGACGTGCTGGCCGAGCGCCTGGATTACCTTGCCCGCCGCATCGAGGAATTCGAATTCCAGCCGCAGCAAGCCGTCTCCAGTTCCCATGACGACGCCGCCATGCGCCGCATCGAAGGCCAGCTGAACGACATCGCCGCGCGGCTGGACGAGACGACCGCCGCCCCCGTTGGCGATCATTCGGCGCTGCGGGCGCTGGAAGACCAGATAGCCCATCTGTCGCAGCTGATCAGCGAGCCGCGCGCCGAGCATGCCGTCGAGCTGCCCGCCGTCTTCGAAAGCCGCCTTTCGGCCATAGAAGACTATATGGCGACCAATGACGAATACATCATCGAAGCGGCCCGCCATGCGGCCGAAGCGGTGGTGGAGGCCTATTCGCGTGGCGGCATCAGCGCCACAGCCGGCGCGCCGGTCGCCGACGTTTCGGCGCTCGCCGCCCTTGCCGACGACCTGCGCCATCTCGAAGATCTCAGCCGCGGTTCGGAGGAACGCACCCAGCAGACCTTCGAGGCCCTGCACGACACGCTCGTGCAGATCGCCGGCCGGCTGGAGGACATGGATGGCCGATTTCGCCACTTCGAGGAAGATCGCCACGAGCGCCGCCCGCAGCCGGTAATGCCGAAGGCGACCCAGCCGGTCTTTGCCGAGGAAGCCTTCGAGGCAGAGGCCTATGCTTTTGCCGAGACAGCGACTTCAACCCGCGAAGCGGCGCGCGACGCGGCCCGTTTCGACACGGCCCCGCTGGCGCCGACGTTCGACACGCAAGCCGATGACGACGTGGAAGTCGAAGTCGAGGCCGCCAGCGCCCGGCTGCCAGGCGAGGCCGTCGTCGCCGAAGAAGCCAAGCCCGGCCTTTTCGCCAATCTCGGCCGCAAATTCCGCCCCGGCCGCAAGGCCGAGCAGTCCGCGCCCAAGCGCGCCACCATCGAACCGACGCCGCCGCTGGCGCCGGAAGAAATGGTCGTTTCCTCCGAAGCCAACGAGCTTCTCGAGCCCGGCTCCGGCGCGCCTGACATCAAGCGCATTCTCGAGCGCGTCCGCGCCATGCAGAACGCCCAGGCCGCCGGCGGCGCGGGCGCTGCCGATGGCGACCGCGCCGACTACATCGCCGCCGCCCGCCGCGCCGCCCAGGCCGCCGCGCAGGAAGTCGACCAGGCCCACAAGTCGTCGGCGTCAAAGGGCGGTTCGGCGCTGGGCTCGACGATCAAGCGCCATCGCCGGCCGATCCTGATGGCTGTCGGCGCAATCCTGCTTGCCGTCATGGCGCTGCCGCTCGCCAAGAGCTTCGTCGGGCCGAAGAAGACGCCGGCAGCCGTCGAAGCCAGCATCGCGCCCGCAGCCGAGGCACCTGCCGCAACCCAGCCGGCGATCACCGACAACAGCGCGCCGCAACGGGCGGCAACGCTGACCGAGCCGACGCAGGCGACGACACAAGCGACGACACAAGCCGCGCCCGCGAATGGCGCGCTGGATGGAGATGGCGCAGCCGCGCCGATCGCCGAGGCGACCACGCCCGACATTGCGCCCGAGGCTGCCGCTCCGGTTCAGGCCGAAGCCAAGCTGGCGCCGGCCGAGACCGCGCCCTTCGCCCCGATCGAAGTGCCGGATGCGATCACGCCCAAGGCGCTGGCCGATTCCGCCCGCGGCGGCGATGCGCTGGCGCTGTTCGAAATCGGCGCGCGCTATACGGAAGGCCGTGGCGTCAAGGCCGATCTCGCAACCGCCGCCAAATGGTATACCCAGGCCGCCGACAAGGGTTTTGCGCCGGCGCAATATCGTATTGCCAACCTTTACGAAAAGGGCACCGGCGTCGAGCGTGACCTCGCCAAGGCGCGCCAATACTACGAGGCCGCCGCCGCGCAGGGCAATGCCAGCGCCATGCACAATCTCGCCGTCCTGCTCGCCACCGGCGCCGAAGCCGGCAAGCCGGATTTCGACACCGCCGTCGGCTGGTTCACCAAGGCCGCCGATCTCGGCGTCGCCGACAGCCAGTTCAACCTCGCCATCCTCTATGCGCGCGGCAACGGCGTGAAGCAGGATCTCGAAGAATCCTACAAGTGGTTCGCCATCGCCGCCAAGGACGGCGACAAGGACGCCGCCCAGAAGCGCGACGAAGTGGCCAACGCCATGCGCCCCGAGCAGCTGGAAAGCGCCCGCGCCAAGGTGGATCTCTGGAAGCCGCAGCCTCTCAACGAAAACGCCAACTCCGTCGACCTGCCCGACGCCTGGGTCGGCAAGGCGCATACGACCGCCTCCGTCGACATGAAGAAGGCCGTGCGCAACATCCAGGCCATCCTCAACAATAACGGCTTCGACGCCGGCCAGCCGGACGGAGAAATGGGCGCCAAGACGGTCAAGGCCATCAAGTCCTTCCAGACCTCGATCGGTATGGAAGCGGACGGCAAGGTCAGCGACAAGCTCGTCAAGGAACTGCTCGCCCGTAACAAGTAAGGCGCCATCACCGGCAAAAAATCAGTCTCCGGACCGCCTCCGGGGACTTTTCTGCGTTTCAATGTCGCAATTCCCAAAATCGGACTCGATTTCAGGAATTATGAAGGTTCACCGTGCTAAAGCATATCCGGAAAACAGTGGGTACCGGTTTTCCGCTTGGAAATGCTCTGGCAGCCCGGTCTGAAACGTCGTTCGTTCATCCTTGCGCCTCGCGATAGCACCACGGGGCCGCAGCCCTATTGTCGAGGTCATGCCGTGACGATCTACCTGCCGATCGCGGAATTGTCGGTGAACATCTTCGTCATCCTCGGCATGGGCGCGGCCGTCGGCTTCCTGTCCGGCATGTTCGGCGTCGGCGGCGGATTTCTCATCACGCCGCTTCTGATCTTCTACAACATCCCCCCCGTCGTCGCGGTCGCCACCGGCGCGAACCAGGTCGTCGCGTCCTCGGTCTCCGGCGCCATCACCCATTTCCGGCGCGGAACGCTCGATATCAAGCTCGGCACCATCCTGCTGATCGGGGGTCTGGCGGGGGCGACGGTCGGCATCTGGATCTTTTCGCTGCTGCGCCGCCTCGGCCAGCTCGATCTGATCATTTCCTTGATGTACGTGCTCTTCCTCGGCACCGTCGGCGGGCTGATGCTGATGGAAAGCGTCAACGCGATGCGCCGCGCACGGCGCAACGAGACGGTGACGCTGAAGAAGCCCGGCCAGCATAGCTGGGTGCATCGCCTGCCCCTGAAGATGCGCTTCAAGAAATCGACGATCTATATCAGCGTCATCCCGGTGGTCGCGCTCGGCTTCGGCATCGGCATCCTCACCTCGATCATGGGTGTCGGCGGCGGCTTCATCATGGTGCCGGCGATGATCTACCTGCTGCGCGTGCCGACCAATGTCGTGGTCGGCACCTCGCTGTTCCAGATCATCTTCGTCACCGCCTATACGACCGTCGTGCAGGCGACCACCAACTATTCCGTCGATATCGTGCTGGCCTTCATCCTGATGGTCGCCGGCGTGATCGGCGCGCAATACGGGGTACGCGTCGGCCAGAAGCTGCGCGGCGAACAGCTGCGCGCTCTGCTCGGCCTCTTGGTTCTGGCCGTGGGCCTGCGCCTTGCCATCGCGCTGGTGGTGACGCCGGCCGATGTCTATTCGGTGGTGGTCGGAGGCATCAACTGATGCGCCGCCTGCTTCCCGCCCTTTTCGCCCTGACGTTCGCCGCCCTGCCGGCGGCGGCGCAGATGCCGTTGCTCGGCGATTCCATCGAGCAACGGGAGCGTCTCCAGATCGGCGTCTCGACCACCGAGATCGCCATCACCTCGGATTTCGCCGGCGCGGATCTGACCGTCTTCGGCTCGGTCGATTATGCCGACGAACTGTTGATGGCCATCGGCCAGTACGACGTCATCGTGGCGCTGGAGGGGCCGAAGGATATCGCCACGGTGCGCAAGAAGGAGCGGCTGTTCGGCATCTGGGTCAACCGCCGCTCGATGACCTTCGAGCACGTGCCGGAATCCTATGCGATCTCCAGCACCCGCGCCGTCGATTCGATCGCCGTCGATACGGCGCTCAACGATCGCGGCGTCGGCATTTCCCATATGCCGCTGATCCCGATCGGCTTTGTCGGCAATGCCGCCAACCTCGGCGAATTCCGCGATGCCTATCGCCGGCTGAAGACGGGGAGCGGGCTTTATGCGCGCGATACCGCCGGCGTGCGCTTCGTCAGCCCGTCGCTGTTTCGCGCCACGCTGCGGTTGCCGGCCAATATTCCCAACGGCGTGCATACCGTCCACGCCTATCTGTTCAAGAGCGGCGTTTTCGTTTCAGACCAGAAATTGCTGCTGCGCGTCGTCAAGACCGGTCTCGAGCAGACGATCACCGACGCCGCCCACGAGCAGCCGTTTCTCTACGGCATCTTCGCCGTGTTGCTGGCGCTGTTCACCGGCTGGGGCGCGAGCGTGATCTTCAAGAGGAATTGAGGGAGCAGCGCTCTCTCAGCCCGTGAGATTGCCGAAGCGCACGGAATAGATGCGGTCCTTGCCCATCAAATGGGCGATCAGCGCCGCATGGTCAAACAGGCCCTGCATCGCCTTGTGGCGCAGGTCGAGCCCGCCGCTCATCAACCCGAAGGCCGGCATCAGCAACCGCGTGCCGTCTGTCGCGAAACAGGGCCGGCGCACCGCCTTGTCGCGGCGGCGCACGGTGGCGGCCGGATGCAGGTGGCCGGCGATCTCGCCGCGCTGCAGCCCCGGCTGCGGCTCATGCCGGAAAACGAGCCCGCCATAATGCATTTCGTCGGCGGAGGTTCCCGGCAGGTCGAAGATGCCGTCGGGGTCGTGATTGCCGTTGATCCAGATCCATTCGCGCCCGCGCGCCATATCGGTCAGCAGCGACCGGAATTCTTCCGGCATCTCGCGCGAGCCGATGCGGTCGTGGAAATTGTCGCCGAGCGAAACGACGATCTTCGGCTGATAACGCGCAATGACGGCGGAGAGCACGGTCAGCGTCGCCAGCGTATCGTATGGCGGCAACATCATGCCGCGCCTGGCAAAGGCCGCGCCCTTTTCCAGATGCAGGTCGGACACGACGAGCATTCCGCTCTCCGGCAGATAGAGGCCGCCCAAGGGATCGCAAACGGCGGCGACGCCGTTGACGGTCGTTTCCGCCGAGACCGGTGCGGATGTCGTTGCTGCGGCGCGCGCCAGCGCCAATCGGCTCATCACGATCAGAATCGTCCTTCGAATTTCAGCCCATGGCCTCGGCGATCAGGTCGTCCGCAGCCTCGGCCAGCACCGCATCATGGGCTTCGCCCGGCACGGACTCCTTGCCGATCTCCAGCATGACAGGCACGGCGAGCGGCGAGATGTGGTCGAGCGCGCGATGGGTGATGTGACCCTTGATTCGCCTCAGCATATCGCCAAGCCGCGAAATATCCAAAAGCCCGGTCGCGGCATCCTGTCGCGTTGCCTGAAGCAGGATGTGGTCGGGCTCATGGCTGC
The DNA here is from genome assembly GCA_945952045.1 of uncultured Rhizobium sp. Classification (GTDB taxonomy): domain Bacteria; phylum Pseudomonadota; class Alphaproteobacteria; order Rhizobiales; family Rhizobiaceae; genus Metarhizobium. The sequence continues at coordinate 46,524 of CAMFHE010000020.1, forward strand.
GTAAAACGTCATAAATGAGGTCGGCGGAGACCGTCACCTGCCGCCCGGTCTTTTCCTTGCCGGGATGACGGCGCTCGATCAGGCCGGCGATGACGGCGCAATTGCGGAAGGTGCGTTTCAGCAGGAAGGATTCATCCAGCCACGCCTCGAGATCGTCGCCGAGCATGTCCTCGTCGAACAGGTCGGCGAGGCTCAGGCGACCGTTTGATATCATCAGCCCCAGATCCTCCAGCCCCCAGATGCCCAGAGAATAATCCGTCGCCACGAAGCCGAGGGGTTTTGCCCCGAAGCGCTCCAGCCGGCGGGTGAGCAGCATGCCGAGCGTCTGATGCGCCAGCCGCCCCTCGAAGGGATAGGCGACCATATAGGCGCGGTTTCCGCGCGGAAAGGTTTCGATCAGGAGTTCGTCGCGCTTCGGCAGCATCGACTTGTCCTTCTGGATCGCCAGCCAGTCGCGCACCTGATCCGGCAGGCGGTGCCAGCGGTCCGGATCGGCCAGCATCGAGCGCACCTGGTCGGCGAGATAGGTGGAGAGCGGAAACTTGCCGCCGGCATAGGACGGGATTCGCGGGTCGAGCGAAAAGGCCTGGCTGGCCAGCGCCTCGTTCTCGCGGATGCCCTCGAAGCGCAGGACCTTGCCGGCGAAGAGAAAGGTGTCGCCGGGCGAAAGCTGTTCGAGGAAATATTCCTCGACCTTGCCGAGCGTCGCGCCGCCACGGCCGATGCGCCCCTTCTCGCCGCGCTTGACCATGCGCAGGTTGAGCATCGGGCTCTCGACGATGGTGCCGAGGTTCAGGCGATATTGCTGCGCCACCTGCGGATTGGAGACGCGCCAGCGTCCCTCCTTGGTCTTGCGGATGCGGGCGTAACGCTCATAGGCGCGCAGCGCATAACCGCCGGTGGCGACGAAATCGACGATGCGCTCGAAGGTCTCCCAGGAAAGATCCGCATAGGGCGAGGCGCTGATCACCTCGTCATAGAGTTCGAGCATGTCGAAAGGTTCGGCGCAGGCCATGCCGAGCACATGCTGGGCCAGCACATCGAGCGCGCCGGCTCCTACCGGCGGCGTATCCTGCGCGCCGATATAATTGGCGTCGAGTGCCGCCTGGCATTCCATCACCTCGAAACGGTTGGCCGGCACCAGCACGGCCTTCGACGGCTCGTCCATACGGTGATTGGCGCGCCCGATGCGCTGCGCCAGACGGCTGGCGCCCTTAGGCGCGCCGACATGCACGACGAGATCGACATCGCCCCAGTCGATGCCGAGATCGAGGGTGGAGGTAGCGACCACGGCGCGCAGCCGGTTTTCCGCCATCGCCGCCTCGACCTTGCGCCGCTGGGACACGTCGAGCGAACCGTGATGCAGGGCAATCGGCAGGTTATCGTCGTTGATCGTCCACAATTCCTGGAACAGCATCTCCGCCTGGCTGCGGGTGTTGACGAAAAGCAGCGTCGTCTGATGGTCTTTCAGCAGGTCGTAGACGTCGGGAATGGCGTATTTGGCCGAATGGCCGGCCCAAGGGATGCGCTCCTCGGTCTTGAGGATCGAGATATCAGGCTTCGCCCCGCCCTCGACCGTCACCAGCCCGGAATGGCGCGCCTCGCCCTCCTTCTGTTCCACCAGCCATTTCTGCAGATCCATCGGCTCGGCGACGGTGGCGGAAAGGCCGATGGTCTGCAGCTTCGGCGCCAGCCGGCGCAGCCGCGCCAGCCCCAGCGACAGCATATGGCCGCGTTTGGAGGTGACCAGCGAATGCAGCTCATCGAGGACGATGTAGCGCAAATCCTTGAAAAAGCGCTCGGCCTCCTTGTTGGCGAGCAGCAGCGCCACCTGTTCGGGCGTGGTCAGCAGGATATCCGGCGGATTGAGTTTCTGGCGCTGGCGCTTGGAGGCGGGCGTGTCACCGGTGCGGTTTTCGATGATTAGCGGCAGGCCCATCTCGGCCACCGGCTTCATCAGGTTGCGCTCGATGTCGACGGCCAGCGCCTTGAGCGGCGAGACATACAGCGTATGCACGCCGCGAAACCCGGTTCCGGGTTTGGGCTTGCCGCGCCGGGTGAGATCGGTGAGCGCCGGCAAAAAACCGGCCAGCGTCTTGCCGGCCCCGGTCGGGGCGATCAGCAGCGTGCTTTCGCCCGCTTCCGCCCGACGCAGCAGCTCCAACTGATGCGCACGCGGCCGCCATCCCTTCTCGGCGAACCAGCGCTGAAAGGGGGCAGGCAGGTTCGCAAGACTATCGGCGCCATTCTGATCCACGGCGGCTAATCTAGTTCGATTCGAGGGGAATTGAAGGGCTCAAGCAATTCCAGCAAAAGTGTGAAGCGGTTTTGCGTCCGGAATTGCGTAAAAGACGTCACATCGCGATGTAGCGGTCGGCCCGGTGGTTGACGGTGACGAAGAGGTTCAAGGCGACGGCGCCGAGGACGGAGTAGAAAACGACCGAAGGGGCCGTGACGAAGAAGGCGGCGGCCAGCACGCCGAGATCGATGACCAGTTGCACCAGACCGGCGCGGATGCCGAAGCGTTCCTGCATGTAGATGCCAAGAATGCCGACGCCGCCGAGGCTGGCGCGGTGGCGATAGAGCGCCAGCAGGCCGAAGCCGAGCAACAAGCCGCCGATCAGCGCCGCCCAGCCGGGATGAATGCTGTCGATATGGATAAAGCGCGACTGCATGTCGGTGAGAACCGAGGTCAAGCCGATGGCGATAAAGGTCTTGAGCGTAAAGCCCATGCCGAGCCGCTTCCACGAGAGATAGAAGAAGGGCAGGTTGAGCAGGAAGAAGGCGAGGCCGAAATTCACCCCGAAGGCATAATGCAGCAGGAAGGCGACGCCGGCTGTGCTGCCGGTCAGCAATCCGGCGCTGGCGAGGCAATAGAGGCCAAGTGCAGCGATGACGCTGCCGCAGGCAATGCCTTGGATATCCTCGACCGCCGTATGCTTCGTGGCGCTGGTGTTCCACACCCCGAGAGCCGAAATGATCTGCGCCATGAAAGCCGTCTCCAGAAAGCACGCGGCCACGCTTCGCCCTCACAAAGGACAATTCGTGCCGAAAAACCGAAATAACGATGACAGGATGTCACGACGCAGCGGATTTTTCTCACCCGCCCGCATCGTGAAGTGGCTGAAATTTGGGGTATTTTCCGGTTTTGCGCAAGCGAAATACGTCAGGATTACTGACCCTTTTCAACTTCGCAAGAAAGCTGCGTTCAGGCCGCTCTTGCGGCAATGAACAGAATGCCGTGGATGGAATTGCCGCCATCTTTGCGAATGATGGTTTTCTGCGTTGCGACAATATCGAAGCCATTGGTCGAGCAGAGCGCCGCGACATAGGCCTCGCCATGGGCATAACGCATGGAATCGCGCAGCACGAACGCTTCCGGCTCACCGCTATCCTCGACGGAGAAGGCAAGCATGGCATCGGGCGCGGCCAAGGCCGAGATCAGCGCGAAGGCGGTTTCGAGATCGCCGAGATACATCAGCACGTCGGCGGCGGTGATCAGGTCGGCGCGATGCATCGCCTCTCCCTCGAACAGGCCGGACGCCTCGGGGGAAAGCGACAGATCGGCCTGCGCCAGATGGTCGTAGACCTGCTTTTCCGCCGCCTTGGTCAGCATGTTGCGCGAGAGATCGAAACCTTCGAGACGCCCGACATGCTCGCGGATTTCCGGCCCGAGCAGGCCGGTGCCGCAGCCGAGATCGACGGCGAGGCGAAACTTTCGGTCGGTAGCGGCGATCATTGCTGCCAAAGCCTGTGGCACGACATAATCGAGCCGTTCGACCAGCGCGGTTTCGAAACGATCGGCATAATCGTCGAACAGCCGCTCGACATAACGGCTGGAGGGATGGCTCGGGATTTCGGCTTCGCCCAGCAGCGCCAGCTTAAGACCCGCGCCGAAAATATCCTGCGGGTCGAGTTCAACCGCCTTGCGATAGGCCTCCGCCGCGCCTGCAAGCCCGGCCTTCTGCCGATATTCGCCGAGGCGAAACCAGCCGGCGGCCCAACCGGGCACCAGCTCCAGCGCCTGCTCCATAAGCTCCGCCGCAGCGCCGGGATCGCCGCCCTCGCCCAGCATGCGGGCATAATCGGCGCGGCGGTCGGCGGTCAGGTCGCCGGAAGACAGGGCGTGGGTCGACATCGGGGCGCTCCGGGCGCGAATTCGATTTTAAGGATAAGATGCGCTTGTGACGGTGGACACAAAAAAACTCAAGTCCTATTTCAGAGGCGAAGAGACTGGGCAAGGCAATCGCCGCCGACAGGAGAAGACATGTCCGAACAGATGAACAAGCTCTTGGGAGACTCGCCGGCGCGCATCGTCGTCAAGCTCGTCGTCGTGTCGTTGATTGTCGGTTTCGTCATGAAGGTTTTTGGCCTGCGCCCGCTCGATCTTGTCGACAGCGTTCGTTATTTCCTGCTCGATCTCTGGCATACCGGCTTTGCCGCGCTGGGACAGGTGGGAGATTACCTGCTGCTCGGCGCGACCATCGTCATTCCCGCCTTCATCCTCCTGCGTCTCCTGAGCTATCGCCGCTGACCATGTCCCATTCGCCCATGTCCCGCCGGTTTGCGCTTGGCGCAGGCCTCGGTCTTCTCGCGACCCTTGCCGGCTGCGGCACGCTGAACCGGTCGCCGGCGATCGCCGGTGACGAGACAGCCGCCGCATTGCCGGCCGTCAATGCGCTGCGCAAATCCAGGGGTCTGCCGGCGCTCAGCCTTGATCCCGTCGCCGTGCGTGCGGCGGCCGATCAGGCAAAACGCATGGCATCGGCGAACAAGATGTCGCACCTGATCGGTTTTGGCGACGATTTCGGCAAGCGCATGAAGGCGCATGACGTCAAGCTGCCGGCGGCCGAAAACATCGCCGCCGGACAGGCAAATACGGCCGACGCCGTGACGGCCTGGATCAACTCGCCGAAGCACCTTGCCAACATGCTCGGCAACTATCGCGGCCTCGGCGTCGCCGTCGCGCGTGATCCCTCTTCCGGAAACCGGCCTTATTGGGCAATGGTTCTGTCCAACTGAGGTGATTCCGCCTCACAGCAGTTCCGGAAAGCGCGTGAAGCGATTTTCCGTCCGGAATTGCGTTATCCGATGAGGCAGGCATGATGGACCAGCAGGCACACTCCAACCGGCTCGCTTTCGACGTGACGCACCGGCTGGTGCTGTCGATCGCCATTCCCATGACATTCGGCTTCCTGACGACGCCGCTGCTCGGCCTCACCGATACGGCCGTGGTCGGCCGGCTTGGGGTCGCCGAAGCGCTGGCCGGGCTCGCCATCGGCGCCATGCTGTTCGACCTGATCTTCGGTACGTTCAACTTTTTGCGCGCCTCGACGACCGGCCTGACCGCACAGGCCTTCGGCCGGCATGACGGACGTGAGCAGCAGGCGATCTTCTGGCGGGCGATGCTGTCGGCGCTCTGTTGCGGCTTGCTGGTTCTGGCGCTGTCGCCTCTGCTGCTGAAGGCGGGGCTGGCGATCATGGGGCCTGACGCGGCGGTGGCAGAGGCGACATCGACCTATTTCTCGATCCGCATCCTCTCCGGCCCGGCGGCGCTCGCCAATTATGCCATTCTCGGCTTCGTGCTCGGGCGCGGCCAGGGCAAGGTCGGCCTGCTGCTGCAGGCACTGGTCAACGGCATCAATATCGTGCTCTCCATCGCGCTCGGCCTCGGCCTGCATTGGGGCGTGGCTGGCGTCGCCTGGGGCACGATGGTCGGCGAAACCGTGGGGGCGCTGGTCGGGCTCGCCATCGTCATGAAAGGCTTTTCGCCGGCCGAGCGACCGATACGGGCGGAAATCCTGTCGCGGCAGGCCATCGGCGCGCTGTTCGCGCTCAATCGCGATATCCTCATCCGCAGTTTCGTGCTGCTGATCGCCTTTGCGCTCATGACCCGCATCGGCACGGGTTTCGGCGCGGTGACGCTGGCGGCCAATGCCGTCTTGATGAATTTCTTTCTCTTGGCGGGATATTTTCTCGATGGTCTTGCCAATGCCGCCGAGCAGCTGACCGGACGCGCCATCGGCGCGCGCTATCGCCCGGCGTTCCAGCGCGGCGTGAAACTGACGGTCATCTGGTCTTTCGCGCTCGCGGCCGTTGCCGCCGTCTTTTTCCTGCTCGCCGGCCCGGCGCTGATCGCGCTTTTGACGACTGCTCCCGAAGTGCGGGAAGCGGCCATGACCTATCTGCCCTGGGCGGCGCTGACCAGTCTCACCGGCGCGCTCGCCTTCCTGATGGACGGCGTCTTCATCGGCGCCACCTGGTCGAACGAGATGCGCAACCGCATGCTGCTGTCCTTCGCCGGTTATCTGGCGGCGCTGGCCGCCTTCGTGCCGGCCTACGGCAATCATGGCCTGTGGGCGGCGATGAACGTCTTCCTGCTGCTGCGCGGCGTGCTTCTGGCGCTGCGCCTGCCGGCCAAGGCCGATCAGGCGTTTCGCGCCGCCCAGTAATCGACGCGGCTGTCGCGCAGCTCACGGATCGAGGCGACGCGCTCGCGGTCGAGAAGCTGCGACAGGCCGCGAATGATGCGGCCGGCCAGCCCCGGTCCCTCATAGACCATGCAGGAATAGAGCTGCACCAGATCGGCCCCGGCGCGGATTTTCTCCAGTGCCGTTTCCGCCGAGGAGACGCCGCCGACGCCGATGATCGGCAGGGACGGCCCGACGCGCTTGCGGATATTTGCGAGCACCGAAGTCGATTTCTCGAACAGCGGCGTGCCGGAAAGGCCACCGGCCTCACCCGCCTGGACGCGATCCTTCAACCCCTCGCGCGACAGCGTCGTGTTGGAAACGATCAAGCCATCGAGATCATGGGCCAGCGCTTCCGCCGCGATATCGTCCATACCCTCGGGCGTGAGATCCGGCGCGATCTTGAGGAAGACGGGCACGCGCCGGCCGCTCTTCTGCGCCTCGTCCGCCCGCGCCGAAAGCACCGCCGAGAGCAGTTCGGACAATGAAGCGCGGGCCTGCAGGTCGCGCAGGCCCGGCGTGTTGGGCGAGGAAATATTGGCGGTGAAATAGCGCGCCACACCGTAAAACGTGCGGATGCCCTCGACATAATCGCCGATGCGGTCGGCGCTGTCCTTGTTGGCGCCGATATTGACGCCGACGATGCCGTTTGTCTTCAGCGCTTTCAACCGGGCAAGCGCCGCCGCATGACCCTCATTGTTGAAGCCGAGGCGGTTGATGACCGCATTGTCGGCCTCCAGCCGGAAGATGCGCGGCTTGGGATTGCCGGCTTGTGGCTTCGGCGTGATCGTGCCGACTTCGGTGAAGCCGAAACCGAGCCTCAGCAGCGCTTCGGGCACTTCGGCATTCTTGTCGAAGCCGGCGGCCAGCCCAAGCGGATTGGGAAAGCTCAGACCCGCAACCGTCTGCGCAAGGCGCGGATCGGGCGCGATACGGCAGGCGGGCAGCAGGCCGGATTTCAGCGCCGCAATCGACAGGCCATGGGCTGTCTCGGGATCGAAGAGGAACAGGCCGCGCTTGCCGATCAGCGAGAAGGCGTCGATCATGCGTTATCCTCCGGAAAGATATGCAGGCCATCGGCCCCGAGCGGCAGCGGCGCTTCGGAAACCACCGCGGTCAACGGCAAGGTCCCGTAGAGATGCGGGAAGAGATCGCCGCCGCGCGACGCCTCGAATTTCAATGCCGCGCCCAGCGCATCGCCATCGACCGCGACCAGCAGCAACCCGCTCATGCCGGCGAAATAGAGCCGTGCGGTGTCACGCATCTGCGCGGCGGTCGAAAAATGGATGAACCCATCGGCCAGATCCACCGGCGCGCCTTGAAAAACGCCAGTTTTTCGCGCTTCATTCCACAGATTTTCCGGGACGATCTTGTAGACGATACGGGACATGGGACAGGCCTTCTTTCGGAGCTAATGGCATTTGCCGAAAGCCGACGCGTTTGTCCACGGTTTCCCGCAGAGTTTTCGTGGCTGCACTGCCCAAGGAGGATAGCATGAAGCAGATTTTCTGGAGTCTGGCTCTTATCGCCCTGCCCTTTGCCGCCTCGGCGCAGGATGCGCCCGGCCGTTACCAGATCGCCTCGACGCCCAGCGGCGTCGTCAGGCTCGACACCCAGACCGGGGCGATGACGCTCTGCCGCGACGAGGGCGATCTCCTGACCTGCGACGGCGCGGCTGCCGTGCGCAACATCAAGCCGGAAGAGGTCAAAGCGCTGGAAAACCGCATCGCCGCCCTGGAAAAGGCGTTGAAAGACAGCCAAATCCCGCAAAAGTCGGCCCTGCCAGATCAAGCGGAGATTGACCGAAGCCTCTCGATCATGGAACAAATGATGCGTCGGTTCATGGGACTGGCGGAGGAATTTTCGCGGGAGCGCCCGCGGAACGACGCCTATCCGAACAAGACATGACCCCCGTAGGCAAGGCGGTGAGGGGCGCACCGGAAACTCTTGGGAGGGAGTTTCGACCATGCACAGTCTGACGATCATCATTGCAGACGACCATCCGCTGTTTCGCGGCGCGCTGCGTCAGGCGGTGGACGGGCTGGAGGGCACGCTTGCCATCCTCGAGGCCGGCGATTTCGACGCCGCGCATCGCAAAGCGGCCGAACGGGCCGAAGCCGACCTGATGCTGCTCGATCTCGCCATGCCCGGCGTCAGCGGTTTTTCCGGATTGATGGCGCTGCGCTCGGAATTTCCGCATCTGCCGATCGTCATCGTCTCGGCCACCGACGATGCGGTGACCATCCGCCGCGCCCTCGAACTCGGCGCTTCCGGCTTCATCTCGAAATCGGCCGGCATCGAGGAGATCCGTCAGGCGATCCGCACCGTGCTCTCAGGCGATATCGCAACGCCCGCCAGTTTCCAGGGCGGCCATGAGCCCGACCCGGAGGTCGCAGACGTCATCGCAAGGCTGCGCACGCTGACGCCGCAGCAGAGCCGCGTGCTCGGCATGCTGGCTGAAGGGCTGCTCAACAAGCAGATCGCCTATGAGCTCGGCGTTTCCGAAGCGACGATCAAGGCGCATGTCTCGGCCATCCTGCTCAAGCTCAATGTCGATAGTCGCACCCAGGCGGTGATCCAGCTCGGCAAGATCAACGCGGCCGCCGCCGCCTGATCGGGAAAGGATTTTATTCCTCATTCCCTTTACTCCGCAGGCCAGCTTGGTTAATGTGGATCGCAGCGATTGCGGACGAAACGCCTGACGCATCCCTGGAACAGTTGCACCGGTTTTTCGATCCGGACATGCGCAGCGACAACGCCCTGATCGCCGGGAACCCTGGACCATGCTTTCACACGACACGATATGGGGCGCGATCGATACCCTGGCGGAGCGGCATCAGTTGACGCCATCAGGCCTTGCGCGTCGAGCGGGGCTCGATCCCACCTCCTTCAACAAATCCAAGCGGCTGAGCGGCGACGGCCGGTTGCGCTGGCCCTCGACGGAATCGATTGCCAAGGTGCTGGAGGCCACCGGCGCGACGCTCGACCAGTTCATGAGCTACATGCAGCCGATGATGCCAGAGCGCGGACTGCCGGATCGCGGCTTGCCGGACGGGCTTTTTCCGCCGCAAACCGGCAACATTCCCTTGCTGGGCTTCGCGCAGGCGGGTGCAGGCGGCTTTTTCGACGATGGCGGCTTTCCCGCCGGCCAGGGCTGGGATGTGGTCGAGTTTCCAGCCTCGCCGGAACGCAAGGCCGGCGTCTATGCGCTGGAGGTCCAGGGCGAAAGCATGTTGCCGCTCTACCGCGACGGCGACATCCTCATCGTCGAGCCCGGCGCCCAGGTCCGGCGCGGCGACCGCGTGGTGGTGCGCACCTGCGAGGGCGAAGTCATGGCCAAGGTGCTGGTGCGCCAGACGCCGCGCGCCATCGAGCTCATGTCGCTCAATCCCGATCACCCCAACCGCAGTTTCGAGATCGCCGACCTGGACTGGATCGCTCGGATCATCTGGGCCAGCCAATAGGCTCGCCAACGCATTTCCGGAGGGAAAAACGGCTCTCGCTTTTCCTGGACATGCTCATTTGTTGTAACGCATTTCCGGACGGAAAACCGGTTCCCACTTTTCCTGGAAATGCTTATAGGATTATTTTCAGTGGCCCATCCCGTCATACCCGCCCTCGCCCTTGCCGGTATCGCCCTTTGGAGTGGGCTTTTGATGACCGGCGGCGCGCATGTGCGGGCGAGAAGCGAGCAGGCACAGGTTTCCATCAATGGCGATGATCTCGCCGCCATGTCGGCGGAGAGCGCCGAGGCGGAGGCAATCCTGTCACAAGGCGCCGAGGCCGAAGCGCCAGCCAGCGAGCCGGATGCGCAGGCGACCGCGACGCCCGCGGAAAATGCGCCACAGATGGAAAATAACAGCGCCCGCCCGGCAATGCCCGGCGGTTTCGATTATCCGGTCGCCGACGGTACCAGGACGCTGGAGCGAATAGCGCCAAAGGCGCTTCCGGCGCCACCGCCCGCCCCGCCGAAGCCCGTTCTCCTCACACGCCCGGCAACGGCGCAGGCCGGCGTCGTGACCGTTGCCGGGCGCAAGCTGGGCTTTGCCGGGCTGGTCGCCACCGATCCCGCCCGCATCTGCAAGGACGCCCAAGGCCGGGATTGGCCCTGCGGCGCCGTGGCCGCCACAGCGCAACGCCAGTTCCTGCGCAATCGCACGATTGCCTGCGATCTCAAGGACAAGGATTGGGCCGATGGCAGCAGCGCCACATGCACGCTCGGCGATATCGATATCGGCGCTTGGCTGGTGAGCAATGGCTGGGCCGAGGCCGCCCCCGGTTCGCCGCTCGAGAAGCTGCAAGACGAAGCGCGCAAGGCGGGCGAAGGTCTGTTCGGCGACGATCCGCGCCAAGCGGGCACGGCAACGGAAACGCCGTAGCCTCTGGATGCAGACCGGTTTTCATCGTCCCGCAAACCGTTCCAGCATCCCCGCTCTTGTATGCCATCCCGCCGCTCTCTATCTACGGCGCGATTGTTCGATGAACCGGAGACCCGCATGACCGTCACGCTGACGCCCCACGACGCCCTGATCTACACCATGGTTCTGGCGTCTGCCGTGGACCGGACGATGAGCGACGTCGAACTGTCGCGTATCGGCGAGATCGTGCAAAGCCTGCCGGTCTTCGACGGTTTCGATTCCGACCGGCTGATCGGCATTGCTCAGGATTGCACGACCCTGGTGTCGGGCAACGAAGGTCTCGATATCGTGCTGGAAATCATCCGCGATACGTTGCCGCCGCGTCTGCGCGACACGGCTTACGCGCTGGCCGCCGAAATCGTCGCAGCAGATCGCCGGGTCGTGGCTGAAGAATTGCGGCTGCTGCAATTGCTGCGTGATCGCCTTTCGCTCGACAAGCTGACATCGGTCGCCATCGAACGCGCCGCGGAGGCGCGTTACCGGGCGGCGTAACGCTTCAGTAGAGCCCGTTCGGGAAATAGCGCAGATAGGTTTCCTGCAGCCGGCCGTTGCGCGACAGCATCAGCAGCGCGTGGTCGATGGCAGCCGTCAGATCCGTATCCTGCTTGCGCAGCATCACAGACAGGCCCTCGCCGAGAAATGCTTCGGAGAAATAGGGCCCGTCGAACAGGCTGCAACACGCGTCCGCCGCCGGGCTTGCCGTCCAGAAAATCAGTTGCACGCCATCTGAAAAGATCGCATCGACCGATCCCGTCTTTAGGGCTTCCAGCAATGCCGCCCTTGTGTCGAATTCCACTGGCTTGATTTTCGGGAAATAGGCCTTCAGCATTTCCTCATGCGTGGTCGCCGAGAGCACGCCGACCTTGCGGCCGGCAAGGGCCGCCGCCGTTTCTCCAGACGGCAGCGTCTTGCGGTTGACGGCAAAACGCGCCGGCAGCGCCATGAAAGGCCGCGAAAAGGCAAAACGCGCCCTGAGCGCCACCGTGGGCGCATGACCGGCAATGGCTGCATCCACCTGCCCGCTTTCCAGCGCCGTTTCGATCTCGTCGAAGGGCAGCGCCTGGATCTGGCATTTTTCGGAAATCTTCAGCTCGGCACAGATCAGCCGCGCCAGATCGACCTGGAAGCCGGCCAGCCTGCCGGTCTGATCCATGAAGTTGAAGGGCGGAAAATCGACCGTCGTCACGAACCTTAGCCGGCTCAACGTCGAAAGATCGGCGCCGGGCAGACGGTCACGCGCATCGAACAGAAGAGGCACCGAGTTCGATGGCTCAGCTCTTGCCGCAAACGGGAGGGATGCGACCAAAAAAAGCACCAAAAAAGTGCATTTACCCCAAAATCCTAGAGGTGCGAGACGCGGTGTCGCCATTATGATCCAACTCCAGATGTCGTTGTTACCGCTGCACGCAACCGGCGACAAGACGCGCAACCGTTGACCGGAAGCCATCCTTGGAGGGCCCTGCAACGGAGTCTCAGTCCGTAACGGGGTGTAGCAGGTTCATGCGCAACGGGAAACATCCAGACATCTCCAAACTGCGCGAGCCGGAAGACACGCCCTCCTGGGATGCGACCGAACCGCTTTCCTCCCTCGAAGCCGAGATCGAGGCCCAGGTCCTGCGCCGCCTCGGCATTGGCGACGCGTTGATCGCCGAAATGGCCGAACGCGCCGCCCAATCCGGCGCCACGCTGGAACGCGAGCTCCTGGTCAGCGGCGCTGTCAGCGAACGGGCCTATTATGCGGCGCTGGCGCAATTGCTGTCGCTTCCCTATCTCGAAACGATACCCGAGGGGCGCCTGCTCGACTATGCGTCGCTCGACATCCAGCTGGTTCGGCCGATGATGGTCAGGCTGCAACGTCCGCGCCGCAGCGCGCTGACCGCGCTGACCCCCGAGGCGCGACGCCTGCCGCAGACCCTGGCGCTGCTGATGCGCAGTCCGGCCCTGCGCACCGATATGGTCGTCGTTTCCGCCTCCAGCCTGCGTGCCGCCGTGTGGGAGGCGGGACGCGTCCGCCGCGTGCGCGAAACGATCACCAATTTGTTCGAGCGGCAGCCGCATCTGTCGGCGCGTGTCGTGTTCTGGGGCCGGCAAGGTTTTTATGCTGGCCTCGGCGTTTCAATTATCGTGGCTGGCCTGTTGTTTGCCCCGCAGCTATCGATGGAACTGATCCATATTGTCCTGACACTGCTCTACTTCCTGACATTCCTGATCAAATGCTGCGCAATCCGCCATTGTCGCGAACCGGCGGAGCCGATCCCGCCTCTGCCGCCCTTGCGCGACCTGCCGGTCTATACCGTCATGGTGGCGCTTTATCGCGAGGAACAGGTGGCCAGCCAGCTGGTGACGGCGCTGCGGCGGTTGCGCTGGCCGACGTCGCGGCTCGATATCAAGCTCGTCTGCGAGGCGGACGACCATGCCACCATCCTCGCCTTGAAGGCGCTCGACCTGCCGCCGCATTTCGAGATCGTCGAGGTGCCGATTGCCGCGCCGCGCACAAAGCCGAAAGCGTTGACCTATGCGCTGAATGCGGCGCGTGGCGCCTATCTCGCCGTTTACGATGCCGAAGACCGGCCCCATCCCGATCAGTTGCGGGAGGCCTATGGCAAGTTCCGGCGCGCGCCCGATGACATCGCTTGCCTGCAGGCGCCGTTGATTATCGCCAATGCCCGGCAATCCTGGCTGAGCGCGCTGTTTTCGCTGGAATATTCCGCTCTTTTCCGGGCCTTGTTGCCCATGCTGGCGCGCAGCCGCATGCCGCTACCGCTGGGCGGGACATCGAACCATTTCCGCACCGACATCCTGCGCGCCGCCGGCGGCTGGGATCCGTTCAACGTCACAGAGGATGCCGATCTCGGCATGCGCCTCTATCGGCTCGGTTATCGCTCCGACGTGCTGCTGCGACAGACCGTGGAAGATGCGCCGACCACCGCGAAGGTCTGGATGAACCAGCGCACACGCTGGTTCAAGGGCTGGCTGCAAACATGGCTGGTGATGATGCGGGCGCCCGGCGAACTCAGACGCGAAATGGGCACATCGGCCTTTGCCATGTTCAATCTGCTGATCGGCGGCATGCTGATCTCGTCGCTTGCCCATCCGTTCATCCTGCTGTTCATCTTCGTGACCATCTGGGCCTTGATGCAGGCGCCCGGCGAAGGCCTGTCGATCGTTACGCAAATCCTGTTTGCGATGGATTTCACCAACATCCTCGGCAGCTATGCCGCCGTGCTCGGGGTCGGCAGCGCCGCAATGATCCGCCACGAGAAGAAACTGGTCGGCTGGCGCTGGCTCGCTTTGCCCGCCTACTGGATGATGGTTTCCGCCGCCGCCTGGCGCGCCGTGTTCGAGCTTCGCAGCAATCCGTTTCTCTGGCGCAAGACACCGCACGAACCCGCGCTCATCACCCAGGCGACAAAACCGCAGATCAGGGCAAACGAAAAGGTCGCAAGCGCGGAACTTGCGCCGGAAAAATGACTTAAGTGCATGAAAAGATTGGAGCGGGTGAAGGGAATCGAACCCTCGTATTCAGCTTGGGAAGCTGCTGCTCTACCATTGAGCTACACCCGCGCGCGTTTTCTTCTCCAATAGTTCCCGCAGCCTGTCAAGGACAGAAGGGGATCAGGCGGGGCGGAAGTGTTTGGAGAGCTTCAGCCCCTGCGCCTGGTAGTTGGAGCCGGCGCCCTCGCCATAGAGGCCTTCGGGACGCTCCAGCATGTGCTCGTAGACCAGGCGGCCGACGATCTGGCTGTGCTCGAGGATGAAGGGAACCTCGTGGCTGCGCACTTCCAGGACGGCGCGGCTGCCGGAGCCACCGGCCTCGGCATGGCCGAAGCCGGGATCGAAGAAGCCGGCGTAATGGACGCGGAATTCGCCGACCAGCGTATCGTAAGGCGTCATTTCGGCGGCGACCAGCGGCGGCACATGCACGGCCTCGCGCGAGACGAGGATGTAGAACTCGTCCGGATCGAGGATCAATTCGTCGCGGCCGCGGCTGTAGAGCGGTTCCCAGAAATCGAGCACGTCCTGCGCCGCCTTGGCATCGACATCGATGACGGCGGTGTGGTGCTTGCCGCGATAGCCGATCAGGCCTTGCGGGCCGGAGCCCTTGAGGTCGATGGAGAGCGCGATGCCGCCATTGGAAACGTTCGGCGCTTCGCTGGCAACCAGCGTTTCGCGCGTATGCAGGTCCAGAAGCTCGGCGTCGGCGAGCAGCGAATGGCCAATGCGGAAGCGGATCTGCGACAGGCGCGAGCCACGACGCACGACGATCGGGAAGGTGCGTGGAGAGATTTCCAGATAGAGCGGGCCGTTGTAGCCGGCCGGGATCTTGTCGAATTCCTGCGCCCGGTCGGTGATGACGCGGGTGAAGATATCGAGCCGGCCGGTCGAGCTCTTCGGATTGGCCGAGGCCGACATGTCGGCCGGCAGATCGAGGCTTTCGAGCAACGGCACGATATAGACGCAGCCGGTTTCCAGCACCGCGCCTTCGGCCAGATCGACCTCGTGCAGCTTAAGCCGTTCCAGCTTGTCGGCGACCGAATGGTTGGGTCCGGGCATGAAGCTGGCGCGGACCCGGTAGGCGCGTGCGCCAAGACGCAGATCGAGGCTTGCCGGCTGGATCTGGTCGGCATCGAGCGCGGCTTCAGAGGTCAGCCGCCCGGCGGTAAACAGCGCGCGGATCGCCTTGTCCGCCAGAATGCCTGTGGTTCTGGTCATCATGCCCTTCCTTTTGCGGCAGACAAAATCAAAACTGAGCAATTGACGCAAGCGGCAAGCCGCAGTATTCAGGCCTTTATCCCGTGGTGATTTGGCCGGTCGGCTTGCAGCCACGTTAAACAAGTGGCTAAAAGGACCGGGGTGAAAACCGGTTCGCTTTCGCGACCGGTTTTTTTGTTTTTGAAAGTGGTGATGGCATGTCTCATAAATGGCGCCCCGCAACTACCTTCGTCCACGGCGGCACGACCCGTTCGCATCACGGCGAAACCTCCGAAGCGATCTTCCTGACGCAAGGCTTCGTCTATGACTCGGCGGAAGCCGCAGAAGCCCGCTTCAAGGGCGAAACCGACGGCTTCATCTACGCCCGTTACGCCAGCCCCACCAACGACATGTTCGAAAAGCGCATGTGCGCGCTTGAGGGCGCCGAAGACGCCCGCGCCACCGCTTCCGGCATGGCCGCCGTCGCCTCCGCCATTCTCTGCCAGCTGAAAGCCGGCGATCATATCGTCGCAGCGCGCGCCCTGTTCGGCTCCTGCCGCTGGGTTGTCGAGACACTGGCGCCGAAATACGGCATCGAATGCACGCTGATCGACGGCCGTGATCTCGGCAACTGGGAACGCGCGATCCGACCGAACACCAAGGTGTTCTTCCTGGAAAGCCCGACCAATCCGACGCTCGAGATCGTCGATATCGCCGGTGTCGCCAGGCTCGCCAATCAGGTCGGCGCCAAGGTCGTGGTCGACAACGTCTTTGCGACACCGCTGTTCCAGAAGCCGCTGGAACTCGGCGCCCATGTCGTCGTCTATTCGGCCACCAAGCATATCGACGGCCAGGGCCGGTGCCTGGGCGGCGTCGTGCTCTCCGACAAGCAGTGGATCGACGAGAACCTGCATGATTATTTCCGCCATACCGGCCCGGCCATGTCGCCGTTTAACGCCTGGACGCTGCTGAAGGGCCTCGAAACCCTGCCGCTGCGCGTCAAGCAGCAGACCGAGAATGCCCGCCGCGTCGCCGATTTCCTTGCCGACAGCAAGAAAATTGCCAAGGTGATCTATCCCGGCCGCGCCGACCATCCGCAGGCCGATCTGATCGCCAAACAGATGAGCGGCGGCTCGACGCTGGTCGCGTTCGAAATGAAGGGCGGCAAGGCGGCGGCCTTCGCGCTGCAGAACGCGCTTGAAGTCGTCAAGATCTCCAACAATCTCGGCGACGCCAAGAGCCTGATCACCCATCCGGCCACCACGACGCACAAGAACCTGACCGACGAAGCCCGCGCCGAGCTTGGCATTTCCGACGGAACCGTGCGCCTTTCGGCCGGCATCGAGGATGCCGAGGACCTGATCGCCGATTTCGAACGGGCGCTGGAGACGGTTTCGGCCTGAGCGCGATAAATATCCTTAACCTTTGTACGCCATGATGGCGTTCAAGTGGGTCAGAACAAGACGGAACCGGCCGGGAAAGGAGACCTTTCCGGCCGTTCTTGCGTTATAAGGAACGGTGGCGGCATCGTTGGCAAGGATGCAGCGGCAGATAGTGAAGGTGTAGGGGATGTATAGCGCCCTGACGAGAGACATCGAAGTACAGGTCGAACCGTACTATCTGGAGGAGCAATCCGATCCGGACGATCACCGCTATGTCTGGGCCTATCGTATCGTCATCTCAAACCATTCGGATGCGCCGGTACGCCTTCTGAACCGCTATTGGCACATTACCGACGAAAACGGCCAGGTGGACGAAGTCACCGGCCCCGGCGTCGTCGGCGAACAGCCGCGGCTGGAGCCCGGCGATACCTATGAATATTCTTCCGGATGCCCGCTTGATACGCCCTCGGGCATGATGTTCGGTCGCTACCAGATGGAAACCGACGACGGTGAACTGTTCGACGTCGATATTCCCGCTTTTTCGCTGGATTCACCCGGTCTGCGCCGAACGCTGAATTAAACGCCGCAGGCCCGATAGCCCGCGGCGTTTCGATACTCAGACGGCCTGTTCGGCGAATTCGGACGGCTCGAACCGGTAAGTGGTCGAGCAGAATTCGCAGGTGACCGCGATGTGGTCGTCCTCGATGCTGTCCTTGATCTCTTCCGCAGACAGACCCTGCAGCACGCCCTTGATCCGCTCGCGCGAGCACGAGCAGCGATCCTCGACGGCCTGAGGCTCGTAGACGCGCACGCCGCGTTCATGAAACAGGCGGAACAGCAGACGTTCGGTGCCGACCTGTGGGTCGGTGAGTTCATGCGCATCGGCGGTTTCCACCAGCATACGGGCTTCCGACCAGGAATCGTTTTGCAGATGGTCGCCGTCGCGCACATCGCCGTCGCCGCCATGCAGGTCCGGCTGGCGCATGCGCTCCGGCGCTTCCGGAAGGAACTGGGCGATCAGACCGCCGGCGCGCCAGCGGTGACGCGACTTGCCGTCACCATCGCGGTCGAACAGTTCGGCAACGCCAAGACGCACCCGCGTCGGGATCTGTTCCGACTGGCGGAAATAGACGCCGGCAATGTCCTCCAGCGTCGAACCGTCGAGCGGCACGATGCCCTGATAGGGCTGCGTGTAGCCCCCCTGATCGATGGTGAAGGCCAGGATGCCCTTGCCGAGCAGCTGATGCGGCTCCGCCTGACCAGCCTCGACCGCAGCCTTGATGGCTTCCTCATCGAAACGGGCGTAGCCGCGCACGCTTTCCGGCGTCGAGAAATCGGCCACCAGCAGATCAACCGGCCCGTCGCTCTTGGTCTGCACCGTGAACTTGCCGTTGAATTTCAGCGAGGTGCCGATCAAGACCGTCAGCACGATGGTTTCGGCCAGCAGCCGGGCAACCGGCAACGGATAGGCATGACGGCCGAGAATGCTGTCGAGGATCGGCCCGAGCTGTACGGCGCGGCCGCGCACATCCAGCCCTTCGACATGGAAAGGCACGACGCGATCGTCACCGGCGAAACCGAATTCGCCGAGTTCGGTCACTGAATCTGCCATGATACGACTCCTTACATCGAAACGAGCCGGAGCATTTTTCGCTTTTCGTCAAGAAAGCGAAAAATGCTCCGGCTCTGCGTTTTTACGTTTGGTCCGGGCAGAAACGAAGCCCCCCGGACGCCTTGAACAGCTAGATGGTCACGCCGGCGGCCAAGATCAAGCCACCGGCGGCATCAAA
Organism: uncultured Rhizobium sp.; assembly: GCA_945952045.1. Lineage (GTDB taxonomy): Bacteria > Pseudomonadota > Alphaproteobacteria > Rhizobiales > Rhizobiaceae > Metarhizobium. Next base: position 65,276 of record CAMFHE010000020.1, read on the forward strand.
TGCCGGTCGTCAGATTGCGCCCAGGCACCAGGCCAGAACCGATTTCTGCGCATGCAGACGGTTTTCCGCCTCGTCGAACACCACCGACTGCGCACCGTCGATCACCTCGTCGGTAACCTCTTCGCCGCGATGGGCCGGCAGGCAATGCATGAAAAGCGCTTCCGGCTTTGCGTGGCGCATCAGCGCTGCATTGACCTGATAGGGCTGGAAGATGTTGTGACCGCGCGCCTTGTGTTCCAGGTTCATGGACACCCAGGTGTCGGTCACCACGCAATCGGCGCCGTCCACGGCGCGTTCGGCGTCGTGATACAGCTTGATGTCGCCGCCATTGTCGCGCGCCCAGTTAAGGATGCGATCGATCGGCTCCGAACCCATCGGCACCGCCATGTTCATCCGATAGCCGAAACGCGCGGAACCTTCGACGAGCGAATGCAGCACATTGTTGCCGTCGCCGGTCCAGGCGATCGTCTTGCCGGCGATCGGACCGCGATGTTCCTCGAAGGTCAGGATGTCGGCCATGATCTGGCAGGGATGCGTCTCGTCCGTCAGGCCGTTGATAACAGGAACGGTGGCGTGTTCCGCCATCTCCACGAGGCGGCGGTGATCGGTGGTGCGGATCATGATCGCGTCGACATAGCGCGACAGCACCTTGGCCGTATCGCCAATGGTTTCGGCGCGGCCGAGCTGCATTTCCGTTCCCGACAGGAACAGCGTCTCGCCGCCAAGCTGGCGCATGCCGACATCGAAAGAGACGCGGGTGCGGGTGGACGGCTTTTCGAAGATCATGGCCAGCATCTTGCCCTGAAGCGGCTTGTCCGCGGCTCCGGCCTTGGTGGCGGTTTTTCGGACGCGCGCGTCATCGATGATGCGACGCAGATCGTCCGCCGTCATGGCCGAGAGATCGAGGAAATGCTTCGGTGATGCCATGGTTTCGTCCTGTCTTAAACTCCGCCCCCCGCGGGGATCAGGCGGTCTTCTTCAACTGTTCCTGCTGCAACTTCGCGGCCGCCTGCTCGATGCGGGCGATGCCTTCGCGCGCTTCGTCCGCCGTTGTCGTCAGCGGCGGCAGAAGGCGGATGACATTGTCGCCGGCGAGAACGCCGAGCACATGCGCGTCGCGCATCGCCGCCAGCACTTCGCTATGGGGCACGCGCACCTTGAGGCCGAGCATCAGCCCTTCGCCGCGCACGTCCTCGATGATTTCAGGGAAGCGGTCCTTCAGCGAGGCCAGCCCCTGGCGGAAGACGAGCGCGACATCGCGCACATGCTCGAGGAAACCCTCTTCGAGCACGACATCGAGAACCGCATTGCCGATCGCCATCGCCATCGGGTTGCCGCCATAGGTCGTTCCATGCGTGCCGGCGACCATCGGGGCTGCGGCTTCGGCCGTTGCAAGGCAGGCGCCGAGCGGGAAACCGCCGCCGATACCCTTGGCCACCGCCATGATATCAGGGGTGATGCCGGCCCATTCATGGGCGAACAGCTTGCCGGTGCGGCCGACGCCGCATTGCACTTCGTCGAGGATCAGAAGCAGGCCATGCTCGTCGCAGAGCGCGCGCAACCCTTGCAGGAACTCGCGGCCGGCGGAGCGCAGACCGCCCTCGCCCTGGATCGGCTCGATCAGGATCGCCGCCGTCTCGTTGGTGATCGCCGCCTTGACGAGGTCGAGATCGCCGAAAGCGATCTGGTCGAAACCGGGCGTCTTGGGGCCGAAGCCTTCGAGATACTTCGCCTGGCCGCCGGCGGCGATTGTCGCCAGCGTACGGCCATGGAAGGCGCCTTCGAAGGTAATGATATGGAAGCGCTCGGGATGGCCCTTGGCATATTGATAGCGCCGCGCCGTCTTGATCGCGCATTCCAGCGCCTCGGCGCCGGAATTGGTGAAGAACACCTTATCCGCAAAGGTCTCGGACGTCAGGCGCGACGCCAGCTTTTCCTGGCCGGGGCTTTCGTAGAGATTGGAGAGGTGCCAGAGCTTTTCGGCCTGCGCCTTCATTGTCTCCACGAGATGGGGATGGGAGTGGCCGAGCGAATTGACGGCGATGCCGGCAGCGAAATCGAGATATCGCTCGCCGCTCTCGGTCACCAGCCACACGCCTTCGCCGCGCTCGAAACGCAGGGGAATGCGATTGTAGGTCTCAAAGAGGGGCTTGGCGTCTGCCATGGCATAAACTCCCGGAAATGGCGCGTATGGGCGGGGCCCAAAAAATCAAAATGCCGCCTTTCGGCGGCGCGCGCACTATCCCTATTTCGTGGCGGGTTGTCAATAAATCCGCGGGGTAAGCGGGCGCGCGGATCCGCGCAGGCGGCGGGCAGCCCCACCGTTGCAAAATTGACTCTATCGCCGAGCAAGTTGGGGAAAAGCGCGAAAACGATTCGCGATGATTCCAGCGACTCTTGCCACGGAGTCAGGCTCACACTAGGTTAAAGTTCAATTACTAGACTGCATGCGGCGGAACTAGTCACCACAAATCGAGAAGCATTGCGCTCCGGGGCCTCTCCGGGGCACGATGATGGATTCTGCCATCATCTTCAATGCGGACAGGCGGAGATAAGCATGAACTGGACAGACGAGCGGGTCGAGAAACTCAAGAAGCTTTGGTCCGAGGGTTTGAGCGCGAGCCAGATCGCAGCCCAGCTCGGCGGCGTCAGCCGCAACGCCGTCATCGGCAAAGTCCATCGCCTCAACTTGCCCGGCCGCGCCAAGGCCGGCGGCGCGCCGGCCGCCGCCCGTGCTCCCAAGCGCGCGCCTGCAGCTCCCGCCCCGCGTAGTCCCGCTTTCGCGCCGCGCACCGTCGCCCGCACCGCCACTGTCCATCCGGTCGGCGCCACGCTCGTTCGCGAAGACATCGAAATCGAAGACACCATCGAGGAAACAGTCTACAAGCCGTCGACGCGCGGCAATGTCGTCGTGCCGATCTCGCGCCGCCTCGGCCTGACGGAACTGACCGAACGCACCTGCAAATGGCCGGTCGGCGATCCCCTGAAGGACGACTTCCATTTCTGCGGCGGCGAAGCCCCGGAAAGCTCGCCCTACTGCACCTATCACCAGCGCCTGGCCTATCAGCCGGCAGCCGATCGCCGCAAGGCGCGCTGATCGCGCATCAGGTCATCTGAATTGCAAACGCAGGGCTCTTCGGACCCTGCGTTTTTTATTGCCTGAAAAGCGGATTGCCGCTCACGCCCTTTGCAGACGCGGCGCGCCTGCGGCTTGCTCATAAAGGGCGAACCAGTCGCGTCGATCCGCGAAATCGAGGAAGTCGGCGGCGCTCATCGGCCGGGCGAAGGCATAGCCCTGCAGATGGTTGCAACCCATCTCGCGCAGCATCGCCGCATGTTCCATCGTCTCGACGCCCTCGGCGACGATCTCGATATCGCAGGCCTTGCCGATGTCGATGATCGATTCCACCAGCTGCCGCTCAGTGGAGGAGGTCAGGATCGGCTTGATCAACTGGCGGTCGATCTTCAGCCGGCGCGGGGTCAGCTTCAACAGGCTGATGATCGAGGCATGGCCAGTGCCGAAATCGTCGATCTCGAACTCGATGCCAAGCGATTTGAGCTTCTGGATGTTGCCCATCAACATCTCGTCATGCTCGTCGAAGGAGATCGACTCCAAAAGCTCGAAACAGACCGAGCCCGGGCGCAGGCCGAGCGCTGCGATCCGTTCGTAGAGATGCGGATTGTGCAGCCGCTGCGCCGATATATTGACCGATACCTTGGGAATGGCGAGATCATGCGCCGCCCACTGGTTGAAATGCACCAGCGCATGCTCCAGCACGATCTGGTCGAGCGTGCCGACGACATTGAGGCTTTCGGCGATCTTGAGGAAAGCGGCTGGCGCCAGCATGCCCTTGACAGGATGATCCCAACGCACGAGCGCCTCGACGCCGGAGATTTCCAGCGTGTGGGCATCGAATTGCGGCTGGTAAAAAGCCAGGAACTCCCCGGAATCGAGGCCACGCAGGATCTCGTCGGCGATCTGCTTGGTATGGACGACAGAGGAGCGCAGGATGTCGGTGAAGAATTCGGAGCGGTTGCGTCCGCGCCGCTTGGCCTCGTAGAGCGCAATATCGGCATTGATCAGCAATTCTTCGTTGCGCTCGCCCGTATCGGTGCGCGCGGCAATGCCGATGCTGGCGCCGGCGCGGCATTCATGTCCTTCAAACAGGATCGGCTGCCCAAGCGCTTCGATGATCCGGTCGGACAGGCGCTGATAATAATTGTCGGCATCGGCCATGTCGGAAACAATAACGAACTCGTCTCCGCCGATGCGCGCGACGAAATCCTCGGGACGAAGATTGGCGCGCAGCACGTTCGCGGTGTTTTTCAGGATCTCGTCGCCGGCTGCATGGCCGAGCGTATCGTTGATTTCCTTGAAACGGTCGAGATCGATGTGCAGCACGGTGAGCGGCGACGCGCCCTGCGGATTGCTCGCCTTCTGAGCCAGAATCTGGTCGAGATAGCGGCGGTTCGGCAGCTTGGTCAGCGCATCGTGCAGCGAATTATGCTCCATCAGCAGGCGCGCCTGCTCAAGCGCGATGTTCTGCTCCTCCGCACGCTGCTTGGCCTGGCGCAATTCCTCCTGCAGGCGAATATCGTCGCTGACGTCCCAGTTGACACCGACGATCTTCAACGCGCCTGATGGCGAGACATAGGCCTGGCCGAAGGCACGCACATGGCGGATTTTGCCATCCTTGGAAACGATACGGAACTCGCTGTGATATGTGCCGACCGTGCGCAGGATCTCTTCGAATTCCTGCTCGGCGCGGTCAAGATCGTCCGGATGCAGTGCATATTTCCAGTCGGGATAGCCACAATCGGTCTGGATCGGCGAAACACCGTAGAGATTTCGCATCCGCTCGTCCCACACCAAGGCTCCAGTTGTACTGTCATATTCCCAGATACCCGCGCGCGACGACGTCACGGCCATTTCGAGCCGCTGCGACAGAACACGCAGCGCTTCCTTGCCGCGCTCCAGATCGGCGACGTTGCGCTGGCGCTCCGCGGTCAGGCGGCCTGCCCAGACCATCGGCAGCAGCAGCAAGGCGCCGATGGCGACGATGGCGGCGCGAAACCACCAGATATCGGGTGGCAACTTATGCCATCCCCCCTTAGGAATGGCGCCGATGCGCCATGTCGCCTCACCGAGGTCGATGGTCATTTCCACCGGCTCGGATTGGAACACCTTGCCGTCGCCGTAAAAGGGCACGCCGTATTGACCCTCGGGCGAGTTGTCGGCGATCGCGATGTCGAGCATCAGGCTTTCGTCGGCGATATGGCTGTCACGATAAAGCCAGTCGAGATTGATGACGGCGGACACGATACCCCAGAAGCGGCCGCCATAGGGAGAGGTCTGCGAAAAGACCGGGTAGCGCACGATGATGCCACGACCGCCCTGCACCAGATCCAGCGGGCCGACGATGACGATCTTGCCGCTGTCGCGCACCCGCTCGACGCCTTCGCGCTGCTTCAACTGGTTGCGGTAATCGAGCCCCAGCACCTTTTCATTATCCTTCAACGGATAGACGAGGTTGACGACAAGGTCGCGCGCAGCGGCGATATTGCGGATCTGCGAGGCGTTCTGGAAAATCCGGTAGCCGAGATTGTTGAAACGCGCCTGGTCCATGTCGGGCTCGGTTTCGATCACCGACACGAGGCCCTGGATAAGCTGGACATTTCCATTGATCTTGCCTTCGACGCGCGAGCGCACGAGGCTTAGCTGTTCCGTCACCTGGGCGCGCAGATTCTCCTCGGCATTGCTCAGTTTCTGGTTATCGGCGAACAGCGTTGTAAGGACGACGACGACAAGCATGATCGCAGCCGGCAGATAGGGAAAATTCGCCACCCGCCGCCAATAGGCGGCGCAGGTTGCTTTGAAACCTTCGCTCGTCTGTCGTCCATCCTGCATCGTCAGACCTCTCTGAGATGCCAATCTTGCCCGGAAACTCTAATATTTTATTTAATGCTGGCAACAAAGCTATGCCAATACAACACAGGCGCTCCGCTTTTGGGCGGAGCGCCTGATAATCATGAGTATGGGGCACGCCTTTACATCCAGAAAGGCGGCACGCCGTAATAATCATTGATGCGACGGCTGTTCTCGCGATACCAGCTGTCGTCGTCGCGATCGGCGAAGCGTGGCGCGTTTTCGATCTGGTCGCGGGTCAGGTCGATACGATAGCCGTCCAGACTTTCGTCATAGGTCAGCTTTTCCCACGGCAGCGGATAGTGGTCCTGGCCCATGCCAAGGAATCCACCGAAGCTCAACACGGCATAGGCGACGCGTCCGCCACGCTTTTCCAAGATCACACGCTCGATGGAGCCGATATGCTTGCCGTCGGCACCGTAAACGGAGGTGCCTTCGACCTTGTCGCTGGCGATCAGCGCCGAGGTTTCACGGATAGACGCATCCTGATGTCGCGTGGTGTCCTGATGCAGCATTTTGATTCTCCTTTCGATTTTTTCTTGCCTGGATACAACGCCCTCGCCGAATGATTGTTCCCGGCCTGTCATGCCGGCGACGCGGACGCTGAATAGTGTGCCGCCGACAATTGGCGCAAAACCCGTTCCCACTTCGGCGGGAATTGCTCTAAGCTCCAATGCGGCGGCGACTGCTTCGGGAGGGCGACGACGCCGCATGGCAAGCTTTGGAGGAGGCAAGAAAGATGCAGGATCAGGACGCGAAGGCCACCGGCGCGCCCGCGGAGAAAATCTGGCTCGCTTCCTATCCCCCGGTGGTGCCGGCCGAGATCGAGCCGCTGCGCGACACCTCGCTGTCCCAGGTGCTCGAGGCGAGCTGCAAGCGTCATGCGGCGCGCATTGCCTTCACCAGCATGGGCCGCGACATGACCTATGCCGAACTGGACCGAAAAAGCCGCGCCGTCGCCGCCTGGCTGCAATCGATCGGCCTTGAAAGGGGCGACCGCGTGGCGGTGATGATGCCGAACCTGTTACAGAACCCGGTCGCGGTTTATGGCATCCTCCGGGCCGGTTTCGTCGTGGTCAACGTCAACCCTCTCTATACGCCGCGCGAGCTGGAATATCAGCTCAACGATTCCGGCGCCAAGGCAATCTTCGTCCTGGAAAACTTCGCCCATACCGTGCAGCAGGCTGCGCCGAAGACGAAGGTGAAGCATATCGTCGTCACCGCCATGGGCGACATGCTCGGCCTCAAGGGGCATCTGGTGAATTTCGTGGTGCGCAAGGTCAAGAAGATGGTGCCGGCCTGGTCGCTGCCCGGCCATATCGGATTCCGCGCCGTGCTCGGCAGGGGCGCCAGCCTGCCGCTTTCCCCCTCGGAACGCGGCGGCAACGACATCGCCTTTCTGCAATATACCGGCGGCACGACCGGCGTTTCCAAGGGCGCGGCGCTGACCCACGCCAACCTCATCGCCAATCGCGACCAGATCCTGCTTTGGCTGCGCGCCTGCTTCATCGACCGGCCGCAGCCCGAGATCTTGCGGCTCGTCTGCGCCCTGCCGCTCTATCACATCTTCGCGCTGACGGTGAATTCGCTGATGGGCGTGTCGATCGGCGGCCATAACGTGCTGATCGCCAATCCGCGCGACATTCCCGCCTTCACCAAGGAAATGGCCAAATACCGCTTCCACATCTTCCCCGGCCTTAACACGCTGTTCAATGCGATGATGAACTGCCCGGATTTCGGCAGGATAGATTTCTCGCAGATGCTGCTGGTGCTTGGCGGCGGCATGGCGGTGCAACGGCCGGTGGCCGACCGCTGGTTCGAGAAGACCGGCATCGCCATTACCGAGGGCTACGGCCTTTCGGAGACCTCGCCGGTCGCTACCGCCAATCGCTTCGACAGCAACACGTTCACAGGTTCGATCGGCCTGCCCCTGCCCTCCACCGATATCGCAATCCGCGACGAACTAGGCCGTGACCTCCTGGCCGGCGAAATCGGCGAGATCTGCATTCGCGGCCCGCAGGTGATGGCCGGCTACTGGCAAAGGCCGGACGAAACGTTGAGAGTGATGACGGAAGACGGTTTCTTCCGCTCGGGCGACATGGGTTATATGACGCCGGAAGGCTATACGCGGATCGTCGACCGCAAGAAGGATATGATCCTCGTCTCCGGCTTCAATGTCTATCCCAACGAAATCGAAGAGGTGGCGGCGATGCTGCCGGGCGTGCTCGAGGCTGCGGCGGTCGGCGTGGCCGACGAGCATTCCGGCGAAGCGGTCAAGCTTTTCGTGGTGCGCAAGGACCCAGACCTCACCGAAGAGGCAATCCGCGCCCATTGCGCCGCCAACCTCACCAATTACAAGCGGCCGCGCCACATCGAATTCCGCACCGAACTGCCGAAATCCCCGGTCGGTAAAATCCTGCGCAAGGAATTGCGCGGGTGAGCGCCGGCCCGACCTGGCGTTTTCTCAAACCTGACGCCTTGATTTGGCGGGGTGATTGCGAATAGTACCTAATCGATTGAAAACCTCGGCCCAGGAGCATTGTGCCATGCACGCGATTGTCGAAACCCTGAAAACGACCGCCGCCGAAACCGATGCGACGGATATCCGCGCCGCCTTCGCGGCCGATCCGCAGCGCTTTTCCCGCTTCAATGTCCAGTTCGACGACTTGACGATGGACTTCTCCAAGACGGCCGTGAACGACCGTATCCTGCCGCTGCTGCTGACGCTTGCGGAACAGGGTGGCGTGGCGTCCAAGCGCGACGAGATGTTCTCCGGCAAGGCGATCAACTTCACTGAAAACCGCGCCGTGCTGCACACCGCCTTGCGCAACCGCGCCAACACGCCTGTCATGGTCGATGGCAAGGATGTGATGCCGGATGTCAACGCCGTGCTTTCGGCGATGGGCAAATTTTCCGATGACATCCGCTCCGGCGCGATCAAGGGCGCGACTGGCAAGGCGATCACCGATGTCGTCAATATCGGCATTGGCGGTTCCGATCTCGGTCCGGTCATGGCGACGCTCGCGCTGGCGCCCTATCATGACGGCCCGCGCCTGCACTTCGTCTCCAACATCGACGCCGCCCATATCGCCGATACGCTGAAGCTGCTTTCGGCCGAAACCACCCTGTTCATCATTGCCTCGAAAACCTTCACCACCATCGAGACGATGACCAATGCGCAGACGGCGCGCGCCTTCATTGCCTCCAAGCTCGGCGAAGAGGCCGTGCAGCATCATTTCGCCGCCGTTTCGACCGCACTCGACAAGGTCGCCGCCTTCGGCATCGATCCCACCCGCGTCTTCGGCTTCTGGGATTGGGTCGGCGGTCGCTACTCGATCTGGTCGGCCATCGGCCTGCCGCTGATGATCGCCATCGGCGCCGAGGATTTCGGCCGCTTCCTCGATGGCGCCCATGCCATGGACACGCATTTCCGCGAAGCCGAACCGGCGAAGAACCTGCCGATGCTGCTTGGCCTGATCGGCTTCTACCATCGCAACGTGCTGGGCTATCCGTCGCGGGCGATCCTGCCCTACGACCAGCGCCTGTCGCGTTTCCCCGCCTATCTGCAGCAGCTCGACATGGAATCGAACGGCAAGGGCGTCACCATCGACGGCACGCCGGTCGAAGGCCAGTCCGGCCCGGTCGTCTGGGGCGAGCCCGGCACCAACGGCCAGCACGCCTTCTACCAGCTCATTCACCAGGGAACGAGCATCATACCGGCCGAATTCATGATCGCCGCCAACGGTTTCGAGCCTGAGCTGCGCCACCAGCACGAATTGCTGATCGCCAATTGCCTGGCCCAGTCCGAAGCGCTGATGAAAGGCCGGACGCTGGCGGAAGCCAAGGCGCAGCTGACCTCCAAGGGCATGGACGACAAAAAGGCCGATTTCATCGCCCCCCACCGCGTCTTCACCGGCAATCGTCCATCGATCACCTTCGTCTACGACCGTCTCACGCCCTTCGCGCTCGGCCGATTGATCGCGCTTTACGAACACCGCGTCTTCGTCGAGGGCGTGCTGTTCCGCATCAATTCCTTCGACCAGTGGGGCGTGGAACTGGGCAAGGAACTGGCGACCGGCCTGCTGCCCGTGGTCGAGGGCAAGGAAAGCGCTGCCGGCCATGACAGCTCCACGGCGGGTCTGGTGGCGGCTCTGGCGGGCCTGCGACAGTAAGTCGATTTCGACGACAGACCGAAAGGCGCCGTTGCGATCTCCGCAGCGGCGCCTTTTGCATTCCACCATCACGAAATATTAAAATCGGGAACGTCGGACCGTCCTGGCGATTAGATGGGCGAGGTCAATGAAACGGCCTCGTCGGATCGGGTTCGTATACGGCACGAGGCATGAGCGAGCCCGCCTCGAAAGCGAACGTAAACCAAGGAGAACTGCAATGGCTAATCAGGGTGGATCGCACGAACAGCACGTCAAGGCTGGTCAGCAAAGCCACAAGAATACCCAGCAGGCCGGCTCCCGGTCTTCCGACGATCGTGACATGAACAAGGGTTCGCAAGGCAAGTCGAAAGAGCAGCAATCGAAGTCCGATCAGCAGGGCCACAAGGGCCACTGACGGGCTTGCTGCCCATTCCCAGACATGAACGCCCTGGCCCGCATCGCCGATGCGGGCCTTTTAGAGTCTGTCAGGTTCATCCTGAACCTGACAGACTCTAAAATCTTTTGTTTTCGTTTGCCTTTTCGGAAAACCGGTTCCCACCTTTCCCTGACAAACTCTTGCTACGTCAGAGACCGATCTCGTGGGCGAAGGGCGGATTGGCCCCGGCGCGCGAGACGGTGACGGCAGCGGCCTTGGCCCCGAGCGCCAGGGCCATGGCGATCTGGTCTTCGGTAAGGCTCGCCACCTGCGCCTTGGTCAGCAGCCCTTGCATCTTCAGCGAAGCGAGAATGCCGGCATCGAACGTATCGCCTGCACCGACCGTATCGACGACGGTGACGCGTTCGCTCGGAACCGAGACCTTGTGCGCACGGCTATAACCGGTCGCGCCATCGGCACCCTTGGTGACGACGACGAGCTTGGCGCCATGATCCAGCCAGTGCGCGGCGATTTCGTCATGACCACCCGAATGGCCGAACCAGTCCAGATCCTCGTCGGAGAACTTGATGATGTCAGCCTTGGCGGCCATGCGTTCCAGACGGGCGCGATGCGCCGCCTTGTCCTTGATGAAGCCGGGACGGATGTTGGGGTCGAGTGAGATCACGCGTCTATCCGCCTCGCGCATCAGCAGCGCCTCGTAAGTATCGCCGCAGGGGTCGGGGATCAGGCTGATCGCGCCGAAATGCAGCGCCTCGACGTCATCGCCAAGCGTTGGCAGATCGCTCCGGGTGATCATCCGCCCGGCGGTGCCTTCGTCGTAAAAGGCATAGGTCGCCTGTCCCTCGACCAGCTTGACGAAGGCGATCGTCGTCGGACGTCCGGAGACGGCACAGAAGGAATAATCGACATGGCTCGCCTTCAGCGTATCCCGCAGGATGTCGCCCATCATGTCGTCCGACAGGCCGGTGAAGAAACCTGAGGCAAGGCCGAGGCGGCCGACCGCGATCGCCGTGTTGAAGATCGCGCCGCCGGCATAGGGCGCGAACCCCTTTTCCCCCAGCGTCGTTTCGCGCGGCAGCATATCGATAAGCGCCTCGCCACAGCAGATGATCATGGCCTTCCTCCGCAAATCCTGTTTTCAATCGATTAGATCAAGCACCGACCGAAAGCCAGCGCCAATTTGCATCATGAGCGCTCAGAGAGAAGCGACACCGCCATTGCGCCCCGACCAGGCGAGCGGCGCATCGAGGAAAGCCTCGACTTCCGACAGCGTCTTGTCGTCGAACAGCTTATCCGCACGCGCGGCTGCGAGTACGTCGCGCCAGGTGGCGAGATAATGCAGCTTGACGCCGCCCTTGTCGAAGCGCTGCTGCGCCTCCGGGAAAATACCGTAGTAGAAAAGTGCAATGCCGTGATCGACGGTGGAGCCGGCGTTGCGGATGGCGTCGATGAACTGGAACATTGAACCGCCTGCCGTGGTGAGATCTTCGATGACAAGCACGCGCGCGCCGTCCGGCAGATGGCCCTCGATCTGGGCGTTGCGGCCATGGCCCTTGGGCTGCTTGCGCACATAGATCATCGGCAGGCCAAGACGCTCGGCGAGGAAGGCGGCGAAGGGAATGCCGGCCGTTTCACCGCCGGCCACCACGTCGAACTGCTCGAAGCCAGCCTGGCGCAGCACCGTTGCGGCGGCGAAATCCATGATCGAGGAGCGGATGCGCGGATAGGAAATCAGCTTGCGGCAATCGATATAGACCGGGCTCATCATGCCTGAGGACAGCTTGTAGGGCTTATCGGCGGAAAAATGCACGGCCTTGATTTCCCACAGCATTTTCGCCACCAGCTCGGCGACGACCGCGCGGTCGGTAAAAACGGTCTGAAACATGAGGCGCTCTCCTGAATTTTTTAAGCAATGCCCGCGCCCGGCGGGCCGAATGAAAGTCGGTTTAGCCGGCAACGGCCCAATGCAGCGGGAACATCGGATCGAAGACGGTCACCGGGCCGGCGCCGGTCTCGATTTTTGCCGGATAGAGCACCGATTCAAGCTGGCGCACCAGCGTCATCTTTTCCTCGTTCGGAGCAAGCCCGTACCAGGCCGGGCCGTTCAGCGAGGCGAAGGCCTCCAGCTTGTCGAGCGCGTCCTCCTCCTCGAAGACATGGGCGAGGCAGCTCATCGTATTGATCGAAGTATAGATGCCGGCGCAGCCGCAGGCGCATTCCTTCAGCGGATCGACATGCGGGGCGGAATCGGTGCCGAGGAAGAAGCGGGCGTCGCCGGAGGTCGCGGCGCGGCGCAGCGCCAGACGATGGCTTTCGCGCTTGGCGACCGGCAGGCAGTAATAATGCGGCTTGATGCCGCCGACGAGGATGGCGTTGCGGTTAATAATCAGGTGATGGGTGGTGATCGAACCGGCGAGGTTCTTTTCGGCGGAGGAGATGTAGTCGATACCATCGGAGGTCGTGACATGCTCCATCGTCACTTTCAGTTCCGGCAGGCGGCGGAGCAGCGGATCGAGCACGGTGTCGATGAACACCGCCTCGCGGTCGAAGATATCGACCTCCGGCGTCGTCACCTCGCCATGGACGCAAAGCGGCAGGCCGATCTTGGCCATGCGCTCCAGCACCGGCATCGCCTTTTCGATATCGCGCACGCCACCATGCGAATTGGTGGTTGCGCCGGCCGGGTAGAGTTTTACGGCGGTGATCAGGCCGCTTTTCTTGCCCTCTTCGACATCGTCGGCGCTGGTATGCTCGGTGAGATAGAGCGTCATCAGCGGCTCGAAGCGGTCGCCGGCCGGAAGGGCTGCGAGGATGCGGTCGCGATAGGCCTTGGCATCGGCAGTGGTAACCACGGGCGGCACCAGGTTCGGCATGATGATGGCGCGGGCGAAATGCCGGCTGGTATCGCCGATCACGCCTTTCAGCATCTCGCCGTCGCGCAGATGCAGGTGCCAGTCATCGGGGCGGCGCAAGGTGATTTCGGCGGTCGGGGTGGTCATCGGTGTCTGCTCCGGCTCTGTCGGGTCATGGCGCAAGGACGGGCAGCGCGGGGTGCGCCCTCCTCGTCTGGCGCAAATCCGGGATTAGTCGCCCCGGCTTTGCCTTGCGTTTCCGATATCACCAACAGCCGGCCGCTTGCAAATGCCGTTCGAAAGATCATGACCTCGTTCGGCCTGCAAGGCGATTGGCGATGCCGAGAAGCGCTCGGCATCGCCGGCGCGGCGGAGGTTTTCCGCCGCGATGTCACGATCAGGCCGCCATGGCCTCGACCGGCGGCTCCTTCGCCCCGGTCATGAAGGCGACGGCATCCGACATGGTGTAGTCCTGCGGCCTGACCACGCAGAGCCGGCTGCCGAGGCGGTGGATATGGATACGATCCGCCACCTCGAAGACATGCGGCATGTTGTGGCTGATCAGGATGATCGGGATGCCGCGCGAGCGTACGTCACGGATCAGTTCCAGCACGCGGCGGCTTTCCTTGACACCAAGTGCGGCGGTCGGTTCGTCGAGAATGACGACCTTGGAGCCGAAGGCTGCGGCGCGCGCCACCGCGACGCCCTGTCGCTGACCGCCCGAGAGCGTTTCGACCGCCTGGTTGATGTTCTGGATGGTCATCAGGCCGAGTTCGTTCAGCTTTTCGCGGGCGAATTTCTCCATGGTCGGCCGGTCGAGCTGGCGGAACAGGGTGCCCATGATGCCGGGCTTGCGCAGCTCCCGGCCCATGAACATGTTGTCGGCGATGGACAGCGCCGGCGACATGGCAAGCGTCTGGTAGACGCATTCGATGCCGTAACCGCGCGCTTCCAGCGGATTGGCGAAGCGCACCGGCTTGCCATCCAGGGTGATCTCGCCGTCATCGGGGCGGATAGCCCCCGACAGCGCCTTGATCAGCGAGGATTTTCCCGCGCCGTTGTCGCCGATGACCGCGAGGATTTCGCCGGGCATGAGGTCGAAATCGCAATTGTTGAGCGCGGTCACCTTGCCGTAGCGCTTCATCAGGCCACGTGCCTTGAGGATGGGTTCCTGGGTCATGCCGATGCCTTTCTGATCCACTGGTCCACCGCAACGGCGAGGATGATGAGCAAGCCGATAAGGAAGAAGGTCCATTGCGGATCGGTGCCGACCATTTTCAGGCCCATTTCAAAGACACCGACGATCAACGCCCCGAAGAACATGCCGACAATCGAGCCGCGCCCGCCGAAGAGCGAGATGCCGCCGATCACCACGGCGGTGATCGCCTGGATATTGCCGAGCTGACCTGTCGAGGCGGAGGGCGAGACCGAGCCGAAGCGGCCGATCATGACCCAGCCGGCGACAGCGCAGAAGAGGCCGCCGATGGCATAGACCTGCATGAGGACACGCTTGGTCTGCACGCCGGCCAGTTCCGCCGCTTCCGGATCGTCGCCCACGGCATAGACATGGCGGCCCCAGGCGGTATGGCGCAGTACATAGGCAAGCAAGGCCACCAGCGCCACCATGAGGAACACGGCATAAAGCACCTTCACCCCGCCGGGCTGGATGGAATAGCCCCAGAACTGCAAGGCCGGCGCCATCTTCTCGATATCGGAGGAGCGGATGGTCTCGTTGGCGGAATAGATATAGTTGGCGGCGAGGATGATCTGCCATGTGCCGAGCGTGACGATGAAGGGCGGCAGCTTGACCTTGGCGATCAGCCAGCCATTGACGAAGCCCATCGCCGTGCCGCACATCAGACCGAGCACGATCGAGGCCGGCGCCGGAATGCCGTAGCGGAAGGTTAACTGCCCCATCAGCACCGACGAAAACACCGCGATGGCGCCGACCGAGAGGTCGATGCCCGCCGTCAGCACCACCAGCGACTGGGCGCAGCCGAGAATGCCGACGATGGCGATCTGCTGCAGGATGGTCGAAAGGGTGACGGCCTTGAAGAAATTGGGCGACAGCAGCCCGAAAAGGATGACGGAAGCCAGCAGCACGATCATCGGCACGGCCGAGGGGGTCTGGTGCAGCCAATGCTGCAGCTGCTTCAGCAAACTCTTCTGTTCCTGAAATTCGGCAACCTTTTCGGAAGCGCCCCTCAGGCCCTCCTCATAGCTGGTTACCGCCTTGGCGTCGGATGACATGAGCGGGTTTCCTCCCCTTGAGGCGAGGGTGCATCCGCACCCGGCCTTGCCTGTGCCTGGAGCAAGGGCGGAACGCCATGTCCCGCCCCTCACAGTCCATCATTCGGTTTCAGTCAAGCCGCGAGCGATCAGCCCCAGCACTTGGCCTTACCGGCCTTGGTGTCGATGGACTCGACGCCAGCAGCGGGCTTGTCGGTGATCAAGGTCACGCCGGTATCGAAGAAGTCCTTGCCGGGGGTCGGCTTCGGCTTCTCGCCGCTATCGGCGAACTTCTTGATCGCCTCGATGCCGAGCGAGGCCATCATCAGCGGATATTGCTGCGAAGTAGCCCCGATCACGCCATCGGCAACGTTCTGCACACCTGGGCAACCGCCGTCCACGGACACGATCAGCGTATCCTTTTCCTTACCGGCAGCCTTCAGCGCCTCGTAGGCGCCGGCGGCGGCCGGCTCGTTGATGGTGTAGACGAGGTTGATGCCGCCATCCTTGGCGAGCAGGCTTTCCATGGCCTTCAGGCCGCCTTCCTCGTTGCCGGCGGTAACGTCGTGACCGACGATGCGCGGATCGGTCTCGTCACCCCACTTGTTCGGATCGCCGAGGTCGATGCCGAAGCCCTTGAGGAAGCCCTGGTCGCGCAGAACGTCGACGGAGGGCTGCGAGATGGCGAGGTCGAGCATGGCGATCTTGGCGCTGGCGGCCTTGTCGCCGAGCGTCGCCTTGGCCCACTGACCGACCAACTCGCCGGCCTTGAAATTGTCGGTGGCGAAGGTGGCGTCCGCGGCGCTGATCGGATCGAGCGGCGTATCGAGAGCGATGACGAGAATGCCGGCATCACGGGCCGTCTTGAGCGGATCGGCGATCGCCTTGGTGTCGGAGGCGGTGATCAGAATACCCTTGGCGCCATCGGCGATGCAGGCCTCGACGGCTGCGACCTGGCTTTCATGGTCGCCGTCGATCTTGCCGGCATAGGACTTGAGGTTGATGCCCAGTTCCTTGGCCTTGGCGGTCGCGCCTTCCTTCATCTTGACGAAGAAGGGATTGGTGTCCGTCTTCGTGATCAGGCAGGCGGAAACATCGGCGGCATGGGCCGGCGCGGCAAAGACCACACCCAGCGACAGAGCACCCAAAGCAGCCGACAACAGTGATTTCTTCATGAACTCCTCCCGAGAGTTACCGTTTAGGAACAAGATCGTTCCGTGCGAGACGGGCGCGCCCTGCGAGCCTGGTGTCGTACCCCTCCTCCAGAGGCCGCCAATGCACTTCACGGTCGATATTGAGCCACATCGTTTCGCGTCTGTCAATAAATAAATCCAATTGAATTATTAATTCGTTCTGGCATTCTGACAAAAGGATTGGTAGGCGCAGAGGCCAGCCGCCCAGGGAGGAAATCGCATGCCTATTCCGGAGGAAGGGGGAGCCTTCTCCTCCGCGCTGCCGGCCGCCGAGCCGTCCGGAGGCGCGAACCAGACGCGTGTGCGCGCCTATAACGAACGCCTCGTCCTGTCGCTGGTGCGCCGCCACGGCAGCCAGTCGAAAGCCGAGATCACGCGGCGCACGGGGCTTTCGGCACAGACCGTGTCCGTCATCATGCGCTCGCTGGAAAAGGATGGCCTGTTGTCGCGCGGCGCGCCGGTGCGCGGCCGCGTCGGCCAGCCATCCACGCCCCTGCACCTCAATTCGGATGCCGTCTTTTCCTTCGGCCTGAAGATCGGCCGACGCAGCGCCGATCTGGTGCTGATGGATTTCGTCGGCCACATTCGCAAGCACCGGCGACGCACCTATCCCTTTCCGCTGCCGACTGACATCATCGCGTTTTTGCAGACGGCGCTTGCCGAAATCTCCGAGGAGCTGACGCCTGCCGAGCGCAGCCGCATCGCCGGCCTCGGCATCGCTGCGCCTTTCGAATTGTGGAACTGGGCCGAGCAGGTCGGGGCGCCGCGCGGCACCATGGATACCTGGCGCGGTTTCGACCTGCAGGGCGACGTCGCCGCGCTCGTGCCCTATCCCGTCTACCTGCAGAACGACGCCACCAGCGCTTGCGGCGCCGAACTGGTGTTCGGGGTCGGTCCGGCCTATCCCGATTTCATCTATTTCTTCGTCGGCTCGTTCATTGGCGGCGGCATCGTGCTGAACTCGGCATTGTTCGTCGGGCGCACCGGCACCGCCGGCTCCGTCGGCTCGCTGCCGGTGCGCAACCGCAACGGCGAGACGCGCCAGTTGCTGGAGATCGCCTCGATCTTCGTGCTCGAAGACATGCTGCGCGCCGACAATATCGACCCGCAACCCCTGTGGTATTCCGCAGACGAATGGATCGATTTCGGCGCGCCGCTGGAACGCTGGATCCAGGAGACCGCCGCCGCGCTGGCGCAGGCGATCCTGTCAGCCGCCTCCATCATCGATTTTTCCGCCGCGATCATCGATGGCGGTTTTCCCGCCTGGGTGCGACAGCGGCTGGTTGCAGCGACGATCGATGCGGCGGCGCGCATGGATCTGCAGGGCATTCCCATGCCCGAAATGGTCGAGGGAACCGTTGGCGCCCAGGCACGCGCCGTCGGCGGCGCCAGCCTGCCCATTTTCGCCCGTTATCTCATCGATCAGAACGTGCTGTTCAAGGCGGTGGAGGCCGCCGACGTCGAATAGCGGCAGGCGTCCCAAAGATTCCCGTTGCAACCGGCGCGCGGCTCGGCAAAAATCGCCGCAGCACCCCTAGGATCGACCCTCCATGAGCGACATGAGCAAAAGCGCGGCCTTCTGGCGCTCGTTTCCGATCTTCGAGGAATTCGACAGGGAAACGATCGCCGCCATCGCCGGGATCGCCACCCATCGCAAATGGGCGGCCGGCACCGTCATCTTCCAGCGCGGCGACGAAGGCAACTACATGCTGGCGCTCGCCAGCGGCCGGGTGAAACTGTCGCTGATCTCACCGCAGGGCAAGGAACTGGCGATCCGCCACATGGAACCCGGCACCATTCTCGGCGAAATGGCGATCCTCGACGGCGAGCCGCGCTCGGCCGATGCGACCGCCGTCACCGCGACGGAAGGCTATGTGCTGTCCAAGCGCGAACTTCTGCCGATCATCACCGGCCGGCCGGACACCGCCGAAACCGTCATCCGCTTCCTGTGCGCGCGCATTCGCGAGACGACCGAGCGGCTGGAGACGATGGCGCTTTACGACCTCGATTCGCGCGTCGCCCGCTTCTTCCTGGCCACGCTTCGCCAGATCCACGGCAGCGACCTGCCGGAGCAGGCCAATCTCCAGCTCGCGCTCAGCCAGACCGAGATCGCAGCCGTCGTCGGCTGCAGCCGCCCCAAGATGAACCGGGCGCTGGCCTCGCTGGAAGACGCCGGCGCCATCACCCGCCGCGATGGCATCGTCGGCTGCGATATCGGTCGGCTTGCCCGCATCGCCGAGCCGCTGGAAGACTGAGCGCGCCTTCGCCAAAATCCTAAAAAAGCATGAACGGATGTATCCGCGGGAACTTCGCGGGCCTTTGCGACGTTGTTTAGTCGAACCACAAAAGGTCGAGGGAGAAAAGACCATGTGCTCCGCTACTGCCCATGACAACTCGCATTGGAAGGCCAGCATCAAGCGCGCCGCTGGCGCGGGCGCATTGGTGGCGGCGCTCGGGCTTGCGCTGCCGGCGCAGGCCGCAACGATCGCACAGGACAATTGCGACCGACTGGCCGGCAGCCAGTATGACACATCCCGCAACACCGCCTTCGCGCCGGTGCGCGAAGCGGGCCTGAAGGGCGCCAATACGGCTGCAATCGCCGCCTGCCGCGCCGCGCTTGCCGAAACCGACGCACCGCGTTTCGCGTTCCAGCTCGGCCGCGCCCTTGATGGGGCCGGCGATACCGCTGACGCGATGAACGCCTTCGATCAGGCATCGCAGAGCAATTACGCCATCGCCAAGGTTCATCTCGGCATGGCGCTTGGTGAACTCGGCGAAGAACAGGCAGCCTTTGCCCTGTTCCGCCAAGCCGCCGATGCCGGCAATGCGCTCGGCGCTTACAACGTCGGCGTTCTCTATCGCGATGGCGCCGGCACGGCCCAGAATCCGCAAGAAGCCGTTCACTGGTTCACCGCAGCCTGGACCAAGGGTTATGCCGCTGCCGGCTTCAATCTCGGCGCGCTCTATGACGAAGGCCAGATCGTGCCGCAGGACAATGCCCGCGCCATGGAATGGTACAAGCGGGCCGCCGCCAACGGCCAGGTCGATGCCATGGTCAATCTGGCGCTGATGTATGAAGCCGGCCAGGGCACACAGGCCGATCTGGTCGCCGCCGCCAACTGGTATAATCGCGCTGCCGAACAGGGCGACGGCTTTGCCAAGGATCGCCTCAAGGTCGTCAACGGCGCACTGGCTTCGGCGCAAGCCGAGCCGCTGCCGGCGCCTCCGGCCGTCGATCGCACCATCGTCACGGCCAGCACGCTCTAACGACAAAGGCCACCGTGACAGTCACGGTGGCCTTATCGATGATGTGTTCGCTTACTTGCGCGGCGGCGGGATATCGCCGGCCGACGGACCCCAGACATCGGTCAGCGCAAACCCTTCGGCCATCGGATCGGCCGGATCGAGCGCCACCTGATGCAGGCCGAAGGTGAAACCGCGTCCGGCAATCGTCGGGATGATCGCCGGCTTGCCGGCAACCGTGGTTTCCGCCGACAGACCGACCTCAAATTCGGAACCGATGATCGAACGCGAGATCAGCGTATCACCGACCTTCACCTGACCGCGCGCATGCAGCGTCGCCAGATTGGCGGAGCTGCCGGTGCCGCAAGGGGAGCGATCGACGCGGCCCGGCCACATCGTCGTGCAGGTGCGCATCGAGCCGTCTTCGTCGCGGCCGCGGAACATCACATAGGCGACGCCCGAGATCGCCGGGATCTCCGGATGCACGACCGAAATCGTGCGATTGACGATATCCTTGAGGATCATGCCGGCCTTGACCAGCGCGGCGGCATCGCTGGGGGCGATGGTCAGCCCCACCTGATCGGCATCGACCAGCAGGTAGAAAATCCCGCCATAGCAGATATCGCCGGTGATCGTGCCCCATTCGGGCGTATCCAGCTTGACGTCGAGTTCGTGGACAAAGGCCGGCACCATGGTCAGCTTGACCTTTTCGCAACGACCGTCACGGCAGGTCGCAACCGCCTTCACCAGACCGGCCGCCGTTTCCAGCGTCACAACGGTTTCCGGCTCCTTCATCTCGACGATGCCGGCCTCGAGCAGCGCAGTCGTCGCGCAGATCGAGTTGGAACCGGAGCTGGCATGGGCCTGGTCGGGCTGAAGGATGACGAAAGCCGTGTCGGCATCGGGATGCTTGGGCGGCAGCAGCAGATTGACCGAGCCCATCGGCGTGCCGCGCGGCTCCAGAACCAGGAAGCGGCGAAGCGCATCGCCCTTGGGGTCGTTGTTCAGCCAGTCGAGCTGTTCGGCCACGGTGTTGCCGGGAATTTTCGGCACGCCGCCGATCGCCACCCGGCCGATTTCGCCTTCGGCATGAACATCCAGAAGCTGGATCGTGCGTTTCCATCTCATGCTCAACGTCTCCCGTCAGAAGCGGCGCGAACGCCGCCGGCATCTTGATGACGATGCTGATATATCAGATCGAGGCCATTGCCTATCGCTTTTTGCGCCGCGCGCAGCGGCGCATGGTCGCGTGAAGCAGATAGGTACTTCGTGTCAGCGCCGGCCGTCGCAGGCGTCGGCACGCGCCTTGTCGCGGATGACGAAGCAGGCCGGATCGGCGGCAACGCCTCTCCGGCGCGGCAAGGCCTCTTCCGCCGTTTCGCCAACGGAGGTGCCGACCGTATCCACCGAGGTCAGCGTATTGCCGACCGAGGCGCCAAGTCGCTCCACCTGCCGGCCGTAATTGCGGCGCGTTCGCGGATCGAACACTGCAATCGGCGTCGAGACGGCGACACTTGCGGCATTACCCACAGTCTGCGCCGCCCCCAGCGCCACCGAACCGACCGCTTCTCCAAGGCCGACTTCGCTGTCGGTGATCGTCTGCCCGGCCACCAGCCGGTCGCCGATCAGTTTCACCACATCGGGGCTTTCGGCGAATTTTCCGTGGTTGAGCTTGTCACCGGATTTCAGCTTGGTCAAATCGATGACGGTGATGCCCGCCCGCTCCAGCGCAGAGCGATAGGGCTCGACCGAGGGATCGATCTGGCCGAGGCGATCGACATTGCCGGAAATCCGCCGCGACAGGAGCAATGCGCGGTCGTCCTGCGAGACGAAAATGGTAAAATGCGGTCCCTTGCCCTTGAAGGCCGAGATTTGCTGGCCGAAGACATCGACATCGAGATCGGGCGAAGCAAGGATGACGTTGCCGATCTTGGGCGAGACGCGGCCGTCGCGGATCGCCATCTGCCGCAAAGCCTCCATCGCAAGCCATGTGCCCATCGAATGGGCCATGACCGTGACCTCTCCGACCGAGGGATCGTCGGCGGCAAGCTGCAACAGCTCCTCCAGCGCATCGCGGGAATAGTTGGTGCTTTCCTTGTCGTAGTTGTAGTCGAAGATGCTGGCGCGCGACGGCCAGGTGAAAACGACGGGCGCGACATCGGCGCCGCTGTCGTGAACAATCTGCGCGAAACGGTAGACCGCATCCTCATACCGATTGTTGAAGCCGTGCACGAAGATCATCACGCGCCGGTTCTTTGGCAGATGCTGCTTCAGCCAGGTCTTGCCGCCCTGCCCGGCATCGAGCTGCTGGACGCTGACGGTGGTGAAATCCTTCAGCGGATCGCCGGGAAGTTTTGTCGGCCACTGCACCTGGCCGATCTCGCGATTGGCCTTGGGCGGGATCGAGACGGTCACCGCGTCGAGGCGCAGGCCGGTGCCGCGCTCGCCGGAAAACAGGATCGCGGCGTCCTCGGACGGCGCGCGCGTCGTCGCGACCAGCATGTCGACGCCGGACGTACCGGGCAGGCTGACGCCGGTCGGCGTCATCACCCCGATCGGCCGTCCGCCGCAGCCGGAGAGGATCAGCGCCGGCGCAAGCAGCGCAATCGACACCACCTGCCGCAGGCGATCGGGACGCAAAACCGTGACACATTGTTCCCGGAACCGCTGCAAGGCGAGTGACAGCACGGGTTTACTCCACTGAGACGACAGGCGTTCAAGTCTTAAACGTGGGCAGACGCCTTTTCCAGCGTCTTGCGCAGCCTTGGACGCAGCGAAGCGGCGGGCGTTGCATTCCTGCTGCACAGATAGGAACGCGGCGGCGCGCCCAGCACCCGCTTGAACATGGTGGTGAAGGCTGGCACGCTTTCATAACCAGCCTCCAGCGCCACATGCGTGATCGGCCGTCCGGCGGCCAGTTTCGGCAGGCTGGCAAAGACGCTGGCCTGCTGACGCCAGGTGACGAAACTCAGGCCTGTTTCCTGACGGAAGAAGCGGGTGAAGCTGCGGCGGCTCATGGCCATGGCGTCCGCCCAGTCGTCGATGCGCGCGTCGGGGGCGGGATCGACGAGATAACGACGGCACAGCGCCGCAAGGCGCGCATCGGCCGGAAACGGCAGGCCGAGCGGGCGCTCGCACAGGCTTTCCATCTCCGCCAGCAGCAGCGCATGCACCAGCGCCGCCTTGCCTTCGCCCGGTGGGATATCGCCGAATTTCACCGCCTCGGCCAGCAGGCTGCGGGCAAGGTCGGTTACCGCCAGCACCTTCGGCACCGCATGCTGAACGCGCTCCGGACGCGGCGAGATATAGAGCGAGCGCATCACGACATCGCTCAGCATTTCAACGGTATGGCCAAGCCCCTGCGGGATCAGCAGCGCATGGCCGGGCGGGATCATCCAGCGCCCCTTCTGCGTGCCGACCAAGACGACGCCTTCATAGACACAGAGAATCTGCGTGCGGCGATGCTGGTGCAGCGGCACACGATAACCGCCCGGCGACTGGCTGCTATTGACCAGAACGTCGGCATCGGAGCTTTCCATGCGCGCGAGCGAGCGAAAATGGTTCTCGTCGAGTGCGGAAAGAAGGTTCGGCGCCAGCTTTTTCATGGTTTGGCCCAATCGCGAAAGAATTGGACCACAACACAAAAGCAGGCCAGAGACAAGCCGGCTACAAGCGCAAACGGATACGTATCCGCCTTTCGCAGCGCTCTCTCTCGCCAATGAGGCGACCGGCGCTGCATTTTCATTCATACCCGGCGGATCGATGGAGGACATGCCATGGCGGCGATCACGGGCAACGAGGCCCGCTTTGAAAAAACCACCGTTTCCATTCTCGTGGCGGTCAGCTTCTGCCACATGCTGAATGACATCATGCAATCGCTTCTCGCATCGCTCTATCCGATGCTGAAGGAGAATTATCAGCTCGATTTCGTGCAGATCGGCCTGCTGACCATGACCTTCCAGGTGACGGCATCGCTGCTGCAGCCGGTGGTCGGCCTCGTCACCGACCGCTGGCCGATGCCGTTTTCACTGCCGGTCGGCATGGCGAGCACGCTGGTCGGCCTGATTCTGCTCGGCTCAGCCCATAGCTTTCCGATGCTGCTGTTTGCCGCCAGCCTGATCGGTTTCGGCTCGGCGATCTTCCATCCCGAATCCTCGCGCGTGGCGCGCCTCGCTTCTGGCGGTCGTCATGGCCTGGCGCAATCGCTGTTCCAGGTCGGCGGCAATGCCGGCTCTGCCATCGGGCCGTTGCTCGCCGCCTTTGTCGTACTGCCACTTGGCCAGCAATCGGTTGCCTGGTTCTCGGCCATCGCCATGCTCGGCATGGTGATCCTGACCTGGGTCGGCCGCTGGTATGCCGCCCATCGTCGCGCCACCGCCTCGAAGACGGCGCCGAGCCGCACCCTGCCGCTGCCGCAGAACAAGGTGGCGATCGCTTTTGCGATCCTCGTGCTGCTGACGGCGACGAAAAACGTCTATATGTCGAGCCTGTCGAGCTATTTCACCTTCTACGTCATCGACAAGTTCGCTTTGTCGGTTCGCGATGCGCAGTTGATGCTGTTCCTGTTCCTCGGCTCTGCCGCGGTCGGCACCTTTCTCGGCGGCCCGATCGGCGACCGCTACGGCGCGCGCTTCGTCATCTGGTTCTCGATCCTCGGCGTCATTCCCTTCGCGTTGATGCTGCCCTACGCGAACCTTGCCTGGACGATCGTGCTGGTCGTGCTGATCGGCCTGATCTTCGCGTCGGCCTTCTCGGCCATCGTCGTCTTCGCCCAGGAACTGGTGCCCGGCCGCGTCGGCATGATCGCCGGCATCTTCTTCGGCTTTGCCTTCGGTTTCGGGGGCCTCGGGGCTGCCGCACTCGGCGTGTTCGCCGATACGCATGGCATCGAATTCGTCTATCGCCTGTGCTCCTACCTGCCCCTGCTCGGCCTGCTGACGATCTTCCTGCCGCGTATTCCCAAACACCGGTAAACGATCCAACACCGACAAACGAAAACCCCGCCGGCAGCGCCAGGCGGGGTTTTTTTATGTCGAAATCCGTTCCCCCTTGGGGTCGACCGTCTTATCCGATCCGCTTCAGGAAGCCATCGGGAGCAACGGTGATCTGCAGCTTGTCCTGCAGGGCGCGGTCGATTTCGAATTCGGGATGGGTCTTGAGGAACTCCCAGACGGCGGTCTTGGGATTGGCGCCCTTGTTCCACGGACGATCCGGGTACATGTCCTGCGGCAGATCCTCGACGACCGTATCGAAGACCACGCAGTAGCTGTCGGCGGTCACCAGCGGCGAATAGGCCTCGAGTTCGGCGAGCACATGGTCATGGGTGTGGTTGCTGTCAAGGCAGACGAGCACCCGCTCGAACGGCGCGGCAAACTCCCGTACCTGGCTCAAAATATCGTCGGCAACGCTCGATCCCTGCAGCATGCTGATGCGGTTCGACATCGGATGCGCTTCGATTGCCGCGCGGTTGTGTTCGCGAATATCGATATCGATGCCGAGCACCTTCCGGCGCGGCTGCAGGACATCCAGCGTGGTCTTGTTCTCGATGGCGTCGGTCATGTCGAGCAGCGCCAGAAGAGATGCGCTGAGGATCAGCGAACCGCCATGCGCCACGCCGGTTTCGATGATGAGATCGGGCCGGGTTTTCCAGACGATCTCCTGCATGGCCACGATATCCTGCGGATACTGGATGATCGGCCGCCCCATCCAGAAATAATTGTAGGAATATTGCAGCTCGATCGAGCGCCGCAGAAAGCCGGCGGTCATTTCCTTGATGTCGGCATCCGCGCCGATACGCGCCACGCGCTCGGCGGATTCAGCTTCGAAAGGGGTCAGGTTGCTCATGTCACGTCCAGAAATTCATGTGGGAGTTAGCCTCAAGCGCCGGTTCAGGCCGCCGATCGAGGCGATGTCTTGTCGATGGTGATGTAGGTCAGCCGGTTTTGCGAAATCGCCCGAACCTCTTCGAGATAGTTCGAGTTGACGACATAGATCGGCGTCCCCTCCTCCAGCGTCGGCAGCACGTCTGCCGGCGCGCGCACCTGCAGGCCGGTCGCAGCGAGAAACAGCCCCTGCTTGGCCGGGCTGATATCGATGACCGTTTCGACCGGCCGTCCGGCGCGCTCACACATCAATGCCAGGATCACGCCTTTCGACGCGCCGCCCCAGATGATGGCGGGCGCGGGCGTCAGGGAACCGATGCTTTTAAGGCCATCGGAAAAATCCGCAGGGAATGCGACACGGTCTTCACCGTCGATCTTCGGGCGGCGCAACGACGACAGATCGCCGACCACGTAAATATACTGGCCGCCGAACACATGGCCGCTTTCCACCACCGAACCGAAGATCCGATGGAAATCGCCCAGACGGAAGTAGTTCACATGCTCATGGAAGATATCGTACCAGACATGGTTTTCGCAGATCCAGTCGAAGCACGGAACCTCGATATAGATGCGGCCACGATTGCCGTTGGCGGCGGCGATATCGAACAGGAAGGAGACCGGATCGGGGATATGCTCCAGCACATGGCGCAGGATGATGCCCTCGCCGGCAATGCCGATGCCTTGCGTGAAATATTCGCAGCGGATGCGCGGATCGCTGCCTTCATAGGTGGGATCGAAACCGATGATATCGGCGCCTTGCGACGTCAGGAGGTCCAGAAACATGCCCTTGCCGCAGCCGACCTCGACCAGCGAGGTCAGGCCCATCGTGCGCCGGACGATGCCGGCGACATCGTTGAGATGCGCCTGGAAGATCGTGCTCGTGCTCTGGTCGTTCTGATAGAAGGCGTCGTAATTCATGACCTCCGGCCGAAACGCGGCATTGTAGACGAGGCCCGTTTCCAGATCCTCGACGATGCGCAGATCGCCGCGCGGGCAGTCGCGCGCATCGTCGCGGCTGGGATACATGCGGTTCTGAAAGGCCGGAAAATCATTCTGTTCGTAAAGAACGCGTTGGCTGGGTGCGGTGGTCATGGGAATCTCGGTTTCTTCTAAGGTCACGGGACGCCGACAATACGGGGAGGATCGAAGGAATTATCCGGGCGGGCGCCGAAATTGAGAAGGTCGGGCCTGCCGTATTCGGCTGCGATGCTGAAGGCCAGTTCGCGAATTGTGATCGGTACGCCGGAGCAGATATTCACCGGGCCGGTACGCGCGCCGCGCGCGACATCGACGATCCCGGCCGCTGCGTCGCGCGCATCGAGATAGTCGCGAACCTGCGCGCCGCTCGTCAGATCGGCGGTCTTGCCGCTGGAAAGGCAGGCGCGAAGATAGGGCACGAAGCGCCGCTCGTCCTCGCCCGGCCCGTAAAGGTAAAACAGCCTGCACCATGCGAACGCCATGCCGGCGGCTGGCAGCCAGTTCGACAGGCAGGCATAGGTCGACATTTTTGCCGCCGCATACAGCGTCTGCGGCCTCAGCGGCGTTTCAACGGAGAGATCGCCGGCCGAAAGGTCGTATTCGAAGCAGGTCCCGATGCCCACGAAGCGGGCCACGCCAGCGCTTATGCATCCCTTGGCCATCTCGACTGTGCCGCTCAGGCAATCGAGATTCTCCGGCGCATGCAGATATCGGCCGGGGACCGCATACCATGCCGCATGGATCACCGTGTCCATGCCTTCGGCAGCGCGGCTCCACCATGCCTCGTCCTCGTGGAAAAGCGACGGCGTCGTCACGATCGAAGCGATGCCGGGATGCCCTTCAAGCCCCTGCTCGCGGCCTTGCCGAACGACGGCGCGCACCCGGTATCCATCGCCAGCGAGCACATTCAGAATATGTCGTCCGACAAAACCCGTCGCACCGGTCAGGAGAACGTTCTTCATGCAGGAGACTGCCCGGCATCGGCACATGCGGCGCCCACATTGGCGATAAGCGATATCTGCATGCAGCGCCAACCCTTGTAGACGAGGCGAAAGTTTCCAGCCGGAGCATCGGCAAACCTATCCCGGCGCGCCGGACCGGTACGGTTTCCGGACGCTGTCTCGACTCTTAAAAGTGCATGCTGGTGCGGAGCTTGACCGCGGGCAGCGTCGCCCGTTTTACCGCGCAGCGGCGCGCAGCTTTCGACGCCAAAATCCTGCCCTGCTGATGGCCTTGGCGGACATGACGCATGGTCATCGCCTGAGGTCCGGCGCGCTGTCGAGAGACGGGAAACCGTATCGCCGAACGATCGGCCGATATCCATCAAGTGACGGATATCTTTATCTATTTTTCAAGGGAAAGAGAAATGGCGCACCCGAAGAGATTCGAACTCCTGACCCCCAGATTCGTAGTCTGGTGCTCTATCCAGCTGAGCTACGGGTGCGCTGTGCAGCGGCGTTGCCGTCTGCGATGGCGGTTCTCTAAAACGTCATCGGGGAGATTGCAACCCCTTATTTCAAAAAAGCTTCATTTTTTTCAGAAGCCTGTTCCGCTCAGGCGCGGGCGCGGTAATCCTGCAGCGAAACCGGCCGGTCGGGGATCTCGATGCGGAACAGTGTGCCGGGCCCCGGTTTCTCGGCAAGTGCGATCGTGCCGCCATGGGCGAGCACGAGTTCGCGGGCGATGACGAGGCCAAGGCCGGTGCCGCCCGAGCGGGCCGAGCCCTTGAAGGCGGAAAACAGGTTTTCACGCGCCTTGGCCGGCATGCCCGGCCCGGTATCGTCGATATCGATGCTGACGACGCTGCCGATTCGCTGCGCCGAGACAGTGATTCGTCGTGGATCGGATGATTCGGCCGGTCTTGGGGCCAGAAGCGCCTGATGCGCATTGCGACAGAGATTGTGGACGATGCGGAACAATTGCTCGCCATCGGCATCGACCACCAGTTCGGCCGAGACCAACTCGACGAACTCGATGCCGGTCTCGGCCTCGATCGCGAGCAGTTCACGCACCTCCTGCACCAGCGCGGCCAGCGACACCGGCTTGCGCCGCGGCGCAGCCTCCGCGGCCTGCCCGTAAGCCAGCACTTCGCTGGTATAGCCGACGGCGCGGTCGATGGTGCGGAGGAGTTTCGGGGCGAAGCGCTTGACCATGGGGTCGTCGACATCCACCAGCCGGTCCGACATCAGCTGTGCAGAGGCCAGAATATTACGCATATCGTGATTGATCTTGGAGACGGCGAGGCCGAGATCGGCAAGGTTTTTCTGCTGCTTCAACGTATGCTGCAGATGGCTTTGCATGGCGGCCAGATGCAGGCCGGCCAGCGCCAGCTCGTCGCGACCGGGCTCGGCGACCATGATGCGGGCGGGATCTTCCGGCTGTTCGGAAAAATCCTGCATGCTCAGCGTCAACCGCCGGATCGGACGAATCAGCAGCCGGTTGATGGCAAAGAAGATCAGCGTCGCCGTGATCAGCGAAATCAGCACGGAGACGGCCAGCATATTGCCCGAATAGGTCAGCATGGCCCGGCGCAGGCTGGCATCGCTCATGACCAGCTCAATGGTCATGCTGCTGTCGCCGATCGGCCCGTAGACGCGAATGATGCGATTGCCGCCAAAGAGAAGCGTGCCGAGCGCATCGCACATCGATCCCCAGCTGGTGGTTTCGGCGAGATTATACTGGCCGTCGACGGCGTTGGGCATATCGGTGGCGGCAAGCAGCCGCGAGGTGCCGTCCTTGCGCAGCACGATGGCGCGCGTGCCGGTGGCGACCAGCGTATCGTCCTGCAGCCCGCGCGGCAGATCAGAGGCTTGCAGCCCGTCGATGACGATGCCGGCGGCAGCGGCGGTGTTCAGCCGGTCCTGCAGCCAGCGCAGCCGCATGGTCGAGATCGACGGCACGAAGATCAGCACTTCGGCGAGCATGATGAAGATAACGGTCAAGAGCAGCAATTTGCCCGACAGTCCGGCAAACAGGCCTCGCAGGCCCGGCTTCAGACGGCCATTGCAAGCAAGGGGCGCCACAGCGCTTTCCGGCATCGGTTTCTCCATCCGTCGCGGTGCTGGTACGGGCGATGGCAAGAACCGTCATGGAAACCAACGCCCGGCGAACGCGCCCATCATAGAGCAAGCCGCCGGCGTTTTCCAACCATACCTCAGATGGCAAAAGGCCCGCCGCAATCAGCGACGGGCCTCTTCATCTCCATTCTTCGCCAAATCGACCGACGTCAGAACTCTTCCCAGCTCTGCTGAGCGGCTGCGGCCGATCCGCCGCCGAAGGCGCGGGCGACATTGCCCATCATCCGCCGCGCCGGCGAGGCGACGCTGCGATGTTCCTCGACGCTTGCCACGGCGATGCGGGCTTCGCTGCCGTTGTCGACACGAAAACGGGCGACGAGGCTGACGAGGCTCGATGCTTCCTGCGACAGCTTGTGGGTGGCGGCAGAGGTTTCCTCGACCATCGCCGCATTCTGCTGCGTCACCTGATCCATCTGGTTGACGGCGGTGTTGACCTCCTGCAGCCCGGTCGACTGTTCGCGCGCCGAGGTGGCGATCGAATGGATGTGGTCGTTGATGCCGTTGACCTGCACCTCGATGCCGGACAGCGCCTCGCCGGTCGCCTGCACCAGCTTGACGCCGGTCTGCACCTCGTCGCCGGACTTTGTGATCAGGCCCTTGATATCCTTGGCGGCGGTGGCGGAACGCTGCGCCAGTTCGCGCACTTCCTGGGCAACGACCGCAAAGCCCTTGCCGGCTTCGCCGGCGCGTGCGGCTTCGACGCCGGCATTGAGCGCCAGCAGGTTGGTCTGGAAGGCGATCTCGTCGATGACGTTGATGATCTGGCTGATTTCACGCGAGGCCTGCTCGATGCGGCCCATGGCGTCGACGGCGTTGCGCACAACGACTGCCGACTGGGCGGCGTTGCGCTTGGCCTCGGTCACCATCGTCGTCGCCTCCTGGGCGCGATCGCTGGAATTGCGCACAACGGCGGTGATTTCATCCAGCGCGGCGGAGGTTTGCTCCAGCGCAGCCGCCTGCTGTTCGGTGCGCTTCGACAGGTCGTCGCTGGCGGAGCGCATTTCATTGGTGTTGGCGTTGATCGAGCCGGTCGTCTGCCCCACCTGGCGCATCGTGTCCTGAAGCGTGGCGAGCGTCGTGTTGACGTTGCGCTGCAGGTCGGCAAAGGCGCCCTGGAACTGGCCGCGCATGGATTGCGTGAGGTCTCCTTCCGCCAGCGCGCCGATGACGCGGCGCGTCTCGCCGATGCCGGCATCGACCGACGTCAGCAACTCATTAATGTTGCGGGCGAAGCGGTTGAGGTTTTCGTCCTGGTAATCCTTGTCGATGCGGCGCGAGAAATCACCGGCTGCGGCGGCACCCACCACCTGCGACATGCTGGCCTGGAGATCGTCGGAGCGGGCGCGCATGGCCGTTTCCTGAGCATTCATGCGCTGGACGGCCAGACCGTTTTCCTTGAACACTTCCAGCGCCGTCATCATCTCGCCGATCTCGTCGGCGGGTTTTCTGGCCGGGATGGCGACGTCGAAATTGCCGCGGGCGACTTCGCCGATGGCGTTGGTGACGCCACGGATCGGCGAACTCAGGTGATGCGTGCCGATATAAGCGCCCATGCCGGCGCCGGCGCCGATGCCGATGACGGTCATGCCGGCGACCAGAAGGAAGACCATCTGGCGGAAATCGTCGAGCGCCGCCTTCTGTTCGTCCAGCGTCGACCGGTCTGTGGCCACGATCTTGTCGATGGCCGCCTGGAAGGCCTTGCGGTTGGCGCGATTGGCTTCGTTGTTGCCCTGCTCGTTGGCGGCGGCGGCGCTGACCTGGGTTCCCAGGCGCGCTGTTTCGGCGCGGAAGGTGCGGAAGCCCTTGGCGCCGTCGAACACATCCTTCATCGCTTCGGCCTGGACAGGCGTCAGAAGCGCCCGCCATTCGCCGAGCACGTCGTCGATCTTGTCGAGGTTGGACAATATGCCATCGGCGAATTTCTTGACCTCCTCAGGCGATTTCGCGGCATAGACACCGCGGGCTTCCATGACGACGGCGGTCACATAGCGGTTGAGCCGCTCGCCCTGGAAGGCGCGCTCGGAGGCGAGATTGTATTCACCGGCGCGCCGGTCGTATTCGCTGATCGCAAACAATGCGGTAGCGCCGATGACAAGGGCGGCAAAGCCCATGACCACGACCAGCAGGTTGATCTTCCCTCGTATTCTCACTTGCGCATTCTCCCCAGGCGAGACCGTTGACCCCCAATGCCAACACGGTCAATTTTCTTACAATTGACATGAATTCGTTAAGTGACGGTTGCAGCCGGATGACTGTTCTAGCGCCTGAAACTGCGGCCATTCTCCCCAATTTTGGGGAGTTTTCGGTCATTTAAAACCAGGGGACGTACGATCGAGACAACCGACAATCGTTAATAGGCCTTGCCGCGACGGCCAAAAGCCGGACCGGCGCCGCTTCGATTGACTTTGAGGCGCGTCATCCCTATAAGGCGCGCAACGTTCGGTCCTGTCGCCATGCCTCAGGCTGGTCAAGGTCGTGCGTCTTTTCCAAACGCTATTTGCGCAATGCAAATCCAAGAAGGGCCGCACACCGCGGTATTAAATAAATGTCGAAGCGTACTTTCCAACCCTCGAAGCTCGTTCGCAAGCGTCGCCACGGTTTCCGTGCACGCATGGCCACCAAGGGCGGTCGCCTGGTTCTGTCGGCTCGCCGTCAGCGCGGCCGCAAGCGTCTTTCGGCCTAAAGCCGGACGCTGCCCGATGCGAGTTGCGGGCACATGACGCATGATGTCAAAGACAAGACTGCCGGGCGGCTGAAAAGCCGGCCGCAGTTTCTTGCCGTTCGCAACGGCGAGAAAAGGAAGGGGAAATTCTTCCTCCTCGAAGTCCTCGATCGCGCCCAGGCGCAAACCGGGGCAAATGCCCTGACGCAGGCACAGAGCGACGCGCCACGCGTCGGTTTTACCGTTACCAAAAAACAGGGCAATGCGGTCGAGCGCAACCGGATGCGACGCCGCCTCAAGGAAGCCGTGCGGCTTTCCGCCCAGTTTGCAATGCAGCCCGGACATGACTATGTGGTCGTCGCCCGGCGGGACGTGCTGAAAGCGTCCTTCGCTTCCCTTTCCGCCGAGCTGAACGGACGCATTGCAAATAGGCAGAGACATTTTTCCAAAAGGTCCGAGCCGTCGCGCTCGCCATTGCCGGAAACTGACAATAGCACCCAGCCGTCCGACGCCGGACGACCCAGGAAGGTATGATGGAAAAAAATCGAAATTATTTCGTGGCGATTGCCCTTTCCGTGCTCATCGTTCTGGCCTGGCAGTTCCTTTACATGAACCCGCGCCTCGAAAAGCAGCGCCTCGCGGACGAAGCGCTGAAGGCGCAGCAGGCGACGCAGCAGACCACGACGACGGCTGCCGACGGCACGACGACGCCGGCGGCATCGACATCAGGCGCCCTGCCCGGCCAAACCCAGGCGCAGGCAACTGCCTCGCGCGAGGAAGCGCTGGCCAAGACGCCGCGCCTTGCCATCGACACCAAGTCGGTCATCGGCTCGATCAACCTGACCGGCGCGCGTTTCGACGACCTGAAGCTCAAGGCCTATCGCGAGACCGTAGAGCCGAACAGCCCGATCATCACGCTGTTCAATCCGGCCGACACGCATGACGGCTATTTCGCCGAAATCGGCTATGTTCCGGACGCCAATGCCGGCACGCTGCCGGGCCCGACCACCGTATGGACTGCGCCCGAAGGCGCCAAGCTCACCGAAACCACGCCGGTGACGCTGACCTATACCAATGAAAAGGGCGTCACCTTCGCCCGCACCATCGCCGTCGACGACCGCTACATGTTCACCGTTACCGACAAGGTGACGAATGGCGGCACCGATGCCGTGGCGCTTTCCAGCTATGGCCGCGTCACCCGCTACAACAAGCCGACAACGCCCTCCGTCTACGTGCTGCACGAAGGCTTCATCGGCGTGTTCGGCGAGCAGGGCCTTAACGAGACCAAGTATTCCAAGGTCGAGGAAGCCCCAGTTGCGCTCGACAAGGCGACCGGCGGCTGGCTCGGCATCACCGACAAGTATTGGGCCGCCGCGATCATTCCGCCGCAGACCACGGCCTATGACGCCCGCTTCTCGCATTTCACCGATGGCCAGCCGCGCTATCAGGCCGATTTCAAGGACGACGCCGTGTCGCTGGCCGCCGGCCAGTCGGTCGAGGTCAAGAACCTGGTCTTCGCCGGCGCCAAGGAAGTTCCGGTCATCGACCGTTACGAGGCGGAATATTCCATTCCCCGTTTCGACCGCATGATCGACTGGGGCTGGTTCTATTTCATCACCAAGCCGATGTTCAAGATGATGGA
>CAMFHE010000021.1 GCA_945952045.1 uncultured Rhizobium sp.
CGCGGATCTTCACGTTGTAGTCGACCACGCGCTTGACCGGGACTAGAATTTTCATCGTATCAATTCCTCTCGAATTCGTCACATACGGCCGCGCAGGGCTTCAGGGTCATAAGGCGATTCAGCGATCACCCGCGCCTTGCGCATCTCGCCAAGGATCGGCACCTCCAGTTCCGTGCCCGGCGCGCCGAGTTCGACCGGCAGCAGCGCGAAAGCGATGTCGTGACCGACTGTATAGGCATAGCTGCCGGAAGTGATGCGACCGACCAGCTTGCCGTCATGATAGACGCCTTCATGAATCAGGGAACTTGCATCCTCGGTATCGATAGCGATGGTCACCGACCGTTGCTTGACGCCTTCCTGTTGCTGGCGAACGAGCGCGGCCTTGCCGATGAAATCGCCCTTGTCGAGACGGATGAAGCGGTCGAGGCTGCTTTCCCAGGCGGTCAGTTCCGGGTTCATGTCGCGATACATGGCGCGGTAGGATTTTTCCAGGCGCAGCGATTCCAGCGCGTGATAGCCGATGAGGCGCAGGCCGTGCGCTTCGCCCGCCGCGAGAATCGCCTGGAGCAGCTGCCGCTGATAGGGCAGCGGATGGTAAAGCTCCCAGCCGAGTTCGCCCTCGTAGTTGACGCGCAACATGCGCACGTCGCTGGCAAGGCCGACCGTGGCGGATTTGACGCCGAACCAGGGGAATGCCTCGTTGGACAGATCCGTTTCGGTGAGGCCCTGCAGCACCTCGCGGGCCTTCGGGCCGACGACGGTGAAGCAGCCGCGCTCATTGGTGACGTTGCGCAGTTGCACGCTGCCGTCCCCGGGCAGAAGCTTCGACAGGTCGTCGAAATTCCAGCGTTCGGCGCGCGGCGTCGAGATCAGGTAGAAGCTGCCGTCTTCCAGTCGCGCCACCACGTATTCGGCCTGTACGCCGCCGGTTTTCGTCAAATGATGGCTGAGATTGACACGGCCGATTTTCGGCAGCCGATTGGCGAGGATGCCATCGAGCCAGGCTTCCGCACCGGGACCGGAAACCTCGAATTTCGTCATCGGCGTCATTTCCACGAGGCCGACCGCCTCGCGCACCGCCCGCACCTCCTCGGCGACGTAATGGCCCTTCTGCGTCCAGCGCCAGCTATACTGGTCCTTGGCCTCGACACCTTCGGGCGCGAACCAGTTCGGCACTTCCCAGCCGTTCAGGACGCCCCAGACGGCGCCGCGCTGCGACAGGATATCGTAGGACGGGGCGGTCTTCTGCGGACGGGCGGCGGGCATGTCCTGACCGGGGAAATGCAGCTCGGCATGGGTGCCCCAGCTTTCCCTGACCTTCTGGCGCGTCCACTCCTTGTTGGCATAGGTACCGAAGCGGCGCGGATCCAGTTCGGACGTATCGAGGCTGTTGACCCCTTCGACGATGCGCTCGGACAGGTAATAGCCGATGGCCCCGCCCCAGAGGATGCCGCCCGGCACGCCTTCGGCGATCCAGACATTCTCCAGTCCCCAGGCCGGACCGACCAGCGGCAGTTCGTCCGCCGTCATCTGGAAGGGACCGCGCACATTCGCCTTGATGCCGACGCGGCCGAGCGCCGGCACCATCTCCATGGCCGCTTCCCAGTTCCACGCCACGGCGTCGAAATCCTCTTCCACCAGATCGGCGCCGAACCATTCGGGCACGCCGTTCTCGGCAAAGAGCTTAAGATGCTCCGTCTTCTCGTAGGGACCGAACATCAGGCCGTCGCCCTCTTCGCGCAGATAGCCCTCGAAGCCCTCGTCACGCAGGATCGGCATTTCAGGCAGGCCCAGGCGCTTGCGCTCGACGATCTCCGGCACGGCGTCGGTGATCCAGTATTGATGCAGGATCGGGATCGCCGGGATTTCCAGGCCAAGCATGGCGCCCGTCTGGCGGGCATAATTGCCGGTGGCGGAAATGATGTGCTCGCAGATGATCTCGCCATTGTTGGTGATGATCTTCCATTCGCCGCCGGCCAGACGCTCGAAGCCCTTTACCTCGGTGTTGAGATGGATTTTCGCGCCGCGGTCGCGGGCGCCCTTGGCCATGGCCTGCGTGACGTCGGCGGGGGCGATATGGCCGTCGTCGGGATGATAGAGGGCGGCCAGCATGTCCTTGTTGTTTTCGAGCAGCGGCCAGAGGGCGCGCGCCTCGTCGGGCGTCACCAGTTCGGCGCGGATGCCCTGCACGGCGGCGACGCTCATATAGCTCTTGTATTCGTCGAGACGGTCGCGCGTGTTGGCGATGCGCAACTGGCCGCATTTGTGCCAGCCGACATGCTGTCCGGTTTCCGCTTCCAGTCCTTCGTAGATCTCGATCGTCTTGGCGATCATCCGGCCGATATTGATGCTGCGGGCATAGGAGGGGATGAGGCCGGCCGCATGCCAGGTGGAGCCTGCCGTCAACTGGGTCCGCTCCAGAAGCGCGACGTCGGTCCAGCCGCGTTTGGTGAGACCGTAAAGAATGGCGGCGCCGACGCAACCGCCGCCGATGACAACAGCGCGAGCATGAGTTTGCATGGAGTGGTTCCTTCGAATTGGTTTGACCCACCGTACAAAGGCCTCATGCATCTGTAATCTTGCTAAAAACTGCGGAGGGGCATAACTTGAAATTATGCACCGACTCCGCTCGCTCATCCCGTCCGCCAACTACCTGTTCTGCTTCGAAGCCGCCGCGCGTCGCCGTAGCTTCACCGCTGCTGCGCAGGAGCTGAACATCAGCCAGCCGGCCGTCAGCAAGACGATCCGGCTGCTCGAGGAGGCGACGGGCCTGAAACTTTTTCGCCGGGAACACACGCGGCTGGAACTGACGGCCGATGGGCTCCGGCTCTACAAGGAAACCCAGGAAGCCTTCGACCATCTGCACATGGTCATTTCATCTCTCCAGAAGAAGCACTCCAACGACATCGTGCGCGTGTCCTTCTCCGCGTCCTTCGTGCAGCTCTGGCTGTTGCCGCGATTGAAGGACTTCAAGGCGAAGCATCCGGACGTGTCGCTGCGCATCGAGGAAAGCAGCCGCGACGACCAGGATCTGATCGAGGAGGACATCGATGTATCGGCGCGGCTGGGCAAAGGCAAATGGCCGGGCATCCATTCCTGGCATTTCGTGACAGAAGAAGTGCTGCCGGTCTGCAGCCCGGACTATCTGCGCGAGAATGGGCCGATCCGCGAACCGGCCGATCTGCTTCAGCATACGCTTCTGAATTTCGAGGAACGGCATCGCACCCGGCTCGCATGGCGGGAATGGCTGGAGCGGCAGTCGGTTCCGGTAGCGAAGCTCAGGCAGGATTTTGTCTTTACGGATGCGCTGGGCTCGATCGAGGCGGCGGTGCGCGGCCAGGGCATCGCGCTTGGCTGGAAGCATCTGGTGCATGAACATCTGCTGGCCGGCAGGCTCGTCGCGCCGCTGACCGAAACCTATCGATCAGGACTGGCTGTGCATCTCATCATGCCGGCGCAGCGACCGCCGAAACGCGGCGCCGAGCTTTTTCGCGACTGGCTGATCGAGCAGAATGCCGACGCCTGGACGATCGGCGCGGGATGACGAATTGCAGAGACGCCGGCGCACGACTTCATGAGCGACCGCGCGCCGGTTTCAATATGGCTCCGGCGCGTTACATCGCGCCGATGTAAGGACGACGCGCCGTGCTCTGCTGCACGTAATTGATCATCGTTATGAAGTCGAAGACCGGGCGTCCCGTGGCTGCCTGTACCGCGTGAGCATAGGGCGGCAGGTCGCTGCATTCGAGCAGGATCGATTTGACGTCGGGATTTTCGGCAACCAGCTTTCGGGCCACTTCCGTCACCTCCCGCTCTATCGCGGTGGAATCCAGCGTGCCGCGTTCTTCGAGAATGGCTTCTCGGAATTCCACCTGTCCTTCCATGCCGGCCACCGCCAGCGGCACATGATCGCCGACATTGCACGCGGCGAAATGGCGCCCGGTCAACCGCGAGGCATTGGCGGTGATCACGCCCACCCGGCCACCGCAAAGGGCGTGCATGAAGGGGATCTGCATCAGACTGGAAAGGAAGACCGGAATATCGACCGCAGCGGCGACCTCTTCCTGAAAATAGGCCATGAAACCGCAAGCGCCGGTAATCGCCTTGACGCCCCGGTTCTGCAATTCCACCGCCGCCTCGATAAAGACCTCCTTCAAGGCCGGATCGCGCTGGTTGAGCAGCCGGTCGATCGAGGCGCCGCGCACTTCCTGAAAGCGCACCGGATAGTTATAGGTCGTCGCATTGCCGACATTGCCCGGCACACAGGGATAGGCCGCATCGAGGATCAGAATGCCGATCTGCTCGCCGTACCAAGACTGGGTTTTGCGCGTGACCGTATAGACAGTCATCGTTGTTCTCTCCGATTTCGATGTCTGGGGTGTGCGGAGGAGGCTATCCCCCGCCATAGCCGTTTACTCGACGAGGCGCGGTGCGCCTGTTTCGGCCGCCGTGCCGTCAAGGCCATAGGATTTGAGGATGGTGACGATCGTGCCGTCAGCATGCATCTCCGCGATCCCGGCATCAAGCGCGACGCCCAGTTCCTTGGCGTTGAGCGAATAGGGGAAAGCAGCCTGTGCCGCTTCCTTGGTCGCCTTCACACGATCATCGGCTGCCGCGACATTGACCTTGATATCGCCGAGCGCGCCTTTCTGCGCGGCCACCACACCGGTCGAATAGCCATCGACGGCCACATCGATACGGCCCGACTTCAGGTCCTGCTGCATATTGACCGAATTCGGATAGAGCTTGAGCGAGCCACCCAGCAGCGTCTTGAGGTCAGCAACCCAGAGGTAGCCCTGAACCGTGCCGACCTGCTTGCCTTCGAGATCGGAGACTTTCTTGAAATCTTCCTTGGAGTAGATGCCCATCTGGTCGGTGTAGAGCGGCGCGGAAAGGCTCATCACCTTCGCGCGCTCGGCCGTGCGGTACCAGTCACCGGTCGTGATGTCCGCCTGGCCGGAGAGCACATACTGGATGGCGGCGGCGGGATCGACGGCCACGGCCTTGACCTTCAGGCACTCGCGCTTGGCGAATTCCGCGGCGATGTCGCCATCGATCCCCTTCATGTTGCCACCCTCATCCACGAAGGAGTGCGGAGCGTAGGTGGTCACCGCGACCGTCAGGGTGCCGGCCTCGACCGTGCTGAACTGGTGCTTCGGCGTGCAGTCCTGTGCGAACGCGACCGGAGCCGAGATCATCAATCCGGCGATACCGGCGAGAAGAGTGTGCTTGGTGAAGGTCATTGCGGGCATGCAGATATCCTTTCGACAGAGGTTCAACGGTGGGCGTAGAGGCCCGCACGCTTTTCGACGTGATTGACGAGGAGAGCGGCGGGAATGGAAATGCTGGCGTAGAGTACGCCGGCGCAGAGCAACGCCGGGAAGTAACGGAAGGTCGTGGAGCCGATCTCATAGGCACGGCTGACCAGTTCCGGCAGGGCGATGGTAAAACAGAGCGACGTGCCCTGGAAAATCAGGATCGAAAAGCCCAGCAGCGCTGGAAGGGCCACGCGCAGCCCCTGCGGCAGCAGCACGTAACGCAGTTCGTCAAGGCGATTGAGGCCAAGGGCGATCGCAGCCTCCCGCTGGCCATGGGCGACGGACTGCAAGCTGGCGCGAATGATCTCGCTGGTATAGGCGCCGGTGTTCCAGGCAAGCGCGATCACCGCAGCCGTATAGGAGCCAAGCGTCAGCCCCGTCGTCGGCAATCCGAAATAGATGAACTGCAGGAGCACGAGGGCCGGAGCGCCGCGGCCGATCTCGACAAAAAACAGGCTGAGGCTTTTCACGACCCGGCTTTTCGCCAGCACGCCCAATGCCAGGAGAAGACCGAAGGGAATGCCGATCGCGAGGCTGAGAGCCGTCACCTGCAGACTGATCGACAGCCCGCTGAGAAGATCGGGCAACCAGGCGGAGATTTCGTCATAGGTCGGAAACATCAGCGCGCCACCCTCGCCTGGAGATAACCATCGGCCATGCGCGAGAGCCCGGCGATCGGCAGGCTGAGCAGCACATAGAACAGGCCGACCAGCGCAAACACCTCAAGGCCGCGATAGGTCAATTGCGAGAGCTGGTTGCCCTGATAGGCGAGCTCGGCAACCCCGATGGCCGAGGCAACCGCCGTTTCCTTCATGAGGCCGATCAGGTAGCTGGCCGCCGATGGCAGCGCGACCCGGAAGGCCTGTGGCGCTACGATGTCGCGGAAGGTCGACCATCGGCCGAGATCGAGCGCTGTGGACGCTTCCCATTGACCATGGTGAATGGAGGCCACGGCGCCGCGGTAGATTTCCGCCATGTTCGCCGCCGCAATCAGCCCAAGCCCGATCAGCGCCGCATTGAAAGGGCTGATCGGCATGAAGCCCATTCCAAGACCGAAGAAGATGATGAACAGCCAGAGGATGGGCGGCACGGCGCGGACGATCTGGATAACGACCATTGCGAGGACGCGCAGCGGCAGAAGCCTGCTCTGACGGGCCGCGAGCAGCGGAACGCCGAGCACCGCGCCGATGAGAAACGCCCCGGCCGTCAGCGCGATCGTCCAGCTCAGCCCGCGCAGAAGGGGCAACAGGTCCGTCATGCTCATCGGTCGTGCACCGCGCGAAGGAAGCGCCTGGTGCGCTCCTGTTGCGGATTGCGCATAACCTCCTTGGACGGGCCTTTCTCGATGATATGGCCATCCGCCATGATCATCACCGTATCGGACACGTTCTCGGCAAAGCCCATTTCGTGGGTAACGACGATCATCGTCATGCCGCTTTCGGCAAGCTCGCGCATGACGGCGAGAACTTCGAGGCCGAGTTCCGGATCAAGCGCCGATGTGGGCTCGTCGAACAGCATGATTTCCGGATCGAGCGCCAGCGAACGGGCGATGGCGATACGCTGCTGCTGGCCGCCGGAACAACGGACAGGAAACTGCCCGGCTTTGTCGGCGAGACCGACACGCGTCAGAAGCTGCATGGAGCGCTCGTCGGCATCCTTGCGGCTGCGGCCAAGCACCCGCTCCTGCGCCAGGCTGACATTGCGCAGCACCGACATATGCGGAAAGAGATTGAAGGACTGGAACACCATGCCGACGCGTCGGCGAAGGCCGGAAAGCTCCGCGCGTGCCGCCGGTCTCGTCGCATCGATCGTCGTCGCGCCGATGGTGATGGTGCCGCCATCCGGCGGCTCGAGATAGTTGATGCAGCGCAGAAGCGTGCTCTTGCCCGAACCGCTCGGCCCGATAATGGCAAGCACCTCGCCGGAGCGCACTTCAAGATCGATGCCATCGAGAACGGTGTGCGTTCCGTAGTGCTTGCTCAGCGACGAAAGGCGAATGAGCACCTTGTCCGACGTCGCCGTCATTACGGGTTTCGCCGTGCCTGGTTCGACGCACAGTCGATCTTCGTCCCCGGCATAAAGGATGCCACCGTCCATATCATCTTGATCCCCATGCAACAGTAGTCCGCGCGCCGCTTTCGCGGGCTGGTCGTTCGGTCGAACCGCTTTGGTGTGAATTGGCCGTCGGAGCTTCCGGTTTCGGCCACGTTCCCGTTGTTATTCCGGGAATGTTAGCATTCTGCCGCCCGCTGAGCAGAGCGAAAAAAATGCCGGCATACCAAACTTGAGGTTATGGCAAAGGAAAACAACGAGGCACGGAAGCCATCCTCGCTCACCTGAATGTGCGGTGGGAACTAGACCCGGCAGTGGGGGAGAATTGGATTGGGCGCATCCCGCATGATGTCGATCCGTTTATTGCTTTCGGCCAGAGTGAGCCGGTTTGATGCGAATATCGGAAAGTCGATATGGGTTAGGCCAAGACGATCAGGGCCATTTTCCTCCTTGTCCAGTCGTCGCCTTCATTCCCGCTATGGAGATTGATGATCCAAACGATGCGCAGCGTCTCAGTTTGTTATTTGTGACAATTTTTGAAACGCAACCGAGATCGTCAGGCCGGGTGCGTTGTCATGGACGTTGAGGCGACCGGAGTGAAGATCGCAAATGGCTTTCACGAGGCTCAGGCCCAATCCGCTCCCTGGTGTCGTGCGGCTCTTGTCCAGGCGGTAAAGCCTGCGGAAGACTTTTTCTTGCTCACCCGTCGGGATACCGGGACCGTTGTCACTGACCGCACCGACCAAGAGCCCGTTTTCTAAAGCGAGAAACAGGTTGATTGACGTTCCGGCGGGGCAGTGATTGATCGCATTTTCCACCAGATTGACGAAGAGTTGGATCAGAAGCTCCCGATCGCCTGACGTGAATGCCGGATGCGGTGTTCTGAGCTCAAGCCTGAGCGTCTGGCCGTTATCCTCCGCGACACCGGTATATATCTCGGCCACGACGCTTAGAATTTCCGTCAGATCGACGGGTGCAAAACGCGTTTTTCGGGCGCCCGCCTCAATCTGCGAAATCCGCAGCAATGCCTCGAAAGTTCCGTTTATCTGATCACTCTCCGCGAGCGCATCCGCCAACTGTTGATCGACGGACAAACCTTTCTGGCTCATGGTCGCGGCGTCCTCGATGGTCATCTTGAGACGGTTGAGAGGTGTTTTCAATTCGTGAGCGATATCGGCGCTGACCTGGCGCATCCCTTCGACCAGTCCCGCCAGGCGATCGAGCGCGTGGTTTATCTGCCTGGATACGATATCGATATCGTCATTGTTGGAAAGCAAAGGTATCCGCGCATGCATTTGCCCATTGGAAATATCGACCATTGTGCGGGCGATGCCATCCAGGCGTTTTTGCGCTCGGGATGCCAGAAACACACCTCCGGCGATGGCGATAAACACGATGATCACAAGCGCCCATGCAAAGCTGATAAGGGCGACCTCTTCCAGATCGTCAGTTTCGGCAAAACTTTGACCGACGACAAGCCGGTATCCCCCGACCGATCCCGCACGAACGCGGTACATCGTATCGCCCTCAAGCTTGACGTCACTGGCGCCGAGGCTTGCCAACCCGTCGGCCATTAACGGTGCGCGGATGTTTCCAGCCACATGATTTCCCGTCGCATCGGTCAGAGAGAAAATTCGATCTTCCGATGTTTTCAGCGCTGCATAGGTGTTGATCGTCGAAATCAGATCCTCGACGTCATCTGGAGTGTAGGAGGAGGCCGTGACGGAGTAGACCTCGTTTACAGCGGTATCGAGCGCCTGCCCAAGCTCGCGTTTGAGAAGCTGGTATGAAATAAAACCGGAAGCGAGGAAGGCCGCGACGAAAAGCAGCCCAAACGTTACGGCCAACCGAAAGGGCGTGCTCCGGTGAACTTTAGCGCGCTGCATGAATGCTGTAGCCGGTATTGCGAACCGTATGGAGCAACGGTTGATCGAACGGCTTGTCGATCTTGCTGCGCAGCCGACTGATATGCGTTTCGACCACGCTGGTCTTGGGATCGAAATGGAAATCCCAGACGCGTTCCAGCAACATCGTTCGCGTCAGGACACGCCCTTCACCACGCATCAGGACCTCCAACAACGTGAACTCGCGCGGTTGAAGCTCGATCATCGTATTGCCGCGACGGGCCTGCCGTTTGACGAGGTCCAGTTCAAGATCGGCGACCCGCAGGATTGTCACTTGTTCCTGCACCGGGGGACGGCGGCCAAGGGCATTGATCCTCGCCAGCAGCTCTGAAAAGGCGAAAGGCTTGACGAGATAGTCGTCGCCTCCCGCTTCCAGACCTTCTACACGGTCGTCCACGCCCCCAATGGACGTGAGGAAAATTGCGGGCGTTTTGACGCGTGCGGCCCGGACAGCCTTAATCAACGACAGGCCGTCCAGTCCCGGAAGCATCCGGTCGACAATCATCGCATCGTATGATTCACGCGTCGCCTGAAACAGCGCATCGTGACCATCATCGATCACGTCGCAGATGTGCCCGGCTTCCGCGAA
Organism: uncultured Rhizobium sp.; assembly: GCA_945952045.1. Classification (GTDB taxonomy): domain Bacteria; phylum Pseudomonadota; class Alphaproteobacteria; order Rhizobiales; family Rhizobiaceae; genus Metarhizobium. The sequence continues at coordinate 9,864 of CAMFHE010000021.1, forward strand.
CCCCTTGGCGATATACTCCGACGTCTTTCGATCGTCCTCGACAAGGAGGATGCGCATGGAGATACTCCGGTAGACCAGTTGGAAGGAGTAGAATGGACACTTTGCCGAGCTTCCCTAAACCTTGCGGCTTTGTAAAGCGCTTCGATCAATAGTCAGAACGAACAGAGCCGAGTGGGTGCTTCGGCTCCATATTTTTCAAGGCTTTGACGGATGGTTCAGCGCGGCAATCAGGCCTGAAACGCGCGTCCTGGCTTCACCAGCGTTCGGTTTTGCTGCCCGGAGCGACGATATCGCTTTATCGGCAGCGTCGTCGACGACGCCCCATGCCGCCTTGTCGAGATGGTAGAGGCGAGGCTGCGCCTCATCCCATGCAGTCTCGAAATCGGTGATGCGTTTTTTGGCGGCCGGAAGGTCACCCTTCTCCACCAGCGTCAGGGTGTCGGAAGCAATTTTCTCGAATGTCGTCAAATCGCCGAGCCCGGCCGTTGCAGCCATGGCAGGCGTCGTATCGATCAAAACGAGTGCAGGCGTCACCGTGGACAAGGCAACGAGCGGCAATGCGGTGAAAGGCAGCGCGAATAATATCTTCATGTTTCATCTCCGGTGGAAGCGGATCGGCGATCACGCTTGCCCTCTACCTGCACCGATCAGTTTGCCGTGGCATCGCGGTCACCATACCGATTTGTAAGGTGCAGAAAGGCGAACCTTACGAAACCGTATGCTTCCAGCAAGGCGGTGGTATGCGCATGTTTTTAAAAGGGGTCGTCAGGGCAGCAAGCCCGTGTGTGATCTCATAAGGAAAATGTAATGAACAAGCTTATCGCCGCAGCCGTTCTCACCGCCAGCATCGGCGCAGGTCTCGTCTCTTCCTACGCAAACGCTGCCAATGTTCCGTGCGAGGAAATGCTGAAGGACATGCGCGTAGCAAAAACCTCCGCCAAGTTGAGCGATGCGGATATGGCGAAGGTCAACGAACTAGAAACCAAGGCCGTCGAACGTTGCAACGCGGATGATGATGCCCGCTCCGACGCGTTCCTGACGGAAGCCATGAAGATCATGGGCAAGTAACCACCACGATCTGACAGGAGAGATACCATGAACCACCTTGTCATGGCGCGGATCAAGGCGAACCGCGTTCCGGACGTCACCATTGAGTTCTGGCTGATCAAACTCATGGCTGTGACCATGGGCGAGACGGCGGCGGATTATCTGGCCGTCAACCTGGGGCTGGGGCTGACTGCGACTTCGCTGATCATGAGCGCCATTTTGATCGGCGCTCTCTCCTGGCAATTCTCTCAAAAACGCTACGTGCCGCATGTCTACTGGAGCGCAGTGGTTCTGATCAGCATCGTCGGCACGCTGGTGACCGACAACCTTGTCGACAATTTCGGTGTTGCGCTCCAAACCACCGCGATCGCCTTTACGCTCCTGCTAGCCCTGACTTTTTTGATCTGGTACGCCTCCGAGAAAACGCTCTCGATACACTCGATCTACACCGGACGTCGCGAGGCATTCTACTGGCTGGCTATTCTCTTCACATTCGCACTCGGTACCGCCGTCGGCGACCTAGTCGCAGAAGTGTTCGCCTTAGGATATCTCACCACGGGAATTATATTCGGGGTCATCATCGCAGCCATCGCCTTCGGATACTACGTGCTGAAGGTCGATGCCATCATCTCGTTCTGGCTGGCCTATATCCTCACACGGCCTCTCGGCGCATCCTTTGGCGACCTCCTGTCGCAGCCGTTTGAGTATGGCGGCCTGGGCTTCGGCACAATCATCACAAGCCTTTTGTTCCTGGCTGTGATTGCGGGGCTGGTCATTTACATGAGCGCGTTTCGCAAGTCGTCGGACGCTGATTTGAACGTTCCGCGAAAGACCTCTTGATGCACCAAGACCGGAACCCTTCGTTTGCTCGCGGAGGGCCCGGGATTCTCAATTCGAAAACAACACTGCAGCAGACGATCTCTCGCCGCTGCTGTGAGAAATACCGGGACATATTCGACTGGATGAATGGAGTGGCCGCCGCTCTAACCACCTGACGCGTTCTATTGGAAGATCGCCGGGTTAAGTCGAACGGGTGGAGAGGAAAGTAATAATGAATCCGCTCGACCTTCGCGCAGGATTTTGAACTGCTCTTGTACCGACCTTGATGACACAATCAACTCATTTGCGCGTTTTCGCCAACGGCAACATGCGATGCAAGGTGTCATCCTTTCGGTAATAGTGATGAAGCAGTGCAGCCGCCGCATGAGCGACGATGAGAAACATACTGCCATAGGCAACGAGACGATGGAGCCATGACCAAAACGCCTCGGCGGCATCGGAAACCGTGATCGGCAGGCCAGGCATAACAAAGAGGTCAAAGACAAAGCTCGGTATACGCAATGGCGAGGCGGAGGCGACCGCCCAGCCCGTGAGCGGGATAACGAGCGTGAGCGCCAGAAGCATGCCGTGGACGCAACGCGCAGCCAGTCTCTCAAGCGTGCCGTTATCCGCGACTGATCCGGCGCGCCGGTGGGCAAGCGACCAGAGCGCACGAAACAATGCGACCGCCAGGGTCAGGAAGCCGATTGATTTGTGCCACTGGAACAGTTGAAACTGAAGGACAGGATTGTCGCCGGCGCGCGACATGACATAGCCGAGCGGGATCTGGGTGGCGAACAAAAGAACGATCGCCCAGTGAAGCAGAATCGCAACCCGTCCGTAACCCTCGACACGATCACTGCGCATTGCGCGCTCCTTCATATCAATTGCCGATAGGCTGCCTTGGCAATGACCTGCAGGCGTGCAGCCGGAAGGTTTCCAACGATGGCGCAGCGAATGCCTTCATCCCCCCAGTATACGGTTTCCAGACGTTCCACCTTGACGTGAAGAAAAGGACCATCGGTGTCGCCGCCGCTATCCATCTCCGATGGAACGACATAAAGCGTTATACGTCGCCCTCCTTCGTCCTGATACATCAACTGCGCTGCGGCGCCGTCGCCGTTGGGCAGCAAACGCCCGCCGACGAACTGAAGCCCGAAGGATCCGAGGTCGGGCAAGTTGATTGTCCGATCGAGCCGGCCCGACAACCATTTCTGAAGGGCGGGCTTCTGCTCCGCGTCCAGTTCTACTGGCCGCACCCTGTCATCGGCGTAAAGGTTGTGCGCTTCAACCGCCGTCGCCACCAGAGCGTCCATCTTTGAACCCGACGCCGGCATCAATTGCGCCATGCCCAATCCCGATGCGATGCCAAGGCAGAAAAGCATGATCGAGGCGGCAAGATTGCGCCACCCGACAATCGGTATCCTGCGGTTTCCAGCAAGGTCATGCGGGTCCAGACGGACCGGAATCCGTTCGTTTGCGACGCCGGAATAGAGTACTCGCATCATGTCGTTCTGGCGATTCCAATCCAAAACGGTCGCGGCGGCATCCGGTGTCTGCTCAAGATAGACCTCGACAGCGCGACGCCGCTCGCCGTCCAGTTCACCATCGACGAAGGCCTGAAGATCATCGGATATAAAATTTTGATTTTTATCGTTCACTTTACCGCCCTCAGCTTCGAGCCATCCTCATGTGTCGCCTCCCGGATTGCGGCGCGTCCCCGACCGAGACGCGACATCAGCGTCCCGATCGGAATGCCGAGAGCCCCGGCCGCTTCCGCGTAACTGAAGCCTTCCACCGTGACGAGCAGGAGCGCTTCCCGCTGCTCGATGGGCAGAAGGTCTATCGCGCGGGCAAGCTCCGCCAGGGCGACGCGGCTGAACTGGCTCTCCGGCATCGAAAGCTCCTGTGGCAGGGCATCGATCGGCATTGGTGAAGGGTGCCGCCTGCGGCCGCGCAGTTCATTGCGAAAGATGTTGAGGAGAATTCGAAACAGCCAGGCACGCACGGAACCCGTCGGCTTCCATAAGCTGCCCTTGCGGATCGCCCGCTCGAGGCAATCCTGAACGATGTCGTCGGCATATTCGCGATCATGCGTCAGTCCACGTGCATAGCGGCGCAACGCCGGCACGCTATCGGTGACCTCGTCCAGGAAGTCGCTCATCTCCCGTCAGTCCTTGGCGACGTGCCAGATACCGCCAACACCATCGCCGGTCGTGTCGCCGGGCTTCTTGTCGTTGATCCAGCGATAGAGTGGCGCTCCCTCATGGGCCCATTGGCGCGTGCCGTCCTTACGCGTAACAATAGTGAATTCACCGTCGCTTTTTGCGTCGGCGGCAGCCGTCAACGGCGGCCATTTCTTCGCGCATTCATCGTAGCAAGCCGAAACTCCACCCAGGTCCTTGTCAAATGTGTAGAGCGTCAAGCCTTTCGAATCCGAAAGAATGTCACCTTTCTTGCTTTCCACCTCACGCACGGCACCACCGGCATAATCCTCGGCCTTTGCAAGAGAGGCGGTAACTGCCAGAAGAAGGCCAGCCAGGATGAGAGAATGGGAAGACATGATATGAACTCCTTTCGTGGATGTTTGTAGAAGGCTGGACAACATGAAGCCTCTCACACAAGAACACCGGGATGGGACGTTTAATCCCCGCTATCTGCGAAATTCGAATATTTTGTCGATCATCGGCCCCCTTCGAGCTCCATGTCGAAGGTCACGACATTCGCGTAGATCGGTACGCCGACGCCCATGCCGTATGGCATGCGGTAAATGTTGCCCACGACATGGAAAACGACCCGATCATGGTCGTCCCTTGCGAGCTCCGCCTGAAAGGCTTCATTCCGGCTGACGCCCCTGGCGGTCAGCGTACCCTCGATCCGAGCGGCCTTCGGCCCGGTCTGAACGACCCGCGTCGAGCGAAACGTAATGTCGGGATGTTTGTCGGAATCAAAAACTGCATTTGAACGAAGAAAGCTGTCGATCCGCGATTGACCTGTCGCGATGCTCGCGGCCTTCAGATCGATCGTGACGGATGAATGTGCGAGGTTTGCGGGATCTATCCGGAATTGTCCCGATACCTCCTTGATGGCTCCATCAAGGCCACCCCCGCCCACCTGATCGACGTGAAAGCCGATACGGGAGGATGGCTTGATGCAGTACGTTCCGCCGACGGAGGCGTCGGCGTGAACCGTCAACGATAATGTCGTGGCTATAAAGGGCACGATAAAGCGTGTGAGAAAGCTGCGCATTGGCCACCTCGTTGGCGTGGATGAAGATGGATTTCTTCAAACTAAACACCGCAGCTGTTGATTTAATCCCCCGCCTCGGAATGGACGTTAATCAGATCGCTGATTTCCCGGTCAGCCTGTTGCGCGCTGATTGAGAGCGGAGCGACGCGCGAAACGGCGCGAACCCGCAATCGGTCCGCTCAAGGTCGAGCGTGCTTCACGACGCTTGCCCTCAATTGCCTGCAGGATATAGAGCGAGTTCGTCGCCCAACATGAGGAAGTCGAGGGACGAAGACTGGCTTAACTGGGCCCTACGCGCATAGGGCCAAGCGTTACCACCACGGAAACCCTTCGATCGAGATGCACTTGACGAGATTCGAAGCGTAGTGACCCGCGTTCAGCCCTTGGTGTCGACTATGCGGGCATGTGCTTCAAAAACCATTCAATAGCCCGGGCACTGAAATCGAAGATGGCAGGCATGTTCGTGACGTCATGACCTTCTTCCGGGTATGTGACCAGCACGCTTTCGACGCCAGAGCTGCGCATGGCGCGGTGGAATTCAAGTGCCTGGCCAGGCGGGGTGATCTTGTCGAGCGCACCGCAAATGTGGAGCGCCGGGGTTCGGACACGATCGACGAAATGAACCGGGCTTCGACTGAAGTACTGTCCTGACGGGTCGCTCGTTGGATCCTTCAAGAAGGTTCGGCAGAAGCTCTCGATATTGCAGGTATACTGCTCGCTCACCCAGTCGGTGATCGGCGAAATCGGAATGGCGGCGGCGAAGCGCTGATCCTGCGTGACGAGCCAAGACGTCATGAAGCCGCCATAGCTGCATCCCATCACGCCGATCCTGTCCGGATCGATGAGGCCCGCTCGTTGCAAAGCGTCCAGACCGGACAGATGGTCCTGCGCGTCTGCGCCCCCCATGTCGCCAACGACGTGGCGCGCGAAATCCTGACCCCGTCCGCCAGAGCCCCGGACATTGGGCTGGAAAAGCGCATAGCCTGCCTTCAGCGCCATTTGCTCGAAGGCGAATGCGCCAAGATAGCGGGGCCATTTGGTCCAGATCGGTCCGCCGTGGATCTGTACGATGACCGGGAACGGCCCAGTTCCTGACGGGACGACAAGCCAGCCGTGTATTTTCAGCCCATCGGCGGCCTCCCATTGAAAATCGCGTGCTGACCCGAGAGCCTGCACCGTCGCATCGACATCGCTTGATCCGAAACGCCGAATCCGCCGCTCCTGCCCACCCTCCACTACGACAAGCGTCGGTGCGGTGAAGAAGGATTCGCACATGAAAAGCACATCCCCTGCCCCATACCCAAACGGGACAATCTCCGGCCTCAATGGTCCGGATGGCGCGCGCTCGGCGTCCCGCCAGAGTTCCCGGCTTTCGCCCGTCACACAATCGAGCAGACCGATTGATGTCGCCGGCCCATCCACCGAGAGATAAAGCAGCTGCTGTTCATCGCGCCAGAAACTCTGGACAACGTCTCCGCCAAGAACAGATGGTCGCGCCACCATCCCGCTGTCGAGGTCGATGAGACGAAGATCGCCCGTCACGATGTTGCGGTCACTGCAAACCGCCTCGATGACAGCCAGTTGGTGTCCAGACGGCGACGCGGTCAACCAGCCGAGCTGGTCCTGCGGCCTGTACACGACAGAGACCGCCCCGTCGTCCAGACCGATCACGCGCACATCGGCGGAATACCACCACGTCTCTTCAGGCTGATCCGAGCATATGGCCACAATCGATCGCGATCCAGCCCAGACGGCCTGCCAGATATTGACGCCCGCTGGCGAGACCTGCCGAACCGTATCCGTCTCGACCTCATATAGCCAGGCGCTCCGCCACGGCATCGTCTCTGATGTACCGTCAACGCTAGGTGCCCAACTGGGTCGCTCAACCTCATCCTCGCGTCCGACAGCGCGCGCGCCCTGCGTTCCAGCAACATCGGAGCCGTAGCCTGCCACGCCGAGCAGGATGAACCTTCCATCCGAAGACCATTCTAACGTCTCCACAAAACCATCGACGGACGCCGTTGCCCGCTCCACGCCACCGTTCACGTCGAATAGGCGCAGATGGTTCAATCCGGTCTCGCCGCGATCCGACAGGAACGCGATCGTGCATCCGTCCGGGGACCAGACCGGCAAGCTGTCCGAATGGGTGCCATGGGTCAGCACGTCGATATCTCCGGAAGCGATATCGACCACCGCAAGACGGGTCGTCGGCGTCCCCTCAAGCTTGTCGCATATCTGCGCAGCGGCAGCGGCCCGTTTTCCATCGGGGCTCGCGGCGATCTGGGTCAGCGTGGCGATGTGGATGGCGCCCGGCTTGAACCAGGCTTCTGCAAGGCTTTCGGCATGTTTGAACAGGCCGCGATCAAGAAAGGCGACGTCCACGGTTCACTCCTGGTTTTTGGGAAAGTCACGATGCAGGTGGATGCTGTCGCATGACGGGTGGCGCGACAGCATCCATGGCCGTCTCAGGCGACGTCGCCGACGCGTAGGTTGGATCCACCCCTGACCTTCAGGATTGCTGCGAGGATGAAACCGACGCACATCCATATGATGCCGAGTGTCTGGGCATGAGGATCCGCATGCCAGATTGCGTAAACCAGAATTGCCGTGCCGATGACTGGAGAGAGCCAATGCTGGAACAGGTGCCGGCTGCGATCGGCCAGGGCAAAGCGATAGAATACGGCGATGTTCAGCAGGATATAGGCCGTGAGGGCTCCGAATGTAACCAGCGTCGTCAGCACATCGAGGTGTTGGGCGCCGAAGAGGCCGATGACGAGAGACAGCGCCGTGATGATGAGGATGGCGTTGCGCGGCGTGTTTCTCGACGGACTGACAGCCGCGATGAAGCGCGGCAGTTGCCCGTCGCGCGCCATGCTGAAGATGAGCCGCGACGACGTGGCCATGGATGCGATCGAACCGGCGAAGATTGCGATGAGTGCGGAAGTCAGCGTGACGATGACGCGCAGCCAGTCGCCGCCGGCTTGTCCGGCCACGTTGTAAAATGCGTTGTTCGTCGGCTCCCCATCTGCAAAGATGGTCCCGTGCGGAACATAAAGAGCCGCCAGATAGACCTGCGCCATGAACAGCGCCGCCACGGCGAAGAGCACGATCATCGTTGCCTTGGAAACGGTCTGGCCGCCGCCCTTCGCATCCTCGTTCAGGGTCGATATGGCATCGAAGCCGACGAAGCTGAGTGCCGCGATCGGGATGGCGCCGAAGACGATGGTCCAGGAGAAGGTCGCGCTGTCATAGAGTGGTGTCAGCGAAAGGACGACCGTTCCATTCATCAGATCGATCCCGACGGCTCCGGCGAAAAGCACGAGAACGGCAAGCTGTATGACCAGAAATATCTTGTTCATCGTCGCCGTGAGGCTGATGCCGCCAAGATTGATCAGTGCGGCGATGACGACGAAGGCGACGACCCAGATCCAGACAGGAACCGCTGGCCATACGCCGTTCATCGCACTCGCCGAGAACGAGGACAGGAGCGCGGGAAGGAGCAGGTAGTCCAGCAGGATGGCCCACCCCGCCGCATAGCCGAGAAAGGGGTTGGTGCCGAACCGGACATAGGAATAGACCGAACCTGCGACAGGGTAGCGTTTTGCCATTTCCTTGTAGCAGATGGCGCTGAACACCATGGCGGTGGCGGCAACGAGATAGACGAGCGCCGCCATACCGCTCGAGGCATTGTAAATAATGCCGAAAACCGCAATTGGAGCCATCGGGCACATATAAATGAGGCCGTAGACGACGACGTCGGTCAACGACATCGTGCGCTTGAACTCCTCCTTGTAGCCGAGCGACTCCAGCGTATTCGCCGGCGTAAGTTGTTTGGCATCCTCATCCAGTGTTTGCATGTCGTTATCCCCTTTTTTGCATATGTGCTTATGATCGGTCGTGCTTGCGCAGGAAGGCGCCGACTGTCTCGAAATAGGCGGCTGGCGTTTCCAGATGCGGCGTGTGGCTCGCGCCCTCGAAAACCCGGTATTCCACATTCCGGAGCCCGTTCACGAAGGGCTCCCAGGAGACGGGAGTCGCCTCATCGAATTCGCCGGCGAGGACGAGCGATGGCACCGATATCTGCGGAAGCCTGTCGATGATGGACCAGTCCTTCATCGTGCCGGTCGCTGAAAACTCGCTTGGGCCGACCATTGTGCGGTAGACGGTTGGGTCTGCTGCAAGGCTCTCGAAACTGTTCAGCAGTGGCTCCGGAAACGGGCGTACCCGGCAGAGGTGACGGCGGTAAAAAACCTCGACGGCTTCCTGATAAGCAACCGAATCCGTCGTTCCGGCCTCCTCATGCTCATGTATGGTCGCCTGAATCGCCGCCGGCAGATGGGAAAGCAGTTCATCCGTGCCCTTCGTCCACAAAGCCATGGAGGCGGGAGAATCCGAAATAGTCATGCTGAGCACGCCCTGCGGATGGCGCAGAACGAATTCCGGTCCGAGCATGCCGCCCCACGACTGCCCCAGAAGGTGAAATCCGTCCTGGATACCGAAATAGTCGACGAGATTGCGCAGTTCGGCGACGAAAAGATCGACATTCCAGAATTCTGCCGGCGCATCCGGCAGCAGGCTGCTGCGGCCACATCCGATCTGGTCGTAATGAATGACTGTTCGACCATCCTCGCACAGCGCTGTCATCGGCAGGCAATAATCATGCGGAAAACCGGGCCCTCCATGAAGGATCACCAGCGGCGGCCGTGTGATCTCCACAAATACCGGCCTCGACACCCGCGCCCAAGTGAAATGGGAGCGGAACGGAATGCGATGCTCTTCCACCGCGAGTGGGTTCAATCTTTCTGTCATGGTTCCCTCGAAAGGCCATTCGAACGGGCCTTAATGGTATTGTCGAGATACCATAAACGAAAAAGGTATTATGTGAATGCCTTTATTCAAAAATATTTCATGGTAGTGTGATGTCGAATTGGCGCGAGGTGGTGAACGGGAAGAAAGCGAACGAAGCTCCAACGGGCTAAACGCCCGTGAACGATCAAGAATTGTCGAATTTTGCTCACGTTAAACCGATCGGAAGGCGTGTGGATGGATAGCTGCATTCCTATGGCGCGTATCCGCGTGTATAGAAAACCAGCACCCAGAACGCCGTCCTTCACTGTATGAAGCGTTTGAATAAATTGACGGTAGCCAAAAGGTTTATGCGCCCGCATGAGGGATGACGCGACGAACGACGATATTCAGGATGTCCTTGAACCCTTGGGGAATGGCATCAACGTCACGACAGCACGGCAGGAACTGGCCGAGCGCATTGTCGCGGCCATTACCATCGGCGCCTATTCTCCCGGAGAACAGTTGCCGTCAGAACGCGAACTGGCGGAAAAGCAGGGGGTGAGCCGTGTAACGGTCAGAGGCGCACTCGAAATCGTCAGGGAACGCGGCCTGCTCGTCTCGAAGCGTGGCAGGGGTGGCGGAACGTTTGTTGCAGACGCAAAGATCACTCAGGCGCCGCCTGACGCTGCTCGACGCATGCTTGAGGACGAAATTCCCCGATTGCGATCCTTCGTTGATTTTCGCTGCCTGATCGCCGGGCTTGAGGCACGGACCGCTGCCGAAAGGCGAACCGACGAACAGGCGCGCCGGCTAACCCGGATCATGGAGCAATTCAACGCTGCCGACGATACGGTCGAGGCCCGCAAGATCGACGTCGAGCTCCACATGCTGATCACGACGATGGCGGCCAACGAACAATTGGCGAAGGTCACGGCCCAACTCAGTCAGCGGGCAACCATGGGCCTTGGCGCTGAACCCTACCCCGAAAAATATCTCGAACGCGCGCGGCAAGAACATTTGGAAATCGTCGACAGTATCGTCAGGCAGGATCTCGACCGCGCATTCCGTGCAGCCCACAAACATTTCTCGCTCACGCTTGAGATCATGGAAGAAGCGTTTCGCTCTTCCGAGAGATATACACTATAGGTACTGCAAGAACTTTCTCGCGCTCGTGATTTTTTCGATTCACGGTCTCAAGTTAGATCGCCGCAGCCGCTTGTGTGAAACAATTACGGGTTTTGTCGTGTGAACGGCGCCGGAGCGCTGCGGAAGGCATGGTCACACCCCGCCACTCCGTCCGTTCACACCGAGCCGGAGACGGCCGCGATGAGCTGGATTTCGACCGGCGCATTGCCCGGCAATGTCGCCACACCGACGGCGGCGCGGCTGCCGATGCCGATATCGCCGAGTTCCGCATGCAGGAATGCGGAGGCGAAATCGGCCAGACGGGAATGCAGCGTAAACCCTTGCTCGGCGGCGATGAAAACGGTCAGGCTCGGCACGAGGGCGATCTGCTCGCCCGGCGCAAGCTGTCCGCGCGCTGCGGCCAGCGCGTTGCGCACCGCAAGCGTTACCGCCTCCCGCCAGTTCTCCACGGGATCGTCTGCCCGCACCGGACCGGTGAAAAGCAGCACGCCATCCAGCCGCGGCGTCATGCCGGAGGTGAAGATCAGATTGCCGAAGCGCGAGGCTGGCACGTAGTGTCCTTGCGGCACCGGTGCGTTGGACGTGTCCGGGCCGGTCATGCGCGATACCGTCCCACGAGTTCGACCAGGCGCTCGACCGCCTTCACGGCCGCCGCATGATCCTGCGAGAAATTCAGCCGCACGCTGCTGGCGCAATGCGGCCCGAATTCGGTGCCGGGCGTGACGACGACGCCGCCCTGAAGCCGCAGGATGCGCACGAAATCCCCGGGCGCGACGGCCAGTTCCGGCAGACTGGGAAACAGATAACTGCCCGCCTGCGGCGTGCGTGCGCCAATACCCTCGTTTGAGGTGCGCAGCACGGTCAGCAGATCGTCGCGGATCGCCTGATGCAGGCGGATGCGCTCGTCCATCCAGCCTTCCGGCTCCGAAAACCAGGTGTGCAGCACCGCCTGATTGTAGCCGGCGGCGCGTAGCGAGACGATGGCCTGCAACTTCTCCATCCGCTCGATAAGCCGGGGCGCGCCGAAGGCGACGCCGAGCCGGTAACCGCTCAGCGATTCCGTCTTCGACGGTCCCATGATGGTGATGAGGTTATCCGGGTCGATATCGGTGGCGCGCAGATGCGTATAGGCGGCATCCGAATAGCGCAGGCGCGAATAAAGCTGGTCGGCGATGACAGTCGCGCCGTATTTGCCCGCGAGCGCAGCAATCTGGCCGATTTCCGCCTTGGAGTAGACCACGCCCGCCGGATTGTTCGGATTGGAGAAGACGAAGACCTTCGCGCCCTGCCGGAAGGCATCCTCAAGCTGGCCGAGATCGAGACCGGCTTCCACATCCGACTTCAGGTAATCGAGCCGCACCGGCACGATCTCACCCTCGAAGAACTCCACCAGTTTGCGGTTGGCGAAATAATCGGGTTGAACGATGGCGACCTTGTCGCCGCGCCCGACGGTGCTGGCGACGGCGAGGAACAGCGCCCCTTGCGTGCCGGGCGTCAGGATCATGCCGTCGGCATCGACAGGCGCGCCGGTGAAATTGGCGAGCTTGCCCGCCAGTTCCTCGCGGATGCGGGCGGCACCGCGATATTCGGTATAGGCCTGCTGACCGCCGAGGCGGACGCCGTCGCAGAAGGTTTCGAATGCGCCGGGCGTCGGCGTGAAGGCATCGACATCGCCATGGGAGAAATCGACCGGCGTGCCGGAAAGTTCGGCGCCGCGCAGCAGGCTGTGCAGGTCGCCGGTCTTCTGTCGCACTTCCTGTCCGGGGGCATTGTCGGTGCCGAGCTTGCTGAACTTCTGCTGAACGGACATGGGAAACTCCTTGGACGGCCATTGGGCAATAACCTGTTGTAGCGCGCGCCAATAGAAACTAAAACATCTGTTTCAATAGCATCAGAAGATAGAAAATGTAGCGAATGGATATCCGTTTCCTGGAGAGTTTCGTGGAAGTCGCCGATTGCGGCTCCATTGCGGAGGCGGCGCGGCGGCTGAACCTGACGCCGGCTGCGGTGGCGCAGCGGCTAAAGGCGCTGGAAGAGGAACTGGGCCATTCGCTGGTCGGGCGGGCGGGTCGCACGGTGCGCCCCACGGCCTCGGGGCTGGCCGTTCTTGGCCGAGCGAGGCAGATGATCGAGGCGGCGCGCGACCTGCGCGCCATCGCCGCCAACGACCTGCCCGCCGGGGAATTGCGGCTGGGATCGACGGCGACCGGCCTCACCGGCCTGTTGCCCGATGTCATCGCCTCGCTCAGCAGGGATTATCCGCAGATCGAATTTTTCATCCGCCCCGGCTCCTCCGTGGATCTCTATCACAGCGTCGTCGCCGAGGAGCTGGATGCCGCCGTGATCGTCCAGCCGCCTTTTCCCATACCGAAATCGCTGGAGTGGATGACGCTGCGCGAGGAGCCGCTCGTGCTGCTGATGCCAGAGGCGCTGGAAACCGCAAGCCCGGAAGAGGCAATGGCGGCGGCGCGCTTCATCCGCTACGACCGCAACCAGTGGGGCGGGCAGATCGTCGATGCCTATCTGCGCCGCAAGCGGCTGAAGGTGCACGAATGGCTGGAGCTCGACGCATTGGATAGCATCGCCGCGTTGGTCAGCCGGGGGCTTGGTGTCGCGATCGTGCCGGATTGGCCGCCGCCATGGCCGGAAGGCTTGCGGCTGCGCAGGCTGTTGCTGACCGATGGCCCGCGCCGCAAGGTGGGTGTTCTGTGGCGGTGGGCAGGGCCAAGGATCGCGGCGATCCGCGCTTTCGTGGAAACCTGCGGCGAAACCCGCTGGTAGGGGTTCGTGCGAAATCAGACGATGGTTGTCACGAGGCTTTCCAGCCCCTCGATATCGACCCGCACGGTCTCGCCCCGCACCACGGCGCCCACCCCGGCGGGCGTGCCGCTATAGATGAGATCGCCGGGTTTCAGCGTCACCGAGGCGGAAAGTGCTGCGATGATTTCGGCAACGGACCAGATCATCGTAGAGAGATCGCCATCCTGCCGCAGCGCGCCATCCACCGAGAGCGTGATCCTCCCCTGCCCCGGATGACCGACGGCAGCGGCAGGCGACAGCGTTCCGCACGCGGCCGAACCGTCGAAACCCTTGGCAAGATCCCAGGGCCGCCCCAGCTTCTTCGCCACGGCCTGGAGATCGCGCCGAGTGAAATCGATACCCGCCGCATAGCCCCAGACATGCTCAAGCGCTGCTTCGGGGGAAATGTCGCGCCCTCCGGCGCCGATCGCCACCACCAGTTCGGCCTCGAAATGCAGGTCGCCCGTCTGCGGCGGATAGGGCATGGCCCTCCCATCGCTCAGCAGCGCATCGGCGGGCTTGGAGAAGAAGAAAGGCGGTTGCGTTCGGGATCGTGGCCGAATTCGCGGGCATGTTCGGCATAATTGCGGCCCACGCACCAGATGCGCCCGACGGGGAAACGCGCGGCCGAACCCGAAACGGCAAGCGATGGCCGCTCGGGCGGGGGAATGACGAAATCCATCTCGATTCTATTCCTTCATAGAGCATTTCCAGGAAAAGTGGATGCCGGCTTTCCGTTCGGAAATGCGTCAAGCGATACTGGGGTTCAGCGGATCGTCATGGTTCGGGGCAGATCCGACAAGGGTTCGATCCCGGTTTCGGTGACGATGACGGTTTCCGAAGCCCCGACGGTATAGGCGCCATAGCTGCGCAGGGTAGCGGGCAGATGGAAAACCATTCCGGGTTCGAACAGTCGCGTCACACCGGAAAACAGCGACAGGATCGCCCCCTCGCCCCAGTCTGGCGCGAAGGCAGCGCCCATGGAATAGCCGATCCGCTTGCGGAAGGCATCGGTATAGCCGGCTGCGTCGATCACCGACTGGGCGGCGTCATGGGCGCTGGCGCAGGGCACGTCGGGGCGGATGGCGGACAGTGCCGCGTCCAGCGCCCGCAAGGCGGTGTCCATCATCGCCCGCACCTCGGTGGGCGGCTGGCCGATCCAGACGCTGCGCATCAGCGCGGCGTGATAGCGGTCATGGCTGGCGGCGAGTTCGAGGAAAACCCCGTCGCCCGCCTCCATCTTTCGCCGCCGCCAGGTGGCGTGCGGAATGCCGGAGCGCGGACCGGAGGAGACCAGCGGTTCCATGGCCATGGCCTCGGAGCCTGCGGCGATGGCGGCAGCCATCATCGCCGCCGTCACGTCGTTTTCGCTGGCCCCCTCGCAGCAGGTCTCGATGGCGGCGACCATCCCGGCCTGAGCATAAGAAGCAGCCTGCCGTATCGCCGCCAGTTCGGCGGGCGACTTGACCGCCCGCAAACCCTCGACCAGCCCGGAGCCATCGGAAGACGAACGTGAGACAGCGCGGCGACAATGCGCTCGGACAGCGCCAGACTGACGAACCAGCCATTGCGCTCGATGGCAAGGTGGCCGATCCGCATCTCGTCGATCAGCGCGGCGAGCACTGCGGCCGGATCCTCGCCATCCTGCCAGGCGCGGATATCCGCAAGCCAGGTGGAGGCGCGTGCGCCGGTCGTTTCCAGCTGGCGCACAAGTAAAACCGGCTCTCCCGTAAGCGGGACGACCAGCGCCTGGAAGGCGAAGTAACCGGCGGTCTGCCGCCCCGTCGCCCAGAAAATGTTTTCCGGCCCGGTCAAGAGCAACGCATCCGCGCCGGTGGGCTTGAGCGCCGCGCGGATGCCGGCGATCCTGCCGGCAAATTCCGCGGCGGGAAACGCCGCCTGGCTGCCCGCCAGTCCTTCGGGAAGGCCGGAAGACGAAGATAGGACGGAGCATGAGGGCTGGGGCATGTCTTCTTTCTCGAAAGCGATGGGAATGGACTCCGTCTGGCCGTTTCAGCGCGCAAGCCAGCCCAAAAAGCGAGCGCGGACATTCTCGAAATGCAGGCTCATCGCCGCACGCGCCGCAACCGCGTCACCGGCCTCTATGGCATCGATGACGGCGATATGCTCGCGGGCCTGATCGGCGAAACGGTCATGGGTGCGGGTGATGGTGCAGCGTCGGGCGATGGCGCGCTGTTCGGCCAGGATCGCAGGCAGCAGTTCTAGCCGCGCCGCATGGGCAACGGCCAGATGAAACCGGTCGTCCTCGGCCCAGAAATCGTCAAAGGCGACGTTGCGGCCGTTGGCATAGGCGGCCATCACATCGCGCACCGCCGCCAGTTCCGGCGTCATGCCGAATTCGGCGGCGCGGGCGGCGGCGGCCCCTTCCAACGTCTGACGCAATTGCACGATCTCGATCAGTTGCTCGACGGAAACCGAGCGCACCAGAAGCACGCCGTTCTGCAAGCGGGTGATGACGCGCTCCCGCTCCAGCCGCGACAGGGCGGAACGCAGCGGCGTGCGCGAAATTCCCTGCTGCTCGGCCAGCTCGCGCTCCGAGACAACGGTGTCGGGCTTGATATTGCCTTGCAGGATATCCTGCTTGATGCGGCGATAGGCCGACTGCGCGAGTGTTTCCGATGTCATGGGCTCCCCTCCCGGGAGATCGAATTATGGACGGATTCGACCGCGCGCGCGAGATCTTCCAGGTCCATGCCCTCCTCCGGGCAATGGCTGCCGTCCCAGTTGCGGATAAACACCATCCCGCTTTCCCAGCCCGCCGTGGCGAAGGCCGCCGCGTCGTGCCCGCCGCCGGACAACATGCGGCGCGGGCTGTCGCCCCGCATATCTGCGCCACGGGCAACGAAATCCGCCATGGCGGGGGAAAGGGCGGCCGGTTTGCTGCGGCTCTGCTGGCCGAGATCGAAACGGATACCCGGACGCGCCCACGCGCCGTTTGCACGGGCATTCCGGTAGCGCAGCCCACCCCGGATCGCGGTGACGATGGCATAGGGCTCGCCCGCTTCGTGCAGAACCGGCCCCTGCTCGATATGGAATTCGAGAAAGCGTGCCGGTTGCGGCGGAACGAGGGCATCCTCGGTCGTCGCGCCGAGATGGGGCGTGAAGATCACATTGAGGAAGCCCGCAAGCGGTCCCTTCGGCGCAGCTGGCGAATAGACGTCGAGGCCCGCGCCGCCAAGACGGCCGGCGCTCGATCAACGCCATCGAAATGGCCAATGCCGGGGTGATGGAGTTCGAAAAATTCCGCTTCGATTTCGCCTCCGGCGCGCCCGGCCATCCGACGCCGCGCCAGTTGCAGGCCCTGCGTTCGCATATCGGCATGGTGTTCCAGAGCTATAATCTCTGGCCGCATATGACGGTCCTGCAAAACGTCATCCATGCCCCGATCAAGCTGCTCGGGCTTTCCCGCGCAGAGGCCGTCGAGATCGCCGACGCGCTGCTGAAACGCATCGGCCTCTACGAGAAACGCGACACCTATCCCTCCCGTCTTTCCGGCGGCCAGCAACAGCGCGTCGCCATCGCCCGGGCGCTCGCGATGAAGCCGAAGCTGATGCTGTTCGACGAGGTGACTTCGGCCCTCGACCCCGAACTGGTGCATGAGGTGCTGACGCTCATGGCTTCGCTCGCCTCGGAAGGCATGACCATGCTGCTAGTGACGCACGAGATTTCCTTCGCCCGCGACGTTTCCTCCCGCGTGCTGTTCTTCGAGCAGGGCGTGATCGCCGAGGACGGGCTGCTATCTCGTGCTGACCTCGGTGCTGACGCGGCTCGCCGCATGGCTCGAATACCGCTACGGCCAGCAAAACTGACGACTTGCGGACATGGAATGGCGCGACGCGTTTCCGCGCAGCGCCGGAATACCGGAATAACGCCGTCACCGACAATAAAACCAATGGGGAACATAGACATGAAATTCAAATCGCTACTTGTGGCCCTCGCCGCCATGACACTCCTGCCGCTTGCCAATACCGCCCGCGCCGAGGAAGGGCTGGAACTGCTGGTTCCCGGCGAAATCAGCGTCGCGACCGAGGGAACCTATCCGCCTTTTCCATGCGGGCCCCGAACGGCGAACTCGACGGTCTGGAAATCCGCGTGGTGAAGGAAATCGCCCGCCGTCTCGGCCTCGAATACAAGCCCGTCCTGGTAAAGTGGGAATCGGTGCTCATCGGCCTCGAGGCCGACCAGTACGACATCATCAGCGACGTGATGGACATCACCGCCGAGCGCCGGAAGAAGGTGACCTTCGCCGACGGCTGGCTGGAATCGGGCGGCGCATCGTCGTGCGCAAGGATTCCGACATCGCCAAACCGGCGGATGTTAAGGGCCGCGCCGTCGGCGGGCTCGTCGCCTCGAACTGTACCAAGATCGCCGAGAGCCTCGGCGCCGACGTCAAGACCTACAAGGCTGAGTCCGACGGCATGCAGGATCTGGCCAACGGCAATGTCGATGCGATCATCACCGGCGACCGACTGACGGCGGCGTTTGGCGGCGAGGTCTCGGCGATCATGAAGAATTTTCCGTTCTTCGGCCATGGCATTGGCCTGTCCTTCGAACAACCGCGCATCTCCACCGTTATGTCGCAGCCCGACGATGTCGTGCGCGAAAACATGGTGTTCGGCGTGGAGGCGTTCTTGTCCACCACCGGTATCGGCTCGGCCTTCGTGGAAGACATCGTCATCATCGGCAAGAATGGCAACGAGGTGCTGACCAAATCGCCCTATTTCTATTGATTTGCACGGCCTCCCAGTGGAACAGAGTTTCCAAGGCAGGCGGCAGGGAGGCGATGGAAACGTCCACGAGAGGTGGCGCGAAACCTTGATCGCCGGCTTACGGCGCCGGCGCGGCCTATGCCAATCCCATGCATTGTCGTTTGTAATTTGGGATGCTTGCAGGCCGCCAAATTTTCGCTTAGAATTCTAGACAATTAGGTGTTTTTCTAGAAGAGATCTGGCAGCCATGAGCCTCAGCATCAAGGATCCCGAAGCCCATCGCCTGGCGCAGGCGATCTCTCGCGCCACCGGCGAAAGCATGACGCATGTCGTCACCGAGGCGCTGCGCGACCGCCTTGCCAAAATCGAGCGGCGAAAAGGCCGAGCCAGCGTTGAGGAACTCCTCTCCATTGCCGGTCGCGCCGCCCAGCATGTCAAAAAGCCTTACGTCGACCATGCCGACGTCCTCTACGACGAGAACGGCATCCCGAAATGATCGTCGATACCTCAGCGCTGGTCGCCATTCTCTACGGCGAAGCCGAAGGGCCACGCTTCATCGAGTTGATTCACGATGCCGAGACCACGCGGATCAGCGTGGCCAATTATGTCGAACTGGCGATGGTTGTCGAAAATCAACTCGGACCGGACGGCATGCGCCAGGCTGAAGCCTTCTTCCGCCGGGCCGGCATCGGCGTCGAGCCGGTGACGCTGGAGCATGGAGAACTGGCCCGCCAGGCTTTTCTCGATTTCGGCAAGGGACGCCATAAGGCCGGGCTCAACTTCGGCGACTGCTTTGCCTATGCTCTTGCCAAGGCGTCTGGCGAACCGTTGCTGTTCAAGGGCAACGACTTCCTTCAAACCGACGTGGAGATCGCCCGATAGCCGATGGCGAGGCAACTCCATTTATCCGCTAGCCCGGAGATCCTCCCCTATTGTGGCGCCGCCATGCAAGGGCCAGGCAAATCCGGGTGGCGCGAGACCCGCACGCGGCCGCGCCGTATGGCTTTGCAGAAGCCCTGCGAAAAAAGGAAAACTGGTTGCGAGCAACGCCATCGTAGAGAAATATTTATTCTATGTAATTTGTAGATTATTGTCTTTAATCCCGCCATTGCCTTGAAGCCCCGCCCCTGGCCGGGTGCGCAACCCGGAGGGACATTCCATGACATTCAACCCAACACGCCGGCAGGTTCTGCTTAGCGGCGCGTCGATCGCCACGGTCGTTGCGCTCGGCGGCATTCACCCCGCCTTTGCCGCGGAAGATCGCAGCAAGATCACCGTGCGCGTCGAGAAGGATCTCGCCAATCTCGATCCGGCCAACCGTTCCGGCCCGGTCGATCTCAACGTCATCTGGTCGGTGCAGCAGGGCCTGATTTCCTTCAAGCCGGGCTCGACCGAATGGGAGCTCGATGCGGCGGAAGAGCTGAAACAGGTCAGCGATACGGAAATCAGCTTCAAGCTGCGCAACGGCCTCGCCTTTACAGGTGGCTATGGCGCGCTGACGGCGGAAGACGTGAAGTTTTCCTTCGAGCGCTTCCTCAAGCCGAATGCCGAAGGCAAGCCGGTAACCTATGCCAAGGACTGGTCCGCGCTTGACCGCGTCGAGGTGACCGGCCCGCTCGAAGGCCGCATCATCCTCAAGCATCCGGCCCCGGCGCTCTACACAATCGCGCTGGCGGACGGTTCCGGCCGCATCCTATCCAGGAAGGCTTTCGAGACGCTCGGCGAAAAGGAAATCGCCACCAAGCTGATCGGCAGCGGACCCTATCTGCTGAAGGAATGGACGCCGCGCGAGAAATTCGTGCTGGAGATCAATCCCGACTACAAGGGCCCGATCAAGCCGCATTTCCAGCAAATCGTCGGCAAGCCTATCGGCGAGCAGAAGACGTCCGAAATCGCCTTCAAGTCCGGCGAGATCGATTTCACCGCCATCGATCCGGAAAACGGCAAGGCGCTTGCCGCCCTTCCGGATGCAAGCGTGACGCAGATTCCCGCAATTGATTATGTCTGGTTCGGACCGAACATCGAAAAGGCGCCGTTCGACGATATCCGCGTGCGCCAGGCGCTGCGCCATGCCGTCGATGTCGATGCCATCCTGCAGGGCGCCTATTCCGGCCTTTATCCGCGCGCCAATGCGCTGCTGGCGCCGAGCCTGCTCGGCTACTGGAAGGATGCGCCGGTCTACGGGCGCGATCTGGAAAAGGCGAAGGCGCTGCTGGCCGAGGCCGGCCATGCCGATGGCTTCAAGACGAAGATCACCATCGAAGCCAATGCACGCTACGAGGCGATCGCCCAGATCATCCAGGCCAACCTTGCCGAAGTCGGCATCGAGGTCGAGATCGAGTCGCTGGAATCCGCGGCCTACTGGGCGCTCGGCGATAACGACGCCAGCAAGGATCTCGAGCTTTCGCTGATCAAATATAATGGCAAGTTCGATCCCGGATTCCAGACCCAGTGGTTCACCTCGGCGCAGGTCGGCCAATGGAACTGGCAGCGCTGGAAGAATGCCGAATTCGACGCCCTGCACGAAAAGGGCGGCGTCACCGTCGATCCGGCGGAGCGCGAGAAGATCTACATCGCCGCGCAGAAGTTGCTCGATGAATCGGCGGCCTTCATCTGGATCACCCACAATCTCAACGCGTTCGCCTCGCGGAAATGGCTAAAGCCGGGCGCGCTGCCGAACGGCAACAACTGGCTCTATACCGCCTTCACGGAAGCGACGGCCTGATCCGGTGAGCGCATTGAAAAACCGGGATGCGCGACCGTGAGGAGCGCATCCCTCCGCACCCATATCGCCTTCAAGCTGGCGACGGCCCTTCTGGCCGTTGCCGGTTCCGTCGTGCTCATGATGGCGCTGACGCGGCTGATCCCCGGCGATCCCGCCACCGTCATTCTCGGCTCGCGCGCGACGCCGGAAGCGGTCGCGGCGCTCAATGCCCGCATCGGCCTCGACAAGCCGCTGATAGAACAGGTGCTGACCTTCTTCGCCCGGCTGTTTTCCGGCGATCTCGGCGAAGACGTCTTCAATGGCCGTCCGGTGCTCGGCCTCGTTCTCGGGGCGCTGCCGAATACGGCGGCCCTTGCCGTCTCCGCCATGCTGACGGCCATCGTGCTCGGCGTGCCGCTGGCGCTGCTGTCGGCGCGCTGGCCGGGCGGTAAGGGCGACCGGCTGATCGCCTTTGTCAGCGTCGGCTTCATCTCGACGCCGAGTTTCGTCGTTTCTGTCTTCCTGTTGATGGTGTTTTCGGTGACACTGCGCTGGTTTCCGGTGCTTGGCGCCGGCGAAAGCGGCGATCTCGGCGATCAGCTCTGGCACCTGGTCCTGCCGACTGCGGCGCTCGCCGCCGGCTGGGTCGGCTATATCGCCCGCCTGCTGCGCTCCTCGCTGCTGGAAGTCCTGAGCGAAAACCATATTCGCACCTTGCGCGCCTACGGCGTCGGCGAAGCGAAGGTGCTGATGAAATATGCGCTGAAGCCGGCTGTGCTGCCGACCGTCGCCGTGCTCGGCATGGGTTTCGGCGAACTTCTGGGCGGCGCTGTCTTTGCGGAAGTGATCTTCAATCGCCCGGGCCTCGGCTCTTTGATCTATGACGCCATCCGCACACGGAACTATCCCGTCGTCCAGGGCGGCATCTTCGTCATCGTTCTGCTTTACGTGCTGACCAACGTCATTGCCGATCTCTCGCAAAGCCTGATCGACCCGCGCGAGCGCGACCGCCTCGTTTCCGGCAGGGGCTCGTGACATGAGAGCGCTTGGCGAACTCTCGCGCCGTCCCGGCGGCACTTTCGCACTTGTCGCGGTGACGCTGCTCTGTCTTGTCGCGCTTGCTGCGCCGCTGATCGCGCCCTACGGGCCGAATGCCATCGCGCCCGCAAGCCGCCTGATGGACCCCTCGCTGCAGCATTGGTTCGGTACGGATCATCTCGGCCGCGATATCCTGAGTCGCCTGATCTTCGGGGCGCGGGTGGCGCTTGCGATCTCGCTTTCGGTCATCGCCATTTCTCTGACGGCGGGCGTCGCGCTCGGCGTGATCGCAGCCCTGTCGCCCCGCGCCGTCGATCTCGTCATCGTCGGCATCTTCGATATCGTCACCTCGTTTCCGAGCATCATTCTGGCGCTGGCGCTGGTTGCGGTCTTCGGTCCGGGTCTCGGAAACGTCGTGCTTCTGGTCAGCATCGTCTTCGTGCCCCATTTCGGGCGCATCGCCCGGGCACAGACGATCGCCATCCGCAACAGCCCCTTCATCGAGGCGGAAAAGGTGCTGGGCGCGCAGACCTGGCGCATCGTCCTGCATCACGTCACGCCCAATATCATCGGCCCGATCTTCGTGCTCGCCTGCATGGATATTCCGGTCGTCATCACCATCGAGGCGGGCCTCAGCTTCCTCGGGCTGGGTGTGCGCCCACCGCTCGCCAGCTGGGGCAACCTGCTGAACGACGGCTATACCTATCTCGACCAGTCTCCCTGGCTCGCCACCTTTTCCGGTCTCGCGCTCATCCTCGCCACGCTCGGTTTCGCGCTGCTCGGCGAAGCCTTGCGCGACACGCTGGACCCGAAGCTGAGGAAGACCTCATGACCGACGCACTCCTCGTCATCGAAAATCTCAACGTCTCCTATCGCGGGCACGGACGCGCGGCCCATATCCTCGACGGCGTCGATATCGAGATCGGCCACGGCCAGTCCGTCGGCCTTGTCGGCGAAAGCGGCAGCGGCAAATCCACCGTCGCCTTCGCCCTGCTCGGCCTGCTGGCCGACAATGCCGAAATCTCCGCCGACCGCGCCGCCTTCGACGGGCGGCTACGCGATTTTGCCGCCCGCGAAACCGCCACGCTGCGCGGCACCGATATCGCCATGATCTTCCAGGATCCGATGACGGCGCTCAATCCGATGTTCACGATCGGCACGCAGCTCGTCGATATCCAGCGGCGGCGCTATCCGAAGGAAAGCCGGCGGTCGCTATGGGCGCGGGCGCAAGCCGTGCTGGCCGATGTCGGCGTGCAGGATGCGGCGGCGCGTATGCACCGCTATCCGCATGAGTTCTCCGGCGGCATGCGCCAGCGCGTGGTCATCGCCATGGCGCTGCTGGTCGAGCCGAAGCTTCTGATCGCCGACGAACCGACGACCGCGCTCGACGCCACGATCGAGGCGCAGGTGGTCGAGGTGCTGCACCGCCTGCGGCAGCGCACCGCCGCCTCGATGCTGGTCGTCAGCCACAGCATGGGCCTGATCGCCGAACTCTGCGACAGCGTCGTGGTGATGTATGCGGGAACCGTGGTGGAAAGCGGCAAAGTGAGCGACGTGCTCCACCGCGCGCACCATCCCTATACCCGCGCCCTGCTTGCTTGCGAAATCGACCCCCACGCCGCTTTCGATCCGTCGCAGGATCTCGCCACGATTCCCGGAAACGTGCCCGATCCCGCCAGGCGTCCGCAGGGATGCATCTTTGCCGCCCGCTGTCCTGCCCGTCACGATCGCTGTGCCGAAAGGCCGCCGCGACGACAGACCGGCAATGGCCAGACCTATTCCTGCTGGCTGGAGACCGCCCGATGACAACACCGGCGCTTGCACTCGACAATGCCGTGATCCGCTACGACCGGCTGACCGCCGTCGACGGGGTTTCGCTGGAAGTCCGGCGCGGCGAAACGCTGGGTCTCGTCGGCGAAAGCGGTTGCGGCAAATCTTCCGTGGCCCGCACCATCGCCGGCCTGCAGTCGCTGGCAAGCGGCACGCTTACGGTCGATGGCGAGGTGTTGCGGACGCTGCCATCCAAGCGCCGCCTCGATGCGCAACGCAAGATCCAGCTGCTGTTTCAGGACCCGACAGCCTCGCTGTCGCCGCGCATGACGGTCGGCTCCCTGCTGGCCGAGCCGTTGAAAATCCGCAGGGTCCATACGCCCGAAAGCCGGGCGCAGATCGTTGCGCTTGCCGAAAGCATCGGTCTTGGCGCGCAGTTGCTGTCGCGTTATCCGCATCAATTGAGCGGCGGGCAGGCGCGGCGCGTGGCGCTGGTGCGCGCGCTTGCCGCCGAACCGTCGATCATCGTCGCCGACGAGCCGACCGCGGGTCTCGACATTTCCATCCAGGGCGAGCTTCTCAACCTGCTGCGGTCGCTGCGCGACCGTCTCGGCCTCAGCTACCTGCTCATTTCCCACAATCTCAATGTCATCGGCCGCGTTACCGATCGCGTCGCGGTGATGTATCTCGGCCAGATCGTCGAGAGCGGACCGACCGCCGCCTTGTTTCGCTATCCGGCCCATCCCTATACGCGAGCGCTGCTGTCCGCCAATCTGACGCTCGATCCGTCGCGGCAAAGCCAGCGCATCGTGCTCTCAGGCGAGTTGCCAAGCCCCAGCAATCCGCCATCCGGCTGTCGGTTCCACAAGCGCTGCCCGCTGGCGCAGCCGCGTTGCGCAAGCGACATCCCCGCTCTTCGCGCAGGCGAGGCCGGCCGCAGCGTCGCCTGCCATTTCCCGCTGACGGCTGAGCCGGTCGTCAGCGGTCCTCAGGCGATCGCGGGATAACCATGGTGAACCGCAATCCGGTCGAACTCCGCCAGCATCTCGTAATCGGCATCGCCGAGCAGGCTGATGCCGCGCAGGGAAAGCGTATCGCAGGTCTCGGCAAGCGCGGGATCGGCGATGGTTTCGGCCAGCGCGCGGCGCAGAATGACGAGGTCCTTGGCGGGCGTCGTCGCAGCGGTGATGAAGGGCAGGCCCGGTCCCCTGACGGTTTCGGCCAGAATGCGCAGGCCGGCGACCCGTTCGGGATCGAAGCGCAGCGTGTTGCCGAAGGTCACGCAATCGATGGCCGCGACATCCGCCGCGCCGGAAGAAACCGCGTCGATGCTGGCGCGGTGCCCGCCGGTCTCGATGACGGAGGAGAAGAAGCGTCCATCGACGGCATGCGGCGCGATGCTGTGGCGCAGGAGATTATAGCCGGAATTGCTGCCCGGTTCGTTGATCGCCGCGCGCGCCCCGCGCAGCTGAGCGATCGATTGCACCGGCGAGCCGGCATTGACGATGATGAAGCTGCATTTCAGCGGCCCCTCGCAACCTGGCAGGTCATAAACCGGCGACGCAACCAGCTGCACCTTGCCGCGCAGATGCCGGACGTAAGGATAGCCGCAGGTCTGGCCGAACAGCAGATCGGGGCGCAGCCATGCCTCGTCGTAACGGACATCGTCATCGAGAGCGTCCGGCGCATCCAGCCCGTAATCGCGGAGGCGGCGCCCCAGCGCCTCCCAGAGCTGCCGCGTCGCATGCGCGACCGGCGGCGGGCTGACATACATGGCGAGGCTGGCAATCGGCATCGGGAAACCTCCGGAAAGACAAGGCAAAAATCTATGCAATACATAGATTTTAATCGCAACGGGATTTCGTTGAAAGGATAGATCATGCGCCAGCGGTCAAACGATACAAACGCCGTTCCGGTCGGCACCACCGAGATCAACTGCGATGTACTGGTCATCGGCGGCGGCCCGGCCGGCTGTTGGGCGGCCTTGGAGGCGGTCTCCGGCAAGGCGCGGGTCGTTCTGGTCGACAAGGGCTATTGCGGCAGCTCCGGCGCGACTGCTTCGGCCGGCACCCAGATCTGGTATGTGCCGCCCGTGCCGGAAGAGCGCGAAGCCGCCATGGCGAGCCGCGAGGCCATGGGCGGCTATCTCTCCGAGCGCTCATGGATGAAGCCGGTTCTCGACAAGACCTTCGAAAACGTCAACCGGCTGGCGGATTGGGGCTATCCTTTCCCGGTCGACGACGCCGGCCAACAGCAACGCATTTCCGTGCAAGGACCGGAATATATGCGGCTGTTGCGGCGACGGGTGAAGAATGCCGGCGTCACCATTCTCGATCATCATCCGGCCACCCATCTGCTGAAGGACGGGAAAACCGTGGTCGGTGCAAGTGGCTTGCGGCGGCAGGAGGGTGGCGACTGGATCATGCGCGCGGGCGCCGTGGTGCTGGCGACCGGCGGCTGCGCCTTCATGAGCAAGGCGCTCGGTTGCGACGTGCTGACCGGCGACGGCTATCTGATGGGCGCGGAAGCGGGGGCGGAACTGTCCGGCATGGAATTTTCCTCCGCCTATGCCATTTCGCCGGCCTTTGCCTCGATCACCAAGACCGCGCTCTATCGTTTCGCGCAGTTCTATCGCAGGGATCGCAGTCTGATCGAAGGCGCGGGCTCGGCGCGCGGCCGCTCGATCATCGCCCGGACGCTGCTGTCGGAACCCGTCCATGCCCGGCTCGACCTTGCCGAGACCGAGGAGGTGAAGACGATCCTGCGTCGCGCCCAGCCGAATTTCTTCGTGCCCTTCGACCGCCGTGGCATCGATCCGTTCAGCGAATTCTTCGAGGTGAAACTGCGCCTCGAAGGCACGGTGCGCGGCACGGGCGGGCTGGCGCTGACCGGCTTCGATTGCGCCACCACCGTCCCCGGTCTCTATGCCGCCGGCGACAACGCCACGCGCGAACCCATCTGCGGCGGTTTTACCGGCGGGGGCAGCCACAACGCCGCATGGGCGATGGCGACAGGCGCGTTTGCCGGCGCATCGGCGGCCGCCTTCGCGCAAGGCAGAACCGCACCATCAGCACCCGCCCCGCAGAAGCTTTCACCCGCGAAGAGCCAATGTGCAGTCGATCCGCAAGCAATCGTGAAAGCCGTACAGGCGGAGGTTTTCCCGCTCGACATCAATTATTTCCGGTCCCATGACGGTCTCTCCGCCGCCTTCGAACGGCTGAATGCCCTATGGGAGACGATCTCCTCGGCAACGACGGAAGACCCCGCCCAGACCTTGCAGCTACGCCAGGCGCAGGCGATGGTCGCAACCGCCCGGTTCATGTACCGCGCCGCGCTGGCTCGCACCGAAAGCCGTGGCATGCACCGTCGCGACGATTTCCCGAAACAGGACCCGGCCCAGCATCACCGCCTGATCGTCAGCGGGCTCGATACGATTTCCGTCAGGCGACAGGCGGTCGATCCGGGCGTCTATCGCGAGGCAGCCGAATAATGATCGAGGTTCTGGATCGCGACGCCTGCACGGACTGCAATCTCTGCGTCCAGGTTTGCCCCACCAACGTCTTCGAGGCCATGCCGGAAGGACCGCCGCTGATCCTGCGGCAAGCCTCTTGCCAGACCTGCTTCATGTGCGAAGCCTATTGCCCGGTCGATGCCCTTTATGTCGATCCGGATGCGGAAGCCGTCCACGGACTGACGGTCGAAAGCATCCGTGCGGCCGATCTGTTCGGCAGCTATCGCAAG
The DNA here is from genome assembly GCA_945952045.1 of uncultured Rhizobium sp. GTDB lineage: Bacteria > Pseudomonadota > Alphaproteobacteria > Rhizobiales > Rhizobiaceae > Metarhizobium. The sequence goes on from CAMFHE010000021.1 coordinate 37,695, forward strand.
GCGATCGGCTGGCACAAGGACACCCGGCACCGCCGCCATATCGACGACCATTTCCGCCTGCCGCAATGAGATCATGCGGCCTTTCGAGCCGGCCGCCGGCTATCGTGCGAGGCGCCGGCATTGCGGCGCCAACGGTCTGAAACCGTTCGGTCTGGTATTGCTGGCCGCAATCCCGCATGACGCCTCGCCCTGTCAGGACGTTCGCTCAGATCTGGACCTGACCTCCATCGACAAACATCTCGATGCCGTTGACGAAGGATGCGTCGTCCGAGGCCAGGAACAAAACCGCCTTGGCGATCTCTTCCGGTTTGCCAATACGGCCGGCCGGAATAAGGCTGGCGAGGTAAGTCTTCGTATTTTCAGCCGCCTCACCATGGCCAAACAGCTCATTGAGACCCGCCGTATCGGTAACGCCAGGGCTGATCGCATTGACGCGAATGTGGCGATCCTTGAGATCGAGGATCCAGTTGCGCGCGAAGTTGCGGATCGCAGCCTTTGTCGCCGAATAGACGCTGAAAGCGGGCGTGCCGGAAACGCTGGTCGTCGAGGATGTGAGAACGATCGCCGCACCATCACGCAACAGCGGCAGAGCTTTTTGCACAGTGAATAGCGTGCCCTTCACATTCGTATCGAATGTCCTGTCGTAATGTTCCTCGGAAATTGCCCCGAGCGGCGCCATCTCGCCGCCGCCGGCATTGGCGAACACGACATCGATATGCGTGTGTTTTTGCTGGACGGCATCATAGAGACGATCGATATCGACGAGCTTGCTCATGTCGGCCTGGACGCCGACGACATCGCCGCCGATATCGCTGACAGCCGCATCGAGCGCGTCCTTGCGGCGGCCGGTGATGAAGACGGAAGCGCCTTCCTTCGAGAAAGCCTTGGCGGTCGCCAGACCGATGCCGCTGGTGCCGCCGGTTACGATAACGACTTTGTTTTCGAATTTCCTGGTCATTGTGCTTTTCCTTTTGCGACGGCCGATTGCCGTTGAAAACACCATCGCAGCAGAACGCTGCTATCGGTAGTCAGCAAATGTGCTACTCATCGTTCCAAATGGAGAACGATGATGCGGTCCGATCTGAACGATCTTGTGTATTTCGCCGAGGTGGTCACTCATGGCGGCTTTGCAGCTGCCGGCCGCGCGTTGCGCGAGCCAAAGTCGAAATTAAGCCGACGTGTGGCGGGTCTTGAGACGCGTCTCGGCGTCAGATTGATCGAGCGCTCAAGCCGCCGTTTCAGGGTCACCGATGTCGGGCAATCCTTCTACGAGCGATGCAGGGCGATGCTGACGGAGGCGGAGCGCGCCGAAGCTCTTGTCGCGGAGGCACAATCGGAACCGCGCGGTCTCATTCGCATGAGCTGCCCGACGGGTATGGTCGAACCGATTTCCGCCCTCGTGACGGAATTTCTGGCGCGATACCCGAAGATACGCCTGCAGCTCGTGGCGATAGACCGTCCCGTCGATCTTATCGAAGAGCGCATCGATGTCGCCCTTCGCATCCGCACATCGCTTGACAGTGATGCGTCGTTGACCATGCGATCGATCGGGAATTCGCTGCGCATTCTCGTCGCCACGCCGCAGATTGCAAACCGCATCGGCACAATCGACGATCTCGCGACCCAGCCGACACTTTCGACCACCGACGACCAGAGTGAGGTCAGCTGGTTTCTCGAAACCGACAACGGCCGCACGCATACGCTGCGACACGAACCGCGGATCGGATGTTCGGATTTTACTTCGATCAGAACCGCTGCCATTGCCGGGCTGGGCATCGCTTTATTACCCGATCACACCTGCAGGCAGGCATTGGACCAAGGAAAGCTCGCGCGCGTACTCCCTGAATGGCGTGGCATGAAGGGGCTGGTCCATCTGGTCTTCACGACACGCCGCGGGCTGCCCCCGGCGGTGCGCAAGCTCATCGATGCCATGGCTGCGGATTTTCCGAAAGACGCCTTGGCCTGATCGGCAGGCTTACGGACATTGCCGCCACCGTGTTTCACTGGCGCGCCGCAGATCGCGGCGCGCCATGGATTGGCGTAAAGCTGCCTGGCATGAAGAGGTTCGACGCTCTTAGACGTCGATGCCTTATTCGTGCTTACTTCGCGATCGGTGCGTAAGCGCCATTGCTCCAGCGGTTGATGTCGTAGCTGGCGTCCTTCAGGTCGCCCTTTTCGTCGAAGGTGACGGTGCCGACGACGGTGTCGATCGGCTGGCCGTTCTTCAAGGCGGCCGCGACCTTGGTCGGATCGTCGGAGCCGGCGCGTTCGATCCCTTGCGCGAAGGCCTGGATCACGGCGTAGGAAAACAGCGTGAAGCCTTCCGGCTTGAAACCGCCGGCCTTGATCTTCTCGGCGGCTTCCTTCGCCTCCGGCTTGGCCTGCGGATCGGATGGGAAGACGAACAGCGTGCCTTCGCCGGCCGGGCCGGAGACCTGCCAGAATTCCGGCGAGGCGATGGAATCGGGCATGATCAGCTGGAACTTGTAGCCCTGCTCGGCGGCCTGGCGCAGGATCAGGCCGGCTTCGGGATGATAACCGCCGAAATAGACGACGTCGATCTTGGCGTCCTTCAGCTTGGTCACCAGCGCGTTATAATCCTTCTCGCCGGGATTGATGCTTTCGGCGAGCGCTTCCTTGAGGCCGCTGGCGTTCATGGTCTTGCGCACCGCATCGGCGACGCCCTGGCCATAGGCCGTCTTGTCATGCAGCACGGCGACCTTCTTGCCGGCATATTGCTTGGCGATCCACGGGCCGATGAAGGCGCCCTGCGCGTCGTCGCGGGTGTAGAGACGCATGATGTTGGTCCAGCCCTTGGCGGCGGCATCGTCCGTCATGACCGGATTGGAGGAAGCCGGGCTCATCATCAGCGTGCCGTTTTCGGCATAGACGGCCGAGGCGGGAATGCTCGAGCCCGAGCAGGCATGGCCGTCGACGAAATTGATGCCGCTCGCGGCAATGCGGTTGGCGACCGAAACGGCCTGTTTCGGGTCGCACTGGTCGTCTTCGAGCTGCAGCTTGATCTTGCGGCCCATCACGCCGCCCTTGGCGTTGATGGCATCGGCGGCCGCCTGCGCGCCCTGCCGGAACTGGTCGCCGATGGTGGCGAGCGGGCCGGTCAGCGGGCCGGCCACCGCAAATGTCAGATCTTCTGCGCGTGCGGCGGACCCTATGAGCAGGCCGATGGCCGTGCTGACGATCAGAATGCGTTTCATTGTCTCACTCCCTTTTTCGTTTTCGCCCGCACCAGCGCGGGCCGCTCTTTCCAAACCGACTGATACGCTAAACGCCCGCTTCTCCCGAAAGCAGGGGCTGGCATTCGAGCCATTCCCAGAGATAAGCGGCAAGCCCCCGCTCGACATGCACGCGCAGAGCCTGGGGTACTTCATGACAATAGACGGCGCAGGTCACGCCGCCAAACGGCATGACGGCGGACGGGCTGGCCTTGTCCGGATCGACCGTCACCGCCCGCGTCAGGAGATCGCGCACAACTTCGCCACGCATCTCCAGAATGCGCTGGCCCGAGCCGACAGTGGTCACGGCATAACCGGCCGCATGCCATCCATCCGCACATTCGCCCGGCGCGAGGCCGATGACAAGCATCCGGTCGCGAGCAAGGCGCACCGCATAGCGGTCGCCGAAGGCCATGCCGAACCCGCCGACATCGCGGCCGAGATCGTATTGCGCGAGAAACCGGGCGATATCGCCGCTGACAAGGCGTTGTGTCAGGCCGGTGACGGCGCGGATCGTGATGCCCGGCCCGTCGAGGCGGGCATTTGCCCAGTCCGGTTCCGGCCGCCATGTGCGGGAGAGGTCATGCATGGAGGCGGCTCCCTTCCTCGTCGAAGGCGCAGGCGGAGACGATGCGGGCGCGTCTGATCTGGCGCAGATGCTGCAACTCGATCTCTTCGCCCATGCGCGACAGGCCGCGCTCGATCAGCCCCAGCGCAATCGGCTTCTGCAGCGCCGGACTGAAATAGCTCGACGTGACATAGCCGGTGCTGCGCAGACCGGTCGATGTCGGCTCGATGCCGTGCGCGCCGGTCGGCAGCGGTCCCTTGTCGTCGATTGCCTCCAGCCCGACGAACTGCCGGCGATCTGCGCGGGCAGCATCCTCCGTCAGCAGCGAGCGACGGCCGATGAACTCGACCTTCTTGCGCTCCAGCGGCGCGGTGAGACCGAAATCCATCGGCCGGCTGGTGCCATCGGTATCCTTGCCGATGACGATATAGCCCTTTTCGGCGCGCAGGATCATCAGCGCCTCCAGTCCAAGCAAGCTCGCGCCAAATGTCTCGCCCGCCTGCCGCAACCGCGCCCACAGCGCAGTCGCACGATCGGCCGGCACGGAGATTTCATAGGAGCGCTCGCCGGTGAAGCTGATACGGGCAATGCGCACCGCAATTCCCTGGAAAGCACCTGAAACAACGGCCATATGCGGCAGAGCCGCATCGTCGAGCGCGACGCCGAAGTCGAGCGTCTGCATCAGTTCCCGCGCCTTCGGGCCGGTGACCGTCAAGGTCGCCATCTCGGCGGTGGCGTTGTGGATGAAGACGCGCCGCCTGTCGAAGCGATCCTGCCGCCATTCCTCCAGCAGGCCGTGGACGCCCGCCACATGCGAAGAAGAGCAGGACACGACGAAACGGTTTTCATCGAGCCGCACCAGCACGCCATCGTCATAGACATTGCCGCTTTCGGTCAGGATGAAACCGTAGCGGCAACGGCCGGGCGCCAGCGTCGACATGGTGTTGTAATAGATGAAATCGAGGAAAGGTGCGGCATCCGGCCCGATCACCTCGATCTTGCCGAGCGGCGAACCGTCGAACAGCGCGACGCCGTTGCGCGCCGCATGCGCTTCCGCCTGGATGCGTTCGTCGGCCGGGCCATCACCGTAATAGGCCGGGCGCAGCCAGCCGCCATAATCGCGAAACACCGCGCCATCGGTCCGATGCTGCTTTTCCAGCGGCAGGCGGCGCAGCGGCTTCATCCGTGTGCCGGAGCGCGCGCCGGCGAAGGAAGCGAAAGGCACCGGCGTGCAGGGTGGGCGATAGGTCGTCGTGCCGACCTCGGGAATGCGCCGGCCGGTGAGTTCGGCCATCAGCGCCAGACCGTTGACATTCGATGTCTTGCCCTGATCCGTCGCCATGCCGAGCGTCGTATAGCGCTTCAGATGCTCGACGGAGACGAAATTTTCGCGCACGGCGAGTTCGACATCCTTGGCGGTGACGTCGTTCTGAAGATCGATCCAGACCCGTTCCTTCGCACCCGGCTTCGGCCAGGCGGCAACGATGCCGAAGTTGCGGGCGTCAGTCGCGCCAAGCTCTGCCGGAAGCTTGAAATCGCCGGCGGCGGCCCCGACCACCTCGACACCTTCGACCGGCCGGCCGGGCACGAAGGCGAGGATATCGTCGCGCCAATCCAGCTTGCCCTGCGCCTGGCAATAGAGATGTACGCTCGGCGTGAAGCCGCCGGAGGCGAGCACGGCATCGGTTTCCAGAACGCCGCCGTCGGACAGTTTGACGGCGTTGACGGCGCCGCGACCTGTTGCGGAAACGATGCTGCGCCCCTTCAACACGCGAAGGCCGGCCGGGGCAGGAGCATCGGCGCGATAATCGACGACGGTGACATCCGCCCCGGCCGCCGCCAGCGCTTGCGCCGTCTCATAGGCCAGACCGTTATTCGTGGCGATCACCACCTTGCGCCCGGCGACGATGCCGAAGCGACTCAGATAGACGAGCGCTGCCTCCGCCGACATGATGCCCGGCTGATCGTTGTTGCCGAAGGGCAAGGGACGTTCGATCGCACCCGTCGCCAGCACGATCGATTGGGTGCGAACCCGCCACAGACGGTCCGGCGCGCCATCCGCGCCTTTCTGGTTGAGGCCGACGAGGTGGTGGTCGTAAATGCCGAAGGCCGTCGTGCCGGTCAGCACCAGAGCGCCTGTTGCCGCCAATTCCGCCGCCACATCCAAGGCCCACTCGGAACCCGGTTTTCCCTCGATCATGCCCTCGCGAAACAGCAGGCTGCCGCCGACCTGACGGCCGTCGTCGCAGAGAAGCACGCGTTTTCCGGCGCGCTTCGCCGTGCGGGCGGCGAGCAGGCCCGCCGGCCCGGCGCCGACCACCAGCACGTCGCAATGGTGGTTTATCTGTTCGGCGAAGGCGGGGCCTTGCACCTTTTCGTCCAGCACGCCGAGGCCCGCCATCTGGCGGATGCGGGGCTCGAACAGATGCCAATCCGGAACCATGAAGGTCTTGTAGTAGAAGGCGGCCGGGATGAAGCGTGCGATGGCATCGAGGAAGGCATGGCGATCCTTCTCCGCGCTCGGATCGGCATTGACGCTGCGCAGGATCATGCCCTCAACGGCAAGCGCCTGCGTGGCGCGCGTGTTCGGCATGTCGCCGGCGATATCGACCAGCGCATTCGGCTCCTCGACACCGGCGCCCCAAAGGCCGCGCGGGCGATGATACTTGAAGCTGCGGCCAAGCACAGAAATGCCAGCGGCCAGCAGCGCCGAGGCGACCGTATCGCCGGCGAAGCCTTCGATCACGCGCCCGTCGAAGGTGAAGCGCAGCGGGCGCGCGCGGTCGATGGCGGAGCCGCCCTCAGTGCGCCATGCCGTCATTGTCGCCTCCCTCTCCCAGCGCAAAGGACTGCGCCACGCGGTGATGCACCGTATCCCGCTCCATGCGGAAGATTTCGCCGCAGGTCATGTGCATCCAGATTTCGTTTGCCGCCCCGCGCAGATTATGGCGCTCGTAGAGATAGGCGGTCCATTCGCTATCCGTGACATCGCGAAGCCCTTCCGGGCGATGGTTGCCGGCATCGCCGCCGAAATGGAATTCGCTCTCGTTGCGCAATCCGCAGAACGGGCATGGAAAAAGCTGCATGAGAGCCTCCTAATGCGCGATGCCGGAGCCGGCGGCCTCGTCGATCAATCGTCCGCGTGAAAAGCGGTCGAGATCGAAGGGACGGCTGACATCGTGATGTTTTCCGGTCGCCAGCAGATGGGCAAGCAGCGTGCCGCCGGCCGGTATGGCCTTGAAACCGCCCGTTCCCCAGCCGCAATTCAGGAACAGGCCCGGCAGCGGGCTTTCTCCGAGGATCGGCGAGGAATCCGGCGTCACGTCGACGATGCCAGCCCATTGCCGCATCAGCCGGAGCTGGCGAAACGACGGGAACATTTCGAGCAGGCCGGAAATCACCTCCTCCAGCACCGGCAGGTTACCACGCTGGCCATAGGAGGGAACGCGGTCGAGCGCCCCGCCGACAACCAATTCGCCCTTGTCGGACTGGCTGGCATAGGTGCCGGTTCCCGGCGACAGCACGACGGTGTCGAGCACCGGCTTGATCGGCTCGGACACACACGCCTGCAACGCATAGGAAGTGATCGGTAGCCGGAAACCGGCCCTAGCCGCCAGATGTGAGGAATGGCCGGCGACGACCATCCCGGTGCGCTCGGCGCGGATCTCGCCGCGGCTGGTCCTGACGCCGCGGCAACGCCCGCCCTCGATCAGGAATTCCTCGACCTCGCAGGACTGGATGATATCGACGCCCAGCCGGTCGGCGGCGCGCGCATATCCCCAGGCGACCGCATCGTGACGTGCGGTCCCGGCCCGCCCCTGCCAGACGCCGCCGAACACCGGATAACGCGCCTCCGGCGAGAGATTGAGCAGCGGCAGCACGCGGCGGACATCATCGATGCCGAAGAGTTCGGCATCTGTGCCATTGATCTGCATGGCGTTGACGGTGCGCGCCGCCATCTCCATCTCCGCCTCGCTATGGGCGAGCGTGACGATTCCGCGCTGGGACAGCATGATGTTGTAGTTGAGATCGCGGCCGAGCCCTTCATAGAGCTTGAGGGCCATCTCATAGAGCGCCGTGCTTTCGGGGAAGAAATAGTTGGAGCGCACGACGGTGGTGTTGCGCCCGGTATTGCCGCCGCCGATCCAGCCCTTTTCGATGACCGCAATGTTGCGGATATTGTGCGTCCTGGCGAGGTAATAGGCCGTCGCCAGACCGTGGCCGCCGCCGCCGATGATGAGGATGTCGTAGCGCGGCTTCGGTTGCGGCGAACGCCAGGCCTGCTGCCAGCCCTTCTGGCCCTTGAGGCCCTCCTTGAAGAGCGAGAATGCCGAATAATGCCGGGTCATCGCGGACCTGCGCTTCCCGCGCGGCGGCAAGATGGCATGGCCGAATGTCGCTTCATGCGCTGCCCCATCGCTGAAATTTCGTTCCCGCCGGACTTTCGACGCCCGGTCTGGCATCATGCGTATTCGCTCTGGACATAAATGTCCATAAGATTGAAGCAGGCACCACAGGAAGCAATTCAAAAATCCAAATTGGTCCCTGAAATTCGGATATTCAAAAATGTACAGAAATGCCTATTCTCAGCCGTCCGGCTGAACCCGCCGCGCCAGCGACTCGAATGCCGCGACCTCGTCATCCGAGCCTTCGCGCCCGGTGAAGGTCAGGAGATAGGGTTGCAGAAGACGCAGCCGCATGTCGCGGTCGTCGCGCATGCCGAGCGTGTAATGGCCGATCTGCGTGAAATAGAGGACGCGCGCGCGAATGAAAGCTTCCTCATCCGGATAGCCATAGCGCAGGAACATTCGGGTCACCGCATCGACGCGCTGGTCGTCCGCCTGGTCGACAACCTCGCGCACCGCCGCATCCACCTGCCCCCAGGACCGCACCGCCGCGTCGAGGCGCGGATTGAAAAGTTCCGGATCGACCCAGCATTCGAAGATGTGGCAGACCGCCTTCGTGACTGTCGGGGCCGGGCGAAGCGCCCGCTCGATGATCGGGCTTGTGTTCTTGCGCAGCCAGAATTCGAGCAATTCCCGGTGGAATTCGGTCAGATCGGCAAAGAACCAGTAAAAGCTCGAGCGCGACACCGCGAGCGTTTTGGCCATGACCTGGATTTTCACGCTGGCGATGCCTTCGTGAATGAGCGCCGCCACACCGGCGTCGATCCAGGCCTCGCGCGTCATCCGCGCGCCCGTTTGTTTGGAGACCGTTCGTTTTCCAGCCGGCTTCGTATCGCTCACCAAATTTCCTCGCGCCGCTGGGGAGATCGCCTCGTTCGAAATATGCGTTTCGAATGTGCCATGTTGCTGAAAGAAATCGCGACATCAAGCGTTATGGCGCGAGACCCATATCGTGTCCGCTGGCGGGCGAGGCCTGTCACCGGATCGTTTTCCGCGCTAAGCACGCAGGAGCAAACCGCAGTGTATGAGGATGGCGTCACCATGTTGAAGCAGTACCCGCCGCAAGGTGATGCAACGGACAAACAGGCGAGCAATGCATTCTGGCTCGATCTCCTCGATCCGACACCGGACGAGGTGGCGGCCGTCGAAAAGCAAATCGGCGCCAGCCTGCCATCGCTTGGCGCACTGAGCGAGATCGAAACATCGAGCCGGCTGCGGCGGAATGGCGACACGCTCTTCCTGAGCACGCCTTCCGCCGCCCGACGCCCCGAGGAGGCGCAGGCGACCCCTCCCCTTGGCTTCGTGCTTTCCAAGGACAGGCTGGTGACGGTGCGGTTCATGCAGCTTCAGACATTCGATGCCGTCGAGAAGGCCTTTTCCAGTGGCGAAGGAGCGCCGCAATCCAGTTTCGAAGTCTTCATCCTGATCTGCGAGGAAATCGTCGATCGCGTCGCGGATATCCTCGAACATCTCGCCAAGGACCTCAATCTCCTGTCGGTCGATGTGTTTCGCTCGGAAGACCCGAAAGGCCATCATGCCGCCCATGCCAACCGGATCCTGCGCGAGCAGCTTGGCAAGACCGGGCGCCTGGGCGATCGCCTCTCCGAAATCCGGGATGGGCTGCGCGGCCTTGCCAGGATCACCACCTATACGGCGCAGCAAACCGAACACTGGTCAGAGTCGGCGCTGAAGCCGAGAATGGCCAGCATTTGCCAGGATATCCACTCGCTGATCGAATATGAGGAGCAGCTTTCCAACAAGGTTCAATTCGTGCTGGACGCGCTCGTCGGATTGATCGGGATTGCCCAGAACGATCTGTTCAAGGTGCTGACCATCGTTTCGATCATCGGCATTCCCCCGACATTGATGGCCGGCGTCTACGGCATGAATTTCAAGTATATGCCGGAATACGACTGGAGCTGGGGCTATCCCTATGCCTGGGGCGTGATCATTCTCAGCGCCCTTCTGCCGCTTGTCTGGTTCAAGGCGAAGAGGTGGTTCTAGACGACCATACGGGCAACAATGACGCAGGGGCGCCCACCTTCTCCAGCGCGTCGCGCTCCCTAGATATCATTCGGCAACTGATCATCGACCTCATCGGAAGGACAGCGACATGCAGATTGGAATGATGGGACTGGGCAGGATGGGCGCGAACATGGTCAGGCGCTTCCTGCAAGGCGGCCATGAATGCGTGGTCTACGACATCAATCCCGCCAGCGTCGCGGCGCTGGTTGCCGAAGGCGCAACCGGCGCAGCGTCGATCGAGGACTTCGTCGGCAAGCTTTCGAAACCCGCCTGCGCCTGGCTGATGCTGCCGGCCGCCATCACCGGCGCCAATGTCGACAAGCTCGCCGCGCTGATGACGGCAGGCGATATCATCATCGATGGCGGCAATTCCTACTATCAGGACGATGTCGATATCGCCGAGAAGCTGGCGGCGAAGGACATCGCCTATGTCGATGTCGGCACCAGCGGCGGGGTCTGGGGCCGGGAGCGCGGTTATTGCCTGATGATCGGCGGCCCGGAAGCGGCGGTTCGCCACCTCGATCCGGTTTTTGCAACGCTTGCGCCGGGCAATCCGGATGGCGCGAACGCAGCGGCGGACGAAACCGGGAGCACTGCCCGGCGCGGCTATCTGCATTGCGGGCCGAGCGGATCGGGCCATTTCGTCAAGATGGTGCATAACGGCATCGAATACGGAATGATGGCCGCCTATGCCGAAGGCATGAACATCCTGAAAGCCGCCAATGCCGGCAACCGGCCCCATGATATCGATGCGGAAACGAGCCCCTTGCCGACGCCGCAATATTACAGGTTCGACATCGACATGGCCGGGGTCTCCGAAGTCTGGCGCCATGGCAGCGTTATCAGTTCCTGGCTGCTGGACCTGACGGCCGACGCGCTGAAGGAAGACCCGGAACTCTCTGCCTATGGCGGCCAGGTCTCGGATTCCGGCGAAGGTCGCTGGACGCTGAAGGCGGCGATCGATACCGGCGTTCCCGCCCCGGTTCTGTCCTCGGCGCTTTTCCAGCGTTTCAATTCACGCGGTGAATCGCTCTATGCCGACAAGCTGCTCTCCGCCATGCGTTTCGCCTTTGGCGGTCATCATGAAAAGCCTATGAAACCAAGCTGAGCCGCCTGGCTTTCCTCCCTCGCCATGGCGATGCGATTGCTGTCGTCTCTGCTGCACCGTTCCCGCGTTCGGTCAGCCCAATCGCATGCGATTTATGTGGCGGTCGCAACGTCCAGCCCGCGTTTCGCGAAACGCTCGGCGAGAGGTCCAACGGTTGCGGCATTGTCCGCCGCGGCGTTTCCCGTTCGCGCCCGGTCGGCGATACCGACAAAAATAACCGCGAAGCGAAAGAGCGCGAAGGCGATGTGGAAGCGCTGGAGCGGCGCGGTCGCGACCGCGCTTCGGTAATAACGATCGACAAACTCTGCTTGTGCCGGCACTTGCAGCGCCGTCCGGTCAAGGCCCAGAATGCCGCCAAATTCGTCGGGAGCGGTATGCCAGGGCATGCAGCAGAAGCCGAGATCGGCGAGCGGATGCCCCAACGTCGACAGCTCCCAGTCGAGAATGGCGACGACGCGCGGCTCGGTGGGGTGGAACAGCATGTTGCCGAGGCGGAAATCGCCGTGCGCAATGGCGACGGCGCCGTCGTCCTCCGGCAGATTGTCCGGCAACCATTTCGCCAAGGCGTCGAGAGCTGCGATGCGCGGGCTGGGTGAGGCCTGCCATTGTCCGGTCCAGCGCCCGATCTGGCGTGCGAAATAATTTCCGGGACGCCCATAATCGGAAAGTCCTATCTCAGCCGGACGAACGGCATGCAGTTTCGCCATCGCCTCGGCCATCGCGAAATACAGCGCGCGCCTTTGCCCAGGCGCCACATCCGGCAGGGCGCAATCGGCAAAGACCCGGCCCTCGACACGCTCCATCAGGTAAAACGGCGTTCCGAGCAGCGCTTCGTCTTCATGCATCAAAAGCGGTCTCGGCACCGGCACGTCCGTGTGGTCGAACAGCGCCTTGAGCACGCGGAACTCGCGCTCGATGGCGTGAGCGCCGGGCAGAAGAATGCCCGGCGGCTTCTTGCGCAGCACCATGCGTCGCGTTCCATGAGTGACGAAGAAGGTCGGATTGGATTGACCGCCGCTGATCCGATCCAGTTCCAGCACCGGTGCGGCGCCAAATCTCTCGTCGAGAAAGCGGTGCAGTCCGTGCCGGTCGAACTCCATCGTTTCGGTCATGACACTGTCCAGCGCCAGAAATCGCGGCGCTCTTCGGCAAGATGGCGGTTGAGCACCATCTTGTGCACCTCGTCTGCGCCATCAACCAGCCGCGCCTGTCGCGCGTAGCGATAGATCCATTCCAGAACCGTGTCGCCGGAATATCCGCGCGCGCCATTGATCTGGATCGCGGTATCGGCCGCCTTGTGCAGCAGGTTGGCGACGTGGACCTTGGCCATGGAAACTTCCTTGCGGGCAAATCCGCCGCGATCCAGCTCCCATGCCGCCTTCATCACCAGCAGGCGGCCGATCTCGATGCCCATGCAAAGGTCGCCGAGCATCATCTGGATGCTTTCGCGATCCGCCAGCCGTATGCCGAAGCCTTCGCGGCGCTCCGCGTATTCGGTGGCGATCTCGACGCAGCGCTTCGACAGCCCGAGCCAGCGCATGCAATGGGTCAACCGCGCCGGGCCAAGGCGCACCTGCGTCACCTTCATGCCGCGCCCTTCCTCCAGCAGCATGTCCTCAGCCGGAATTTCCAAGCCGTCGAATTCGATCTCGCAATGGCCGCCATGCTCTTCCGGTCCCATGATCGGGATGCGGCGCACAATGCGCCAGCCGGGCTGGTCCTTGTGAAACATCAGCGCCGAAAGGCCGTGGCGCGGATCGTCCGAGGTCCTGGCGACGACGATGAAATGCGAGGCGGCTTCCGCGCCGGTGATGAACCACTTGCGCCCGTGCAGCACGTATCGGTCGCCCTGCTTCGTCGCGCGGGTTTGGATCATCGAGGGATCGGAGCCGCCGCCGGGGCTGGGTTCGGTCATGGCGAAAGCCGAGCGCACCTTGCCTTCGGCAATCGGGCGCAGCCATTTCTCGCGCTGGTCGGGCGTGCCCAGGCGGTGCAGCACCATCATGTTGCCGTCATCAGGCGCTGCGGAGTTGAAGACCACCGGCCCGAAGATCGAGCGGTTCATTTCCTCGTAGCAGACCGCCATGCCCGCAAGGCCGATGAAGTCGCCATCCGGGCGCGGCAGTTGCAGGCACCAGAGACCTTCGGCGCGCGCCTTTTCGCGCAGCGGCTCCAGCTTGGCGCCGGCTATGTTGCCATGCCCGTCATAGGCGGTGGGATCGCTTTCCAGCGGCAGGATATGGGTCTCGACGAAGGCGGCGATGCGCGTTCGAAGGTCTTCCAGCGCGGGCGAAATCGAAAAATCCATGGGAAGCAGGTCCTTTACAGGCTGGAAACGAGATGGCCGCCATCGACGGCCAGCGATGCGCCGGTGATGAAGCTGCCGGCATTCGAGCAAAGGAGCAGCAGGGGCGCATCCAGCTCCTCCAGCCGGCCGAGGCGGCGCTGGGGGATGCGGCGGATCAGCGCCTTGCCCGCTTCGGAGGCGAAGAAGTCGCGGTTAAGCTCGGTCTCGAAATAGCCGGGGCAGAGCGCGTTGACGCGAATGTCGTGGCGCGCCCATTCGAGCGCCAGCGCCTTGGTGAGCTGGATCACCGCCGCCTTCGAGGCGGCATAGGCCGCGACATGGCCAGCGACGCGCAGGCCGAGGATCGAGGCGATGTTGACGATGGCGCCGCCCTGCCCGTCCTCGCGCATGCGCCGCCCTGCGGCCTGCGCCACCGAAAAGACGCCCTTGAGGTTGGTGTCGACAACCGCGTCGAAACCGGCTTCGGTGATCTCGGTTGCCGCCGCCGCGACACTGATGCCGGCATTGTTGACGACGATATCGATCCGCCGGCCGGCGCCTGCGAAGGCCTGCTCCACCGAGGCCGGATCAGTGACATCCATCGCCACCCAGGAGGCGCTTCCGCCGCTGTCGGAAAGTGTGGCGCATTCGCGCGCGAGCGCCGCCTCATTGCGCGCCGCCAGCACCACATGGGCGCCCTGCCCGGCCAGCACGCCGGCGAAATGGCGCCCCAGCCCGCTCGACGCGCCCGTTACCAGCGCCGTCTTGCGGCGCAGATCAGACCAGCTCATGGCGTTTTTCTCCTCAGGCGATGCTATAGCCGCCGTCCACCGGCAGCATGACGCCGGTAATATAGCGCGCAGCCGGCGAGACCAGGAAGGAAACGGCCGCCGCCACATCGGCGGGTTCGCCCCAGTCGCCGGCGGGAATGCGCTTCAGGATCGGGCCGGCGCGTTCGGGATCGTTCATCGCCGCCTGCGACATGCGCGTGCGGATCCAGCCGGGCGCCACGGCATTGACGCGCACCTGCCCGCCCCAGCCATGCGCCAGCGCCCGCGTCAGCTGCAGCACCGCGCCCTTGCTGGCGGAATAGGCGGGATTGCGCGGCGAGCCGAAAACCGACCACATCGAGGCGAAGTTGACCACCGCGCCGCCGCGCGCGGCCAACGCCTCCTTCAGCGCGAAACACAGACGCTGCGTGCCGCCCAGATTTACGGCCATCACCTTGTCGAAACCATCTTGCGTGAATTCGCGCCCCTCATGCTGGATGATGCCGGCGGCATTGACGAGCGCATCGAGGCCGGGCGCCTCGCGCGCCAGCGCCGCGATCGCCGCCGCATCGGTGACGTCGAAGCGGCGATGGGTGTAAGCGGGGTGGTCGATCTCTTCCTCCGCATCGACACCCAGCGACAGGACATGGAAACCATCCTCCAGCAGCTGGCGGGAGCAGGCAAGGCCGAGGCCGGTTGCGCCGCCGGTGACGATGGCAAGGCGGTGATCGGTGGTGGACTGGGTCATCTTCAAGCTCCGTTTGTTGGGGCGGCCGCGTCAGGCGAAGCGGCGCTCGATGCGCCGGATGGCCGCCACGATCGACGCCTGGGTGACGGGAAGGGCAAGGTTGGCCAGATGCGGCGCGGTCATCGTCCAGTGCGCGATCTCATCGATCTCCGCCTCGGTCGCGTCGTGCATGCCGAGATCGGCGAGACGGCGCGGCAGGCCGATTTCGGCGTAGAAGCCGGCGAGATCGTCGAGGAAGGCATCGCTTCGCTCTTCGGCGGCCAGTTGCACGAGGAGGCCCCAGGCGACATGCGCGCCATGGATGGCGTTTTTCGCATCGCGCGCCTTGACCAGCCCGCGCGTCAGCGAATGGGCAAGCGACAGGCCGCCATTTTCGAAACCGAGGCCGCTCATCAGCACGGTCGCCTCGACGGTCGCCTCGAGCGCCGCCGTCACCTCGCCGCGCGCCATGCCTTCAAGCGCCGCAGCGGCGTTGCCGCGCAGGGTATGATAGCAGGCATCGGCAATCGCGATGGCTGTCAGCGGCGGACGCGTGCCGAAAGGCGTGACGCCGGTGCCGGCCACGCAGCCGTCGGCTTCGAATTTCTTGGAGATGGCGTCGCCGATGCCGGCGCGCAGGAAGTGAGCCGGAGCCTGTGCGATCAGCTTCGTATCGACGATGACGGCCTGCGGATTTCGCACCAACCGGTCCACGGAGATCATCACATGGTGATCGTCATACATGGCGATGGCAGCGCTCGTCGGGCTGTCGTTGGAGGCAATGGTCGGCACAGTGACGACGTCGAGATCGAGCTTGCGCGCCAGCGCCTTGGCGGCGTCCAGCGACTTGCCGCCGCCGATACCGATCGCCACGTCCGGGCGAATGGCGTCGAGCGTCTCGGCCAGCCGGTCGATTGCCGCATAGGTGATCTCGCCGGAAAAGGCGCGCATCATGGGCGTCAGCCCGGCCCCACGCAGGATCGCTTCTATGCCTGCGCCCATGCTGTCGAGGATGAAGGCATCGGCGACCACCAGCGGCGACGGCCCGAAGGCGGCGGCGATCTCGCCGAGCCGCTCCAGCGCGCCGGGGCCCTGGATATAGCGCGAGGGCGCTCCGAAGATGCGGATCGATGGAGCTTCGCTCATCGCGTCAGCCTTTCGGCATAATCGGCGCCAAGGCCGATTTCGGCATAGTGGCGTCGGGCGGCGTCGAGTTTGGTGAACACATCCTCGTAACCCAGCGCGACACCGTCGGGATCGACATAGACATAGCCGCCGGTGACGTGAAACAGGGTGATCATCTCCTCGACATCGTCGGGCACCACCAGCGTATGCGTCTCGCCCGCAGGCTCGAAAGCATAGCTCATCGGCACGGCTTCCCAGTCGTGCTCCAGGTAGCGCCAGCGCCCACGCAGCGTCATGGCATGCACCGGTCCGGCATGGCGATGGCGCGATAGGACGCCCGCTTTGCGCACCCGCAGCAGGTTCACGTAATAGCCCTGGCTGACGCAAAGCACGAGCGGCTTGAACCAGACGCCCGGCGCCTGCGGCACCCACAGATGCTCCTCGGCATCGAGATGGAGCGCGCCCGGCATGAAGACATCCGCCATCATGCCGAAGGGTTGCGGGCGGCGATAGGCGACCTTGCTGTCGTCACGTGCCAGCGGTGGCGTGGGGGCGTCGGTTGCGTTCATGGCTGCGCCCCTCACCGGTTCTCGACGAGGGCGCGGATGAAGCGCGGGGTATCGACGCCATATTTCGCCTCCAGATATTCCTGCGATCCGCATTCGAAGAAGCTGTCGTCGAGGCCGATCTTGATCAGCGGCTTGACCATGCCGGCATCGTAAAGCGCTTCGACCACCAGCGAGGTCAGGCCGCCGCTCTTCTTGTGGTTCTCCGCCACGATCAGCCGGTCGAAACGGCTGGCGAACGCCAGAACGCCGGCCGTATCGAAGGGTTTGATGGTGGGCACGTGCAGGACGCCGGCATCGACGCCGCTTTCGCCCGCCGCCTTCGCTGCATCCAGCGCGCGCGCCGACATGTAGCCCGTGGCGATGATGCCGACATCGCGGCCGGGGCGCAGCAGCTTCGCCTTGCCGACCTCGAAGACATAGTCGCTGCCGAGCTCCACCGGCACCTTGCCACGCAGGTTGCGCACATAGACCGTGCCGGGAATATCGGCGCAGGCGCGCACCACCTGCTTCAGCTCGGTCGCGTCGCAGGGATCGATGATCGTCAGATCCGCGATGCCGCGCATCATGTTGAGATCCTCGGTCGCCTGATGCGTGGCGCCATAGCCATTGACGAGGCCAGGCATGCCGGCGAAAATCTTGACGTTGGCTTTCGAATGGGCGCAGGCGAGCGCCACGAAATCATAAGCGCGGCGGGTGATGAACACCGAATAGGTGGTGCAATAGGCGATCTTGCCGGTCTTGGCCATGCCGGCGGCGATCATGATCAGGTTCTGTTCGGCCATGCCGACATTGAAGAAGCGATCGGGATGAGCGTCGCGAAACGGCAGGATGTCGCTGTAGCGGCCCATGTCGGCGGTCAGGCCGACGATCTCCGGGCGCTCGGCCGCAAGCTTCGCCAGCGTGTTGCCGAAGGGCGCGAGCTCGGTGACCTTGCCGGCGACGTCGACGATCTCGCCCATGCCGCGCGTGCGGTTGGCGGCAGCAGCGGTGTGAGTGTCAGCCATTTTCTTTCTCCAGCTCCTGTGTGAGCGCGTCCCATTCGCTGTTGTCGATGCGCACGAAATGGGCGCGGTCGCGCGCCATGATGGTGGGGATGCCGAAGCCCGGCGTGGTGCGCATGACAATGGCTTTCGGCTTGCCGTTCTTTTCGCGCGCGCCGGCGAGCGCACCGACAAGCGCGTCCATGTCGTTGCCGTTGATTTCACGCGTTTCCCAGCCGAAGGCGGTCATCTTGTCGGCGACCGGCTCGATGCGCACGGTCACCGGACCGTCGGCCTGGATGCCGTTGCAGTCGATCAGCACGACGAGGTTGTCGCATTTGAAGGTTGCCGCCCCCATGGCCGCTTCCCAGGTCGAGCCTTCCTGCAGCTCGCCATCGGAAAACTCGCAGAAGACGCGCGCGGGAGAGCCGTCGAGGCGCAGCGCCATCGCCATGCCGACCGCCTGCCCCAGCCCGTGACCGAGCGAGCCGCCGACCATCTCGACGCCCGGCGTCTCGTCGAAGGTGCTCATCGGCAGGCGCGAGCCGTTGAGGCCATAGCTCGGTAATTCCGAGGGTGAAATGATGCCGGCTTCGGCCAGCACCGCATACATGGCGATGGAATAATGCCCGGTCGAGAGCACGAAACGGTCGCGGTCGGCCCAACCGACATTGTCGGGATCGTAGCGCATCTCATGGAAATAGAGGCTCGCCAGGCAGTCGGCCATGCCGAGCCCTTGCGCGATATAGCCTTCGCCCTTGCCGCTCGCCATGGCCATCATCTTGCGGCGCAGATTGAGCGCGCGCGCTTTCAGCGCAGGCAGATCCGCCTCGGACGGCGGATGATTGAGCGTTTTCATGATCTCATCCTTCTCGAAAATATCGGGCTCGGAAAATTGCGGGCGCTCTACAGCGCAAGGCCCGGCCGCGCCCATGGCATGGAAACGAGCCGCCCGGTGCCGGACAGCGTGATGAAGGCGGTGCGATCGTCCGGGCCGCCGAAGCAGATGTTGGTGGTGTAGGGATCGGGCATCTCGATGCGCTCCACCTGCGTGCCCTCCGGCGAGATCACTACGATGCCGCCGAAACGCAGGGTGGCGACGGCGATGTTGCCGCCCGCTTCCACGGCCAGCGAATCGTAGCGCTGGAAACCGGGAAGGCCGGCGACCAGATCCCCGCCGGTCGGCGACGGCCACGCTGCCTTGGCAAGCACACCGGGCGCCTCGATGCGCCACGCCCACAGCCGTCCCGACGAGGTTTCCGCGACATAGAGGATCGAGTGATCCGGCGACAGGCCGATGCCGTTCGGCCCGACGAGCGGATAGGCGACCTCGCGGATCAGGCTGCCGTCTGCCTTGGCGTAGTAGACCGCGCCGAAATCGACCTTGCGGCCCTGGCGATGGCCGTGATCGGTGAAATAGAAGCCACCGTGGCGGTCGAAGACGATGTCGTTGGGGGCCGAAAGGGGCACGTTGCCGCAACGGTCGTAGAGCGTGCTCACCGCGCCTGTTGCCGGATCGACGCGCTGGATGCTGCCGCCGATATTGTCGGGCGCCTTGGCCACGGGTTTCCAGCCGCCGCCGGTGCGGTCCCAGGTGAAGCCGCCATTGTTGCAGACGTAGAGCATGCCATCCGGCCCGAGCGCCAGGCCGTTCGGCCCGCCCCCGGTCTCGGCCAGCGTCGTCCGGGCGCCATCGGCGGCGATGCGCGTCAAGCGCCCGGCGCCGATTTCGCAGAGCACGATCGCGCCGTCCGGCATGACGACCGGGCCTTCGGGAAAAGCGAGATCGTCGCAGAGCGTGGTAAATTGGGTCATCGCGTGGCTCTTTCGATTTCGGGCTCGTCCAGGCCAAGGGCCTGAGCAAGAGCCGCCGGATCGTCCACCAGCGCATCGGGCGCATGGGTGGAGAGGAGTGCCGTGTCGTAAAAGCCGTAGGAGACGGCGACCACCGGCATGCCGGCGGCTTGGGCGGCGAGAATGTCCTGCGGCCCGTCGCCGACATAGACGGCCTCGTCGGCAGTCGCGCCGGCGCGCGTCAGGCCCAGGAGGATGGGGGCCGGATGCGGCTTGCGCTCGACGGTATCTTCCGCCGTGACGATGGCGGTGAAGCTTTCGGGCGGCAGGCCGGCGACCTCGAGGTCGATCAGCGTCCGCTCCAGCCCCTTGTTGGTGACGAGGCTGACCTTGCGGCCGTCCGCCACGAGCGCGAGCACCATGGCGCGGATGCCGTCGAAGACCTTGATATGGCCGGTGCATTGCGGATAGGCGTCACGATAGGCGGCATGCAGTTCCTCGACGCGATCGGGCGCGACCATGCGGAAAAGCTCCGGCGGGCGCATGGCGAACAGGTCCGCCATCGGCAGGCCCGGCGACGGGAAATCGCTGTCCAGCCGGCTGCGAAACACCCGGCTGTAGCATTCCACCACGGCCGCGCGCGTATCGACCAGCGTTCCGTCGAGGTCGAAGAGGATGTGTTTTCGCGATGTCAGCGTCATGGCGCGTCCTTGTCGGTTTGGGAGCGCTCCAGAAGGCGCGCGCGAAGTTTCCAGAGAGGGGCGAGGTCGCGGCCGAGATCGCGAAACAGCGGAAAGGCGGCGCGGTATCGCGCCGACAGCGCGGGATCGGGTTCGACGGTGGCGGCGACGCGCACCATGGCGCGCGCCGCATCCGGCAGCGTCTCGTAAAGCCCGCCGGCACGCGCCGCGAGCAGCGCGACGCCCAGCGCGCCGGTTTCCTCCGCTTCGGGAATGGAAAGCGGTCGGTCCATCGCCGAGGCGCAGATCTCCCGCCACAGGGCCGAGCGCGCGCCGCCGCCGGTAATGGTGATCTGCGTCACCGGCGCATCCAGCGCGCCATAGCAATCGATCATCGAGAAGGCGACGCCCTCCATCACCGCCCGCACCAGTGCTGCCGGCCCGCTCGACAGATCCAGTCCGAAGATCGAGCCGCGCGCCAGCGGCTCGAAGCGCGGCGCGGTCATGCCGGACGTGTTGAAATAGGGATGCACGATCAGCCCGGCCGCGGCGGGCACGGCGCGCGCATCCGCCTCGACGCGGGCGAAATCGATCGCCTCGCCGCTGCCATAGGCCTGCGTGCCGAAGGCTTGCAGGATCCAGTCGAGGCAGAGCGAGCCGCCGCCGGTGTTCGACATCAGCCGCTGCCAGCGCCCGTCCGGCATCAGGAACAGGAAGCCGACGCCAGCCGGTTCCAGAAGCGGCGTATCGACCGTCAGGTTGTTCATGAAGGAGGTGCCGATGACCGTCACCGCCTGGCCGCTTTCCAGCGCGCCGACGCCGATGGCGGCCGCCACCGCATCGCCGGCGCCGGTAACCACCGGCGTCCCCTCGGCCAGCCCGGTCAAACCGGCGGCCTGCGCCGTCACATGGCCGACGATCTCACCGATTGTCATGACCGGCGCCAGCCGCGCCTCCATCTCGCCGACGCCTGCAAGCGCGAAGAGTTCGCGCGACGGCGTGCGGGCGCGGATATCGCAGGGGAAGAAGGAGAGATCGGATTCGTCGGTCGCCTTCACCCCCGTCAGCCGGTAGTTGACGTAATCCTTGGCGAGGAAAACCGTGTCGATGCGGTCGTAATAGGCGCGGTCGTTGGTTTTCAGCCAGGCGAGCAGCACCAGCGGCAAGCCGGGGATCGGCGCGTTGCCGGCGATCTCGAACAGGCGCTCCGCCGTGCCGTCTTCCTTCCAGCCTTCGAGGAGGCTCGAGGCGCGCGCATCCGGCCAGGCGATGGCAGGACCGGCGGGCGCGCCGTCGCGATCCAGCGCCCAGAGCCCGCCCATATGGCCGCAGACGCCGACGCCGACGATCTCCTCGGCGCGCACGCCGCTCGACGCGATCGTCTCGCGGATTGCGGCCGCAACGCCGTCGAACGTGCCGGCCATGTCCTCCTCGTGCCAGTCGGGATGCGGGCGAAAGCTTTTCGTCGGCCGCCGTGCGCTGGCGACGACCCGTCCGGTCGCAGCGTCGAACAGCGCCGCCTTGGTCATGGTCGTGCCCTTGTCGATGCCAAGCACATAAGTCATGCGGCGACCTCGCCGGATTTCAGCGCCGTGCGCTCTGCGGAATAGCGCCGGTAGACATCGCGCGCCCCGCGATAGAGCTCGAACCAGCCGTCATAGTCGCGGGCGGCGATCGGGTCCGGCTCGTAGCGCGCCACGCGGCGGCTGGCGGTCGCGGCGGCGGTTTCGAGATCGGGCCACAGACCGGCGGCGACACCGGCGAGAAGGGCGGCACCGAGCGCCCCGGATTCCTGCGTCGCGGCGATTTCGATCGGCAGGTTGCAGATATCGGCAAACATCTGCGCCCAGAAGGCGCTCTTGCCGCCGCCGCCCGTCAGCACCAGCGCGCGCGGCTTGGTCGCCATCGCCGAGAAGCAGTCGCGCGTGGCAAAGCACAGCGCCTCGTAGACGGCGCGCAGCAGATGCGCATGGCCGGTATGGCTGCCCGCGCCGAAGAAGGCGCCCCGCGCCAGGGGATCGTAAAAGGGTGCCAGCACGCCGGCGCTGCCGACATAGGGGATGAAGACCACGCCGCCCGCGCCGCGCGCGACACCGCCCGCCATGGCTTCGAGGCCTGCGAAATCGACCTTGCCGTCATCCGTCCTCGGCGCGCCGAAACGGTCGAGAAACCAGTCGAAGGACATGGTGCCGGAGGTATTGGGCAGGATGCGCACATAGCGATCCAGCGGCATGGCGAAGAGAAAGCCCAGCCCCTCGGGCGCGCGCTCGGCCCGGTCGGTCACCAGGCTGTTGAGGCAGCTCGTCCCGAGCACGGTCATGGCATCGCCCGGCCGGATGGCGCCGACGCCAAGCGCATTGGCGCAGGCATCGCCAAGGCCGGTCACCACCGGCGTGCCCTCGCAAAGCCCCGTCTGGCGCGCCGCATTTGCCGTGACATGGCCGGCGATCGCCTCTGAGGGCAGGATGGGCGGCATCTTCTCCAGCCAGTCGCCGGCGCCGCACAGCGACAGGACGCGGGCCGAATGGCGCCGCGCATCGATATCGCCCGGCACGAAGGAGACGTCGGAGGGATCGGTGGCGATCTCGCCGGTCAATTGCAGGCGCAGGAAATCCTTGGCGCACAGCACCGCGCGCGTCTTTGCCAGCGCCTGCGGCTCATGGCGCGACAGCCAGCCGAGCACCATGGCGGTGATGCCGGGCATCAGCCCGTTGCCGGAGATGGCGAAGGCCTCGCCGAGCAGGCCGCGCTTTTCCATGGCGATCTGGTCGGCCTGGGCGCGCTCGTCGGGCCAGCACACGGCATTGCGCACCGGCGCGCCGTCATGGCCGACAAGCCAGGCGCCGCCCATGTGGCCGGCGATGCCGACGGCTTTCACGTCAGAGGGTGCGATCCCCGCCGCCTGGATGGCCTCGCGGATGGTTTCGGCACACAGCGCCCAGGTGCGCGCAGGATCCTCCTCATGCCAGCTGGGCTGCGGTTTCAGGACCTCGACGCGGCGTTCGGCTGCGCCGCAGGCCTTGCCGGCGGTGTCGAAGACCACGGCCTTGATGACCGAGGTTCCCTTGTCGATGCCGAGGACGTAAGCCATGGCCGCTTCCGCCCTCAGGATGCCAGCCGGCCGGCGCCGGGCAACCGGGCCGATTGCGCGAAATGCGCCGTCGTCAGCGTCGGGCCATCGAAGACGTAGAGCGCATCCTGGCGGATGGAGATATCGACCGGCTCGTCGATGGCGAAGACTTCCATCGGCGGCGTCATCGCCTGGAGGGTGACATCGCCCGTCTGCACGGTGACGAGCGTGGCATCGCCCAGCTGTTCGGCGACGTAGACGCGCGAGGGGATCACCGCGACGTCGTTGCCGCGCGGCGCCTGACCCTGGCGATGGACGGAGACGCCGCCCGGCCGCGCGCCGAGGCTGACGCGACGATCCTGCCCGATATGGGCACGCACGACATCCGGCAGCATGGCCGCCTGCCCGCCGCAGCGGCCGCTGAGGACGGGCGTTTCGGTGACCTCGGACACTTCAAAGACATTCATCGAATGCAGACCGAAGAACTGGGCGACGAAGGCGTTGACCGGGCGGTTGTAGATCTCGTCGGCCGTGCCGATCTGCTGCATGACGCCGTCGCGCATCACGGCGATACGGTCAGTCATGGTCATCGCCTCGATGGGATCGTGGGTGACGATGACCGAAGTTGTGCCGAGCGCGCGCTGCAGGCGCTTCAGCTCGCCGCGCAGGCGGGCGCGCAGAAGCGTATCGAGATGGGCGATCGGCTCGTCGAGGCACAGGAGGTTCGGATTGCGCACCAGGGCGCGGGCGATGGCGACGCGCTGCTGCTGGCCGCCCGACATCTGCGAGGCGCGCCGGTCGATCAGATGGGCGATGTTGAGCATCGCCGCGACCTCGCCGACTTTCGCGTCGATCTCGGTCTTCGACAGGCCGCGGATGCGCAAGGGATAGGAGATGTTCTGCCGCGCCGTCATATGCGGATAGAGCGCGTTCTGCTCGAACACCATGGCGATGTTGCGCTCCTGGGGGCTTCGCGTTTCCATGGCGACGCCATCGAAGGCGATGGTGCCGGAGGACGGCTTTTCAAGCCCCGCCAGCATGCGCAGCACCGTGGTCTTGCCCGAGCCCGAGGGGCCGAGCAGGCCGAAGAATTCGCCGTCCTCGATGGTGAAGGAAATATCCTGGACGGCGTGGACGACGCCGGCATACCATTTGTTGATGCCCGAAAGGGTGATTTTGGCCATGTCGGGGGTCTCCTTACCGTCCGCCGAGTTCGACGGAAAAACTGCGGATGAGCGATCGCTGCATGTAGTAGGACACGATCAGCAACGGCGTGATCGCGACGATGCCGATGGCGCCGAGCTGGCCCCAGTTCGGCTGCTGGAAGAGGAAGAAGCTGGCCAGCGCCTTGGGCAGGGTGATGACCTTCTCGCCGGTCAGCACCAGGGCGAAGAGGAACTCGTTCCAGGCGAAGATCATCGCCAGGATCCCGGCCGTCAGCATGCCCGGCGCCGAGAGTGGCAGGAGCACATCCCAGAACAGCCGGTACCAGGGCGCGCCATCGATGCGCGCCGCCTCCTCGTAGGTCTTGGGGATCTGGCGGATGAATTCGGCCAGCAACCAGATCACCAGCGGAAGGTTCATGAAGGTGTAGACGATCACAAGGCCCGTATAGGTGTCGAACAACGACAGCTCCTGGTAGAGGATGTAGAAGCCGATCACCGGCACAATGGGCGGCAGCATGCGCAGCGACAGGATGGTGAAGCTCATCTGCCCGTGCGGGGGAAAACGCCGCGCCAGCGCATAGGCTGCGGGAAAGCCGAGCACGAGACACAGAACCGTCGAGATCGACGAGACGATCAGGCTGTCGCCAATGCCCTTGCCGCCGCCGATCGACCAGCCCTCGGTGAAGTTTTCGAGCGTGCCGTTGATCGGCAGGACGCTCGGTGGCGTGGTGAACAGCTCCGAATAGGGCTTGAAGGCGGTGAGCAGCAGCCAGGCGAGCGGCAGCAGGAAGAGCGCGAGCACGAAGACGATCAGCGCATGCCTTGCGATAACGGCGAGGCGAATGGCGCGGTCGCGATCGGCAAGCGGGCGGGAAGCGGCGGTCATGAATTGGCTCCCTGAAGATGCCGGGATGCCGGCGTGACCACGGTGGGCGGCAGCGGCGCCTGTGCTTTCGGCGCCCGGTCGCGACGCTTGGCGAGGCCGAGGATCAGGCTGGTGCCGCCGATCAGAAGGATGAGCTGGATGATCGACAGCGCCCCGGCGATGCCGAATTCGAAGCGCCCGAAACCCATGTCATAGGTGTAGTAGGCCAGGTTCTGCGTGCTGGTGCCCGGCCCGCCGCGAGTGAGGATGTAGATGGTGTCGAACACGCGGAAGCTGTCGATGAAGCGCAGCACGAAGGCGACGGTCAGATAAGGGTAGAGCATCGGCAGAACCACATGCACGAAGGTCTGCCAGCGGTTCGAGCCATCGACGCGGGCCGCCTCGTAGATGCGCTGGGGGATCGCCTTCAGCCCGGCAAGCAGCACCACCATGACGAAGGGCGTCCATTGCCAGGTATCGACCAGCACCAGCGTCGGCAGCGCCCAGTCCGGCGACGACGCCCAGGCCGGGGGATTGAAACCGAGCGCCTTCAGCGCCGCGTTCAGCGGGCCGTAGATCGGATTGGTGAACAGGTTCCAGGCAAACCCGACGACGATGGGCGCCACCATCATCGGGATCAGGAACAGCGAGGCATAGATCTCGCGCCCGCGCGTCACGCCGTTGAGGAGCAGCGCAAGCAGCAGCCCGAGCACGATCTGCAGCGGCACCGCCACCAGCGCGAAGACCAGCGTGATCTGCAGGCTGGAGAGGAAGCGCGGATTGGAAATCACCCGGCTGAAATTCTTCAGACCCACCCATTCGATGGGGATCGGGATCGCCAGTTGGTAGGACGTGAAGGAAGCGTAGAGCAGATAGACGAAAGGCCAGACCGACAGCGCGGCCAGGAAGACGAGCGCCGGGCCGAGCAGCATCCATGTGGCGCGCCGCTCTGCGGCATCGTCAGCCGGCGTCTTCGGCCCGGCCTTCATGATGGTCGTGGTCATCGCTTTATCCGAATTGCATCAACGGTGAGGACTGCGGCGCCCCTCGCGAGGCGCCGCTCAGGTCCCGTCATGTCCAGTAGCCGTTCTTGATCATGCGCTGACGATATTCGTCGTAATGCGCGATCTGACGGTCGCGGTTGTAGGCCTCGGTGGTTTCCTCGAACTCGCTCGACATGGCTTCCAGCGCCTCCTTGGGGGTCGCCTGCCCGGTGACGGCGCGCTGGGTGTGCTGGATGATCGAGGCGAGATAGCGATTGGTGCCGGGGATCGAGATATCCAGATAGGCCTTGGGCGAGGCGAGCAGTTCCTTGCTGACCGAGGCGAAATTGTCCGCGAAACCGGATTCCGACTGCAGCGGGAAGGTGCTCTTGGGATCGTCGAACATGCTGTTGCGCCAGGGGTCCATCAGCGATTGCTCGAAGGTTTCGGCCACCCAGCGGTTGGCGTTGGCCGATTGCTGCATCCAGGCGATGACCTTGAACGCGCCTTCCTTGTTCTTGGAATTGGCGGCGATGCCCATCGCGCGGCCGTAAGGCAGCACGGTCACGTCGCCGAAGGAGCGCGCGCATTTGATCTTGCCGGCGACCTTGGAGATCTTGGGGTCGGCGGCGCCCTTCGGCATGTCCGTCCACCAGTTCGCCTGCGCGACGCGGCCGTCGAAAAAGATCTGGCGGCCGACATCCCAGGGCATGGCCTTGGCCAGATCCTGCGGCATGAAGGCGGTCAGTTCGCCGTAGCGGCGCAGTGCCTCCTCGCCGATCTCGTTCATCAGCTGCGGCTTCATCTCGGCATCGAACAATTCGCCATAGCGCACGCCCTTCTCAGACCCCAGTTGCACGAGCTGGTTGATGAAGAAGGCGTAGACGAAGAAGCTGGTCACCTCGACGAGGCCGTAGAGGTTCTTGTCGGGCCGGGTGAAGAACTCGGCGCTGTCGCGATATTCCTTGTAGCCCTTGGGCGGGGCGAGATCGTAGCCGTACTTGGCCTTGAACGCCGCCTGCTCCTCGGCATTCTCGAACAGGTCGGTGCGGTAAGTATTGATGAACATGTCGCCGTCGATCATGACGCCGACGATCTTGTTCTCGTAATAGTTCAGAAGCTGGAACGGCTTGGCGATATCCTTGAAATTCAGCGCGTCCAGCGTGCCGACCTCTTCCAGCGGCGTCAGGAACGGGCCGAAATCGCCCACGAAATTCGGCCAGAAGTCGAAGACGTCGAAACGCGCGGTTCCCTGCCGGAGCGCCAGCAGGTTCTGGTCGTACATGTTGCCGAGCGGATAGGAGGTGAAATCCACCTCGATGCCGGTCGCCGCCTTGAATTCGGGCGCGAAGGTCTTGAGAATGGGGGTGAAAGCGCCGCTGTCGAGGCCGACGGTGACCTTGCCGGTCCCCTCCTGCCCTGCCGCCGAAAGCACGCCGCCAAACGTCGACAGCGTCGCGGCCGCGCCGAACAGCGCGCTGCGCCGCATCAGCTCGCGGCGGGAAATCAGGCCTTTGGTATCGATGCTTGCAAGCGTATCGAGATCGCGTTCGAGCGCCTTCGGGCGCCGTAAAATACGGTGCATCTTCTGTCTCCTCCCAGATGACAATGTCGGCGCCGATCCCCTTTTCCGCCCCGCTCCTCTTTTTTCGGGACAGCAAGATTGCGCTTTCGAAGTGAAGGTAGACATGTTATTGAACTATGACAACCAAAATATTGACATACGAAAATGACAATCAATGTGATACAATTCGAGACGCGGCCAGGCTATGCTTCCATTGCCGCATCCATTATCGACGGCATTGCGCGGCGCTGCCTGAATGCCGGCGAAAAGCTGCCGCCGCATCGTGAGCTGGCCCATCGGCTCGGCGTCGCCGTCGCTACCGTGTCGCGGGCTTACACGCAGCTGGAAAAACAGGGCTTCGTCGTCAGCCATGTCGGGCGCGGCACCTTTGTCGCCGGCGGGCGGCTGGCCGACGAGGCGCAGAGTGCGCCGGCGGCGGAATCGATCGACCTCGCCATCTACCGCGTTCCGGTGCCGGATATCGACACGACGCTGTCCGACACGCTGAAGACCATCACCGCCGAGCATCATCCCTTGCAGATCCTTGGCTCCTCGCCCGCGGCCGGCCAGCCCGCGCATCGGCGCACCATGGCGCAGTGGATGGAACGTTCCGGCGTGAGCGCCCATCCCAATCAGGTGGTGATCACCAATGGCGGCCAGCACGCCACCATGGCTGCGCTTTCCACCGTCACGCATGCGGGCGAAACGATCGCCACGGAGGAATTCACCGATCCGCGCATGAAGTCGGTGGCAAGCTATCTCGACCGACGCCTTGTCGGCGTATCCATGGACGAGCGGGGCATGATCCCAGAGTCGCTGGAAGAGCTTTGCCAGACCGAGCGGATCGCGGCGATCTATGTCACCACCCGCTGCCAGAACCCGACCAACGCCACATTGCCGCTGGAGCGCCGCCGGGCCATTGCCGAGATTGCGCGACGTCACGACCTGCCGATCATCGAGAGCGACATCTACGGAACGATCATGACAGATGGCGATCCGCCGATTGCGGCGATCGCGCCCGAGCGCACCCATTTCATCACCAGCCTCGGGCGCATCGCCGGTCCCGGCATGAAGGTCGGCTGCCTGGTGTCGCCCTTGGCGGATGTGGCGCGCACCCAGTCCGGCGTCGGCATGTCTACCGGCTCGGCGACGCTGATTGCGGTCGAGATCGCCTCGCGCTGGATCGCAGAGCAGCGTCTCGACCCGATGATCCGCTGGCAGCAGGCCGAAAACATCCGCCGCCTGTCGCTTCTGGCGACCTATGAAAGGCTCGGCAAGGCGCGCTCGGACGTATCGAGCCCGCATGTCTGGCTTCCCCTGCCCGAACAATGGCGTGCAGAAGATTTCGTCGAGGCGGCATCCGCTGTCGGCGTCAGCATTGCGCCCACCCACAGTTTCGTGGTCGGGCGCCGCCTGATGCCGCATGCGGTACGCCTTTGCATCGGCTCGCCGCCATCGGTGGAAGCGCTGCAACTCGCCTGCGAGCGGCTGGAGCGGCTCCTGGGCGCGCAGCCGAAAAGCAGCTTCGACACATGATCGCGACACGGAAATGGAGGACCGCATGACGACGACGGAGGGAGGCGCCGTTCTGATCGTCGGGGCGCTTGGCGTGGTGGGCCGCGCCGCACTCGATGCCTATGAGGCCGACCCCGCCTGGGACATCTGCGGCCTGTCCAGACGACGGCCGGATTTCGAAACCCGCGCGGACTGGATATGCGCCGACCTTCTCGACGCGGATGCGTTGGCTGACGCCCTATCCGCGACCGGGCCGTTCACCCACCTCGTCTATTGCGCGCTTCAGGAGGAGGCGACGCTGGTTTCCGGCTGGACCTCGCAGAGCCAGATCGGCCGCAACCTCGCAATGCTCACGCATCTGCTCGATGCGATGCCCAAAGGCCTGCGCCACCTGACGCTGCTGCAGGGCACCAAGGCTTACGGCGTTCATCACGGGCCATACCGCATGCCGGCCCGCGAAAGCGATCCACGCTTCATCGCCTCCAACTTCTATTACGATCAGGAGGATCTGGCGCGCGCCCGCGGTGCGCGTGACGGGTTCGACATCACTGTGCTGCGGCCGCAGATCGTCTGCGGCTTCGCGCTCGGCAATCCGATGAATGCGGTCACCGCGCTTGGCGTCTATGCATCCGTTTGCCGGGAGCTCGGCCAGCCCTTGCGCTTTCCCGGCGGCCCCGCCTGCCTGCAGGAAGCGGTGGACGCGCGCCTGCTCGGTCGCGCCGTCAAATGGGCAGGCAGCGAGCCGCGCTGCCGGGGCGAGATCTACAATATCGCCAATGGCGACTGCTTTTCCTGGCCGAACCTGTGGCCGATGATCGCCCGACGCTTCGGCGTCGAGCCCGGCGTCGCCCATCCTTTTTCGCTGGCGGAGGTGATGGCCGACAAAGGTCGCGTCTGGGACCGGATCGTCGAACGCCACGGGCTCGTCCCGCATGCCTATGGCGAGATCGTCGCCTCCTGGCAGTTCATGGATTACCTGCTGCGCCACGGGCGCACCTATCCGCACCACTCGATCGTCTCGACCATCAAGGCGCGCCAGCACGGGTTTCACGACTGCCGCGATACCGAGGAGATGTTCGATTCGATCTTCGGGGAATTGCAGGCTGCAAGAATTCTACCGTCGTAGACCATGGCGGCCGGGGCCGCCTTCCTGCGACCGCATCGTCTGAAAACGCCGTGGAGGAGACGGCGCCCGGGAGGAGCAATGAGACTGGAACCGCATCTGGCGCCCCGCGCCGCAAACCATCGGCCGCTGACGCCGGTCGATTTTCTCGATCGGACGGTGACCGCCTTCCCTGCCAGGACCGGCGTCGTCTGGCGCGACCGGCAATGGACCTATGGCGAATTCGGCGCGATCGTCCAGCGCATGGCCGATTTTCTGGAAGCCCAGGGCGTCGGTGCCGGTGACGTCGTGTCGCTGATGAGCGGCAACCGGCCGGAAATGCTCGCGGCCCATTACGCGGTGCCGCTTCTCGGCGCCGTGTTAAATTCCATCAACACCCGCCTCGATGCCGCTACCGTCGGCTATATCCTCGACCATTCGCAAAGCCGGCTGATGATCTGCGATCCGCCCTGCGCGCCGGTCGCCATGGCCGCCGCCGCTGAACAAAGCGTGCCATGCTTTTGCCTTCCCGCCGATCCGCAAGACACCACGCCGGGCAGCCTTTTGCTGCTCGATGGCGACACGCCCGCGCCGCGCGGTTTCGATGCGCGGATCGCCGACGAATGGCAGCCGATCTGCCTGAACTATACCTCGGGCACCACCGGAAAGCCGAAGGGCGTCGTCTATCATCATCGCGGCGCCTATCTGAATGCCCTCGGGAATGTCATGGCGCTCGGGCTTGATGCGCACTCGAACTATCTGTGGGTGCTGCCGATGTTTCATTGCAACGGCTGGTGCCACAGCTGGGCGGTGACGGCGGCCGGCGGCGTTCATGTCTGCCTCGACCGGGTCGAGCCTGCCGCCATCTTCGCGCTGCTCGCCGAACGCCAAATCACCCACATGGCCTGCGCGCCCGTCGTTCTTTACATGCTGTTGAACCATGCCCCCGGCGTCAGGCGCGATCCGGCGCGGCGCGTGCTCGTCGCAACCGGCGGCGCCTCGCCCACCAGCACGCTGATCGGTGAACTGGATGCCCTCGGCCTCGATCTCGTCCATCTCTACGGCCTGACGGAATCCTTCGGGCCGGTCACCATGCGCCAGCTTGGCGACGACGAGACAGACATGGCGCTCGGCGCGCGGGCCACGCTGCTCGCCCGGCAAGGCAGGCGCCATCACACGGCGAACCGCGTCCGCGTCTTGACGCAGGACGGTCGCGACGTGCCGCATGACGGCCTGACCGCAGGCGAAATCCATCTCGCCGGCAACACGCTGATGATGGGCTATTATCGCGATGCCGAGGCGACGGAGCAGGCTTTTCGCGGTGGATTGTTCCATACCGGCGATATCGCCGTGGTGCATCCGGATGGCGACATTGAGATCCGCGACCGCTCCAAGGACGTGATCATCTCCGGCGGAGAAAACATCTCGAGCATCGAGGTGGAAAGCGTTCTGCACAAGCACCCGGCCGTGATGCTGGCCGCGGTGGTCGCCGCACCCGATCCGAAATGGGGCGAAATTCCTGTCGCCTTCATCGAGGTCCGCACCGGCACGGATCCGGGCGCTGAAGAGTTGCTTTCCTTTTGCAGGCAGCACCTTGCAGGTTTCAAGATGCCGAGACGCATCCATTTCCAGGAATTGCCGAAGACCGCGACAGGGAAGATACAAAAATTCCTGCTGCGCGACATCGCGGCGTCATCGTCCTAGAGCATTTCCGGTGAACACCGGTTCACCGGAAATGCCGTAAAACAAAGGGATAGAGCTCCCTGATATACCGGCCACACCTATGTCCGGTGGAGCCGGCCCTTGTGAACAGGTAGCCATGCGGCCCTGGCCCGTCCACCATCGCCGCACCATCGCTTGCCGTGCCCCGCATCAGAGATGGAAGGGCACGGCGATCCGGGCAAGAGGTGATGCGGTTGGCTCATTCCCGCCAGACGGCAAGCGACTGCGGGGCGAGACGGCGCTCTCCAAGCAGCGGGGTGACGCCTTCCGGCAGCGGCCAGGTCTCCGTGCCGTAGTTGAACGCGAAGGTAAGGTCCCCGCGACGACGCAGGCGAATGAAGTCCGGAAGGGGGCGCGTCTCGACGCCAGCCTTTTTTGCGGCAAACGACATCACGCCCGCAAGAAGGTCGGTGTCCGGCCAGCAGGCAAGATAGAGGACATTTTCCTTTTCCGTCAGCGCCGGATGACCGTCCTCGAAGCGGGCAAGCACCGCGCTCGACGTTTCGATCTGCTCGACCCAACGGACGGCCGCGCCGGATACCTGCCCGTCGACGCGCTTTTGCAGGTTGGGGCGCAGCGAAGCCACCTGAACGACGCGATTGCCGGTTATCTCGGCCAACGGTCCGGGCGGCAGATTGTCGGGAATGCAGAAATGCCGGTCGCGGGAACCCGTTCTCGGGCCGACCAGCACGACGCCATCAGCCTCCTCGAGCGTGGCCGCAAACACATCGCACACTTCGGTCATGCAGGGAACAACGATCAACGAATAGGCTTTGAGCGAAGCGCCCGGCCTGACGAAATCGATGTTCAGGCCGAGGCGGCGCAACGCTTCGTACCAGCGGAAGCAAAGCTCCTCATATCGAAAGTCCTGCCCGTGGGGCTGGATCATGGTCGACCAGTAGCTTTGGTAGTCGAACACGAGCGCGACGGATGCCTGATCGCTGGACGGCAACGTCTCGAGCACGGCGCGCTCCTCGCCCACCTGCTTGACTTCCAGTCCGCCCGGAGAAAGCTCGTCGCGCCCGGGCAGGTTCAGCCCGGCATGCATCTGCTCCTGCGCGAAGGGCGCCTGGCGCCAACGGAAGTAGCTGACGACTTCAGCGCCGTGCGCGACCGCCTCCCAGGTCCAAAGACGCACCATGCCCGGCTTGGGAATCGGATTCCAGGGCGCCCAGTTGACCGGCCCCGGCTGCTGTTCCATCACCCAGAAACGCCCCTTCCCGACAGCCCGGTAAAGATCATGGTGATAGGCTGCGATATCGGGATGCGAAGTCTCCGCCCAGCGCGCGCGCTCCTCTTCGCTGAACGGAAACTTCTCGACGAAGCCGATGGGATAGCTGTCCCAGGAAGCGAGATCGAGATTGTCAGCCACCTTGAAGTGATCGAAATCCGACACGAAACCCATGAAATTATGCGTGATCCACCGGGCTGGCGAATGCTTGCGGATGATATCGCACTGCATCTTGTCGTAGGCGGCGATCTGATCGGAGTGGAAGCGCCAGAAATCGAGCCGGGTCGCCGGATTGGCTTCGGTCACGGTGAGATTTGGCAGGCGAACGTCGTCGAAGCTCTGGAGCTCCATCGACCAGAAGACCGCCCCCCAGGCTTCGTTGAGTTGATCCGTGGACTGGTATCGGAGCCGAAGCCAGCGCTTGAAGCTTTTGAGATCTTCCGGCCCCCAGGAGAGGGTCGTGTCATGGCAACCATACTCGTTGTCCGTTTGCCATCCGACCAAGCCTGGATGACGACCGTATCGTTTGGCGATGATCTCGACGATACGCGCGCTTTCTCGCCACCAGGTTTGCGACGAGAATGTGTAATGACGACGCGAGCCGAAGCCGCGTTGACGCCCCTCCTGGTCATAGGGAACGATGTCCGGGCATTCGTCGACCAGCCATTTGGGCGGCGTTGCGGTGGGTGTGCCCAACACGATCTTCAACCCGGCCGCGGCCAGCACGTCCATGGCCCGGTCCAGCCAGTCGAACGCAAAATTTTCCCGCGACGGCTCGAGGCGCGACCACGCGAACTCGCCGATGCGCACATAGGAAATCCCCAGCTCGACCATACGGCGCGCGTCCGCGGTCCACCGGGCTTCGTCCCAGTGTTCCGGATAGTAGCAAACTCCAAGCATCAGCGTGTGAGATCCCCATTGATGACGGCATTGCCGTCCTTGTCGAAGAGGTGGCAGGACTTGGCATTGATGCCGAGCTTCAATCGATCGCCGGGCTTTTCATGGGCCAGTCCGTCCGCCTTGACGGCCATTTCGGAACCATCGGCCAGTGTGACGAAAAACAGGGTCTCGGAGCCGAGATATTCTGCGAGCTTGACGGTCGCTTCGATAACGACATCACCCTGGCCTTTCGCATCGACATGTTCCGGGCGAAGGCCGAGCGTCATCTGTCCGTTGGAAACGGACCTTCCGCCTGCCTCCAGCACCAGCGTCGCGCCGGGCAGGTCGATTTTGGCAGTCTGCGCTTCAGCCGTGACGCGAACCGTCAGAAAATTCATCTTCGGCGAGCCGATGAAGCCGGCCACGAAGAGATTGTTCGGACGATGGTAAAGCTCGAGCGGCGAGCCCACCTGTTCGATTTTGCCGGCGGAAAGGACGACGATCTTGTCGGCCATCGTCATGGCTTCGACCTGATCGTGCGTGACATAGATCATCGTCGCCTTCAGGTCCTGATGCAGCTTGGAAAGCTCGGTGCGCATCTGCACGCGCAAGGCCGCGTCGAGATTGGACAGCGGCTCGTCGAAGAGGAAAACCTCAGGCTCGCGCACGATGGCGCGGCCGATCGCCACGCGCTGCCGCTGCCCGCCGGACAGCTGCCCCGGTTTGCGCTGAAGCAGCGGCTCCAGCTGCAACATTTTCGCTGCGGTCGCCGTACGCTGCGCGATCATCGCTTTGGGATGACCGGTCATCTTGAGGCCGAAACCGATATTCTCCTCGACTGTCATGTGCGGATAGAGCGCATATGACTGAAAGACCATCGCGACCCCACGCTCGGAGGGGCCGACGCTGGTCATATCCTTTCCCGCAATCAGGAGCGTGCCGGCCGAAATCTCTTCCAGACCTGCGATCATGCGCAGCAATGTGGACTTCCCGCAGCCGGAGGGACCGACAAAGACGCAGAATTCTCCATCCTTGACGTCGAGATCCACACCCTTGATGACGCTGAGCGCGCCGAACTGTTTCTTGACGCCACGCAGGCTCACATCAGCCATGGGTCTTGCCTTCCTTGATGGGTTCGAGTTCGAGGAGCAGCGCACTTTCGGCCGTCAACATTGGCAATGGCAGGCCGGCAATGGCGGTGTTGGAAAGCGTAAAGCTCACGCTTCCCGAAAGCAGCGCCTTCTGTCCCTCGGAGATACGGATGAATTGCGGTTCCGCCGGCAGAACGGTCCTGATACGCCAGTGACCGCCGAGTTTCGTGACGCTTTCGGGCAAGCGCAAGGGTGCCGGCTGTTCGCCCACCATCTGCGGTCCCTGCGCGACGATAATCACGATCTTGTCCTGGCGGGCCGCACCCCAGACATATCGACCATCGACCGGCGGCAGGCGGAAATTCGCGCCGGGCGCGTGCAAAACCTCCCTCAGGCGCTTGTAAGCCTCGATGTAGACCGTCAGCTCATCCCTGTCTTCATCGCTCAGTTCAAGCGGGTTCAGTTCCACGCCGAAGTGATAGGCGAGTGCGACAAGGGCACGGAAGGCAAGAGTGAGGCGTCGGCCGGTCTGATGGTTCGGCGAGGCCGCGACATGGCTGCCGAGGATTTCCGGCGGTATGAACGTCGAAGCGCCATGCTGGATTTCAAGTCGTTCGAAGGCATCGGTGCAATCCGACGTCCACACCCGATGCGTACGCTTGAGGACACCGTAGTCGATGCGACCGCCCCCGGACGCGCAGCTTTCGATCTCGACTGCCGGATGGGCGGCGCGCACACGGTCCATCAGGGCATAGACCGCGCGCGTCTGAGCCGCCACCTTCGCCCTGCCGTCATGGCCACCGGCATGGGTGAGATCGCGGTTCATGTCCCACTTGATGTAGGAGACGGCGTGTTCGGAAAGGACGGCGTCGATCTTGCCGAAGAGATAATCGCTTACCTCCGGGCGTGTGAGGTCGAGGACCAGCTGCGTGCGCGATTCAAGGATCGGACGTCCTTTTATCGTCAGCGCCCAATCGGGATGCGCCTTGTAGAGTTCGGAATTGCGGTTGACCATCTCCGGTTCGAACCAGATGCCGAACTGCATGCCGAGCGCCGTGACATGGCCGACGAGCGGCTTGAGGCCTTCGGGGTATTTGCGGCGGTCGATGTCCCAGTCGCCAAGGCTCGTCGTATCGTCGTCCCGCTTTCCGAACCAGCCATCGTCCAGCACGAAGCGCTCGATGCCAAGAGAGGCTGCGGCGGTTGCCTGGGCTTTCAACGAGCCCATCTCGTGGTCGAAGTAATTGCCTTCCCAGGTGTTGAGGGTGACCGGGCGCGGGGTCATCCGGCCGCCCGGCCAATCCATCAACTCGCCACGCGCGAATGCATGGAAGGCTTCGGTATCCGGGCCGGCATAGGCGACGGGACTGTGGTAACTCTCACCGGCGGTGATGATCATTTCGCCAGGCTCGAAGAGTTCGCCCAGATGGACGAGGCGCTGACCGTCGTCGGTGCGATCGATGACCATCTGATGACCCCCGCTCCAGCCGAGGGTCACAGCCAGGCGCCGATGGGAGCCTTCCAGAACAAGCATGGGCGGACGGTCGTGAGACGTGCGGCCGCGCCGGTTTTCCTGGCTCCAGAGACCATTGTCCAATGCCTCGCGCCGCATCTGGAATTCGCGGCCCCACATGCCGGTGAAGCTGCTGGCATAAGCGCAACCGGCCGGTGCGGGAAACGTCGCGGCCATGCAGCGGTCGAGGCAATAGGCGTCCTCGCCGAGATTGGTCAGCGACGTCGCCATGCCAAGGATTCCAGAGGCATGCTCCGTGAGCGCGATGGTGATCTCGAGCCCTGCGACGATATCGAGACCTGTGAGCCTGGTCGTTCGTCCTTCCCGCGTCACACGCCATTGGCCGAACTGGGCGACGAAGTCGCGGCCCATGCGGTGACCGGCAATCGCGGGCCAGCCGAAATATCCCATCCCGCCTGTCGGCAGCAGCACGCTGGAGGGGACGGCGACATCCATGCCGTTGACCCGGCTGGCGCGTTCGATATCGAACAGCGGTTCCGAAATGTCGACCGGCCGGCCGAGCCCGAGGATTTCGGGCATGCCGAGAGCGGGCAAACGGAGGTTCAAGCAGAAATCGGCGGTGCCGATGGAGAGGATTGCAGTCATCCCTTGGTCGCTCCAAGCGTCAGGCCGGCAATAAAATGCCGTTGCATCAAGAAAAACATGGCGACAGGCGGCAGCGCCGCCACGATGGAGCCGGCGGAAACCAGGTGCCAGGCGGCGACCCACTGGCCGTTCAGCGAATAGAGACCCGCCGTGACGGGCATTGCATGCTGCCCCTGCACCAGCACGGTCGCCCAGAAGTAATCATTCCAGACGAAAGTGAAGACGAGCACCGACAGCGCCGCGATCGCCGGTCGCATCAACGGCAGCACGATAAAGCGGAATATCCGCCATTCCGATACGCCCTCAACCCGCGCCGATTCGATCAGGGCAAACGGCAGGCCCTTGATGAAGTTGCGCATGAAGAGCGTGCAGAAGCCCGTCTGAAACGCGACGTGAAACAGCACGAGGCCAAGCGTGGTGTCATAGAGCCCGGCGCGAAGCGTCAGGTCGCGCACCGGAACCATCAGGATCTGGAAGGGAATGAAATTGCCGGCAACGAACAGAAAGAAAAGGATCAGATTGCCCTTGAACTTGTAGATCGCGAGGGCGAAGCCTGTCAGGCAGGACAACGCCACGGCCCCGATGACGGTCGGGATCGTTACCTTGAACGAATTGAGAATGTAGTAGCCGATCGGAGAATTCCGGAAAACGGCGGTGTAGTTTTCGACACCTGCAAAACCCGACGGAACGCCGAAATAATTGCCGGCCGCAAGATCGCCTGCCGGACGGACGGACGTGATGGCGACGCCGATCAGCGGCAGCAGCCACACGAACAGGGCCGCAGGCAGAAGTATCTTGTAGCTTGTCTGCGTGAAACGCGAAGCCTTCTGAATCGGAGTGGGGAACATCAGGCGTTCCTTTCCTGGGCAAGCATGCGGACGATGAAGAGCGAGATGAAGACCATCATGATCATGAACAGGACGACCGCGATCGCCGCGCCATACCCCATGCGGAAGCCGTATTCAGAAAGCGCCTGCTCATACATGAAATAGGAAAGCACCTGGCTCGATCCGTAGGGTCCGCCTGCCGTCATGATCGATACGA
Source organism: uncultured Rhizobium sp. (assembly GCA_945952045.1). Classification (GTDB taxonomy): domain Bacteria; phylum Pseudomonadota; class Alphaproteobacteria; order Rhizobiales; family Rhizobiaceae; genus Metarhizobium. The sequence goes on from CAMFHE010000021.1 coordinate 76,318, forward strand.
GATCGAACGACCGGAGCGAGCCGATGACCGTGACGACCATTGCGATGAAGGTTGCGGGTGCGAGCTGCGGCAGGATCACATACCAGAGAAGTTTCGCCCCCTTCGCGCCGTCCATGCGGGCCGCCTCGACCTGCTCCGGGTTGATGTTGTTGAGGCCGGTCAGATAGAGGATCATGCAATAGGCCGTCTGCGGCCAGAGACCGGCGACGATGATGCCGTAGGTGACGTAACGCTCGTCGGCCAGAACGGCGATCTGGTGACCAAGCAGCAATTCGCTCAGCTTCGAAAAAAGCCCGAAATCCGGCGCGTAGAACCAGGTGAACATCAGACCGACGACCACCTGGCTGATCACGAACGGGAAAAAGAAAAGGGACTTGTACAGACGAATGCCGGGGACCGTCTGATTGAGGAACAGCGCGGCCGCAAGGCCGGCCGGAATCGACAGAAGATAAAGGAGCAGCCAGATCAGATTGTTCTGCAGCGAGACGTAGAAGGTTTCGTCATCCAGCAGTTCGGCATAATTGCCGAAACCGATCCAGGTCATGGCGCCCAGTCCGTCCCAGTCATGGAAGCTGATCCAGATCGACTGAAAGATGGGGATGAGCACGTAGATCAGGAACATCAACATGCCCGGCGCCAGGAAAAGGACAGGCGCAAGCGTCTGCTGATTGCGCTTCCAGAAACCGGGCGGCGAAGGAGCGGCGTTGCTCATGGCGAAACCTTTGAGGAAACGAAAAAGACGGCAGCCGGATGCCGCGGTCGCGAGCATCCGGCGCAGGTGAGATCTCTCGCCTACTTGTAGACGCGAGCACGGACCTTTTCGAGCCGCTCCAAGATCTTGTTCAGGTTATCAGGCTTGACCATGAATTCCTGGAAGCCTTCCATGCCTGCCTTGGCCATTTCGGCATTGGCGTCGCGGTCATAGAACTGCGCGAGCGCATAGGCGTTCGACAGGAGATTGAAGCCGGCTTCGAGGAAGACATCCTTGGGCTTGTCGGCCTTGTTGTTGACCGGCAACTGGCCGAGCGTCGCATTCATCTTCGACTGGGCTTGCGGCGAGGCCAGATAGGCGAGGAACTTCTTTGCATCCGCCTTGTTCTTCGCGCGCGACGGGATGTGGAACGTGTCGGTCGGCGCTTCCTCGGCCACGGGAATGCCGGCCGTGATTTGCGGGAACTGCATGAAGCCGATCTGCTCTTCCTTCAGCCCACCGCTTTTCATGGTGGCGACGGCAAAGTTGCCCATCAGATACATGGCGGCTTTGCCCTGAACCATTTGCGGAATGGCGTCCTGCCAGTCGATAGCCGCATGGTTTTCGTTGAAGTAACCGGCCTTGACCAGTTCGCCCCACTTCTCGAACACGGCCTTGACGCGCGGGTCGGTGTAAGGGACCTTGCCCGACGTCAGCTCCATGTGGAACTCATACCCGTTCACGCGCAGATCGAGATAGTCGAACCAGCCGCCGGTCGGCCAGAGAGCCTTCGTGCCGATGGTGATCGGGGTGACGCCGGCAGCCTTCAGCTTTTCGCACGCAGCCAGGAATTCGGCCCAGTTCTTCGGCGCAGTGATGCCCTGCTTCTCGAAAATGTCCTTTCGATAATAGATGCCCCACTGGTAATAGGTGTAGGGAACGCCCCATTTCTTACCGTCGATCGTCATCGAGGCGGAGGCGGATTTCAGCTGGTCGTTGAAGCCGTTTTCAGCCCATACATCCGAGACGTCCTCGAACAGGCCCGCCTTGACGAAGGGTTCCATGCGGTTGCCGGCATACCAGGCTGCGATGTCGGGCGCGTCAGCGGTCAGGAAGTTTCGGATTGCGGACTTGTAGCCCTCGTGGTCGAAGTTGTTCCACTTGACGGTGATGTCTGGATTGGCCTTTTGAAAATCGGCGATCAGCTCCTCCATCGCTTTTTTCGGCGCGGGGTCGGAGTGGTCGGAATTGATCACGATTTCACCGGCGAATGCGGTGGACGACAAAAGCGCAACGGCCAGAGCGATGCCGCTCAGGCTTTTGAAAAAGGTCATGTTTTCCTCCCTATGACCAGCATGGCACCTGTGTATGCGCAGCATCTCCGTCCCGTTTCGCAGGGGCGGCAATCCAGCTCGGCTTGATCATTGTCTTCAAACCCGTAATATTCCACCGACTTTCGCATTACTTTTTCCGGAATCCTAAGCTTTGGAAAACATTCAACCGATCTTGCGGGATGAATCCGTTCCCGTTCACCCAGATCACGACCCGCGCCATCCGCTCGTCATCTTCGGCGATCACCGCTTCTGCGCGGGCGAATGTCTGGCGGTCAATCGAATGGCCGGCCCGCATATGCACAGCCAGGTCGAGCTCAACTTCGTGTTGTCTGGCCATATGACCTATTGGTTCGACGGTCGCGAACTGACCATCGACCATGGACGCCTTTGCCTTTTCTGGGGCATGATCCCGCATCAGGTCATCGATCGGATGGAGGGCACGACCTTCATTTGCCTCTATATTCCGATGTCGGTCTTCCTGGGCCTGGCGAACCTCAAGCGTTTTCGCGACGCCGTCTTTCGCGGCGCCATGATTGAGGCCTTGGAAATCAGGCCCTACGATCGGGATATATTCATGCGATGGCGCGAGGAATTGCTGTCGGGGGACAAGGGGCTTACGGAGATCGTGCGAAACGAGCTTACGGCGCGCGTTCTACGGATCGAAAGAGACGGCTGGCGCGATCTGCGCCGGGAGGGAACGGCGATCGCGAGCTTCAGCGAGAGCGAAAGCGAGCGCTTCGACCACATCGAGCGCATGCTTCGGTATGTCGCCGAACATGCGCTCGAAGACATATCCGCTGAAGACGTCGGCCGCTCGATTGGTCTGCATCCGAACTATGCGATGACGATCTTCAAGCGGGCTGTCGGCCACACGATCAATCAGGCGATTACGCGGCACAGGCTGGACACCGCGCAATCCTTGTTGATCTCGACCGATCTGTCGATCCTCGACGTCGCCTTCGAAAGTGGTTTCCGCTCTGTGTCGCGCTTCTACGAGGCGTTCGGTGAGCGTTTCTCGGATAAACCCTCCTCCTTTAGACGCCAGATGCGCTCGAAGGGGGCGCCGTCGCCGTGAACAAGCGAGATGGGAAACCGCTATCCTACGCCGCGTAATTCCAGCGACCCGATCAAATCCTTGAAATCGGATGTGATCGTCAAAGATTGAGCAGGGTGTGCGCTACATTCGCCAAAACCCTGACACCAGCCACGCATTCTTCCTTAGAGGTGAACTCCGCCTCGTTGTGGCTTATTCCCCCGAGCGAAGGCACGAAAATCATTCCGGTTCGGTAAAGCCTGCTGATGTTGCAGGCGTCATGCCCTGCTCCGCTGGCCATCCTTCGGTTGCTGAAACCAAGACCGGTCGTCACGTCCTCGATCAAAGATACGACAGGCTCCGGGAAGGGGGCCGGGGGAGAGTCGGCAATCATCTCGTACTGGACCGTTGTCCTGGTCTCCAATGCGATACGCTCACACTCTGCGAAGAAATTTTCTTCCATTTGCGCAATCGCCGGCGCGTCCGGATGTCGAAGGTCCAACGTGAACTCCGCCCGGGCCGCTACCGTGTTCGGACTTCCACCTGTGACAGCCATGGTGCCCATGGTTGAGCGAGCCTCCGGAATGCTCCGGCCAAGCGCGTCCGCGAACACGATCGCCCGAGAAGCAGACACCAGCGGATCCTTTCGCAATGCCATGGGAGTCGGTCCGGCGTGAGCTTCCTGTCCGGTGAACGCTATCCGATAGCGACGGAAACCTATTCCCCCGGTTACAACGCCAATGGCGACACCTTCTTCTTCAAGGATCGGCCCCTGCTCGATATGCAGTTCCAGATAACAGTGCATCGGCGATCCGACCGGGTGGTTTCCCCTGCCCCACTTCATCGCGTCGAGTGCCGACCGGGTGGTTCGGCCATCCGGGAGTTTTTCTTCGAGTGCCTCGTCAAGCGCGAGCGCGCCCGTGAACACCGCAGAGCCCATCATCGGGGTGAGGACCGCCCCTTCCTCGTTCGTCCAGTTTACGATGACAATCGGGCGATCCGTTTCAAGTCCCGCATCATTGAGGGCGCGAACAACTTCAAGACCGCCGAGAACGCCGAGAACGCCATCGAACCTCCCGCCCTTTGGCTGCGTGTCGAGGTGGCTTCCGATAACAAGCGGCTCGACATCCGTCCTGCCTTGACGGCGGGCGAACATGTTGCCGAAGGCGTCGGTGGAAACACTCAAGCCGGCCTCCTCGCACCAGGACGCAAACAGCGATCGCCCCGCATCGTCTTCCCTTGAAAACGCCAGACGATTGGAGCCTCCGTTCGCGGTCGCGCCGATTTCCGCCATGGCGAGAATTGAAGCCCACAGCCGATCGGCACTCACGAAGGCGGCGATTGTCGATATCGAAGTCATGATTTTTTCCGCATCTGTCAGGCGTCGCTCCCGCTTTGCGGGAGCGACTTGTCCATCAAAGAGCCACGCCCACCGATTTTACCTCGGTGTACAGCAAGATCGCCTCGTATCCCTGCTCCCTTCCCCACCCTGACTGGTTGAACCCGCCGAATGGCAGCGCGGGATCGATGACATGGTGGGTATTCACCCCGATCGTTCCGGCCTTGAGCTTTTTCGCCACCTTGTGTGCGCGGCTGACGTCGCGCGTGAAAACGCTGGCCGCAAGACCGTAGATCGAATTGTTCGCCTCGCGGACGATCTCCTCGAAGCCGTCGTCATCGAAGGTCGCGACGACCAGAACGGGGCCGAAAATCTCCTCGCGCACCACCGACATGTGCGGTTCGGTTTCTGTGAGGATTGTCGGTTCGAGGAAATAGCCCTCGGCGCCGAAACGGCCTCCGCCGCAAAGAAGCGTTGCGCCATCGTCCAGCCCAGCCTGGATATAGCCACGAACGCGATCGAACTGCTCCTGCGAGACAAGGGGGCCGATCTGCGTGGCGGGATCGAGGCCGACCCCGATGGTCATTTTGGCGGCGAAGTCCTTCAGGCCGGCGAGAATTGTCGGCGCGATGTCCTTGTGAACATAGAGCCGCGTACCAGCGGTACAGGTCTGCCCCATGTTGTAGAAGATGCCGTAACCGATCGCCGGGATCGCGACGGACGGGTCGGCATCGGCGAAAACGATCATCGGCGATTTCCCGCCAAGCTCCAGCGACACCTTCTTCAGGTTGCCCTTGGCCGCATCGAGGATCTTCTTGCCGACCTCGGTGGAGCCGGTGAAGGCGACCTTGTCCACATCGGGATGGGCGGCGAGCGCCGCACCCGCCGTTTCGCCAAGACCGGTCACGACATTGAACACGCCGGCGGGAAAGCCGGCTTCCTCGACGAGCTCCGCAAGCCTCAGCGCCGTCAGAGGCGTCTGTTCGGCCGGTTTCAAAACGATGGTGCATCCGGCGGCAAGGGCGGGCGCGACTTTCCAGACGGCCATCATGAACGAGAAATTCCACGGCACGATCTGTCCGCAAACGCCGACCGGCTCGCGCAGCGTATAGGCGTGGAAAGGAGCACCCGACGACAGGGGGATGGTTTGCCCCGTGATCTTGGTGCTCCAGCCCGCCATATAGCGGAGAAGTTCATAGGAGAAGGTCACGTCGCCCATCCGGGCGTCGGTAACGGGTTTGCCGTTGTCGAGCGCCTCCAGCTGGGCAAGCTCGTCTGCATGTTTCTCAACGAGATCGCCGAGCCGCCAGACGAGCTTGCCGCGGTCGGCCGGCGTCATCGTCGCCCACGGGCCATCGTCGAAAGCCTTGCGCGCGGCGGCGACCGCCTTGTCGATGTCTTCGGAAGCGCCATCCGGCACACGGTCGAAGATCATGCCGGTGGCCGGGTCGATGACGTCGATGGTCCTGCCATTCGCGGACGGAACCCATTGGCCGTCGATGAAAAGCTTCTTCTCCTTGGCGACGAACTTCGAGGCGTCCTCGCCGAGCCGCTTTACCGTGATGGGAGCGTTCATGGCTTTGCCTCCTACTTGCTCGAGATTTCGTTGCAGGTCACCAGCGTCACATCGCCATCCAGGATCGGCTTCGCGATCCCGAAAAAGCGCGCGACGACCTCGGAATTGTTGTGGCGATCCATGGCCGCCTGATCGACGAACCGCTCGTAGGTCGTGAACACCGAAGGATCGGATCCGTCCTGTGAGATGTAGAAGCCGATGGTGTCCGGTTCGTTTGCGCGAACGTGTTCGGCCACTTCGAGCAGCGCCTGGGCCATCGTCTGCTCATAGCCTTTGCGAGCCTTGATGACGGCAGTGATTGTGAGCATGGTCCTCTCCTTTGCGTATGTGCTTTGTCTGGATATTCAGGCTGGAATGAACTCGTCGGCGAGGTCGGCGCCGTGCAGGCTTGCCGGATCGACTTCTCCCGACAGAAGTCCGCGCTTGATCAGCAGAACGCGGGTTGCGAGGTCGCTGATAAATTCGAGATTCTGCTCGACGAGAAGGATCGAAAGCCCCCTGCTTCGGGCGAGCGCCTTCAGCCTTTCCTTCATTTCCTCGATGATCGATGGCTGTATGCCTTCGGTCGGCTCATCGAGCAGGATGAGCTTGGGCCGACCGCAGAGGCAGCGCGCAAGCGCGAGGATTTGCTGCTCGCCCCCTGAGAGGACGCCGCCAGCGCGGTCGAGAATGGGCTTGAGCCGCGGGAAGTCCTCAATGACGTCCTCGATGATCCGGCTGCCGTCGCGCGATCCCGCAGCGGCAGCGCCAACCCGCAGATTGTCCATCACGCTGAGCGCAGGAAATATCTGGCGGCCTTGCGGAACGTAGCCGAGACCGGCCCTCGCACGCGCCGCCGGAGAAGTCTTGGTGATGGACGCCCCGCCGAATTCGATGCTTCCGGACGATGCGGGAATGTGACCCATGATCGTGCGCAACAGGGTGGACTTGCCCATGCCATTATGGCCCAGGATACCGACGAATTCGCCCGCGGCAATCGAAAGATCGACGCCGAAGATGATCGGGATGCGGCCGTAGCCGGATTTCAGTCCCGTGACTTTGAAGAATTCAGGCTGCATGCTTTTTCCCCAGATACACGTCCCGGACGGCCTGGTCGGAAAGCACGGTTTCCACCTCTCCCTCGATCAGGATTTTGCCTTGGTGAAACACGGTGACCTGATCGGCGATCATGCGAATGAACTGCATGTCGTGTTCGACCACGACCACGGTATGATGACGGTTGAGGTCCTTGATGATCGACGCCAGGCGCTCCACTTCCGCACCGGTCATTCCGGCGGCGGGTTCGTCGAGCAGAACGAGCTTGGGATCGCTGGCGACGACCATGGCAAGCTCCACCAACTGGCGCTGCCCGTGCGCCATTTGACCGAGGATGCCTTGCCGCAGATCGGCTATCCCAACCCGGGTAAGCACCTCGTCGATGCGGCGTTCGCGGGCGACAAGGTTCTTTTCCGCACGCAGCGAAAGCCAGAGGTTTTCATGAACCGACAAGCCGTCGAAGAGGCTGGGGATTTGCGTCTTGATGCCCATGCCCGCGGCGGCGATCTCGTGGCGTTCGCGCCCGCCGACGTCGATACCGTCAAAGGTGATTGTTCCAAGCGTCGGCTTCTGCGTCCCGGTCAGACACCGGAAGAACGTGGTTTTGCCGGCACCGTTCGGCCCGATCAGGCAGCGCAGTTCGCCCTGGCGCAGCCGGAAGTTCACACCGTCAAGCGCCTTGACGCCTCCGAAGTGCATGGCGACGCCTTCGGCCTTCAGGATGATATCGCTCATCGGATGGCCTCCTTTTGGGCCGCCGGTTGGGAATTGGCCGCCGGTCGCGCGCGCAAACCGGAAGCCATCCGAAGCAGGGCCGGCAAGATGCCGCCGGGAACGAAGACGACGAAAACGATGAGAATGATGCCGAGCACGATGCCGGGATCGATGATGCCGAGCTTGCCCAGCGCAATCGTGCCGATCTGAAGGAGAATGCAGGCGGCGACCGGACCGAACAGCGTTCCGACGCCACCGACGACGACCCAAATCAGAACCTGGGCAGCCATGGAAAGGCTGAACACGGTCGGGCTGACGAAGACGACATTGGCGAACAACATGCCGGCGAGGCCCGCGATTGCCGCCGATATGCAGAACACCTGAAGCTTGAGGCGACGGGCATTGTATCCGAGAAGCTCGGCGCGCATCTCGTTCTCCCGCACGGCGATGACCGAGCGTCCGAACGGTGTGCGGATGAGATATTTGCAGAAGGCATAGACGGCGAAGAGGCAGAGGGCGGAAAGGACGAACATCGCGGAAGGGCTCAACATCGCGCCGCCGGGCCAGGTCAGCAGCGGCGTGCTGGGGATACCGTTGAAGCCGCCGAGCCGTGCCGAACCGATGCGCCATGCATCGCCGCCCGTGCTGTTGATCAGCTTGAACAGGATGAGCGTCACGGTCAGCGTGATGACGCCGAGATAGACGTCGCTCAGCCGTCCATAAAAAATGAAATAGCCTAGCGCCGCGGCAAACAGCGCCGGAACGATGATGGCGACGAGCGCCGCAGCCGGTGTGTAGCCGAAGTTGATTGCGGCAATGGCATAGGCGTAGGCGCCAAGGCCGAAGAAAGCCGACTGTCCGAAACACAATATGCCGCCATAGCCCCATAGCAACGCAAGGCTCAGCGCAAACACGGCCATCGACACGTAAACCGTCGCATTGATCACGCTATAGAGCGGGCTGACAGCGGGAATGACGACAATGGCAGCAATGGTCGCAAGGGCGGCGAGCGCGACGTGACCCGTAGCCTGACGCGAAAAACTCAAGAAATTCATGGTGCGCCTCTGAAGACACGGCCTGTGATTCCGGTGGGAAGAAGGCGGAGAAACACCGTTGCCGCGACAAGCAGGGCAACATCCCCGATCACGGGCGTGGTAAGATAGGTGGCGACGGTGTTGATGCCGCCGAGCAGCAGCGAGCTGATTGCCGTTCCGGCGATAACGCCCGTGCCGCCGGTGATGACCGTGATGAACGCCTTGGCGACATAGGCCACACCCATCGTCGGCAAGACACCGGAGATCGGCGCGAGCAGACCTCCCGCCAGACCGCTTAAGGCCGCTCCGATGGCGAAGGTAATCGCATAGACCCGGGACGGTTCGATCCCGAGCGATGACGCCATCTCGCGGTTTTGCATCGTTGCCCGCGCGATCAGGCCGAGGGAGGTGAATTTCAGCAGCATATAGCCGCCGATGAAAAGCAGGCAGACAATGCCGAGAAGAACGAAATCATAGCCGCCGACGCGGTAGCCACCGACCGCAAAGCTGCCGACGGGATTTGCGATGCCGACAACCCGGTTGCCGAAAAACGTCGTCGCGAGACCGATCAGCAGCAGGCTCAAACCCCAGCTTGCCAGCATGGTGTCGACCATACGGCCGTAGAGCCGGCGCATGATCAGCCGTTCCACGACGATGCCCAGCAGACCGACAGAGATCGGGGCGACCAGAAGCATGGCAATCCAGATGTTGATCCCGCCATTCACGGCGAAGATCGTCGCGAAGCCGCCCAGCATGATGAACTCGCCATGGGCGAGATTGATCACGCGCATCATGCCGAAGATGACGGCGAGACCGACGCTGATGAGCGCAAGGTTCCCTACCGTTCCAGCGATCTGGAGCAGTATGACGATAAAATAGTCCACGTTTGGAAATCCCGAAGAGGAGACGTGCAGGACGGTCGCCCTGCCCGCACGTCTATTGCCTGGTCGATTACTGAATGACGTATTGCTGGTTATCGTCAGGGTTCTTGAGCAGGTCGCACACGGCGGCCGTATCGGCAGGCGGCTGGTTCGAATAGCTCTCCAGGATTTCGAACTGATGATCCCTGACCTTGCCGATATGCACGTCGGTCGCGCAATGATGGGTCTTGGGATCGATCGTGGAGGGGCCGCCCGGACCTTCGACGGTGGAGCCGCTTTCGATTGCCTCGATCACCTTCAGGCGGTCGATCGTATTGGCCTTCTTCACGCCATTCGCCCAGTGATGAACGGCGTTGTAGGTGGCGGACGCGTGCTCCGTGACATAGGGCGCGTTGTCGCCGAACTTGGCGTGATAGCGCTTGACGAAAGCCTCGTTCGCAGGCGACCTGATCTCCTGGAAATAGCCGAAGGCCGCCATCACGCCATCGGATTCGGCAGGCGTGAGAACGATATGCTCGTTGCCGCCGCCGAAGGACGTCGAGACGATCGGGATCTTGCCGGCCATGCCCGCGGCTGCCCACTGACGGAAGAACGACATGTGATTGCCGCCGACAAGCAGCGTGTAGACGACATCGGGCTTCTCGCTCTGGATCTTCTGGATCGCCGCATTGAAATCGGTGACGTCGAGCGGGAAGAATTCGGCGGCAATGACCTGCCCGCCGGCCTGCTCGGTATAGTCCTTGACCCACTTGGCGGAAATCTGGCCGTAATTATAGTCGGCGGCGAGGACGTAGACCTTCTTGCCGAAGTTTTTCACGGCGAACGGCATCAGCTTGCCGATGGTCTGGGCCGGGGTCGAGCCCGTGCAGAAGGTGTTACGGTCGCACACGCCGCCTTCGTAGAGAGGCGAATAGAAATAGAGGGTCTGGTATCGGTTGAGCAGCGGCCTGATCGCCTCGCGGGACGCGCTGGTAATGCCGCCGAAGACCGCCGCCGCCTGGAGGCTGGTCGCCGCTTCGGTGGCGAATTGCGTGTAGAGCTGGATATTCGATTGCGGGTCGTATTTCTGGACCGCGATCTGGCGGCCGAGGAGACCGCCCGCTTCATTGATCTCCGCGACCGCCAGGTCAAAGCAGGCGTCGATCGGCTGGCCGTAGATTTCAAGCCCGCCGGACAGGTCGTAGATGCTGGCGATCTTGATGGTATCGGCTGCATTCAGGCGGCTGACCCATGGCGCGGTCAGCGCGATCGCGGAGCCTCCGAGAAAAAGACGTCGTGAAATTTTCATGTGCTCACCCTCTCTTTTGTTTCCATAACTCAGGACGCACATCTCCGCTCCGGCCGACACATGTCGACCGGGTTTAAGTTCGTGGGTGACCACGCCTGCGAAGCTCGCGTGGAAACTTTTATATATTCAATATTTTCCTTTTCAAGTATTTTTTGCGACAATCCCGCAGGGGCATCGAAAAAGGCGCGGAGCGGTTCACCGCTTCGCGCCTCGCATGATCAAGTGCAGGAAAGTGCAATCAGGCGGGGCTGTCGAACTCGAACCGACGTACGATTTCAAAGTCGGTCCCCTTGGCCCTGGCGAGATATGTCGGACCGCAGGCGACCCCTGCCCGCAGAACCGTTCGCCCGCGCGGACTGTCATAGGCCAGCCCTTCGACCGCGCCCTTCAAATCCTCGAGCGAGAGCGAACCCGCCCGGTCGGCCAGCGTTCCGAAAAAGCGAATGGCTTCATAGCAGGACTGACTGAGAACGCCCTGGACAGGCGCACTGGCGCCGAATGCAGCGCGATACCGATCCAGAAAATCCCTGTTTTCGTCGGTTGACAGGCAACTGAAATATCCCGCCGCGCAGAACAAATTCGCCGTTCCGGCATCGCCGATCGCCATCAGTGTGTTTTCCTCGATGGCCCCGGATAACCGGACGATCGTGTCGGAAAATCCGCGTGCGGCGAAGTCGCGGTTAAAGGGAACGCATTCGCATCCGACGAGAGACTCGAAAACGATATCGGGCCGCACCCGTTCGATGTCATCGAGGATATCGCGCGTGTCGCCGCCGATACCGACGTAATCGTCGCCGACGATGACGCCGTTATGGGCCGTGATGAATCCCTTGATCCATTCATGTGTCGCGCGCGGCCATATGTAGTCGTTTCCGACCAGATACCATCGGCTTCCCGGGATCGTGTCCAGAAAATGCTTCACCGGCCCGGAAAACTGGCGCGCCGGCACCTCGCCGATGGTAAAGACGTCGGGAAGCTGCGCGCTGCCTTCGAAGAGCGGCGCGAAAACATAGGGAATTTGTCCGGCAAATGCTGTCTCGAGCGCCATCCTGACGGAGGACAGATGCACGCCGACAAGCACGTTCGCGCCCTGATTTTCGACCAGATCCCTCGCTCGTTCCACGACTTCGTCGGGATCGCCGCCCGCATCCGCCGCCAACAGTTCGATTTGCCGACCAAGGATGCCGCCACGCTGATTCAGTTCGGCCGCAGCCAGGACGGCGCTGTATTGGCAAGACGGTCCCCAGATCGCATCCGCGCCATGGAAAGGAACAAGAAGCCCCACGCGAATGATTTTCTCGGCGCCGGCACGCGGCGGCGGCGCGCTTAAGGGAGAGCCGGGAAAAACCGGATATCGAGAGATCGTCCTTGGTTCACGCCGCCGCGAAACATCCCTCTTCCGCGAGGGAGCGAGAAGGGTTTGTGCCATGTGCTTGCGCAACAGATATCTCCCAAATCCGAACATGCAGGCGGATGGACGCACGTGAAAGTGGTGCCGGATTTTTCTTATCGTTTGGATCTTTCCGTCATCCGGGATAGACTATATATCTAGTTTCAAAATAAACAATTGCCGAATAAAATATCATGATCGACCGCACCCTCAACGACCACCTGTCGCACCTGCTCACGCAGGCCAACAGACATTTGAACCGTCAGCTATCGGCTGAAGGCGTTTCCATCGACCAGTGGCGGCTGATGAAGGCGCTGTCGGAATCCGGTGGCATGACGATGGGCAAACTGGCCGAGGAGCTAGCGCTCAACAGCCCTTCGGTGACGAAGCTGGTCGACCGGATGATGGAAGACGCCCTGGTTTATCGCGTTCCCGATCCCGACGACCGTCGCAAGGTTCGCATGTTCCTGTCCGACAAGGGCGCCGCACTTCTCGCATCGCAGGATAAACGGGTCCGTGACCATGAGACCAAGGTCGAGGATTCCTACGGCAACGAGGACGCCCAGCGCCTCAAGGCAATGCTTGAAAGCCTGATCAGGCAAATCAGTTAGTGCATTTTTCAGCGAAACTGCGTGGCGGTTTTGCGTTGGGAAATGTTTGAAACAAAGGGGTAGAGCGTTTCCGGGTGAGCCCGTGTTCACCGGAAATGCTCTATCGTCTGCTCAGCGCCATCTCGGCTGCCTTCTCCGCGATCATTATGACCGGAGAGTTTGTGTTGCCGGACACGATCGTCGGCATGATCGAGGCATCGACGATGCGAAGCTTCTCAAGCCCAAGCACACGCAGCTGCGCATCGACCACAGACATTGGATCGCTTCCCATTCTGCAGGTCCCCACAGGATGAAAGATTGTCGTGGCTATGTCGCCGGCACGTTCAATCAGTTCGGCATCGCTTTGATATTCTCGCCCCGGCAACATTTCCTGCGGTCGAAATCGCGCGAGGGCCTCGGTTTCCATCAGCCTGCGCGCATGGCGAATAGAATTTGCCGCGAGTATCCGGTCTCCCGTTGTCGACAGATAATTGGGACGGATTTCAGGGGCGGCGGAGGCATCACGGGTCGTCGCATGCACTGTGCCGCGGCTCTCCGGCCGGAGATTGCAGACCGAGACAGTCACTGCGGGATAGCGATGCAACGGCTCGCCGAGCCGGTCGGTGCTGAGCGGCTGGACATGATACTCGAGATCGGCAGTGGCGACGGAGGGATCGCTTTTGGCAAAGATCCCCAGTTGGCTCGGCGCCATCGAGAGCGGACCGGACCGGCTGATCGCATACTGCAGCCCCATGCCGGCACGGCTAAACAGGTTATGGTAAAGTTGGTTCAGGGTGCGCGCGCCTTCAATCCGGAAGACCGTTCGGATCTGCAGATGATCCTGTAGATTTTCTCCAACGCCCTGGAGTTCATGATGCAAGGGAATGCCAAGGCTTGAGAGCAGATCCGGCCGTCCGACGCCCGAAAGCTCCAGTATTTTCGGCGAGTTGATCGCGCCTGCGCAGAGAATGACCTCACGCGACGCGCGGCCGACGCAGGAGCGACCATTCAGGCGAAACCGAACGCCCGTCGCCATCCTGCCCTCGAACTCCAGCCGCTCCACCTCGGCGCCGGTCAGCACACGAAGGTTTTTCCTCTTCATCGCCGGGCGCAGGAAGGCCTTCGTCGTATTCCAGCGCAGGCCGCCTTTCTGGTTGACCTCGAAGTAGCCGGAACCCTCGTTGTCGCCGCCGTTGAAATCCTCGGTCTTGTGAATGCCAAGCTCTTGCGCCGCATCGCGAAAAGCGTCGAGGATGGGCCAGGACAAACGCTGACGCTCAACGCGCCATTCGCCGCCAGAACCGTGCATAGACGATTTGCCGCGATAGTTGTCTTCCGATTTCAGGAAATAGGGCAGCACGTCGTCCCAGCCCCAGCCGACATTGCCCGCTTGCCGCCAGCCATCATAATCGGCCGCCTGCCCCCGCATATAAATCATTCCGTTGATGGAGGAGCAGCCGCCAAGCAGTTTTCCGCGTGGATAGTTGAGCGCGCGGCCGTTGAGACCCTTTTCCGGCGCCGTCTTCATCATCCAGTCAGTGCGTGGATTTCCCATGCAATAGAGATAACCGATCGGGACATGAACCCAATGATACCGGTCGGAGCCGCCGGCTTCGAGCAGCAACACCCGGTTTTTCGGATCCGCCGAAAGCCGGTTCGCCAGCACGCATCCGGCCGAACCGGCTCCGACGATGATGAAGTCGTAGCTGCCTTCATCCACCGGCATCTCATTCATGAAGCTGGTCACGCTGCCACTCCTGTCGCGGGGCTTTGCGCCTCCGAAAGCCGCCGCCACAGCGGCGTCATCGCATCACCAATATCCTTGTAGAGGCGATAGCGCCGGTCGTAATGGGCCGACAGCGCTTCGGTTGGCTGATAATGCCGGTCGGTACGGACCATGGCGCCGGCGCCTTCTGTGAAGCCCGCAAACAGGCCGACACCCGTCCCGGCCGCAATCGCTGCGCCAAGCGCGCCCGTTTCCCGCGAGAGCGCGACAGTGACGGGAACACCAAGAACATCGGCGAAAATCTGCGGCCAGAATTGGCTGCGGGAGCCGCCGCCGGAGAGGACGGCTTCCTCGAACGCTGCACCTGCCTTGCGGATCGTCTCGATATGCTGGCGATGACCGAAGGCGACGCCTTCCAGAAGCGCCCGGATCAGATGCCCCTTGGTGTGCCAGCCGGCCATGCCGTAGAAGCCGGCACGCGCATGACCATCCTGCTGGGCGCCATAGAGGTAGGGGTGATAGAGCGGATCGTCCGCTGCCGGCGCGACCGCCGCTGCGAGGGCGCAGGCCGCGTCGAAGGGCGAGACACCTTGCTCATGCCTCCCTTCGAAGAACTCGCGCACCAGCCATTCGAGATTGGCGGCCGAGGTCGCGCTATTCTCCATCGCCATATAGCGACCGCGATCAAAGGTGGAAGACATGAAGACCGGGCCATCGAGATCGGGACCATCGATGATCACCTGGTTGATGCTCCAGGTACCGGCGATGATCGAGGCGCTGCCGGTGCGCGAAACGCCTGAGCCGAGCGCCGACGCCACGACATCGAACAGCCCGCCGATGACGGGGGTGCCTGCCGCAAGCCCGGTTTCGGCCGCCACCGCGTCGGTTACATGCCCCGCTATATCGGCGCTTTCGATCAGCGGCGGCAGCATGTGCATGCTGTCGGTCAGGCCATAGGCCGACATCAGCGTCCCGTCATAGCGGCGGGCCGCGAGATCCAGCAGGCCGGCGCCGGACATGTCGGAGACCTCGCTGACCCGGCTACCGGTCAGCCGGTTGACAACGAAATCCTTGGAGAAGAACACCGTGCCGATGCGCTGGAACAGATCCGGCCGGTGACGCTTCAGCCAGGCAAGCAGCGTCGGCGTCTGGGCGGGCCAGGGGCGCTGGCGGGCGATTGGCGCTGTCCGGTCGCCAACCCCGTCAGCCACCCATTCCTCGACGAGTCCGGTCGCGCGCGTATCGAGCGACTGGATCCCGAGAAGCGGCTGCCCCTTGAGATCGAGCGCATAGAGGCCGTTGCCGTGTCCGGCGCAGCCGATCGCCGCAATATCTTTGGCGGCAATACCCGCCTTGTCGAGGCAGGCGCGGATCACCCGCCTGGCATTCGCCCAGAGTTCGCCAAGATCACGCTCGACATGCCCCGGGTACGGCATGCTGCTATGGCCTTCTTCTCCGGCATAGGCCACCTCTCGCCCCTCAAGATCGAAGATCACGGCCTTGATGACGGTGTTTCCGGCATCCAGCCCCAACAGATATCTTTCCATTCCGAACCCCTCCCACGGTTCTGACAGTTATGCGCGATTTTGAACGAAAGCCCAGCACCCCCTCTTCTCCCTCCGGGGCTGAAGGGAACTCATCGCGACGAGCCTCGCTGGTAAAGTGCGGTGGCCTCTTCGCCGTTCGCATCCTCGTGAATGATCGCCATCAGGCCACGCACGACTGCACTCGGATTGGAGTGTTGGTAGATGTTGCGTCCGTAGACCATGCCCATTGCACCCTGCCGCATCAAGGCCGCGGACTTGGCAAATACCGCTCCAAGATCTTCCTTGCCACCGCCTCGCACCAGCACCGGGCAACGCGCCGCCTCTACCACGCGGTGGAAATCATCCGCGTTCGTCGTCGGGTCAGCCTTGATGATGTCGGCACCCATCTCCCGGGCAAGGCGGGTGAGCGTGACGATCTTGTCGGCATCGCCATCGACCATGTAACCGCCCCGCTCCGTCACCGGCTGCATGACCAGCGGCTCAATCATCAACGGCATGCCATATTTCTCGCAATCGGCACGCACACGGGAAATGTTCTGGACACACTGACGGAAGAGATCCGGCTCGTCAGGCAGCATGAAGAGGTTCACGACGACGCAGGCCGCATCCATCTGTAGCGCGCCGACCAGGGGCTCGGCCTCGTTCTGCAGCACAGCCCACATGTCACGGTGACGGATGCGGTTATAGGGGTTGCCCATGTCGACACGCATGACGAGCGCTGGCTTGTCCTTGCCCGGCAGGTCCTGCAGCAAATCGGCCTGACCGTAGTTCATCTGGATCGCATCCGGCTTCGCATCCACCAATGCCTTCACGACGGCAGGCATGTTCTCCAGGCCATCAAGGAAAGACGGCTCGTTACAGACGCCATGGTCGATCGCGACATCCAGGCAACGGCCTTTGCCGAACAGCCGGTTCATCCGGACTTTGCGGTTGTCTCGCATACTTCACTCCTTTGTTCGTTTCTTGCGGAAAGGGTTTCTTCGCTGACGCCGTGGCGCTCGCGCATGAGGGTCAGGAAACGGGTGCGCTCCCCGGCGGCGCGTTGAAGCGACCAGCCTTTTTCGTCGGCCAGAATGTCGAGAACGGCATCCGCCATATCGAGCGAGAGCTCGCCGGTGATCGCGAGCGTCGTGCGCCTCAACAGAATGTCGTCCAGATGCTCGACCGCTTCGCCACGAATAAGGAAAATCAGCTCGCGAGCACTGTAGCCGGCATGGGGCAACATGCGATCCGGCGCTGCCGCAATGAAGCGGGCGACTTCGGCCGCATCCGTGCCATAGCGTGAAAAGAGCGCGGCGGCGCGATCCCCTTCAAGTCCCGTCGTCGCCGAGAGCCGTTGCACCCAATCGCCTCGATCACCGGGAAAGCCGCGCCCACCGCCGAAGCTGCGCTCCGCAGTATCGAAAAGGCGCTTGCGGCCAAGGCGCGCCAGCGCCATATCCGCAGCCAGCTCGCCGAAGGAACGAAAGGTGGTCCACTTCCCGCCGATCATGCAGAGTACCGGCGGGCCGCCATTGGCACTCTCTATTTCCGTGCAGAAGTGGTCGCGCGGAATGCGGCCGGTAAAGCTGTCCTTGCTGGCTGGCAGCGGACGCACGCCGGAAAACTGGAAGACGATCTCCTCCGGCCGGATCACGACGCCGGGCAGCACGAAAGCAAGCGATTGCAGGATATAATCGCGCTCGTCCGCCTCGCAGCGCACCGTCCCGGGGTCATCGACCCTTATATCCGTCGAGCCAACCAGCACCTTGCCGAGATAGGGGAAAAGGATGCAAATGCGCCCATCCTCGTTCTCGTAATAGATCATGTGGCCGTCAAGCATCTCGCGCAAGGCGGCATTGTCGATGATCAAGTGCGAGCCTTTCGTGCCCCCCATCAATGGCCCCGGTCGGGCATTCTCGGCAAAGAGCGCGCCGTTGGCGATATCGATCCAGCCACCGGTCGCGTTGATGATCAATGCCGGGCGGATTGGCAGTGTCTCGCCCGAGAGACCGTCGCGCAGCAGAAATTCTCCGCCCGGCCCCTGCTCGACAGTCGCGTAGTTCAGCGCGGCGGCGTTCGCGCCCGACGTGAGTGCATCGAGCAGCAATTCTATGCCGATGCGCTCCGGGTGGCTCACCCAGGCATCATAATAGGTGGCGGAGTTTCGGATCGCGGGATTGAGCGCCGGCCATTTGGCGAGCGTGCTTTTGCGCCCGCGAAACTGGTGACGTGGCATCAGCGCCCGCTTTCGCGTCAGGAAATCGTAGATGCCAAGCCCCGCCTTGATGACCACGGCGCCACGACGGCTCGGCCGGCGACTAAGCCCGAGGAACCGGACGATGCTATTGGCGAAGCCGGAAAATACGTCGAAGAT
Source organism: uncultured Rhizobium sp. (assembly GCA_945952045.1). Classification (GTDB taxonomy): domain Bacteria; phylum Pseudomonadota; class Alphaproteobacteria; order Rhizobiales; family Rhizobiaceae; genus Metarhizobium. The sequence continues at coordinate 94,852 of CAMFHE010000021.1, forward strand.
TGGAACCGTCGTCGCCAATGGCGCGACATGGTGCGGCGCGTTGCGGAGCAACCGGTCCCGCTCGACGAGAGATTCCTGCACGAGGCTGAATTCGCCGTTTTCGAGATAGCGCAGCCCGCCATGCACCATGCGGGAAAGCGCGGCACTGGCGCCCGAGCAATAATCCGCCTGCTCGACCAGCAGCACGTTGACACCCTGCAACGCCAGCTCACGAAAGACGCTGAGCCCGTTGATCCCGCCGCCGAGGACGCACACGTCCACCTTCGGGCTCTTGCGAAGCCCGTCCAATGTCTCATTCCGGTTCATGATACTAGTCCGTTATCCGTCCATATGGGCTAGTTTGGCCGAGAGCGCCGCGTCGATAGCCTTGAGATCGTCGGCCGAAAGCCGAAGGGTGCCGGCTCTGGCGTTGTCGAGCGCCTGCGCCGGGTTGCGCGCGCCGCAGAGCGCGAAGGTGATCCCCGGCTGCGCCAGCGTCCAGGCGATGACCACCTGGGCGATGCTCGCATCATGCCGCGCGGCGACAGGCTGGATGGCATCGGAAAAATCCTTTGCCTTCTGCCGGTTGGCGACCGAGAAGCGCGGATTATCCTTGCGCTGGTCGTCGCCGGAGAAGATGCGGTCCGGCCCGACCGTGCCGGAGAGCAGCCCGAGCGCCAGCGACGAATAGCTGAGCGTCGATACGCCGCTTGCGACCGTGAGCGGCAGCAGGTCCGTTTCGATCTCGCGATCGATCATGCTGAACCGCTCCTGGATCGCATCGAGCGAACCGGTTTCGATGTAACGCTCGAGCTCGGACCGATCGACGTTGCTGGCGCCGATCGCGCGGATCTTGCCCGCAGCCTTCAACTCTTCCAGCGCCCTGACCGTCTCCTCGATCGGCGTCGTACCGTCCTGCCAGTGGGTGATGTAGAGATCGATATGATCCGTGCCGAGCCGGCGCAGGCTTTGCTCCACCTCGTGGACGATTGCGTCCCGGCCGAGATAGCGGTGAACCGGGTTTCCGCCCTGATCGAAGAAATGGCGGCCCTGCTGCGTGTGCCAGACGAGGCCGCACTTCGTCGCGATCACGGCCTGGTGGCGACGTCCGGCAATCGCCTTGCCGACAATTTCCTCCGAGCGGCCAAGACCGTAGGCGGGCGCCGTGTCGATGAGTGTCACGCCGGCATCCAGCGAAGCCTGGATCGCAGCGATCGATTCCGCCTCGTCGGTCCCTCCCCACATCCAGCCGCCGATTGCCCATGTGCCAAGCCCGACGGCCGAGGCTTTGACGCCGGAGCGCCCGATCTCACGGGTCAACTGCTCGCCGCTCATGCTTGATCTCCTTCCTCGGATGCCATTTCGAGAATGCGCGCCCCGGTTGCCTCGTCGGTGACCAGCGTGTCGAGATGATTGCCCCTGAGAACGCTGAGGATGGAGCCGGCCTTGTTCAGCCCGCTCGCGACACCGATCTTCGTCGGGATCGAGGCAAACTCCTGGAGCGTAAGCGAGACCAGCGATCGGTTGAGGCTGTAATCGCAGAGCTGGCCTTCGCCATCGAGCAGATGGGCGAGCAGCTCGGCGCTGGCGCCGGCGTGTTCGATCGCCATGCGATCTGTGCTCGATGAGGGATGCAGGTCATAATAGGTCGAATCGCTGCTCAGGATCGAGCCGATGCCCACAACGGCAACCCGCGCCTCGCGCGCCCGCTGGAAGACGTCGGCGACGGAACGCATGGCCATCAGCATCGCGCGTTGCTCGGCATTGTCGGCAAAAAGCGGCGCGTGAATCTGATAGGAGCGACCGCCAAGCCGTTCGGCCATGAGCGTCGAGACATGATTGACGTCGGTATAGTGTTTGCCCTGAACGCAACCGGTCGCGGGGATGACTTCGACATCGAAGCGGCGGCCGGGTTGCAGGCCGGCGACGACGGCGCTGACGCCCTTGCCGCCGGTAATGCAGATCGTGTCGCCATCGGCGATCTCCTCGATCAGCAGCCGGGCGGCAGCTTCGCCGACCGCCTGCAGTGCTGTGTGCGGGTTGTCGGAAACGGTCGGCACCACGACGGCGCGGCTGATGCCGCCAAGCGCGAGCAACCGCTCTTCCATATCCACCAGCGGCTCGACAGGCGACTTGATCTTGATCTCGACCAGGCCGAGTTGGCGGCCACGCTTGATCAACCGGTTGACGGTCGCGTGCGAGATGCCGAGCCGGTCGGCGATCTGGGCCTGGGTCAGGCCTTCAAGAAAGTGCAGCACGAGCGCCTGGTGCATCTGGCGCGCGATGACGATTTCCTCACGCGGCGCTGTGGTCTTGGGTTTCAGTCTGGCGATCGGCATATCAGACGGCCTTCCGCTTGTGCAGGAAATGATCGATGGAGACGGCGGCAAGGAGAATGCACCCCTTGATCATATCCTGCCAATAGACGGAGACGTTCAGCAGGATCAACGACGAGGTAACCACCGAAAGCAATGCGATTCCGAGGATGGCGCCGAGAATGGTGCCGGAACCACCATTGAGCGAGGCACCGCCGATCACGGCTGCCGCGATGATGTTCAGCTCCATGCCGACACCGAAGGTCGGCGTCGCGGCGCCGAAGCGGGACATGTAGATCACCCCGGCGACACCTGCGAGCGTTGAGCAGAGAACCGTGACCCAGAACTTCACCTGGTTGGTCTTGATGCCGGAATACAGCGCGGCCTTCTCGTTGCTGCCGGTATAGAACACCTTGCGGAAAGCGGTTGCCCGGCGCAGCAGGAAATCGAACAGGACGACGACGGCAATGAAGATCAGGATGACATAGGGCACGCCGTAGAACGTGCCCTGACCGACGGCCTTGAAGCCGGCCGGCAGCGTGAAGAGCGAGAGCGGCGTGCCCTTGGTGATGATCAGGCAGAGCCCGCGCACGATCACCATGCCCGCAAGCGACGTGATGAAATGATTGAGCCCAACGACGGTGACGAAGAAGCCCATGATCGCGCCGATGACGCCGCTGGCAAGGATACCGATCAGCGATGCGGTCCAGGGGTCGAGCCCGGCAAGGAACAGCGAGCCGGACAGCACCATGGCGAAGCAGACGACCGAACCGACGGCCAGATCGATGCCGCCGACGATCAGCAGGATCGTCATGCCGACGACGACGATGCCTTCCACGGAGAAGCTCATCAGCATGGCGCGGAAGTTGCCCAGCGTCAGAAAATGTGGCGAGGCAAAGCTCATGGCAACGCAGAGGGCGAGAATGATTGCGATCAATCCCGCTTCACGCATCGTCCCGATGCGTTTCCACGCCGCTGCCTTCCGTATATCCGCCGTCATCGTATCGATCGCCATGTCCGTTTTTCCCCTTCCATCTTCACACGGCATGATCTGCCGCCCTTGCCATATCGATCCCTGATGCCAGGCGGATCACGGCCTCTTCCGTCATGTTTTCTGCACCGAGTTCGCCGGCGATGCGCCCGTCTCTGACGACCAGAACCCTGTCTCTTATACACATCTGACGCTGCCGACGAAGAGGATAGTGTAGATCT
>CAMFHE010000022.1 GCA_945952045.1 uncultured Rhizobium sp.
GAGGCTCATAAGTCATACTTCATGAAGGATCACTTTTCAGGGGGCAGACCAGCGGAGCGTCGCCATAATTCCGAATGCCATTGCCGAGAAGCTGAAGCGCCAATCGAAGGATGACTTCAAGGGGCGGCATTTCGCGGCTTGGCTCATCGTTCCGGCCGTTGCCTGGTGCTTGCGTTATCCACTGAGCTATCGCGATTTGGAAGCGATGTTCCGACAACGCGGCTTCGTCACGGATATCACCCATATCCGAACCTGCGAGGGCTTCGCTTACCTTGCGGTCGTCATCGACCTCTATTCGCGCCGGGTCATCGGCTGGGCAATGCAGAGCCGACAGACCACGGACGTCGTATTACAGGCCCTGCTCATGGCGGTGTGGCGACGCAGAGCAAAGGACAAGGGCTGATTCATTCGGATCAGGGTTCGCAGTTCACCAGCATAGACTGGGCCTCGTTCCGCAGGCACCACAATCTGGTTCACTCGACGAGCCGACGCGGCAACTGCCATGACAATGCGGTGGCCGAGAGCTTCTTCAATCTTCTAAAGCGAGAGCGGATACGTCGCAAGGTCTACCGTTCACGCGATGAAGCGCGTCAGGATGTGTTCGATTACATCGAGATGTTCTACAACCGGAAACGCAAGCACGTCAGAAACGGAATGCTGTCGCCCGTCAAGTTCGAGAAGCAGCAGAAAATCTAACCCAAGGGTGTCTACGAAACTCGGGGCTATTCAGATGGACGCATGCGAAGTTCCGGACTATTCCCTGTTCAGGCTGCCTGGACGTCAGCAGTCACAGTCTCGGCGGGTGCGATCGTGCCTGTTCTCACAGCCATCGTCGCGCCGCCTTCTGCCATGAAGGCAGCTATTCCGGCAGTCTCGCTGCTATTCCTCGCGGGCCTCGGGGCTTTGAGCGCCAAGGCAGGCAGCGCCGGCATCGTCATGCCGGCGATCCGGCTGGCATTCTGAGAAGCCTTGGCGATGGCGACAACCGGCGTGGTCGGCGCGTTGATCGGCAAAGCGATCTGAGGTTAACTCGGATCGGGCGATCGTCGTTCAACCTGCCCAGGCAATCAGGAGTTCCCGTGTCAAAGCTGATCCTCATTCTTGGAGACCAGCTGTCGGAAGATATTTCATCGCTTGACGGTGCGAACAGAAGCCTGGACACGGTTCTGATGTGCGAAGTGATGGCCGAGGCAAGCTATGTCGGCCATCATAAGAAGAAAATCGCCTTTATCTTCTCTGCAATGCGTCATTTCGCCGGGGAGTTGCGAGCAGCCGGCTACAAGGTTCGCTACACCAAGATAGATGATCCGGATAACGCTGGCTCCTTTGGCGGCGAACTTGAGCGCGCAACGCGCGAGCTGCACCCGACATCGATCTGTGTCACCGAGCCCGGCGAATGGCGGGTCCTAAAGGACATGAGGCGCTGGTCGGAGAGTTTGGGGCTTGAGGTCGATATTCGCCGCGATCGTCGCTTCATCTGTTCCCATCGAGAGTTTCGGCTTTGGGCAGAGGGACGAAAATCCCTGACGATGGAATTCTTCTATCGGGAAATGAGACGAAAGACCGGCTTGCTGATGAAGGACGACAAACCCATCGGAGGCCGCTGGAACTTCGATGCGGAGAACCGGAAACCGGCGGAGCCGGACATGCTTCGACCAAAACACATGCGCTTTGCCACGAACGCGGTCACGCAAGACGTCATTTCCGTCGTTGAAAAATTGTTTGCGCGCAACTTCGGGAAGCTCGATGACTTTGATCTGGCCGTCACCCGCGCCGATGCCGAAAGGGTGCTGGAAAACTTCATTGCAGATTTCTTGCCGAATTTTGGCGAGACCCAGGACGCGATGCTTCAGGACGATCCGTGGCTCAACCACTCGCTGTTGTCCTTCTATATCAACATCGGCTTTCTCGACGCGTTTTCGGTGTGCCGTGCCGCGGAAAGGGCCTATCTGAGCGGAGATGCGCCGCTCAACGCCGTCGAAGGCTTCATCCGCCAGATCATAGGTTGGCGCGAATATATGCGCGGGATCTACTGGTTTGCCGGTCCCGATTACGTCGCCAGCAACTTCTTCGGGAACAAGCGGCCCCTTCCCTCCTTCTACTGGTCGGGCAAGACGCAGATGAATTGCCTTTCCACGGTCATCAACGAGACGATCGACCATGCCTACGCGCATCACATTCAGCGGCTGATGATCACGGGTAATTTCGCATTGATCGCCGGCATCGATCCGAAGCAGGTTCACCGGTGGTATCTCGAGGTCTATGCCGATGCCTATGAATGGGTCGAGCTCCCGAACGTCATCGGCATGAGCCAGTTTGCCGATGGCGGGTTTCTCGGAACCAAACCCTACGCGGCCAGCGGCAATTATATCAACCGCATGTCGGACTATTGCGGCAATTGTCGTTTCGATCCGAAACGGCGGGTGGGAGACCGCGCCTGCCCGTTCAATGCCCTCTACTGGGATTTCCTGGATCGGAACCACGAGAGGCTGAAATCGAACCGCCGCCTGGCGCAGCCCTATGCGACCTGGGCGCGAATGAGCGACGAGAGCCGGGAGGAGAGGCGGCGCCAGGCAGCCACCTTCTTGGCGAGCCTCGATTGAATTCGGCCGACACCGAAAGCATCACGCATCAAGTCCGAACCATTATGGAATTTACACAACGATCGTAAAAACCGACCCCGATGCCGATAGTGATCGCCGCAACTCGCCCCGGTGAATTTCGGCGATGCGCGCAATGATTTTCAGTCCGATCCCGAGGCTGTCGGCTTTAACCGCCGTGAACGCCGTGCCGACAATTGACGACTGGCGATCTTCGACCTCGATATGACCCGGTCCAACGCGGACAATGATGTGGGAGCTGGCCGGAGTATGACGAACCGCATTTTCCACGAGATTGCGGATAGCGTCGCGCAGCAGAGCCGGCACTCCCTGAACGATCGCCGGCTCTCCAACCGTGATCAACTCGACGGAGTGGTGGTTCTCATAAACCCAGGGAGCCATCTGCTCGACGGCGGATGCTGAAAGCGCGACGAGATCGACAGTCTCAAAAGCCCCGTGGTCGAAGCTCTCCAGCCGGGCGAGAGTTGTCAGCTGCCCGACAAAGCGGACAAGATCGTCCAGGTCGGCCTCGACCATCCTGGCGCGCGGATGATCGATGTGGCCGAGTTCCAGCTTCATCACAGCCAGGGGCGTCCGGATTTCATGCGCAATACCAGTCGTCAGCGTCTTCTGCGACGTCATCAGTTCCGCGACCCTCTCGAACGCTTGATTGACCGCAACGGCAAGGTGAGCAATCTCGCGCGGCATCTCGTCGAATTTCAGATGAGAGCGAGCGTCCATCGGATCGATCCGATCGGCTGCGTCAGCCGCGTTGCGCACCGGTCGAAGCGCCTGGCGCACCGATAGCAACGTCGCGCCGAGAACAAGGAACAGCAAAATACTCATGGGAACGATGAGATGTTCGATGATCTCGTTGAGCAATACATCGGAAACAACGTCCTGTGGATCGCCAAGCGTTGCAACATCGATCAGAAACCGTTGACCGCTGATCAGAAACGCCCGCCCGCCTACCAGCGAAAGCGGTCTTCCTGCCTCCAGGGACCGCAGCCAGAAGTCCGGTCTGTCAATGTCCTTTGGGAGAAAGCGATCCTCGCAGGCAACGTCGCAGGAATCAAAAACAAGCGTGCCGTCGGCGCCTCGAATGCGCGCCAGATATCCGGAACCATCCTGGCGGTAGCGATCAGCAACGTTCTCAGGCAGTGTGTAGCGGATGCTGCCATGATCTACAGAGACGCCCGCCGAAAGGCGCTCGGTCTCCTGTTCGACGTAGAGCCGGGACAGCTCACCCACATTCCAATAGTAGTCGGAGAATACGACTGCAAGCTGGACAAGCATAGCGAGGACCGCAAAGAACGCGATGCGTCTCGTTAGAATGGCTCCGAGTGTCGGTCGGTTGCGGCTCAATCGGACACCTGGCGCATCATGTATCCCACGCCTCTAATCGTTTCGATCGAACAGTTCGTCTGATGCCCATCCATCTTCCTCCGCAACCGTGATACGGCAAGTTCGACGGCGTTACTGCTTCGTTCATCGCCAAACTCCGAAAACGCGTGCTCGATTTTCGCTTTCCCGACGACTTTGCCACCGTTGCGCATAAGCAGTTCCAGCAGGTCCTTTTCGGAAGGGGCAAGCGAGATTTCGGCGCTGGCGCAGGTCACACGACGTGAGGCGACGTCCATCTGGATCGCGCCATATTCGAGAACCGGCATCGTTGTGACGGGCGCCCGGCGCATCAACGCCCGGATCCGGGCGATCAACTCTCCGTTGTGGAATGGCTTGGCTAGGTAATCGTCCGCGCCGGCATCGAGGCCGACGATACGTTCGTCGATCGCTCCTCGCGCCGTCAGTATCAGCACCGGCATTTGCATTTTGGCTGCCCGTAAGGACTTCAGGACATCTATGCCGTCTTCATCGGGAAGACCGAGATCCAGAAGAAGCAGGTCGTATTCGCGATCGACGAGAGCCGATCGGCCAAGCTCAGCCGTTGGCAAGGCATCGATTTTCCAACCAGCATCCCGGATGGCTTCGCTGACCAGTTCGCGGAGCCGGTCGCTGTCCTCGATCAGCAGTATCCTCATGCCTTCTTTCGACCTGTAACCATCGACCAGACCAGATTTTCACGGTGTCTCCAGCTTTCGACAATGGCGGCGCCAGCATGGATGAACACCAGCACCATAATGCTGTTGGCAATGGTTCCATGCAATTCCTCGAGCCACTTTTCACCCCAGAAAGCGTCAAGCGTCGTCATCCAGCCCGTCAGCGCCGTTGCCGCAAGAAGGCCAATCAAGACCATCATCATGATGGAGGCGAGTGGATTGTGGCCGATATAGCGGCTCTCGTTCCGTGTCATGATACCCCGGATCTGCTTCATGACCCTAGCTGGCGTGGGCATGAAATCGCTGAAACGCGCGTGCCGGGTTCCGACAAAGCCCCATAGGACACGGACAATGATTGCCGCAGCAACGACATACCCCGTCACACGATGCCAGTATTTTCCCTCCTCAAGAATGAAGAGATTGAGTGTGCAGGCCGTAACGACCGTCCAGTGGAAAATTCGAACGATCGGGTCCCAGACCTTGATCGTCCGCTCTTCGGTGCTGGAGGGCGATCCGCCCCCCCTTCTCGGTCCGATCACCGTCATGGATCAGTCGCCCTTCTGGACGATTTCGCCGGAAACCGGGTTGAAATACACCTCGGCCCGCTTGCCGTCCTTGTCCTTGCCGTAGATCTCGTAGCAGTTGCCGGTGATCTCGAACGTCTTGACCTTGTAGCCGAGCATGTCGATCTTGGCTTTCATGGCTTCTTCGGACATCCACTTCGACTTCGGTTCCGTTGTGCAGCTGGGGCTGGCGAAGGCGAGAGCCGGAGTTGCGGCAGCAATTGCGAGAGCGACGATAAGTTTCAGCTTCATGACGTTTTTCCTGTCCAAAGGCCCCTCGGGGCGACGAGGTTATGGGTAGGGCTTTGAACCTGTCCAATTCCTGTCTGGCTGTGCACATTGCTTCTGCGCCGGGTGGATGTAGCCACGACGGCTCCAGCTTCAGGTTATCAGCGGGGTGCGAAGCGCACGCCTTGCGTCTGCTCTCCAGGCAGGATGCTGCGCGGTTGTCGGCAGGAACAACGGTGGGAACGAGTGGTGGATGTCGATGATGCAGCCCGACATCTTCTTGCAGACGGCATCCGATAGAACCTGCATGTAGCGGGCGAGAACGATCAGCTCCGCGCCGGACTGCTCGACCACTTCCATCAGGCGTGGCTCGGCCTGTGGCAACAGCCCTTGTCGGCGAGATAACCTGTAATGGTCGCAGCGATACCGCGGGCGGATTTGCAAGATACGCTCACCACGTACCTTTCATCGAGCACGCCTTCATGGAGGGCTTGCAAAGAATTGGCGTGACCTTTCGGACCACGCCAGGGTCGCTTGGGAGGCGAGGCTTACGCTGCGAGCAGTGCTTTCAGCCGGATGTCTGGGGAAGCAAGCGCCTCGGGATCGAGGCTCTTGCCGGCGGCGATCAGCATTTCCGCGAGGCGGATTTCCCGTGCGACGGCATTCCCCGGCCCGATGCCGCTGGCCGACAGCAATCGGTCGGTCTCATTCAGCGCGAAGATGATGAAGGCACCGTTGCCGAGATCGCGTCGCACCGACCGGCTGCCGCCTGCCGACAGACCAGCCACCTGCAGCGTCAGATCATACTGATCGGACCAGAACCAGGGAACGGAAGAGACGGCTTCATTCGCGCCGAGAAGATTGGCGGCGGCGATCAATGCCTGTTCCTGGGCATTGCGCCAGGATTCCAGACGCACGCGCCGGTCACCATAGACGGAAAGCGGAAAGGAGCAGCAATCGCCGGCAGCAAAAATATCCGGATCGGAGGTGCGCAGCTGGCGATCGACGGCAATGCCGTTGTCGATGAACAACCCGGCGTCGGCGGCAAGCTCGACATTCGGCAGCGAGCCGATGCCGACGACGAGGATATCGGCGTCGACGATACGGCCATCCGACAGGGTGATGCGCACGGCATCGTCTTCCGAGATCAGCTCATCGACGCGGGCATCGCAGATGATCTCGACACCTTCGGCAGCATGGCGGGCTGCCACGACCTCCGCCACATCGGCGGGCACGCCGCGCGAGAGAATGCGTGGCAGGCCTTCGAGCAGGATGACGGATGCACCGAGATTGCGGGCCGCTGCTGCCAGTTCCAGCCCGATGAAGCCACCGCCGAGGATAGCTATGCGGCTTGCCGGGGAGAGATACCGGCGGATACGCTGTGCATCGGCATGGGTGCGCAGCGACAGTATGCGCGGGGCGCCACTCTCAAAACCTGTCAGCGGTCGCGGGCGTGCGCCGGTTGCCATCAGCAGCTTCGTATAGGGTAGCCGTACACCGTCAGCGAGATCCACCACCCGGTTGGCTCGGTCGATGGCTGTCACGGATACGCCCAGCCGCAAGTCGATGGTCTGCGCCGCATAATCGGCGAGGCTTGCGATGAACCGCGGCTCGGCACCGGCGACGATGCCATCCTTGGACAGAGGTGGCCGCTCATAGGGGGCATGGTCCTCGGCTCCGATCAGCGTAATCGCGCCGTCAAAGCCACGCTCGCGCAGGGACAGCGCTGCACGCCCACCGCATTCGCCAGCGCCAAGGATGATGATCGAAGTCATGGAAAGGTCCTTTGCTGTTGGGCGCACCGATCATATTGCCCGGCGGTGGAAACGAGGTGCTGCTGGAATGCGATTTTCATGTTCTTGAGGCTCGACTATCCGCTCAGACAAGCAAGCCGCGTGATCGTGGCCGGCGAGACGCCGCACGTCAGCGCAGCGGAGCACAACAATCCGAATGTCGCGGCGTCCGGCTTGTCGAGAAACAGCCGCATCGCCTGTTCCGAACGCGTCGAAAACGCGATCCGCCTTTCGGCAATCAACCGCTTGAGATCGACGACGCTCAGTTGAGCCCGCTGACCTTATGAAGGCATTTCAAATCTCCTCGACTGTACGCTGAAACGCCCTTCCGTAGCGCATGACGACAAGAAGGGCTCTGCAAGACATCTATCCCAGGACGGACGCCAGCGAGACCGGATTGCCCGTCTTGACGGATAGGGTCGCCGCCTCCGCCATGGCGAGCGCGGCAACGCCATCATCCAGCGTTACCGGCATAGCGCTTCCACCATTGACAGCCTCGACGAAAGCCGCCCATTCGGCCGCATAGGCCGGCATGTAGCGCTCCAGGAAAAAGTAGGTCGGCTTGGCGCCTGTCACGCCCTGTGTGGTCGATTTCACCACGGTATTTTCAAGCATGTTATGAGCCTGTAGCAGTCCTTCCGACCCCAGAAGCTCGACCCGCTGGTCGTAGCCATAGACAGCGCGGCGGCTGTTCTTGATGACGGCGATGCGGCCATCGGCATAAGTCAACGTCACGATGGCCGTATCGACATCCCCTGCCCCGCCAATATCCGGGTCGACAATGGACGAGCCAATAGCCGTCACCGTTTCAGGCGCGGCCCCCATGATGAAGTTCGCCATGTCGAAATCATGGATCATCATGTCCCGAAAAAGACCGCCCGAAACCTTGATATAGGCGACCGGCGGAGGAGCCGGATCGAAGGAGGTGATGGACAAGAGTTCTGGCTTGCCAATCTCGCCTGTATCGACGGCGTTTTTCAGTGTCGCGAAATTCGGATCGAAGCGCCGGTTGAAGCCGATCATCACCGGACGGCCGGTCGCGGCGACAGCCTTCTGGCACGCCTGAGCACGAGCAAGACTGAGATCGACAGGCTTTTCACATAAAACGGCCTTACCGGCCGCTGTTGCCCGCTCGATCAGATCGGAATGGGTGTCGGTAGAGGTGGCGACCAGCACGGCATCGATCCTGCTGTCACCAAGAATGGCGTCCGTGCTGCGTGCTTCGGCACCATACTGGGCTGCGATTTTTTCGGCTGCGGCGGTATTGATATCAGAGATGGCGACAAGCGTGCTGCCAGGGTTTCGGGAGATCGCGGTGGCGTGCACGCCGGCGATGCGGCCGGCGCCGAGAAGGCCAACTTTAAGCATGGGATTTTCCTTTATGGTCAGAGACCGAGCTGTGCCTTGAAAGCGTTGAATTCCGTGTCGCCGATCGCGACGTTGTGTTGTGGCTGCGGATAGGCCCCGGTGTTGACGTCAGCAATGAACTCGCGGAAAGCCTCGATGCGCTCCCGCTGCAGCCTGTCGAATTCGGCGGCAAAGTTGCGATAGGTCTTGGCATGGCGCGGACGATGGCCGTCTGTATGGCCGAGCACATCTTCAGCAAAAAGATATTGTGCATCCGCTCCCGGCCCGGCCCCCATGCCAAGCATGATCATTGATGTGTTCTGCGAAATCAGCGCACCCACGCGATCGGGAACGACTTCCAGTTCGGCGCCAAAACAACCGATCGCCTCAAGCTGCTTGACCTGACGGAAGACCTCGACCGCCTCCTGCGTCGTCTTGCCGACGGCACGAAACCCGGTCCAGGTGATGTAGGAGGGAATGAGCCCGACATGGGCGACAATCGGGACATGATTGTCGCAAAGCACCTTCTGGATATCCAGCGAGGCGGCGCAGTAGAAGCAATCACCTCCCATGGCGGCAAAATGGTATGCCGCACGCAGATAGTCCCCGGCCGTTGCCAGCGGGTGGCCCTCGAACTTGCCCCAACCGCCATAGGGAAGCCCGACCTGCACGAAGCAGCGACCGGCTGCCGCACGCATCTCGGACGAGAAGTAACGGCCCTCGATCGACAGCATGTGAATGCCCGCCGCGTCTGCAGCCGCGGCCTGCTCCAGCGTCGTGACATAGAGCATGGAAATCTTTTCGCCGCGCGCCTTCATGGCGCGGATATCGGCAACGGTCGGGCGTGTACTTTTATGAACCATGGGATCACACCGTGAATGCGTTGCGGAAGGCTTCGAGGGCGACTTCCGGATCACCGGAAGCGAAGGCCTCCATGCCGATCGGACCCGCGTAACCCATTGCCTTCAGGGCTTTTGCGATTCCGTGCCAGTTCACTTCTCCCGTGCCGGGTTCGCAGCGACCGGGCACATCCGCCACCTGGATTTCACCAATCCAGGGCAGGCACTTACGGCACAGCTCGATCAAATTCCCTTCGCCGATCTGCGCATGATAGAGGTCGATGTTCAGCCGCAGGCGCGGATGATCAATGCTGGAAACCAGCGCCAGCGTGTCTTCAGCCCGGCCGAAGGGCACCCCGGGATGATCCACCGGCAGGTTGAGATTTTCCAGCGTGAAGGTAACGTTTTCCTTTTCGGCCATCTCGACGATGCGGGAAAGCGTGTCGCGCGCCTTGAGCCACATGGCCCCTGTAACCACCTCGATCGACTGTACGGGAAGCCCGCCCTCGCCGAGGCCGGTCCCATGAAGGTTAAGCCGCTGGACGCCGAGGCGCTTGCCGACCTGCGCCGTCTCCCACGCGGTCCGCAAGAGCTCGGCCGCGCCGTCATCGTCCGTCAAGCGGCCGGTCAGGTAGCCATTCATGATGGTAAAGGTAGCGCCTGTGGCTTCGAGCTTCGCCAGATCGTGCTCCGGCCAGTTCCAGAGGCCGACGCCGAAACCCATTTCCTTGAGATGAGAGGCGCGCCATTCGATGGGGCGATCCCGCCAGATCATTTCGGCGCAAGCCGCTAGAGCAAACTGTGTCATATGATCAGATCTCTATAAAAACGTCGCCATTCTCGACCTTCACGGGCCAAGTTCGGAGGTTGATGCAGGCGGGCGCACGTTTCGCCTCGCCGGTCTTGTAGTCGAAATGCGCGCTGTGCTTCGGACACTCGATGGTTCCATCCATCACGAGGCCATCGGCCAGATGCACATGCTCGTGCGTGCAGATGCCATCGATGCAGAAGAACTCGTCTTCGGGGCTGCGGACCACCAGAAAGGTGCGTCCGCCATGATCGAAACGGATCTGCTCTTCGAGTTCGACGTCATCGCTTGCGCAGGCGCGGGTCCAGGTCCCCATTCTCTTTTCCTTCGGCATTTTGGCTGTTGAGGGCGCGGCGATCATCCTGTCGCACCGGAAAGCTGCGGCGCGCGGCCGTCATGGGTTGCGATGTCGCCGTGGATCTGGGCCTCGAGCTCCGCCATGGTCTCACCGCCTGCCATCAGGTCGGTGATCTCCTCGCGGGTCTTCTCGCCCTTGCGGAAATCGGCGGCGATCGCGCCACGGATCAACACGGCGAAATGATCGCCCACCGCCATGGCGTGCATGACCTGATGGGTGATGAAGACAACGGCCAGGCCCCGACGCTTCGCCTCGTTGACGATACGCAAAACATGCGTCGCCTGCTTCACGCCGAGGGCGGCGGTCGGCTCGTCGAGGATCAGCACCTTTGCGCCGAAATGCACAGCCCGGGCAATGGCAAGCGACTGTCGCTCCCCGCCCGAGAGACCGCCAACGAGACGATCGCCATCATCGATGCGAGTGATACCGAAGTCCTGGATCGCCTTGATGGCAACGGCATTTGCCTTGTGGCGATCGAAGATCTTGAACGGTCCCCAGCCTTTGGTCGGCTCGACGCCGACAAAAAAGCTGCGGCCGATCGACATCAGCGGGAATGTACCGCCGAACTGATGGACCGTGGCAATGCCGCGAGTGCTGGCGTCGCGCGGGCCGGTAAATTCGACGGGCTGCCCATCCATCTCCATGATGCCGGAGTTTGGGCGATAGACACCCGAGAGCGTCTTGATCAGCGTCGACTTGCCGGCACCGTTATCACCGAGCAGGCACAGAACTTCGCCCGGACAGATATCGAGCGAGATGTCGTTGAGGACATCGATCGGACCAAAGGATTTGCAGATATTCTTGAGCTTCAGGATTGGAGTGGCCACGACCGACCTCACTTCTTCTTCGGCGAATAGGAGAGCGCCATGCTGCGGAAGGTGTTGTTCATCAACACGGCCAGCAACAGCATCACACCGATGATAAGGCTCGACCAGTTGCGGTCGAATGAGGTGAAGTAGATGCCCTGGTTGACGACGGCGAAGGTGATGGTTCCGAAGAAGATGCCGACGATGGAGCCGAAACCGCCGGTCAGCAACACGCCGCCCACGACCACCGATATGATCGAGTTGAAGATGAAGGACATGCCAGCCGAGACCTGCGCCGAATTGAATAGGATGGCCTGGCACATGCCGACGAAGGCAGCGCTTGTCGATGAGAGCACGAAGAGCGCGATGGTGAGTTTTGCCGTCGGAATACCGGCATTGCGGGCGCTGACCCGATCCCCGCCCATGGCGAAGATCCAGTTTCCGTATGGCGAATAATGGATGACGAAGATGTAGAGCGCCGTCAGGGCCAGCCACCAGAAAATGATGACCTGGAACGTGTTGGCGACGAACTGACCGAAAAAGAATTTCGCCAGTTCCGGCGCTTTCAACGCGACACTCGTCGTGCCGGTCAGCAACACGGAGAGACCGAGCACCAGGCCGGCGACGGCAAAGAGGGTGCCGAGCGTGACAATCAGCGACGGCACATTGGTACGAACCACGAGAAACCCGTTCACCAGCCCGACAAACACGCCAAGCCCGAGTGAAGCGGCGATCCCGATCCAGATGGGCAAGCCATAATAACCCGAGATGATCGCGACCGTCATCGAGCCGGCAGGGATCATCGAACCGATGGAAATGTCGAGTTCACCGGCAATCATCAGGAGACCGATGGGAAAGGCGACAATTCCAAGATTGGCTGCAACGTTCAGCCAGCTTGCGGCACCGGCGGGCTTCAGAAACTCGATGCTCCCGAAAACGAGAAAGAAGACAAAGACGCAGAACAGACCGAGAAAGGCGCCGGCTTCCGGCCGACGAAACAGACTGCCGACGGAAAAGCTGGCGGCAGGTGAAGTGATCGGCGTCTGGACAATGGCGATCGGTTGACTTGCGGTTTTGGTATTCATGATGGTTCCCCTTCCCGGTTTCCGGGCGGTAGCAGGGCCGCTGCCTGGGAGGTGCAGGGAGCGGCCGGCGAGCATGCGCGTTACCGCGCGCCCTTCGAGACGCCGGAAAGCGTCGAGTCGATGTTGGAGGCATCGACGATGCCCGGGCCAGTCAGCACTGGCTTCACGGGAAGATCCGTCCCGAAATCGATATGGGAGGCGAGCAGCGTGACGGAGAGAAGCGACTGCAGATAGGGTTGCTGGTCGATCGCAAAGAGCTGGGCGCTGTTCTTGATGCGGTCGAGTGCCGCCTCGTTGAAATCGAAAGAACCGAGCTTGACGTTTTCGATCTTGCCGGCCTGCTGGATGCCGCTTGCCGCCGCATCCGCATCCCCTGCACCGATGGTGATGACGCCATCAATCGTGCCGTCCTGCGTCAAAGTCGCCTTCACGGCCTCGGCAATCGCCGTCGGATCGCCGAAGCTCGTGGCCGGCAGCGGCAGCTGTTTTCCGGCGCCGCCCGCCTTGGTGATGCCGTCGATCACGCCCTTGCAGCGGGCTTCCTGGTTGGCGCTACCAGGCAGCGTGTTGACGCAGAGAACATTCTTCTGGCCGCCCCTGCCGAAATATTCACCGCCGGCAACACCGGCGAGATATTCATCCGAACCGACATAGTTGATGGCCCCCAGCTCCTTCGCCTTTTCGAGCGAGCCGGCATTCATGAGGATGACCTTGATGCCGGCATCGACTGCGGCCTTGATCGCCTCGTCCTCGGCTTCGGGCACCCAGTTCGGGATGACGATGCCGGTCACGCCCTGGCTGATGGCAGTGCGGACCAAGCCGGCGGCATCCGGGCCGAGATTGTCATAGGTCTGCAGCTGCAGATAGCTCACCTTGCCGCCATTGGCTTCAACGACAAAGCGGCTGTCATCGACCCCTTTCTTGATCTTGGTCCAGAAAGCATCATCGGTCTTGCCGCCGACAACGGCGATATTGCCAGCAGATGCAGCCCCTGCCGCGAGACTGATGGCAACCGCGGTCGCAAGCGCCTTGGTCATGGTGGTCAGCAGTGTCATCGGGTTCTCCTCCCCAGTTTCCGCCGGATGGCAGGGTTCAAATAAAGCTGCGGTTTTCCATGGGGCGCCCGCCTCCTTGCGGACGCCATGGGAATTCAGAGAGATCAGGAGCTCGCGCGGGCAGCCTTGGCGTTCATGCGCGCCTTCTTCTTTTCGAAGCGGGCCTCCATCTGCGCATCGCCATCCTTGGTGCCGTCGTGCCAGGTGCCGAGCCACTTATCGAGCGGGATCAAGCCGTCGCCGCCGTAGTTCACCTCGAAGTATTTGTGATGCAGGTAATGGGCGTAGGCATGGGTATCGAGCGGCGTTTCCTCGGTAATTTCGAGCTTTTCGAAGCCGATGTGGCCGTTGACCGCGCCGAAGCCGGCAATGTGAAGCTGGAACATCGCAACGATCGGGTTCGACGGAATGACCAGATGCCAGAGAGCCACCGCGTGATAGAGAAAACCTTCAACCGGATGCATCGAGAGGGAGGACCAAGGCGACGGGTTGACCGAATTGTGGTGCACCGAATGGACCCATCGATAGAGCGGCCCCCAATGAATCAGTCGGTGAATGATGAAGAAATGCACCTCATGGATCATCGGGGCGACGGCAACGAGGAACGCGAGATAGTAGGGGTTTTCAGCCCAGCTCAGCCACGGAACCCAGCCATTGGCAAAGACCCAGAGGAACGTCACCTCGACCACCGTCCAGAGCGGGATCGACAGGAAGAACGAGCGCATGAAATTGTCGATGTTCTGGCTCTTGAACCAGAAAACGTCAGATGGCTGCTCGCCGGGAAATTTTGCGTTGTACTTGAAGCGATTGCCCTGCTTGCGCTTGACGTAGAAGAACAGCTCAACCGAGCCGTAGAAGACAAAGATTGCCGCTGCGTTCACCGCATAAAGCCAGAGCGCCCATCCCCAACTCAACGTCTTCATCACCTCCACATCCGGCACGACGTAAAACCAATAGAGAAGTGCCGTCGCCATGTGGAAGGCGTTCCACGGCCAGATATATTCCGGTAGCCATTTCAGAACGAACGGGATCTTTGGCGGCCATGCCCAGAACGGTGCGATTTCGATCCGCCCGTTCGGCACCCAGTCCCCGCGCTTATTGCGCTTCCCGTATTTGAGATCATCCATCGCCCTGCCTCCCGGACGCCTCGCGTCCACTGCTCCTGATACCGGGAGAAAGCTTGCAGGCGGACATAGCTCGGCCGTTCTCGGGCAAAAGCCCAAGCCGCAGAATTCAGCTATGTCGAGTGCAGTTCCTCCCAGGCGGCGGAGCCTTTGTGCTCACCCGCCGTCCTCTGGAAACGACAATGCCAACTTGACGTCCGTTTAATCAAGACGCATTTCTTGAGAGAGATACGTTCGTATCATTCGTCTCAGAAATTCAATCAAATGATATTTTTCATATCATGAGGTTTCCATGAGAAGACCAACAATCCGTGACCTCGCAGAGACCGCCGGCGTCTCTGTCGCCACCACCAACCGGGTGCTCTCAGGGGCGGAAAATGTCAGCGCGAAAACGCGCGAAAAAGTGCGCGAAGCGGCTGAAAAAATTGGTTTTTATGGCTTGGGTGCGATCGCAGCGCGCAACGCCGCGGCACGGCCGAGATACCGTTTCGGCGTTATCCTTCTCCAACCGCATCGGCCATTCTACCAGCTTGTCGCGCGCGCTCTTCTCGATGCAGCAAGTGCCGAAGAGGCGTTTGATATCGAGCTGAAGATCGAACATCTGGAAGATCTGTCGCCACAGAATACCGCTGAGCGTGCGCTTGCTCTGGCGAACGAATGCGATGCCGTCTGCATCACGGCCGCCGTGCATCCCATCGTCACGAAAGCGATAGAGGAAATCCAGGCACGGGGCATTCCCGTCTTTGCCCTGATCTCGCAGCTCGCCGCCACCGGGCAGATACATTACATCGGCCTCGACCACTGGAAGGTCGGGCGAACCGCTGCCTGGGCGTTCGATCACATCTGCAAGGCCCCCGGCAAGATTGGCCTCCTGATGGGCAATCCGCGGTACCGGAACCAGGAAATGAACGAGACCGGCTTCCGTTCCTATTTCCGGGAACATGCGAGGGATTTCGTGCTGCTCGAGCCCCTCTCGACCTTTGAATCGTCAGCTGTCGCGCAGGAAATGACTGAACGTCTGCTAGGTGACCATCCCGATCTGGCAGGGATCTATGTCGCAGGCGGAGGCATTAGCGGAGTCCTCGCAGCGCTTCGCACAGCAGGTCGGGCTGGCTCCTTGATCATGGTTGGATATGAGTTGATGGACAACGTGCGCTCAGCCTTGCTGGACGGTGCGCTGACATTGTCGATTTCGCACCCCCTTCCCATCGTCGCACGAGAAACGATCTCAGGAATGATTGCCGCCACAATCTCAAAAGGCACGAATGAAAGTCACACAAGGATTGTGCCCTTCGATCTCTATACGCGCGAGAACGTTTGAGCTTGTGCAACAGTTGCGACCTTTCCAATAGTTACGCTCTCGAAGGGATTCGAACCGACGTTACTCAATGGGACCGACCTAACGTGCTGGAACTCCTCATCGAGGGTTGCCGCGGCAGCCGTCAAAGGACCCCGGCACACCGCCTGTTGCCACGGCGGCATTACAAAGCCGCGTCAAAGCGTTCAGACGAAATCAGTCATGGAAATTCCCGGTCGAGTTCAAAACCACGTCCACACCCGTCGGATACTGACCACCACCTGATGGATGGCGGGAAATGACGCGCGCGCAAATGAAACTCGCTATTGCAAGTCATTCGCAGGAATGCAATGCTGGCTGCGAATTAGTCGCAATAAGCCCGTGGTGACAAGCAAATGATTTCCACCAGACATTCGGCAAAGGCATTGAATAGTAACGCCAAACCAAAATCATCGATGACCTTCGAGTGGCCATCGGCGGTTGCGGTTAGCATCCTCTGTCGCGGCACGATCATCGCGATCCTGTCGCTGGGTGTGATGACGGGGCGGATTGTTCTTTCTTAAATTCCCTGGAGGCGCCGTGACCCACCAAAGCGAGCAGGTCATCTCCAGGCGCGTCCCAAACATCTTCGAGATATTCGTCTGTGCTGGAGGCCTTTATAGCCTGACCATGGGAAAACGAGACGTCATTCACCCATGCCGGGAGCGGGAACAAGGGGAACCGAAACGCGTACCGTAAACCGGCACCCATCGAGGATCTCGACCTCGCCGCCCATATTCCGGACGATTTGCCTAACGATCGACAAGCCCAAACCCGATCCGGGGCCGCCCTGGCGACCTTTACGGAACCGCTTGAACCACTCCTCCCGTTCGGTCAGATCCGGGGCTTTTCCCTGGTCCCCGACATCCAGCAGCAGGCAGCCGGCTTCGGCCCGCAGCGAAAGCCTGACAGATCCTGATCCATGCTTGAGAGAGTTTTCCAACAGGTTCTGGACGGCCTGCCGCATCTGGCCTTCATCGCCAAGCGTCCACAATTCCGCACTCAATTCAACTTCCATGCCGCGGCCGGCTTTCTCGAACAGAAGCATCATGTCCGCCGCAGCCAGCCGCACCACACGGGAGAAGGAGACCGGGCGCTTTGTGGCTGACCCTCCGAAAAGAGCTTCGGCACGCGCCAAGGTCATCAGCTGATCGATGAGCCGCTTCATCTGGGCCATTTCCCACTCGATCGGCTCCCAATCGACCGCGTCGTCCATTTTGGCCCGCTGAATGCGCAGTCCGAGGATCGCCAGAGGCGTGCGCAACTCGTGGGCGGCGTCAGCAGTGACCTGACGCTCGGTGGAATAGGCGTTTGCCAGACGATCCAGAGCCGTGTTGGCCGCTTTGGCAAGGGGAATGATCTCAAGCGGCAGACCGTCCATCGGTATCCGCCGCTCGCTGTTGTCGGCTCCGATTGTCTCGGCCAGGGCCGCAGCGCGGCTGACCGACTTCAAAGTCCACTTCGCCAGCATATAAATCGCTACCAGCGATACGATCCCGAGAACGACAATGAGAAGGAAACTACCGGTGATCTCCCGTTGCACCATCTCGCTGAGCTCACCGCGCTCGAGCCAGTCGTTCTTGGCGATCACCAGGACATGATCTCCCGAAACTTCGCGTGCGATAGTCGCTGAGCGGCTGTCGATCCGGTCTTCACCCGGAGCGAGGTAGGAAAGTGCCGGCGACGATGCCGGGGAGCTGCCGAGCAGCCTGCCCTCCTTATCGTAGAGCGTATAGATCCAGTCGGCCTCGGAAAATCGTGTCGGGAGTTGAATGAGGCTTTCAACGCTTTCGATCTGATCGCTTGCAAGGATCGTGTCGACCTGCTTGTTAAGGATATGGCTGCGCAAATCATTGCTGATATCGAGCAGATAGATCGCAACGTCGGCGGCCCCAAGACTGAATACGACAAGCATTGCCGCGGTCAATCGTCCCTGCAGGCTTCTAGTCCAGTTCACGCTCGGCGCCTTTCAGCAGACGATATCCGATACCACGGACAGTCGAGATGCCAATGTCTGCGTTTACCGCCAGCAGCTTTTTCCGCAGCCGCGAGACAACCGCCTCAACGGCGTTTGCGGTGACGAACTCATCGTGCGTGTATAGCTTGTCTTCGAGGCTGTCTTTGGCGACCACACCGGGAAAGATGCGGGCCAACTCCTGCAGCAGGATCAACTCGCGTCGGGCGAGATCCATGGACAGTCCGCCGATCCGAACATCGTTGCCACCGAAATCAACCAGGACGTTGCCGATCTCGATCATCTCGGAAGCCCGGCTCCCCGGCCTGCGCAGCACGGCCCTCAGTCTGGCTTCCAGCTCAAGAATATCGAACGGCTTGACCACATAATCGTCGGCGCCGGTGTTCAAGCCAGCGATCCGGTCGCCGACGTCATCCCGCGCAGTCATGATAATGACCGGCAAAGCACGGTCGCGATCAAGTCTGATCCGTTGCAGCACCTTCATGCCGTCAAGCGATGGAAGTCCAAGATCGAGGATCATACCGTCATAGTCGACGCGCCGCGTCGCCTCGATTGCGTCCTCGCCGTCGGCGACTGTGTCCACGACGAAACCTGCCCGCGACATGTGTTCTTCGACGATCTGCCGCAGACTGTCGTTGTCCTCGACGAGTAATATCTTCATCGTGCCCACCGTTTGCTGGCATCCATATGCAATGGCCCGCCTGACCACAAGCTGACGGGCAAGGACACTGCATCGCGTCAGGATCCGGTCAGCGCATCTCCTTTATCCGTTGCGACAATCGCAACCAGGATAAACGAGAAATGTCGGAATTCATTTCATATATATTCACCATGCTGGTGATCGCCCCGCTTCAAGCGGAAATCGGCAAGCACATCGATGCAAAGCAGTCGGCGGAGCTCACGAGCGCCGTCTCAAGCTGCGTATCGACCGCCGTTCCCAACATGGTCTCCCAGGCTCAGTCGGATTGGGGTTGGGCTTTCTGGACGGCCGTGAACGTATCTGTCGGCGCCAAGCAGGCCGAAAGCCTGCTGGAAGGGCGCGGCCCAGCGTGTGATCGCGTCACCGCCCTGCTCTCCAACACGTCTTCTGACGAGCTGAAAGGCGATGGCGAGGCTTGAGACCGCACCCATGGTCGAACCGGGAGGGCAAGATGCCCTCCCGGATACGCTCACTTCTTGGTGGCGTTGTCGACGGCTGCCTTGACGACCTGCTTCGCCGCATCAGCCGGCTCGAAGCCATTGACCTCGACCTTCTTCCGATTACCGGGAAGGTTCTTGTAGACGCGGAAGAACTCGGCAACGCGATCCTGCTCGACCTTCGGCAGATCGGCGATCGTCTTGATCGCATCGTAGGAAGGATCGACCTTTGACGTCGGGACAGCGACGATCTTGTCGTCGGTCTCGCCGCCATGCACCATCTTCATGATGCCGATCGGGCGAACCTTGATAACTGCGCCCGGCGTGACCGGGAAACGCGTGAAGACGAGTGCATCGAGCGGATCGCCATCGCCACCCTTCGAGCTGGTGATCGAACCGTAATTGGCAGGATAGGCGACGGCCATGGACTGGAAGCGATCGACGATGATCGTTCCCGTTTTGGCGTCGGCTTCGTATTTGATCGCGCTGCCGGCCGGAATTTCGATGACGACATTGATTTCGTCCGGAGCCTCTTGCGGCTGCGGGAAATCGAGAACGTTGGCGAATGCCGACAGAGGCGCAGAAACTGCCAGGGCGGCAATCAGGGTTTTAGCTGTGAATGTCATAGGGGGCTCCCGAGAGGTGAAAACATCAGCGGTTTACGAGGCCGAAACTGACGAGATGCTGACGAGCAACATGAAGTTTTTGCGACTGCTTCGCAGCCGCAGCGAATCGCCCCCTTTGCATTTGCAACTCATTGTTATTAAGAGATTTTTTGAAGTGACAGACTTATTTTTCGGTTGACTTCAGGAAGTCGTTGCCATACCTCCAGCCGCATCGGGGAGTAGTCACCGCTGACCCGCAGCGGAAGCGCGTCAACATAATCGTGCAGGTGCACGTGGCGCGTTTGGCCGACATGTTCGGCTCGGCGAGACCGTGGCAAAACTCGACTTGGCTCGGACAGAGCGAGGAACGCCCGGTCATATAAGTCCGCGAGGAAATATCATGTCATTCATGGCAATCATCGTGCTCGCCATCAGCATGTCGATGGACGCTTTTGCTGTATCCGTCGGCAGAGGGGCCGCTCTCGGGCGCCCGAGCGTTCGCGAGGCACTGCGCACGGGCATCATATTTGGCGTTGTCGAAGCCATCACGCCGTTGATCGGCTGGGCTGCCGGCATGGCCGCCGCCTCCTCTATCTCGGCTGTCGATCACTGGGTCGCCTTTGGTCTTCTCGGCGCCGTGGGCCTCAATATGCTCTACAGTGCATTCATGGGTGGCGACAACGCCGAAGACGGCGCCAAGCCGGGTTCATCCTTCCTCGTCCTGGTTGCAACTGCGGTCGGGACCAGCTTGGATGCGATGGCGGTCGGCGTGTCGCTCGCATTTCTCGAGGTCAATATTATTGTTATCGCTGCGGCGATCGGCTTCGCAACCTTCTTGCTGTCGTCCGGTGGCATGTTGGTCGGTCGGCTGATCGGCGAAAGGTTCGGCAGATTTGCTGAGGGGGTTGCCGGTATTGCTCTCTTCGGGCTTGGCGCTTCCATCCTCTATGAACACATTATGGTTGCGTGAACGCAGCCGGAAGCGTCATCCGTTCAAGATATACCGCGCCAATCGCGAGATCCCTCTTGAACGGTCCCGTGGCGCCAATGCCGAGAGATTGTGCGACCGCGGATCCTTCACCGTCGCGGTGGCCAATCGGAGATAGTCGACCTCGGATCGAATTGCCAGTTCCACTCTTCGCCGTTTCGCCTTCGGTCGCTCGGGCAAGTCAGCGCGACACCGCCGTCAGACAGCCAGAACAGATGAGCTCGACAAATCCGTCCCGCTATTCAAATCGAAGATGGCAACGTGTGAAGCATCCCGGGCAAATGTAGCGCAGACGGAGCCCGTGGATGGGACAAGCGACGGTGTCTGCGCGCGCCCATCCTCGGCGGATGTACTGATCGCGCTCATATCGCCGATCATCCTCCAGGCAGGCCGGGCAGCTTCCCTGTCATCGAAAACGAATATGGCCGAGAGGAGCAGCGTCGCGGGAGAGCGCAAGCGCTTCAACGACGTCACCGTGGATCCTGCGGGCGCGCGCATATCCTCGTAGATTTGCCGGATAGGGATGGAGATCGCGGACTTCTGACTCCGGCGTACTATGCACAGCCAGGTGTCGCTGTGAGTAATCCCGACCGCAATATCGAACCGCGACCAGTAAGCGCTTTCAAGACGTCAGGTGCGATATTGGCCTCGACCTTCAAGATACGGCCGCCCTTGCAGCCGATCTCGATCCACATGGGGGGTGCCGCACGCTTTGCTACAGGTTTGTCCGTCGGAGCCGGATGCTCAGCTTCGTCGCTCGAGGCCGTCGCGATCAATGCGACCGGCAGGAAAGAAACCACTGGCTCAGCGTGCTCCGCTGCAAACTTCCGTCGCCAGGTGTAAATCTGCTGGGGTTTGATATCGTGCCGCCGAGCGACGTCGGCGATCCTGGCATCCGCGTTCGCCGCCTCTTGCAGTATCGAAAGCTTCTCGTCGGCGGACCAATCACGCCGACGCTCAACGCCCGTCAAAATCTCCATTCGGCCCTAGTTCATCCCTGATGACGTCTCTCATGACGGGATTAGTGACGTAACCTCAGGTATTCGTGGGAAATCTCGAAGACGGCGCCACCGGACGCTTACCCTGTATCGTACAATCTTCTTTCAAGACTGCGCTCGTCAGCAGGCATTTTCTGAGCTTGGTGTCGCTTGAACGACAAAAAGCCCCGTTGCCTATCTGGCTACGGGGCTTAGTTTTGTCTGTTTGGCAAGATTGGTTGCGGGGGCACGCAGCAACCGATGCCGACATTTGTTGCGTGTGGCAATTTAATGAGTGGATTTCGCAGGTGCCGCTCGTAAGGTCGTCTTGGACACTCCACTTAAAGACTACCGATCGTCCATGCACTCGCTGCATCTTAGCATTCCGACTTCCCATGTTCATGCTCATCGGATATTTCGTCGCCAACGGCAGACAGACTAATCCCGGACTTGAGGCGCGATCACATGTCGACTTCTGTCCTTTCTGCTATCGCAATGGCAGGAATGGATGTCGCGAACCAGGCATTGCAAGTGCTCCCTCCCGTCGATCTCGAAAATGCAATTCTGGCCAGAGCGGATGAGCTTTATGCGATGCCTGCTGAACGTACGTGGGTGAAGGAGGCTGCTGGCGAAATCGCCGGGCTCTTAGATCAACTTGAATTCAACCTATGGTCGAACGTTGTTGGGCCTTTTTGGAACTTATGGAACCCTAGGAAGATCACCGCCGCGGTCGCAAGCTCCGGTGAAAAAAAGGAAACTACGTTATCGACGACATGACAAGACTAGTAATCGTTTAAATATATTGGGAGCGAACGTATCCCGGGGTTGCCAACAAACCTTACATTCAGAGATACAATCCCGCGCAGTTAATCGACGCCGTAGTTTGGCAACTTTCCACATTGGAAACCTATTACGGGCGTCGACGCGATGCCGACATGTAAATAACCCGATCAAACCCAAAATTCCTCGCCTAAGTTGATGTTTCCGTCCCGTTCCAGTGATTTGATGGGAAAAAATCTGGTCGCTAGGCATCAGGTCCAATACATCCGGAAACAGCCATCCTGCAGGTGGTTCACGATAACCAAAAAACGATTCGTGTTCTCAACATCTGAGTCGGCGCGCGATTTTTGAGCTGCAGCTTCGAGCAGCGCCCGGTCGAGCGAACACAGTTCGGTATCATTTGGTATGCGAACCAAACCGCCGGAGTAGATTTCAACCTCCATCATTGCGCGTTGATCTGGTTGTCCGCTGTTGCATAGTAATTCCAAAGATTCCTCAGCTCCGTGCGCCGCCGCGTTTTTCATTCGCGCCGAGCGCGGTGCTATCACGATCCGGAACCGAAAATCTCTGGAAGAGTTCGCCATGACGCTTACGGCCGGCCGGAGGCCGAATATCGCCGGCTGATGCAAGGGCTATTTCAGTGAGAGGTTGTGCCGGCGGTCGAGCGCTGACGAGCGTCTCTACGTAACACTCTGACCTTCAGCGCGATCGGGGAGGGCTGGACATGGACGAAGTGATTTAGCCTTCGCCAATGAATTTGCCGTGTATGGAGGAAACGCCTAAATTCGGCCGACTGAGAGGAGATTGACGATGCTTTTGAAGAAGTTTCGCGAAAGCAAGGAAGCCGAGAAGCCCTAGCCGAGAGCCGCCGCATGGGCTTGACGATCTCCGCCAAGGACCGACAGGATGAGGCAAAAGATCGCCTAAACCGCGACCGCAAGGATCGCGTGCAAGCTACGGAATGATAGCAGCTACTTTATGCCAGAATTGTCGTGTGTTCTCCTAGCCGGACGTAACAGTTCCGGCAAGTCTTCCGCGTTTCCAAAGCTCAAGCTCGAAGGCGAACTGATCAACGCGGATGAGATCGCGAAGTCCATTCCTGAGGCCGTGGTTGGCCGTCAAAGGATTCGCGGATAGGGGGAGATCGCACTCAACAAAATCGCAGAGATGATCGAGACCTGACAATCTTTCATTTTCGAAACGACGCTGAGCAGCACGCACTTTATCCGCTTGACTATCGAAGCAAAGGCGGCTGCGTTCGCGGTTGGCCTCTATTATACAGCCCTGGTGCTCGAAAGGCGGTCCAGCAGTCCCGCACGACAAGTCTTACCCGGCCATCATCACGCGCTGGACGGCATCAGGATCGTGGGCGAGCGTTACTAAGGCGCCAATTGCAAAAGGACCCGCTAGCCGGGCCTGAACACTTGCCGGATCGGCATTGGTCTGGGCTGTTACAGCGATATCGTCTGCGATCCAGGCTTTGCCGTTGACGATGTATTTGACTGATATGACCGGAAAATAGGTTTTGGCGGGACCTGCGCCGCTCTCTCCCAGACGAGTGGCAATGACTGTTCCCTGCACGCGCTGCCAAGCCGTTACGGTATTGCGGTTGTGAAACCATTGAAACGCGGCACGGCCGGCGACTGCAAATACCAGCACTGCCATGATCGTGAAGAAACCTTGCGAAGACATTGTTGTTCCCATTTAACCTAATGCTTTATTGCACGAGCTATCGAAGCGTTCCGGCCATGAACTTTCTGGACGCCCAACCCGAATTGCTCATGACCGGCTGGCGCGGCCGACCATTGCCGATGCGGACACTTTGCGTAGCAAGGGAGCAAAGATGATCACAGCAAGCCCGCCAGCGAGGCCGCCGCCGATCAACAGCCCGACGAGCGCGTAGACATTGAGCGCCGGCGAACTGGACCCGCTGCCCATTTCGAACAGCAGCCAAGGTACCGCCAGGAAAAAACCGCCAGCGGCCGCATAAATCGCGCCCGCGATCGTCATCGACAGAAACCCTGTGCGCGACGAGCCGCGCATGAGCAAAAAGGCCTCGGCGGTGACAGATGCACCACCCTGCAAGAGAGCAGCCACGAGGAAACCGGCCATGCTGTTGAGGATGACACTTCCACCGGCGAGTTTCACCAAAAGCGACGCCGCGATCACAACCATGCAGCCGACGACCGCACTGCCGCGAAATCCCGCGATGGCAAAGGCCATGAGTGGCAAGGAGAAGGCCGCACCGGTGATCAGACTATCGGCTGCGTCCTCCGGATAAGCCTTCCAACCGGTGACAAACGGCAGCAATGCATCCGCACTGACGGCGCCAATCAACGGTGTGATGAAAACCGTCAGCGCGATGGCGGCGATGAGCGTCGCGCGCGGCGTATTTTTCCAGTCGCAAAGGATCGAAGTGGCAGCGGAAGCCGGCCGCTCGACGATCTGCGGGGGCGCGCGCTTTTCCTCGGTGCGCGACGGTGCCGGCGTCGTGTCCACTGCCTTGGCAGGAGGCGGAACAGGTTTCGTCACAACTTGCGGTTCAGGCGTGAGTACCGGCGCCGGTGCTGGAGACGTCATCGGCATGGTTTCGCCTGACAGCAGGCTATCCACCAGCATCACCGCCCAAAGCGTCAGCTCCCGTTGGTATCCATGGGCATCTTCGATCTGGCTTGCGAGCTGCGGCAAAATGAGCTTACGTCCAGCGCCTGCCTCGCGAATGCGCGAAACGACGCCATCCGCCAACGCCTGACCCAATACACGGGTCTCGCGCTTGGCGGTCGGCACGCGGTCGCCCAGCCGCGCGGCAAAGACACGGCTATTGTAAAGCGCCTCGATCCCATCGGCAGCGATGATGGCGCGGGCAGCTTCGGCAACGGCCTCGCGCGGTTGGATAGTCTGCATTCGCGATACTCCTACCAGACGAGTTCGCTGGACGGCGCTGTATCGGCAGGCGCCTGCTGGGAAAGCTGGTCGACGGCGGTGCCGGACACCTTTGTCGGCGACGAGACTGTTTTCACGGGTGCAGTCGTCGCCCACTTGATCCGGTTGACCAGTTCCTCAGCATTATGCGCCTGCAGCACCTTGAATTCGGGATGGGCGATAAAGGCGTTGAGAACGTCGAGGTCCGCATCGGAGCCGATGGCAATGGCGATGCGCACGCTTTTGGCGCCGTAAGGGCTGGCCATCAGGGCCGCTTGGCCGGACGCGAAATCGTCGGTCGGCTGGCCATCGGACACCAACACGATGACCGGCGAGAGCTGGCGACCGGGCATTGCTTCCGGCGTCAACGATGTCGCCAGAACCGTCAATGCAGAACCGAGACGGGTTTCGCCTTCGGCCGTGAGATCGGTCCAACTGAATTCGGCGACCGGGGTCGCTTCCTCGACATGCCACAGCGCTTGGTCGGAGAAGCGCAGGATGCGCAAACGCACATCCGTATCCGGATTTTCGGACGCCGCCGCGCGGATCGCCGGTACGGCGGATGCGATGGCGTAGTTGAGCGAGGCCATCTTCTCGCCCGTCATGGAGCCGGAGCAATCGATGACGAGGATCAGGTGAAGCTGGCGCCGGACCACGCCGGCCATGTCGAACAAAGGAGCATCAGTCATTGGTTACCTCATGAAGCGCGGGAGACGGAGACGACGAGTTCGCCCTGTACGATGCGGCTGCCGGGTTCCAGGCGCGCGCTGCGCCCCGGTTCGACGACCTGCGACACGCCCTTGGCGGAAAACAACGTCCAGGGTTTGGCGCCAAGGTTCTTGAGGCCGATGATGGACGCATCGCTCGGATGGGCGGACACCTCACCGGTAAACCCGGCTGCATAAGGCTGCAGATCGGCATAGCCTGCGAGGTCGATCCGCGTTCCGGGCACGGCCGGGAATTCGTGTTCGCCGGCCGAAACGACGAGCGTTCCGGCCTGGATCGACTTTGCGGGCTTGGAGACACTGGCCGGCGTCGAGACATCGGCCGGTCGTGCCGTTACGACTGGGGAGAAGGCGGTGGCTTTTGCAACCGGAGCGGAAATGGGCGCACGGGCAGCAGAGACAGGCGCCATGCCCGGCGCAGCGCTGCCAAGCACGACCGAACCTTCTCGCGGCGATGCCGGATGCGGCTCCAACTGGCGCGCCTTCAAAAGCGTGGCAAGGAAGAACACGATGGTGGTCATGCCCGAAAGCCACATTGCCGGGGTGCCGAGCGCGATCGCACCGCCGTTCCAGAAACCATGCATGGCGGAAGGGATCAGCCATCCGGCGAGCAGAAGCGGAATGGCGCGGGTTCGGTAGCGCAGTGCGAGGCCGATGAAATAGCCGAAGATGCCATTCCAGGCCATATGCCCGACCAGACCCTGAAGCGAGCGCGGAATGGCAAGCTGAAGCGCTGCGGCAAGGCCTGCATAGACGTTGTTCTGTGCAATTGCCTGAGCGGCAAAGGTGGAATTGTAATACTGGCCGAATGTCTCGAAGCTGATGAATGCGGCACCGCTGGCAGCGCCGGCAAGCAGACCATCAAGCGGCGTGCGCACGGCAAGCCTGTCGAGCAATCGACCGAGCTTGGTGTCTTTCTGGCTGGCGGCGCTGAGACCGAACCCCGCCATGATGAAGATCGGCAGGGCCTTGAACAGTTCTTCGCACATGCCTGCGCCGAAGAAATGGCTTATGAAATTGGGGATGAAGCCGGCATCGACCGCGACTTCGCCGCCCGGCAAAATGTCGCGAAAGACAAAGGCGATCGTACCGAAGATGATTGCGCCGAGCGGTGGCAGGAAAAACACCACCGTCACCAGATAGGGAAACAGAAAAACCCAGAACGGCTTACGCGAATTACCATAGAGGTACATCGCATAGAACAGCATGAAGACGATGAAGATGCCGAGGATAAGGGCGTAGCGCCAGAAATCGTCAAGCGTCTGGGCGCCATTACTGAACAGCAGCATCGTCGTCGCAACGGTGGCCAGCGCCGGAATGAGGACCTTGCTGCGCCAGAACCGCGTGGTGCGCGACCGCACCGGCAGCACTTCCGACATGAGCGAGGAACCCGCATCGCGCGGCACCGGCGTCACGTCCGGCATGGTGGATTTTATCGGATCACTCATGGTTTGGTCTCCGGTTCGGCAGGATCGGATCGAGGCTTTTCCTCGAGTTGCGCCGGCTTGGGCGCGGGAATGGGAGCGGCGGCCGGCGTAGGCGCAACCTCAGGCAACGGTTTGGATTCTGGAGCAGGGGGCGCGTCCGGTGTTGGGGTGACCGGTTTCAAACGTTCAGGTGCTGCCGGTGCATCCGTCTGAGGTACTGATGCGGGTTTTTCGGGCGCGGTCGCAGCCGGCTCGGCCTTCGGCTGCGGCTCCTTCGCAGGCTTTGCGGGCGCTTCCGTCACTTGTGGCGACACAGGGATTATCGGCGCCGCCGCAACAATCGGCTCGACCCATGGCTTCCAGGGATGCCAGGGGTTGAATGAAACCGCACCGGTTGCAAGCGCGGCCCCGGCGAGAAAAGCCAGCGGCGCGATCATAAACGGACGCGTGCTCGACACTTCGACAGCCGCCGGTCGAACCACGGAGATTGGCGCTGGCGCCGTTGCGGCGTCGGCAGCTGTGGTCATCCGGCACAAAAAGCCCAGCGTCGCATCGTCGCCGCTGCCGCGCCCGGAGAGATCGCTCAACCACTGTCCCAGACGCTCGGCAATCGATGCCATGCCACCGGACTGGATGCGATCGTGGAATTGTCCGGCGAGATCGATGAAGGCATCGTCATCTCGAAACGACTTCGCCACTCCGTCAGTCGAGGCCATGACGAAGGTGATGGGGTCGTCTCCACCCGCGTCGATGCGTCGGAAGCGACCGACTTTGCCCGCATCCTGCTCGCAAAGCGAATGGGTTTGCTCGCCAATGAGGCCCGTATCGTCCGGCAGCGGCTTTTCCAGTTTTCCGGATGCGCGCGCGACGACGAGATCTCCGTCGCCAATCTGAAACAGAAACAGTTCCGAGCCGGAGAAATGGACACCCACAAGTGTCGCGCCATAGGCGACCGGGTCGTCTGGCCGGTCAGGGCCATGCGTCGCGTAATCCGCAACGGCCGCAAGCCAGCGCCGATGGCAACGGTCGAGAAAATCAAAATCTCCGGCATCATCGGTCGCTGCCGACAGACGGGCGCATTCGGCGAGTGCCGATTCGATGGCCAAGCGGGAGCCGATATGGCTGTGCGTGTGACGGCGACCGCCGTGACCGTCGGAAACCACAAGCGTCGCCTGCGTTTCACCCCAGTTCGGCGCCACCCAGCCGATGGCATCCTGATTGGGCGCCCCGGAACGGTAATGCGCCGCGCCGCGCGCCGATGCTCCGCAGATCATCCAGGTCGGATTGTCCATCAGACGCCTTCCTCATTCAGGCAGAGGCCATGAACAGTCCCGAAGTTGATGCGGCACCCGGGCGCCAGACGTGCAGCCTGACCGGGCGCGACGGCGGTCGAACGACCGTCGACATAGACCGCCGTCCAGGTCGTGGTTCCAAGATTGCGCAGACCGGAAATCGAAGGATCGCGCGGATGCGGCTCGACGGTCGCGACGACGGCATTGCGACGGCGGCCGCTTTCCCGGCCAATCCGGTCCGCACGCAATTGCGCCCCAGGGGACAAGAGCAGTCGGCCCCGCCCGAGCAGCATCGCCGCGGGCGGAGCGATCGGCGTCTGGCACGCAATACAAGCGAATTGCCCACCCGACGTCGCTTCGCAGACCTGCTCATAGGTGCAATTCGGGCAGGCGATAATGTTGTCGCGCATCGTCGCGAAGGCTTCGATCCATTCGGTTTCGAGCACGCGGCTACCGATTCCAGCCTTCAATCCCGTCGTGAAGGCCCGCGTCAGCAATGTGCGAACGGTCTTGGGAAGGGAACGCCAACGACGAACGATCGGATCGTGCACGCCAGTGACCGGACCATTTGCCTCATCGGCTTCATTGAACATGAACAGCGGATCGGTGCCATAAAGGCTCACTTCCGCATCGCCATCGAGCAAGAGGGTTTCGTGCTCGCGCCGCCCATCCAGGGGATGCCAGGCCATCAGGATGTAAAAGAACATCACCGCCATCGAATAGAGATCGGTAATTGTCGACGGCAGGGCTTCGCGCCGGACGATTTCCGGCGCCATGAATTTACGGGTTCCATACACCGCAGCCGGCGCGCCATTGACGTCGACATTGTCGTTGTCGCAAATCGCGATCTCGCCATTTAAAGGGTCGAGAAACAGATTGCCGAACGAGATATCCTGATAGCACTGACCGCGAGCGTGAAGCTTGTGAAAGCATTCCGCCGTCAGAAGGCAGGCAATTGCGCGGTCGACAAGCTTCGGCGACACCCGGTCCGGCGGCGCCGAAATCAACCGCTTCATGCCGACGAAACGGTTCTCGCGCATCGGCATCACATAGGCGACGAGATCCGGCCGCCCCAGGATACGCGCTCGATCCAGCGGCCAGAGGAAGGCATTGTCCGGTGGGCCGAGGGCTATGCCCCGGTCGAGCCGTTGTGCCAGACGCGGATCGGCATCCACCGTTTGCGGAAAATAGACCTTCAGCGCAAGAGGGCCATGGCTATCGTCGATCTCATAGACCGAGCCCTGACCGCCTGAGCCGATCAAGCGTTTGATCACCGCATGGCGTTCGCTGCCCGCAAGCAGGATCAGAGCGCCGGGATCGAGGACTGGGTTCTCCATGACGTCAATCGCTCCGCGGTAAGATCGTCAAAGTGCCCCGCAGAGCAAGGCCAGCCCTGCTTTGGCGAACAGACGGCGAAGAGTGCGGGAGAATGAAACCGGCGCGGGGCATTCGGGCGACTTTCTAAGAACTCACTGAGTTATAAATAATCGTCCAATTCCGCGTCAATAAATTAATGACTCATTGAGCTTATTAAGAACCGACTTTTTATGGGCAGATGTATGCGCGCAGGGTCATCGATGAACTAGTTGCTCGAACCTGCCGGCTGCGCCTCGATCAGGGCGCGCGCGATAGTGGCATCCGGCTCCTGCGGAAAGGCCTCGATATAGCTGCGGAAGGCTGCATGCGCCTGTTCGGTCTGGCCAAGCACCATCAAGGCGCGGCCAAGACGAAACTGGATACGCCGGTCGAGCGGATCGAGTCTTTGCACATCCTTGAACGCGGCAAGCGCTGCCGTGCCGTCTTGCAAGGCAAGCGCGGCATCGCCAAGCCCCAAGCGGTAGGTGGGCTGCGCGGGAGCCAGCTGGACCGCGCTCTCGAAGCTTGCCCGCGCGGCATCGAATTGCTTGGCAAGCAACTGCGCGTTACCGAGCTGCGCCATGGCCTCGGCATCCTTCGGCGCCAAGCGGGCGATCTCCATCTTGTGGCTGACCAGCCCGGCGATATCACCCTTCTCGATTGCCATCAGCGACAATGCCTGATGGGCGATGATTGAATTCGGGTCGATTTCGAGCATGCCGTCGAAAGTGGCCGCCGCCGCCATCGGATCGCCGGCTTCCCTTTGCAACATACCGAGACGAAAATGCAGATCGATATCCTGCGGCTGCAGGCTCACGGCTCTGGCCAGATCCGTGACCGCCGCCTTCGGATCTCCGGCATGAGCTGCTATTTCCCCCCGCCATTTATAGGCTTGCGCATTGCGTGGAGAGAGACGCAGCGCCTCGGCGATCGACTTGCGCGCCTCCGCAACATCACCTGCGCCCAATTCCGCCGCAGCACGCGTGATCAGCGCATCGACGAAATGCGAATCCAGCCTGAGCGCCTCATCGGCCAGCTTGCGCGCACGGTCATACTCCTTGCGGTCGGTGGTCAATTGCGCGGCAACCGTCAGCGCCCACGCGCCATCCGGATGGCCCTCGCGGGCCAGACGACGCAACTCGGCGATCGTTCGCGTTTCGCTTTCCGAGCGCAGCGCCAAAATGCCCCGCACGGGATCGATGAACATAAGCGCTTCCGCGACGGCCTTGCGAAACCAGAGATTGATGTCGCCATTGCCTGGCGGCGGAAGATCGATCACATGGATGTCCTTGTCGATGATGCGCAGCCGGAGCGCGCTGTTCTCGATCGTGCAGGGATCGGCGACGCAGGTCAGCTCTCCCGATATTCGGGTCTCGGCACGACCGAAAAAGGCGCGCACATGATGGATCAGCGATTCGAACGAAATACCTGAGTCCGGGATCGAAAACTCGATCCGCTGCGAACTTGGCAGGACGTCGCGCGTCTCCTTCGCAGCCTTCACTTCGTCGGTGACCTTCGACCAGGCGTCCCAGAGCCGGTTGCCGATCACGGTGCCGTTGAGCCCCCTCTCCTCCAACGCGGCCGGAACGGAGATCGATGTGATCGTCACCCGGTCGCTTGCCAGTTCCGACAGGATGACGGGTACGATGACGATCATCGCCAGCACGACCAGAACATTGAACAATATGGAACGGATGAGGGTCGTCTTGCCTTCGATCAGGCGGATAAGCCGCGTCCACCAGCGAAGCCGTGGCGACTGCGCCAGGTCTTCGTCGAGTGCCGAATGATCGATCTCAGTCATCGCTGTTCCGCTTCTTATAAACTCACTGAGTTTTAGATTGTCAGCCCAAGCGGGTCAATGCATGGTGGCTTGCCGCATCCGGCAAGTTATGCCATCCGTTGACCGGCGCGACGCACTTCGCGCCTTCACATGAAGGAAGCGATGATGCGGATCCTGGTAGCCGACGACGTCGAGGTCATGCGGATCTCTCTGGAACTGGCGCTGAGCTCGGGCGGACACGACGTGTCTGTCGTGCCGACGGGACGTGCCGCACTCAATCTCCTGCGGGAAAAGCGCTTCGATGCAGCTGTTCTCGATCTATGGATGCCCGATGGCGATGGCTTGAGCGTGCTTCGCCAAATCCGCGAAGAGCAACCGAGTTTGCGTCTTTTCGTCATCACCGGCGGCGGACCGAGATTGCCGATCGAAGCGGCAGCCTTGATTTCCGAGGTATGGGGCGCGGAACGCGTCTTCATCAAGCCGTTCGACGAGTCTGAACTTCTTGCCGTTCTCGGCCAGTAAGCAAGCCCGCGAAAATCGAGTGAGCTGTCATGACACAGAATGCGCCGTCCATTGCTGCCATTACCAGACTGTTCGAGCTGGCGGCCCGTTCGCTGCATTCCGCCGGTTTCGCCGGCGGGCTCTACCCGGCGCAATGGACAGCCTTGCGCTATCTGGCGCAGGCCGCGCCGGCGGAGAGAACCGCCGCAAAGCTGGCGCGCTTTCAGCAGATGGCTGTCGGTCCAGTGACGCGGACGGTGCGGACGTTGATCGCGAAAGGCTTGCTGATCGAGGCGGGATCGGCCGGCCATCATCGCTCCAAACGGTTGGACCTGACGCCAGAAGGTATCACGCTCCTGCAGGACGACCCCTTGCTGGCCGTCGATGCCGAGCTTTCAAAACTCTCCACCCAGGAAGGTCGGGCGCTCAGCACGATCCTGGTGCGCATCATTTCGCACCTGCAGGCCAGTCACGACGGATCGGCGGATGTCATGCTCTCGCTCGACGATCCCAAATCCAGCTAGATATCTTCTGACGATCCGGGATCGCCCGCCGCGAACACGATCCGGATCGTCGTCCCTTCGCCGTTGACGGATATGATCTGGAGATCGGCATTCCAGCCTGAAACGATACGCCGAACGATCGATAGCCCAAGGCCGATGCCCCCGGCAGACCCCGTCATGAAAGGCTCGGTCGCCCGCTTGCGGATTGTTTCCGGCATGCCATGACCATTGTCCGTCACAGTCAGCACCGGATGCCCAGATTCTGTCGCGAGACGAATGGAAATGTGGCCAATGCTGCCGGTGGCGCGCAGTGAATTGCTGACCAGATTGGACAGGACCTGGATCATTTCGCCAAGGCGCACCTGCGGCGTATCGACCGCTTCGATCACGCTTTCGAGCTGGCAGGTCGCGGGAACGGTGACGCGCACGGTATCGACAGCATCGCGCACCGCCTGCTGGATCGGCACGGCTGCACCGGCAAATCCATCCGGCGCATAAGCCCTCAAAACCGAGCGGACGATTTCTCCCGCACGGATCCCCGAGGTGACGACGAGCCCGAGAAGACGGCGGCCATCCGGATCGCTTACATGCTGGTCGGCAACATGCCGGGAAAGGCTGATGATCGGATGAAGGAAGTTGTTGACTTCATGCGCGATGCCGCCGGCGAGATGGCCGAGCGCGGCCAGCGTGTTGCGCCGGCTTTCGTCGGCGCGACCGACGACATTGCTGGTGATGTCGCTCACCACGGCCCGAAAGCCGTCATGGCGGCCATCCTCATCGACGATGGGCACCGTCGAAAGGCTGATCCAGCGCGTGGCGACGTCATCCTCCCGGCCATTGGCGAATTCGAAGGCGCGCAAAGGAACCCGCTCCAGCGTGCCGACAACGCCTTGTGACAGGCCTGGCAGGCTGGCAATAAAATGCCGGCCGGCCTCGAGTTCCAGAAGGCGCGAAAGCGGCCCCGCCGCAGACCGGATCACGCCATCCGGCCCGACTTCGAAAACACCGTCCGTGCCGATTTCCGCATAATCGCGGGCGCGTTGCTCGTTGCGTTCGGCAATCAGCGTCAATCGCCGTTCGCGCTGCCGCAGATCGACCGTCAGGAGAACCGCAAGCGCCAGCAGCGATATCGTGAGATCCGCGCCGGGACGGGCGAAGATGCCGAGATCGGGATCCCAGGATGGAATGGCGGCGCTGCCGATG
Source organism: uncultured Rhizobium sp. (assembly GCA_945952045.1). Classification (GTDB taxonomy): domain Bacteria; phylum Pseudomonadota; class Alphaproteobacteria; order Rhizobiales; family Rhizobiaceae; genus Metarhizobium. The sequence continues at coordinate 34,171 of CAMFHE010000022.1, forward strand.
CGCAGGAAAAGACCCAACGCAAGCGGCATCCAGCACATCAGGAAATACCAGGCTCGGCTGTTGCCCCTGGCAGCAAGCCAGAGCGCTGCAGTAAATCCGCAGAGCATGCCGATCAGCGTCGGCAATGCCGCTCCGATATTGAAGGGCATCGTGGTCCAGAAAGCACCTTTGATGATGACGAGCGGCCCCTGCAGGGGAATGACGATTGCCACCAGCTTGAGGAATGTATCGAGGCGCGGCGCATAAGTCTTCAGCCGGATGAAAGACGAGGTGAACAACAGCCAGAAGGAAATACCGACGGGTTGCGTTCCATAGAGCAGCACATCGGCAAAATTCGGGTTCGATGGCAGCAACAATGTGTGATGCAATCCGCTTTCAGCAAAATTGCGGATCATCAGGAAGAAGGCTAAGGCGGCGGCATAGGCCATGCTTCTTTCCCGCAAGCGAAGACCGATCGCGCCGAGGTAAACCGCCAGCGCCGCCACTGCCCCATTGAGAAAGCTTTGATACATGATGTGCGTCGAGACGGTCTGCTCGAACACCGGCCGCTTGGCGATGAATACATTGCCTTTGAGCGGGCCGAACGAGTAGACCGCAAGATAGAGCGTCTTTCCGGACAACTCTTTCCGGTTCAATTGAAACACCGGCTGGGACTTTTGTGCGAGCCCCAGATTGGCGGGGTCTCCGTAAAACCACTCATGTGTCTCCGAAGTCGTGCCATCGTCGATGATGAGCCGCGCCTTGCGGGCAAAACGATCCTCGAACCACAATGTCCAATCGTCTTCGTCGCCGGTCAATTCGGGTGGCGTCAGCCGCAGCCATAGGTAGCCACCTTCGAAAACACGAAGACCAAGGTTCGGCGTTCGCCCCGCCGAGTCGATGAAGGGCATCGTCTTTAGACTTGCCCGCAAACCTGTAATGTCGAGGATATCGCCGAAATCCAGCCTGTATGACAGATTCCGGCCAAGGAAAACTGGCTCTGCCACTCCAGGAGGCTGCTCTGCCAAGCGGATATCCCGATTGAAAGCGACGCCTGAAAGGATGCCGAAGGCAAGACCATATAGGCTTAGCATGATCAGGGCCAACGAACGCAGACGCATTATTCGCATGTAACAGTGATCGCCGCAGTCGATGAGGCCATAATGATCCGTGCGACAGCCGCTATGAAGGCTCGGCCTATCCCGAATTTCCCTCCAACCGACACGCAACGGCTAATTTAGCGATAACATACATAATGATGTTTGCAACTCCATCTGCGGCAACGCATAGAAAAATCGCGATATGTTTTGCTCAGAACGGAATCGGACCATCAAAACTCAAAATATATCGCTTATCTGTACTATTCCGCTCGTCTTTATGTACGTCGTTTTTGCCTGCCTTGGCTTTTTAGGCAGAGTTGCGGTACCCCGCTGTTGAAGATCTTGTCCTCGGCTTAAAAGAAATGACGACGGCCTGTCTCAGCGGGATCGGAAACATTAAGGCAACCCGAAATTCAGTCTTTTCAGTTGAGTTGTGGCCCCGGCAAAATGGGGTTTTGTCAATCCTGGGGACCGTCAGGTGGGCGACAATACAACACGTCGCCACGCTGGCAAAGCACAAGCCATCCCGGTTTCTGCATGAAAGCTTGTGCTATCCGTTGACCGTTTGAACGGCCGCCGACGGATGCGTGCGGCGATCGTCACAGCCTCGTCATATAAAAAAGCGACAGCTTGCGTTCAATCAACTTTGGATGCTGGCATGGATTATTTCAGACGCTTCAACTTCCTGTTCGCAACACCTTCTTTCGACAGCGAGGATCTGGAAGGCGTTCGCTACAATCAGATCATCCTGGAGATCGAGCGTTCCGGCTTTGAAGTCGTGCGTGCCCGCAATCTGGACGACGCAGAGATCGTTGTTCAGACTGACGCTGCCATCGGCTGCATGATGGTCGATTGGGGTAAGAAAGGTCTTGAGGGCAAGACCTCTCATCTCATAAACCTGATGCGCCGACGTGGGCTGGATTTTCCTATCATCCTTCTCATTCGCGGAAAGCGTTTCGAGGACGTGCCTGTCGAGGTGCTCGACTTCATCGATGGCTACGTCTTTTTGTCGGAAGAAACACCGGCCTTCATCGCGAAGAATCTCATCAGCCGATTGAAACAATATGCAGAAACGCTGAAAACGCCGTTCTTTGGCGCGCTCGTGGACTATGCTGAGGAAGGCAATCATCTCTGGACCTGCCCTGGCCATAACGGTGGCGTGTTCTATAGCCGCAGCCCGATCGGCCGCGTGTTCATGGAGCACCTCGGCGAAGCAGTCTTTCGCGACGACCTCGACAATTCAGTACTCGACCTCGGCGATCTTCTGACTCATGAGGGGCCGGCGCTGGCGGCACAGAAGGAAGCAGCGAAGATCTTTGGCGCTGAGAAGACCTATTTCGTGTTGAACGGGACGTCTACATCCAACAAGGTCGCACTTTCCGCCCTTGTGACGGATGGTGACCTCGTGCTGTTCGACCGCAACAATCACAAGGCTGCCCACCATGGCGCGCTGATGATATCGGGTGGTATTCCCATCTATCTCCCGACCACACGAAATGCGTATGGTCTTATTGGACCAATAGACTATGCGTCGCTGAACGAGATGGCGCTGCGCGAGCGTATTCGCGCCAATCCCCTCGTCAAGGATCCAGAAGCTTGGCAGAGACAGCGACCTTTCCGAGTCGCCGTCATCGAGCAGTGCACCTATGATGGCACGATTCACAATGCCGAAATGATCCTGAAATCGATCGGTCATCTCTGCGACTACATCCTGTTCGACGAGGCTTGGGCGGGGTTCATGAAGTTTCACCCGCTCTATGCGGGACGGTTCGCTATGGGGCTCGCCGATCTCGGCGCCGACTCCCCAGGCATCATCGCCACCCAGTCCACGCACAAGCAGCTCGCCAGCTTTTCGCAGGCGTCGCAAATCCATATGAAGGATCGGCACATTTCCGGCCAAAAGCGGCGCGTGGAGCATCGGCGCTTCAACGAGAGCTTCATGCAGCACGCCTCCACGTCACCCTTCTACCCCCTGTTTGCCTCGCTCGATGTCGGCGCGCAGATGATGAAGGGTCGTTCCGGCGAAGTGCTGTGGGACGATACGATCCGTCTCGGGATTGAACTCAGAAAGAAGATGCGCGCCGTGCGCCTGGAGTTCGAGGACAAAGAGCCACGTATGGAGCGCCGTTGGTTCTTCGAACCCTTCGTGCCGGATCGTGTCTCGATCCCGGACGTTGCAAGCCCCGGCGCTGCGCATGATGTACCATGGGAAAGCGTCGCCACCGATCAACTGGCAACAAACCCGGCTTTCTGGCACCTGACACCCGGTTCTTCCTGGCATGGTTTCAGCGGTATGGAGAAGGGGTTTGCCATGACGGATCCCAACAAGCTGACGGTGCTGACACCAGGCTTCGATCGGAAGACAGGCCTCTATGCCGAACACGGCATTCCGGCCCCGATCGTGGCGCAATATCTTCGCGAAAACCGCATCGTTGCTGAGAAGAACGACCTCAACTCGCTACTCTTTCTGCTGACGCCCGGTGTCGAGGCAAGCAAAGCCGGTACCCTGATAAGCGGCCTCGTGGCCTTCAAAAAGCTTCATGACGACAATGCGTTGCTGGAAGAGGTGATTCCGGAATTTTACCGCAGGCGTCCAGGCCGCTATGCGGGCGTGCGCCTGCGCGATCTCTGTGGCGATCTCCACAACTTCTTCCGCGAGGCCAATGTCAGCGCGCTGCAGGCAAAGCAGTTTTCCGCAGATCATCTTCCGCCGATGGCGATGTCACCGCATGACGCGGCACGCAGCTTGGTGCGAAACGACGTCGATTACCTGCCGATCGATGAAATCGCCGGACGTATCGCGACGACACCTTTCGTGGTCTATCCGCCAGGCATCGCGACGATCGTACCGGGCGAACGTTTGACGGATAGGGCCAAACCGATGATCGATTATCTCAAGATGTTCGAATCCTGCTTCAATACCTTCCCGGGGTTTGATGTAGAAATTCAAGGTGTCTACCGTGAGATAGGTGCGTCAGGTCGGGTTCGGCTCTACACCTATGTGGTGGCGGAATAGTCTGGTAATGCCGGGATCGACCATGCAGCAGGTTAGCGGGGTCATTGTCCGTCCTTCACGGGACACGGATGTGGAATCTATGCTGGCGATTTATCGCCGGCACATTCGCCGCGGCGTCGAAGAGAGTGTAGATGACAGCGACACGCCGGAGCCGGACGATTTGCGCGAGCGGCGCAAGAACCTGAAGAGCAGGCGCTTTCCTCACATCGTCGCGACAATGAACGGGATTGTGGTCGGTTACGCCTATGTGGTGCTGTTTCGTAAACGCCCGGCCTACCGTTACACTGTCAAACATTCGATTTACGTGCATCACGACTATATTGGCAGGGGCGTGGGAAGCCAGTTGCTCCGCGCTATCATCGACGCCTGTGCTGCAGTAGGTTTCCGGCAAATGATCGGTTACATCGACGCCGACAATGTGGCTTCGCTTGCTTTGCACGACCGCTTCGATTTCGTGCGGGTCGGCCTGTTGCCTGCAGTCGCATACCGCTACGGCCGCTGGGCCGACAGCGTCATGGTGCAGCGTTCGCTGGGGTCTGGCGCAACCACGCCAGCTCCCCCACCGCCCCTATCCACACGCTGAAGCTTCACAGGCGGCCCCGTTTCTCTGAGAAGATGCACGCAAGCCAGGTTCCGTACGAATCCAGGCACCCTACGCCACCCTTGCAATCAATTGCCTGATGAAAGCTCGGCGCGATGTTGTGGAACGCGGCGATCAAGTTGTCGCTCAAGGTGCGGCAACCAGCCGACCGGGCTATTGTTGAATTTCCCGCCGACAAGCTTCGGGCTGTTCATGATGCCGTCAATCGCCCTGAGTTCGGGATGAGCTTCCGGCAGATGTCGGGAGTCCACCAAGCATGGACGCCGCAGCCAGCAGATGCAGGCGTTGGAAGAGTTCCTCGACACCATCCTGTTCCAGCGTATGCATCGCTCGGCAACTCTGACGCGCGAGGGCGAGCGTTACCATCTGATCCCGATCCAGTTCAGACCCGGCAGTGTCAAACGGCCATCTAGGGCGGAGTTCAAAGCCCTCGCGCAGGGAAGCCGATCAAGCCAAACCATCCTTGGGAAGGGTGGCCGTCACTCGCCCTGCAATGGTGGTTCAGGAGTGCCAGATGCTTTAATAGAGCAGGCGCGTTCGTATGGTTCCGGGTATCGCGCGAAGCGCCTGTGCAATCTCGTCTGCAGACCCTGATGCATCTTCGACTTCGATGACCACATAGCCGGTATCACCATAGGTCTGCAAAAATTCGCCGACGATATTGAGCCCGCGTGACGAAAAGACCTCGTTAAGCTGGATCAACATGCCTGGACGGTTCTCATGGACATGGATGAAACGCGTTCCGTTCGGCCGTTCGGCCAGTTGCACCTGGGGAAAGTTCACCGCACCCATCGTCGACCCGACATCGGAATATTCGACCAGCTTTCTTGAAACCTCTCCGCCAATACGCTCCTGAGCCTCTTCGGTGGAGCCGCCGATATGTGGTGTCAATATGACGTTGCTCAACCCCTGAAGTGGGGTTTCGAAACGATCCTTGTTCGATGCAGGCTCTTTTGGGAACACGTCGACTGCCGCCCCGGCCAGATGTCCTTCCTTCAACACCGTCGCAAGCGCGTCGAGATCGACGACGGTCCCCCGGGAATTGTTGATAAAGATGGCGCCCTTCTTCATACGGCGCAGTTCCGGTTCACCAATCATGTTCTGGGTCGATGCCGTCTCGGGAACATGCATCGTTACATAATCCGAAATTTCGAGAAGCTCTCCAAGCGAGGCCATCGATTCCGAATTGCCCCGACGCAAACGATCAGAGAGATCGAAGTAGCGCACCACCATACCCATGCTTTCCGCAAGAGCACTCAGTTGCGAGCCGATGTTTCCATAGCCAACGATGCCAAGCGTTTTGCCGCGAACTTCACGGCTGCCGACAGCGGATTTTTCCCAGCCGCCCTGATGCGCGGACAGCGACCGCGGGAAGATCTGTCGGGTCAGCATGATGATCTCGCCGATAACGAGTTCGGCCACAGAACGTGTGTTCGAGTAAGGTGCGTTGAAAACAGGTATGCCACGGCGTCTGGCCGCTTCCAGATCGACCTGATTTGTCCCGACGGAGAAACAGCCGACGGCAATCAGCTTCTTGGCGGAATCGAAAATCTCCTCCGTCAGCTGCGTTCGGGAGCGGATACCAATGATATGGGCATCGGCAATATGGCTTTTCAGATCGTTGTCATCGAGCGCCTTCGGCAGATGAACCAAGTTCGTATATCCACACGCGGCAAAGTAATCCACGGCACTCTGGCTAATGCCTTCGAGCAGAAGCACGGAAATCCGATCTCGGGAGAGGGAAAGCTGTCGCGTCATGATTGGACCTTCAATTTCCGAAGAGAGTGAGTCAACATTGCGCCGAGGCCACTTTGGCGCACGACAACTTGGCTTTGGGACGATCCGATACCAAGCGCAAGCGCAAACGCAATTTTTCCCCTCCTCGCTGACCGAACGGCGTTTTCAACGAACCCTGGCGCTGCCACGGAACGAGCAGACTTACCGCTCCCCTATCTTTTTCACCGAGAAAAGCAGGCTTCCAGCGTAGAGAGGCTTCTCGCCTTGGCGATGGACTGCGACGGAGACGCGGCCGTGACAATCGATCCTGGCGATGCCGGCTGCGACCGCGACCATCATTTCTGCTGCTTCCTGCATCACTTCGCCTTCTGTCGCCAGGTCCATGCCGTCCTCGTCAAGGGTGACGTCATTGCCTCTCGTCAGGTCAAAATAATATCGATCCATAGCCGCCCCTCCATCCGAACGGAAATCAAACTGCGCCGGGGCGAAAATGTTCTCTTTCGGGAATGGGCATAATCAAATCATAGGCATGTAGCCGACGCATGCCGGCGTTCGGCGGTCTCTCTTGCCTGCTCAACGCGAAACCCCGCGAAAGCCTCCGGGCCTTCGCGGGGGGGCTTTGGTCTCAGCAGCGATCTTCGTAGCGGCGTCCGTAGCGGTCGCGGTAGATGCATCGCCCTGGTTCGCCGGCCTGCCCGATGAGCGCGCCGGTTGCGCCGCCCGCAGCGGCGCCGACGGCAGCGCCGCGCAAATCGCCCGTGACCGCACCACCGATCACCGCACCGGATACGGCGCCGATGGCCGCAGCCTTTTCGGTCTTGGAGCAGGATGCCAGCATCAGGACCGCCGCAGCCGCAAGAATGAGTTTTGTCATGACCTTCCTCATGTGTTTTTCGACATGCGGCCGGTCATGCCGGCCGCCAGGAAGGTCTGAAGCGGCGACGTTGCGACAACATTGCCGCTGTCCCGACGACTGCGGATAATCGTCCGTCAGGTGGATTTTTCGGCGGCGCGGCTGTCGGGACCTTTCGGAAACAGCGACGCCACACGGCGGCTGAAGCCATCGAGATAGGTCAGAACGACGGGCACGAAGACGAGTGTAAGCAGCGTCGAGGAGATCAATCCACCGATAACGGCATGCGCCATCGGCGCCCGCGACTCGCCCCCCTCGCCGATGCCGATCGCCATGGGCAGCATGCCGAAGATCATCGCAAGCGTCGTCATGACGATGGGTCGCAGACGCACAGCGCCGGCATCGGCCAGACTTTCTTCAAGAGGGTTTCCGGCCCGTCGCTCCTGGTTCGAATAATCGACGAGGAGGATGGCGTTCTTGGTCACCAGACCCATCAGCATGATGAAACCGATGATCGAGAACATGTTCAGCGTCGATCCCATGACGAGAAGGCCGATGAGCACCCCGATCAACGACAGAGGCAAGGTCATCATGATGGCGATCGGCTGGATGAACGAGCCGAACTGGGAGGCGAGGATGATGTAGATGAAGATCACCGCCAGCGCCAAGGCCTGAACCGCGTAACCGAGGCTTTCCGCCAGGTTCTGCGCATCGCCGCCATAGGAGACGCGGTATCCGGCGGGAATATCCATCTTTGCGATCGCCGCATCCAGATCCTGACGCACATCGCCGAGCGGACGACCCTCGACATTGCTGGAAATACGAATTTCGCGCGACAGATCCTTGCGGGAAATCGCATCCGGCGCCGTACTTTCGACGACATCGGCGACCTGATCGAGAAGCACGGTAATCGGCTTGCCGTTCTCGTCCGTCCGGTTCGTCGAAATCGTCAGGTTGCGCAACTGCGCAGCGTCGCGGCGGCCTGTGGCCGGCAGCCGGACCATAACATCGTAGGATTCGCCATCCGGCGCATTCCAGACGGAGACGGCATCGCCCGCTACAAGCGGCCGGAGCGTATCGCCGATCATCGCGATCGACACGCCAAGATCGCTTGCCGCTTCGCGCCGCACCTTGACCGCCAGCGTCGGGCGCTGGTTTTCGATCGAGGATTCCACTTCCGTCGCGCCGGCGATCTTCGAAAGCGCAGTGGTGATCTCGTCGGATATCTTGCGAAGCTGCTCGTCGCCGTCGCCGAGAATGGAAAGCTGCAGCGGCTTAGCCGTCGCGCCCGCTTCCGACTGGCTGACCGAAACTTTTAGCCCGGCAACCGCCGCAAGGCGTTGACGGATCGGCTCGAGCGCTGCCGAAGTCGTCACTTCGCGTTCGTCGTTTGCGACAAGCTGGACGGCGACGACCGCCTGATTGAAGCCGCGCGCGCCGCTGGCATTGATGGTCGAATAAAGCGTATCGACATAGTCGAATTCGCGCAGCGCCTTTTCCACCTGCCCCACCTTGGCCGCCATATAGTCCAGCGAGGCGCCCTGATTGGCTTCCAGCGAAACCGAAACCTCCCCCTGATCGGCCGGCGGCAGGAATTCGGTGCCGATTTTCGGCACGAGCATCAGGCTTGCGACGAACATGGCGACAACGACAGCGATCGTCGTCTTGCGATGGGCAAACGTCCAGTGGATCAACGCCCGATACCGGCCTGCAAGCCTTTCGAACCAAAGATCGAAACGCTGGATCAGCCTGCCGAGCGGCCCGCGCTTCCCATCCTTTTCCGAATGCGGATCATACCAGACGCTTGAGAGCATCGGATCCAGAGTGAAGGAAACGAACAGCGAAATCAGCACCGCCACGGCGACGGTCACCCCGAACTGAAGGAAGAAGCGGCCGATCAAGCCACCCATGAAGGCGACGGGCAGGAAGACGGCGACGATGCAAAGCGTGGTTGCCAGCACCGCGAGGCCGATCTCGTTCGTGCCGTCGAGGGCGGCGCGCACATGGCCCTTGCCCATGTGCAGATGCCGCGTGATGTTTTCGCGAACAACGATGGCGTCGTCGATCAGGATGCCGATAGAGAGCGACAGGGCCATGAGCGTCATGGTATTGAGTGTGAAGCCCAGCGCATGGATGACCGCGAACGTGCCGATGACCGAGATCGGCAGGGTCAGGCCGGTGATCACGGTCGAGCGCCAGGAATTCAGGAACAGGAAGACGATGACGACGGTGAGCACGCCGCCTTCGATCAATGTTCTCTGGACTTCGGAAACCTGCGCGGCAATGGCGCGTGAATTGTCGCGGGTGATGGTGAGTTCGATGCCCTCCGGTTTGAGTTCGGTGTTCAGCGCATCGATTTCCTTGCGCAGATCGCCGGCAACCGCAACGGTGTTGGCCCCCTGAACCTTGACGATATCCATGCCGAGCGATGGCACGCCTTGATAGGTGGCGCGGCTGGTGACCTCCGCGCCGGTATCCAGAACCGTCGCCACATCGGAAAGATAGACTGGATAACCGGCGCTCTGGGCGACGATGATGCTGTTGAACCCGGCGGCATCCTCGATCCGACCCTCCACGGTGACGATCCGCTGGTTGATGCCGGAAATCAGCGTGCCGGCGGCGCGGTCCTGATTCTCGCGCCGGATGGCATCCATGACCGAGGCGACGCCGACGCCATAGGCCTCCAGCCTGTCGGGATCGACGACGATCAGCATCTGCCTTTCGCTGCCGCCGACCAGCGTGATCTGGCCGACGCCGGAAATCACACTCAAACGGCTGGTGATGACGCGATCGGCAAGCGTGGTGATCTCGGATAGCGAGCGTGTCGGCGACGATACCGCCAGAGAGAGGATCGGTGCGTCTTCCGGATTGAAGCGGGTGACCTGAGGGGTATCGACGCCATCCGGGAAGCCTGCCTCCAGCCGCGCGACCCTGTCGCGAACCTCCTGTGCGGCTGCCTGGGAATCGACGTCGAGCTCGAACTGCACGACCAGGACGGCGCGGCCCTCGTAGGATTCGGAGGTGATCGTATCGATGCCGCCGATGGTGTTGAGCGCCGACTCGATCGGCCGCGCGACCTCGCTTTCGACGGTTTCCGGCGAAGCGCCGGTATAGCCGGCGGTGACCACCACGATGGGCAGATCCGTTTCAGGAAACTGATCGATGCCAAGGCGGCTGAAGGAAAAGAGGCCGATGACCAGAACGGTCACCATCATCATGGTGGCGAAGACGGGGTGGTTGACGGAGATGCGGGTCAGAAACATCGATTTACTGCCCTTCCACGCTGACTGGCGTATCGGCGACAAGCTGCGGCAGCGGCGCGGACACGACGACATCGCCGGAGGCCAGACCGCCGATCTCGACCAGATCCTGATCGCTCCACGTCGTCCCGAGCGACACGTCCTGACGCCGCAGATAGCCGCCTTCGACCTTCAGCACGAAGGCGCCGGCGCTGTCATGGCGCACTGCCGATGTCGGCAGCGCGACGATGCTTTGTTGTTGGTCGATCCGCAGGATGCCGGTGGTGAACATGCCGCCCTTGAGCAGCAGATCGTCGTTCTCGATGGTGATGAAGACACGCACCGCCCGCGATCCCGCCACCGCCGTCGGCGCGATGCGGGTTACCTTTCCGGCAAATTTTCGGTCCGAGAAACCTTCGACCGTGAGATCGACGGGCTGACCGATGCGCACGCGCGGAATGCGGCTTGTCGGCACGCCCGCATCGACCTCCATCCGCTTGAGATCGACGATGGTGAGAAGCTCGCCATTGACCGGAACCGTTTGCCCCTGCTCGACGGGACGGGCGGAGACCACGCCGTCGAAGGCAGCGTGCACCTGCGCATCGCCAAGCGCCCGCTCGGCATCGGCCACGGCCGCCTGCTTGGCCCGCAGCTGCGCCTTGAGATTGAGAACATTCGCGTTTGCTTCCAGCCGCATTGCCTCGGAGGCGGCGCCGGTGTCGCGCAGACTGACATTGCGCTTGAGGACGTTTTCGGCGAGTTCGAGCTGGGCCTCGACGGCTTCGACCTCGGCGCTGCGCGCCGTCAGGGCCGACGCCAGCCCTTCCGTATCGATGCGCACGAGGAGATCGCCGTTTCTGACGATATCGCCGACCTGAACAGGCAGCTCGACGATTGTGCCGGCAACCCGCGCCGTCAGGCTTGTGCGCCTGATCGGCGTCAACGAGCCGGAAATGCGCACCTCGCTGCCCATGTTGCGCAAGGCGACGGTGGTGACGTCGACACTGGCCAGTTCCACCTTGCCCGCAACCGGCGATGACGTTTGCGCAATCGCCTGGGGCACAATTCCGACCGGCGGGATCATAAGTGCCAGGAGGATGGCTGCTCCGGTTCTATTCATTCAGGGCTCCAGTGCGGATTGCGGTTCTCGATCGGGAAATATCTAACGGCGAACACGCCGCCTGCCAGATGTAGAACGGGCTCCGTCGATGATCGGAGCGGTAGACTGACGACATCACATTGCGACAACATTGCAGGCCACGAAACATCCCCGCTAATTTTCAAAAGCCGTGGTGATTTCAGGAAAATGTATGAAATACTGATACTTATGATATTTTCTTGTTGATTTCACTGCCGTGTTCCAAGCTTTATCCCATGATCGGACGGGGCAGGATCCGGCGCGACGGAGGACACGGGATGCGTTTGCTACTGGTGGAAGACGAGCCCGAAATGGCCGTGGCGATCATTGGCATTCTCGCCAGACACGGCAATATCGTCGATCACGTCCCGACCATCGAACAGGGGCGCGAGGCCCTGAAAGCCGGCGTTCATGAAGTCGTCCTCCTCGACCGGCAATTGCCCGATGGCAACGGAATGACGCTGCTGACGGAGATGCGTCGGCGCGGCGACACGACGCCCGTCATCATGCTGACGGCGCATGACACGTCGAAAGATCGCATAGAAGGCCTCGACGAAGGCGCGGACGACTATATCGGCAAGCCCTTCGTCGCCGACGAACTGCTTGCAAGGATCAGAGCGGCTGGCCGGCGCGCCGCCACCTATTCAGAGACAGTGGCATCGGTCGGAAACCTCTCCATGGATACGACGACGCTCCAGCTTTTCGTTGGCGGCGGCATGGTCGAACTGCCGAGACGCGAAGCCCTGGCGCTGCAAATCCTGATCCGGCGCGCGGGGCGCACGGTGATGCGGTCGACGCTGGAGGAAGCTGTTTACGGCTTCGACGACGAGATACAATCGAATGCGCTGGATAGCCACATATCTCGCCTGAGGAAGCGGCTTGCAGATGCCGGCGCCGAGGCAACGATTTATACCGTTCGCGGGGTGGGCTATATTCTCAAGGCGGCGGAATGAAATATCTCTTCAAGCGACGATCCCTCAAATGGCGTCTGGTGTCCCGCTTTTCCCTGGCGCTGGCCGCGATGATGGCCGTGTTCTACATCGGCCTGATCGCCCTGATCGTCGCGGAAACGTCGGATGCGACGCCTGTCGACGATACGATCAAGGCCGAAATCGCCGAGTCCATAACCCGTGATGGCGACATGTTGCGGATCGTGCCGACGGACATGGTCCGCAAGGCGATGCATGACTATCCGGGTTTCTGGCTTGTCGCCAGAGATGCGCAAGGCAGGGAAGCGAGGCTCGGGCAGGCGCCCGCCGGTCTGCAATCCGTCCTGTCCGATCTCGGAGAAATCAGCGCGCTCGACATCCGCGTCAGCAAGGATGCGCCGATGACGGCCATGCTGGTGATGCTGGAGACGAAAGGTGGGCCTGTGAAGGCCGTCTATGGCGGGAAATCCGCGCCGGGCTCCGTTCTAGAATACCTGATCCGCACGCTTCACGTCATCTATCTTCCGACGACGCTCATTCCCCTTATTCTTGCCTTCATCATCATCCCTCTCGTCGTCAACAGCTCGCTCAAGGGCATGAAACGCATCACGGCGCTCGCCAGCCAGATCGATGTCAACAAGCCAGGCGTCCGCCTGCCGACCGACGATGTCGTCGAGGAAATCGCGCCACTGGTGGCGACGATCAACACCGCGCTGGCGCGCGTCGACAGCGATGTGTCTGCCAGGGAGCGGTTTCTCTCGGATGCGGCGCATGAACTGCGAACGCCGATCGCCATCCTGCGAACCAGGCTCGAAGGTTATGCCGACACCCAGGAAAACCGGCGACTTTTGCTCGACGTCTCGCGCATCGGCGCGGTCGCCGAGCAATTGCTGGACATCCAGCGCTTCGCTATCGTGCCGGCCTTCATCGATGTCGATCTCGTGGGCATTTGCCGGCAGGTCGTGGCCGACCTCGCGCCGCTTGCCATCAATGCAGGCTACGATCTCGCCTTCGAGACCGATGAACGCGCTGTCATTGCAAAGGCAGATCGCCTCTCCATCGAACGGGCCGTGTCGAACCTCGTGCGCAATTCCATCCAGCACGCCGGGGGTCACGGGCAGATCACCGTGACACTCCTGCGAGACGCCACCATCGAGGTTTCCGACGAGGGCGAAGGCATACTGTCAGATGAAAGCGAGAAGATCTTCGAGCCGTTCTTCCGCAGCAAGCCCCAGTCCACCGGTGCCGGACTGGGCTTGAGCCTCGTCCGCCAGATCGCTCGCCTCCATGGAGGAGACGCAACCGCCCTGCCCGCTGACAGAGGTGCACTGTTTCGCCTGACGCTTGGAAAACCGGCCGATGGGTGAGCTTGCCTGGCCCGAGAGGCAAATCCTGCAAAACGCTTTTCATGTGAATAAAATTATGAAATAGTCTCCCTCAACTGGAGGGAGCCCATTCATGCGCAAAGTCGGCGGACACGGTCATAAGCTTTCCTACTACGATTTTGGGCATACGACGGTTTATGCCTCGCGCTTCGATCAACGCTTCCCCTATTGCGCTTATGTTCCCGACGATTATGAAGAAGATGGCGAAAAGACCTATCCGCTAGCGGTTATTGTCCACGGCACGGAGCGCGGCATGCTCGCCTACCGCGATGCCTTTGCCGATTTTGCCGAGGCTAATGGCGTCATCGTTCTTTGCCCGCTCTTTCCGGCCAACATCTGCTTTCCGGGTGATCTTTCGTCTTACAAAATGCTGAGAGTAGGCGATCTGCATTACGATGCGGTTATGCTGGATATGGTCGCCGAGATGCAGGAGAAATACCGCATCGAAGGCGACCGGGTGATGATGTATGGTTTTTCCGGCGGCGGACATTTCACCCATCGGTTTTTCTACCTGCACCCCGAACGCCTTCTCGCCGCCTCGATCGGCGCACCGGGTGTCGTGACATTGCTCGATTTCGATCACGATTTCTGGGTCGGCGTGCGCGATTTCGAAAAGGTCTTCAACAAAGCGATCGACCTGGAGGCGATGCGCCGGGTCGCGGTGCAGATGGTGATCGGCGGCGATGACCTCGAAACCTGGGAAATCACCATCAAGCCCGACGATCCCTGGTACATGCCGGGTGCAGAACTCGCCGGCGCCACCCGCAACGACCGCTTGCACGCCCTCAAACGCAGCTTCGAGCAACATGGCATCGCTGTGCGTCACGACATCGTGCCGGGCATCGCCCATGACGACAGGGAACTGATCGGCCAGGTTAAGGACTTCTTTGCAAAAACGCTGGGCGCGAACCGCGCGCGCTCCTGACGACAACAAAGCGGGGAACAATCGGAGACGACCATGAACCGGATACTCTTGATTTCGACGGCGCTGGCGGCGGGATTGCTGTTTGGCGCCACGGCCCAGGCCAGCACGCTCAACATCCGCATCAATGCCGACATTCGCGGCATGGAGGGGCTCAACCGCGATGCCAATACCGATACCGTTCTGCATCATATCTTCGAGACCCTGGTCGGGTTTCGCGACGACCTGACCATCGGCCCGGCGCTGGCCGAAGCCTGGACAGTGTCCGATGACGGTAAGACCTACACCTTTACTCTGCGTGATGGCGCAACTTTCCACAATGGCGACCCGGTGACCTCGGCTGACGTCAAATGGAACTGGGACCGGCGTGTTGCGGCCGGCGCCGCCTGGTTCTGCAATGTGTTCTTCGACGGCACCCAGGGGCTTAAGGTCGAAGCGGTCGAAACGCCCGATCCGCGCACCGTCGTCTTCAAGATCAACGAGCCGAATGCGCTGTTTCTCGCCCAGCTTGCCAATATCCAGTGCAATGGCTGGGTTGCCAGTCCGAAGAATGTCGGCTCCGACGGCAAATGGATCGGCGACAGTGCCATTGGCAGCGGCTCTTTCAAGCTGAAGGAATGGCAGAAAGGCCAATATATCACGCTGGAGAAATATGCCGACTACAAACCGCTGAAGGAAAAGGCGAGCGGCTATTCGGGCGATCGGACCGCGCTCGTCGACGAGGCCAAGTTCATGGTCATCCCCGATACTTCAGCGGCCGAGACTGCCCTCTTTGCCGGCGAGATCGACGTGCTGCCGAATTTCGAACCACAGCGTATCGAGGAAGCGAAGGGACGCGGCGTCCAGGTGATGACCAAGCCCGGCCTGTCGCTGACGCCGCTTCTGATCCAGACCAACGATCCGCTGCTGTCGAATGTCAAGCTGCGGCAGGCGATTGCCCATGCCATCGATTTCAAGCAGATCGCCACGGCACGCACCGCAGGACTTGCAGAATTCAATCCGTCCGGCGTGCCGCAGGCCAGCGCCTTCTTCGATCAGGATTTCCTGAAATGGCCGGATTACAATCCCGAAACCACCAAGGCGCTTCTCGCCGAGGCTGGCTACAAGGGCGAGACGATCAAGATTCAGACCAATACCCGATATCAGGGCATGTATGAAAACAGCGTTCTGGTGCAGGCGATGCTGGCAGGCGCCGGCATCAATGCCGAATTGGAAGTGCTGGATTGGGCGGCCCAGCTCGACAATTATCTGGCCGGCAAGTTCCAGATGCAGTCCTTCGGCTATTCCGCCCGCCTCGATCCCTCGCAATTCTACGGCATCATCATCGGCGACAAAAAGACCGATCTGTCAGCGCAATGGGACAATCCCGAGGCCAATCAGCTGTTCCTGAAATCGACGAAGACAACGAGTTTCGAGGAGCGCAAGGCGATCTTCAAGCAGATCCACGAGTTGATGGCCAAGGATGTGCCGATCCTCGGCATCTACTACGAACCTGTTGTCGCCGGCGTCGGCGCCAAGATCGAAGGCTATGCTGTCTGGCCGGCCGACAAGGAACGCGCCTGGGGCGTCACGAAGAACTGATCATCCTTCCATCAATGAAAAAGGCGGGTTTTACCCGCCTTTTTTTGTCTTTACCGAGCTTTGGTTCTAGATTGGCAAGGCGGCTCTCGAGCCAGTCACGCCTCGGCAAAGCCGATCATGTCGCCGACGCGGATCGTCGTTTCACCCTCGACACTGCAAAGCGCACCGAAACCGCCTTCGCCATGCTGACTGATCTTGTGCAGTACCGCCGGCAGGAAGGACAGGTCATCGCCCTGGGCAAGCGCAGTGAATGTGCAACGAGCACAGGGCTCGGTGAAGGTGATGATCGCGTCGCCGACGATCAGCTTGCGGCCGATCAGTTGGTGCTCGACCAAGCCGGTGACGTCCGGATCGGTCTCGACGACGATGTTGGGGCGAAAGCGGCGTGGATGCACCTCCTCCGGCTTGCCGAGAAGCGTGGCCAGCTCCTGCATGGAGGCTGTCGTCAAAAGATGAATATCGGCACGCTGGTAGCGCGGCGCGATCTGGCCCTCGGCCTCTGAACCATAAGGCGCGTGCGGACGAAACGCCGCGGGAAAGCCGAGGAAACGGCTCGCCATGTCAGCCGCCTCAGCGGAATCGACAGCAAACCATCTGCCATCGCCATTGCCCACCTCTATACCATCCGCACCGATGCGCGAATGAAGGTTTGGCAAGGGCCGCCAGGGCTTGCGATTTTCCGGTGCGGCGATCTCGCCGCTTTCCGCCTCGACGATGCCCCAGAGACGGTCATACTCAAAACCGCCCGGCGAAAGCCGCGCCTCCTCCAGACGCTCGCCACCCATGGAACTGACGGGATATCTCCAAAGCTCGGTGACGCGGCCGAAAGATTGCATGCTCATCCTTGCCGTGAGGAACCGAGAACGGCTGAAAACCAGTGCTGCACGCTCGCCACCATCGCCCGGCCGTCATGGCCGACGCCGGGAACGATATCCTGCCGCACGGCGATACCATAGGATTCCAGGTTCTTGCGCAAGGCCGCCATGCGCTGCAGCCGATTGGCCTCGGCCAGGCTTTCGGCGCCCGGCATCCACCAGCTGTCTTCAGGCGTCAGGCGGATTTCCCAGGTCTCCTTGTCTTCGCCGCCGATAACCATCTGAACCGGCACTTGCCACATCGCCTCGATATCCAGCACCTTGCCGAAGGTCGCTTCGAAATTGCGCACGCCGACCCAGAAATCATGATCCGGATCCAGCAGCGTCACGATGCCGGGCGCGCCGATGGAGACACCCAGCAGCCGCTCGGGATGAATGTAAAAGAAGCGATGCGCAAAATGCCCGCCGCCGGAAAAGCCGTGCAGCAGAAAGCGATCCGAACGCAGGCGATAGCGTTCCGCTATCTCCGCCACCATATCGAGCAGCACCAGATCATAGGCGATGCCGCCATCGCGCATGAGCTTATAGCTGGATAGTTCGCCCGGCGCCGACATGCCGGCAGGGAAAAGCGGCGCCAGCACGATGGCGCGCTCACGCTCGGCGAAGTCTTCAAAGCCATTGCGATAGGTTTCCGCCCAACGCGCCGTGCCATGAACAAGCACGGCGAGATCGAGCGCCTCGCTGCCCTGCTCGTCGTAATCGCGCGGCACATAGAGGCAATAGCAAAGCCGCGGCTCCATGCGGCTGGCGAAATAGGGTGTGCGACCGCGATCGTAAAAGCCGAGCCGGCCGGCCATGCCCCCTTCCCTGAGTGCTGCCTTCGCGAAATTCATGAACCCGCCGCCTGCTTCTGCGCCGCACTGGCAAAAGAGCGGTCGAGCAGCATGGCGGCATCGAGCAGACGCTGGGTGTAGGCATGCTGCGGCCGGTCGAAGACATCGTCACGCGCGCCGATCTCGACAATCCGGCCGTTTTCCATCACCGCAACGCGGTCTGCCACCTGCTCCACTGCGCCGAGATCGTGGGAAACGAACAGGCAGGCAAAGCCGTAGCGCGCCTGCAGGTCGCGAAACAGCTTCAGGATCTGTTTCTGCACCGTCATGTCGAGCGCCGAAACCGGCTCGTCGGCGACGACGAAGGCGGGACGGCCGACAATGGCGCGGGCGATTGCCACGCGCTGGCGCTGGCCGCCGGAAAGCTGATGCGGAAAGCGGTCGGCGAATTCCGGCGCGAGGCCGACTTCTGCAAAGACGTCCCGCACCCGCTCCTGCCGCCCGGCGCGATCGAGGCTCGGATCGAGTTTTAGCGGCTCCCCGACGATATCGGCTGTGCGTTGGCGCGGATCGAGCGAAGAATAGGGATCCTGGAAGACGATCTGGATTGCCTGCCGCAAGGCGCGGCTTGTCCCGTTGCGACCATAGGCAAGCGGCTGGCCGCGAAACGCCATGCTGCCGCCAGAGGGTGTGACCAGACCGACGATGGCGCGTCCAAGCGTCGTCTTGCCAGAGCCGGAAGCGCCCACCAGCGCCAGCGTTTCGCCGCGGTTGATCGTCAGGTCGACGCCATGAACGGCGCGTTTTCCCGTGCTCTTGCTGAACAGTGTGGCGCGGCCGGGATAATCGATAACGATGTCCTTGAGTTCGATCAGCGGCTCGGCGGCAGTCTGAGCCAGACGTACGCCGCCGGCGCTACGGCGCGGCAGGGCATCGACAAGGCGCTTGGTATAATCATGTTTTGGCGCATGCAGTACCTCGGCGCTGTCGCCTTGCTCCACCGCCCTGCCCTTGTGCATGACGACGACATTGCGAACATAGTGGGAGACCATGCCGAGATCGTGGCTGATCAGCAGCACCGATGTGTTGTTTTCCTGGGTCAGTTCCACCATCAGATCCAAGACGTCGCGCTGGATCAGCGTGTCGAGCGCCGTGGTCGGTTCGTCGGCGATCAGCAATGCCGGCTTGAGAAGCATGACCGAGGCAAGCATGATGCGCTGGCGCATGCCGCCGGAAAATTCGTGCGGATAGGCAGCGAGACAGCGCTGCGGATCCTGGATGCGGATACGCTCCAGCATCGCAAGGCTGCGGTCGCGGATCTCGCCCTTGCCAAGCTGGCGGTGCAGCGCCAACCCCTCGGCCATCTGCTGGCCAATGGTCATCGAAGGGTTGAGCGACACCATCGGCTCCTGGAACACCATGCCGATCTCGGCGCCCCTGATGTCGCGCAGTTTCGACGGCGGCAGCGTCGTCAGATCGGTCCCGCGCAGACGGATCCGGCTTTCAGGCGCAACCACGAAAGGCGGCGGCAACAGGCCGAGCACCGAGCGCGCCGCCATGGTCTTGCCGGAGCCGGATTCGCCGACCAGAGCCAGCATCTCGCCGACCGGCAGCGCGAAATTCAGATCGTCGACGACAGTGAAGCCGCTGCGGTCGATCCGTACCGACAGGTTTTCGACGCTGAGGATGGTCTCTTTTTCGCTTGCAACGGCCATGGGATCAATCCTGCATCTTCGGGTCGAGCCAGTCGCGCACCGCATCGCCGAGAAGATTAACGCCAAGCAGCGTGATCGAGATGCAGAGGCCGGGCAGAATGACGATATGCGGAGCCTGGTTGATATAAGGCCGGCCGGTCGAGAGCATGTTGCCCCAGCTCGGCGCCGGCGGCGGCACGCCGAGGCCGAGAAACGAGAGCGCGCTTTCCGACAGCACCACCCAGCCGAACATCGTCGTGGCCAGCACCATGACCGGCGCCACGCAATTCGGCAGCACATGCCGCAGCATGGTGACGATTTCGCTATTGCCCATCACCCGCGACGCCTCGATATATTCCCGCTCGCGGATCGACAGAACCGTGCCACGCACGACACGCACCGCAACCGGCATATAGGCGATGCCGAGCGCGATGATGATACCGTTTCGGCTGGTGCCGAACACGGCCATGAAACCCAAAGCCAGGAGCAGGCCGGGAAAGGCGAGCAGCGCATCGTTGACCATCATCAGCAGTCGATCCGTCCAACCGCGCAGAAAACCGGCGAGGATGCCGAGGATAGTGCCGAAGACGATGGCGAAGACGACTGTCGAAAAGGCGATCCAGGCGCTGGTGCGCGCACCGTATATCAGCCGGCTGAGGATATCGCGACCGAACTCGTCGGCGCCGAGCAGATGGCTTGCAGACGGCCCCTTGAGGCGGGCGAGAAGATCGAGCTTCAGCGGATCGTATGGCGCAAGCCAGGGCCCGAAGATCGCCACGAACAGCAAAAGTCCGACGAAGACGATGCCGATCAGGCCGTTGAACCGCAATGCGGGAATGCGAAGAGCCCTTGCGATCATGCCGTCACCCTTGGATCGAGGAGCGGATAGAGGAGATCGACCAACAGGTTGACCACCACATAGATGAAGGCCGTAAACAGCAGGCAGCCCTGCACCACGGGATAATCGCGGGCATAGATGCCATCCACCAGCAG
This sequence comes from uncultured Rhizobium sp., assembly GCA_945952045.1. Classification (GTDB taxonomy): domain Bacteria; phylum Pseudomonadota; class Alphaproteobacteria; order Rhizobiales; family Rhizobiaceae; genus Metarhizobium. The sequence goes on from CAMFHE010000022.1 coordinate 54,986, forward strand.
GCGGCCGAGGCCTGGAATGGTAAAGACCGTTTCGATGACGGCAATATTGGCGAGCAGGCTGCCGAGAACGAGGCCGATCAGCGTCATAGTCGGCGCAAAGGCGTTCTTGAAGGCATGACGCCATATGACGGCCGCTTCCGACAGGCCTTTGGCGCGCGCATGGGTGATGTATTCCAGCCGGGCCACCTCGATGGTGCTCGCCCGCGCCATGCGGGTAATCGAGCCGGATTCGACAAGAACCAGCGTGACGACCGGCAGGATGATATAAAGCAAGGCGCTGCCGAAATCGCGGCTGAACGGCACGTAACCGACGACCGGCAGCCAGCCGAGCGTCAGGCCGAAGATCAGAAGCAGCATCAGCCCGGCCCAGAAACTCGGGATCGACAACAGCAGCGTCGAGACTGCGATCACGGCAATATCGCCGCTGCGGTTCTGCCGCCAGGCGGCAAACATGCCGGCCGGCACGGCGATGACGGTGGCGAAGGCGACAGCGATCAGAACAATGGTCGCCGAAACGGAGAAGCGTTCGAGGATCAGCGGCAGCACGGCTTGGCCGGTAGAAATCGACTGGCCGAAATCGCCCGTCAGCACATTGCCCAGCCAATAGAGATATTGCAGCACGATCGGCTTATCGAGCCCCATTTCGGCGCGCAGCGCTTCCACCTGCCCCGGCTGTGCAAGATCGCCCAGCAACAGCGTCGCCGGATCACCGGGTATCATGCGCATCAGCGCAAAAACGATGATCGAAACGAGAAACAAGGTCGGGATCGACGAGGCGATCCGGCTCAGGATGAAGCGGACCAACGGCTTTCCTCCTCGCTGCTGCTTTGGGTAGTGCCCGCCGCCCGGGCAAGCGCACCCTCCTCCATCGTCAGTTCGTAACGCGTGAATGTGCGATTGATGGCGGGAAGCGGCACTACCTCCATGATGCCCTTGGCGGGCTCACAAAGGATCATCGCCACCGTCGCGGAGAGATTACCGCCCTCCTTGGCTATGGGCGCGCGGCAGACACAGAAGGGCGCGGCGAAATCGTCGAAGAAGGCGCGCTTGAGATCGTCGATGCCGAGCTTGCCGCCGGTTTCCGTCAGGATTTTCTGGACGCGATGGTCGCGGTAGAGGCTGTCGGGAACGCTGGCGAGGCCGGTTTCCTTCAGCTTCGACAGCGCAACTGCGCTTTGCCAATGATTGGCATGCACGATCATGCCGTTTTGCGGATAGATCGGGAAGACCTCGTCGGGCGCACATTCGAGATCGACTGCATAACCCTCGGCCGTGCTGAGCATCATATTGTTGGAGCAGGATTTCGGTGTGATGGCGACGACACGCAACGCCAGCGCAAAATGCTGCGCCTCCAATGCCCGGCGACGGATGAAGGGCAAGGGAATTCCCATGTCGCGATAATCGCGGTCGCTTTCCAGATAGTTAGCGGTGATGGTGATGCCGGCGGCGTTGAAGCCGCTGCGGGCCAGGCCGCCGGCCTCGGTGAAGGTCAGGATGTCCGGGCCGTCGTCACGCAGGATACGCAGAACGATCGAGGTATCGGCGCATTCGGCGCGCCAGTCCCAGTTCTGTCCGTGAATGACAGTGCCGTCGCGCGTCACTTCAGGCAGCAGCACGGCGCCGGTGCAGCCATCCGGCTCTTCATCGGCAACGCCCGCCTCCAGCCTTGCCAGTTGCAGCACCTCGGTGCGGGCATTGACGAGCACGATGGCCGAAAGGTCGATGCCGGCGCCTTCGGCGATGCCTTCCATCTCCGTCACCAGATCGGGCGCCCAATCGCGAATGCGCGGCAGAAATGCGGTGACCAACCGCTCGATATTGGCATCGTCGAAACCGAGGCGGTGCAACTGGTCGGTATAGAGCCCGGCCGAAAGACGGATGCGCTCGCGCGCCGTCTCGCCATAGATACGGCCGCGCTGACGCGGCGCGCCGCTGATCTCGACCAGGGGAAAGGGAGTGATCTGACCCATATGCGCTACCTTCGTTTCCGTCTTTCAATGCAGCATAATGCATTTTGTAGATATGAAAAGCATAAAAAATGAAAAATGCGGAGTCGCATTGCGTTGCAGGCGCGCTATAATGCAAGCGTGAAATGAGGACGTTCATGGAAGACATGGAATTATCGCAAACCGCGCAGGCGGATGGGCCGAGCACGCTGCAGCTCGATCTGGCGCGGCGGATCATCGATCGCATTCGCGATGCGGACTTGCGCGTCGGCACGCGCATCTCGGCGCCGGAGCTGGCTAGACTGTTCGGCGTGTCGCGCTCGCCGATCTCGGGCGCACTCGAACTCCTTGTGGAAAAGGGCGTGCTGCAGCCGATGGAAAAGCGTGGACTGCGCGTGGCGCGCGATGTCTCGACGCTCGATCTCAGCGAAATCCTGCCGAATTCACCGATCGAGGATCTCTATCGCCAGATGCTGCGCGAACGGGCGCAAAACGAGTTGCCGCAGGAAGTGTCCGAAGCCGAGCTCATTCCCCGCTATGGTGTCTCTCGCGGCATCGTGCGCAAGCTCCTTATGCGGTTTGCCGCCGAAGGCCTGGCGCAACGCCTGCCCGGCCATGGCTGGCGCTTCGTCGATACGCTGGATGGCGAGGAAGCCTACCGGGAAAGCTATGAATTCCGCGCCATCGTCGAATGTTCGGCGCTGCGCACGCCGAATTTCAAGGTGGACGCCGAAATCGCCGCGCAGATCCGCCGTGCCCATGAGCGCATTCTGGACGATCCCGCCAGCCGTTCGGGCAGCGACGAATGGTTCCGCGTCAACGCCTTCTTCCATGAAAATCTGGCCGGCTTTTCCGGAAACCGCTTCCTCACCGATGCAATTCGCCACCAGAACAACCTGCGCCGCATGCAGGAATCCGCCGCCTTCTTCGAGCTGCCGGCGAAGCGAATCGAACAATCCTGTCGCGAACATCTCGCTATCCTCGACGCCGTCGAACGCGGCAATGTCGAATGGGCCGAGGCGCTGCTGCGCCAGCATCTAAAGCAGGCATCGGAATATGGGTTGAACGGCAAGGGTAACATTCCTGCCTGACCGCCCACGCGTTTGCGCCTCATTCCAGTATTTTTGCCATACGCCGACGAGATCGAAGGCTTTTGCCGCCTACGCCTTGTCCCGCGCGATATGGGCAGGGCAAAAAGGCAGGAAATACAGCGTCTAGCCGATCGCGTGGAAATCGAAGAGAAATCGGCGAGCGAAATCACGGCAGCCTGATCCCGGCCCCTTAGTACAATCGGCAAGAAAATTCAGGTCCCGCAAACGTAACGAACTCACCGCCTGGGACGCGACCACTTTTTTCGCCCCGCGTCATCGGCGGCCTCTATTGCGTCGATGTCGGCTATAACCGCCAGAAGCGCGCCGATGCGATCGCGGCGCAGGCAGAGAACCTCGCCGGCGATGTCACGTTATCTTCAGGTTAACGGTTGTAGGTTAACTCGGCTGACTGTTGATTTGCACTGAGGGCTGACCCGGGATTAGATTGAAGCCCCCGCGCTGGACCAGCGAAACGCTTCAAACTAAGCCATCTGCTGGGCGTGTTGGGTGTCGAATTCTTTTGGCGATCTGTAGCCTAGGCCGAGTGCAGGGGATTGCCATTATAGATATCCTCGATGATCCGGGGCAAGCGTTCTGCCACGTCTGCGAAGGTCTCGTAGCCAGCGTGTAAATGTCCTCGACTTTCAGGGCCTACATAAAGCTCTGTGCCTGAGCAGTGTGATTAGGGTTGCCGACGGCGCTCATGGAACCCTGCAGACCGGCGGCATCGAACGCTCGTCGACAGGTCTCGCTTGCGTATTGGCATCCGCGGTCCGTTTGGTGGATGCAGCCGGGTGGAGGCTGTCTGTTCTCAAGCGCTGAACGCAAAGCTACAAATACTAGCGGCGTATCCAGGCTTTTTGCCAGGCGATAGCCAACGGCGATGCGGATGTACCTGAAGTCCGCCACCCAGACCATGTCAGGCCGCGTCGGGATCACATTGCGATAAAGGTTCGGGTAGATCGGTGAATCATGGTTGCTATCCGTCGTGAGAACATGCCGCTTACGAGCCTTGATCCCGAGGCCATTGGTTCGCATGACGCGGGCAACACGCTTGTGATTGACGAGGTGGGCTCTTCGTTGAGGCTCGTGCGTTACGCGTCGATATCCATAGCAGGACAATTCGTCCTGGATGTTCTCGATGATCGCAGCGAGCTCGGCTTCGCCGAGATTCAAAGCCCTTGCCGTGGATCGATAGTAAAGCGTGCTTCTCTGGAGGTCGATCACTTCGCATCCCCAGCCTGATAGAGCAGGCCGCGGGCCGGTGACGATGGAACACTTTTCGTTGCCTCCGGCGATCGGCTAGCGCAGAGTTTTTTCACGGGTCCAGTTCCATCGTGGTCTGGCCGACTTTACGTTCGAGCGCCACACTGTGAGCCTGTTACTCAGCAATGACGCTCACTCCGCCTCTCCATCGTTCAGCTCACCATGATCGAACTGCGTAAGCCACTACTGGATGAGGTTAGCCGAGACACCATAGGTGCGCTGCGCACCGCGCCTCTAAATGACGCCGTTACGGATATCTTGGCAAAGCTGCAATTTGAACGGCGCCGAAAGCCGTCGATAGGGACCTCGGGACTTCATGAGTCCTTCTCCGATTGAGGCCCGCATAGTGTATCAGTTTTCCGTGTCCCGTGGTCCAGCCGGAGAGGTTCACTCTATATTACGGGTAAGCTCGCAGTGCAAATCAACACTATCCGGTGAGTTCGCTTGGGGGCGAACGGATTGAGAACGTGCGCATCGTCCAGGCCGGCCTCGAGGAGATAGGCGTTCCTTTCGATCGATGCCGTGACCGGGGAGACGGCATCCCCGGAAACATCGCCACGATGGCGGAAGGCGCTGTTCTTTCTCGCCTGTTATAGCGAGGGACGATTGCTCGTGACCGTTCCGGGAAAACAGCCATTGGCGATGGGCAGTTCGCTTGACGAAACCCTATCCAAATTTACGGGCTTCCTGCTCGATCGTCAGGCCTGGAACGACTGCTGCCGTAGGCAACACGGCACTCCCGAGCTATAACGCCGCTCCTCTCCATCTGATCACGGCCGGAACTGTCCGATCGATGTCGGAAGCCCTCGCCGGGACTGTCGTGGATGCAAGACGGCTTCGGCCAAACATCGTGCTCGCCCGACGACGGTTATGAAATAGATTGGTGCGGCCGGCACTGGACGGCCGCAGTAGTTGGTGGAACTTTCTGTGAAAAAACGAAGCGGTGCGGAATGACGATGGATTGCTCAGCCGGGACTGTCTGAGGAACCGGAGGTCGTGCAGACGATTGTTCGGCAGCATCGTCGATACCGCGGCGTTTACGCATCGGTGACGAGGGAGGGCGTGATCTCGGTCGGTGAAGGGTTCGAAGTAGCCTGAACACTTCCCGAAAGATCGAGCACCCGATCTTCGCGTGCAAGGCTCTTCAGGATCGCTTGCGCGACGCGTGAACCGAGGTCGTTCGCGCTGGTGATTCCCTGGATGAACGGCAGCTTGTGCAGCAGAAACGGAACTGAAACGCAGTACAAGTTGCGGCAGACATCCTCGGCGACGTTCGGCCTGAAATTTTCGTCGACATCGATACCGCCGGTGCGCCGGAGCGTGTAGGCGAATTTGCCTGCCGGCGTCTTCGCCTTCTTGACGACGCCCTGGTCTCTCAGGCTAGGAAACGGAAGGTCGTATGCCGAGAGTGGATGCTGTCCGGTCGCATCGATGAATGCATCAAACTTCGTCTCGTTATTACCAACCTTCAAAGTAACCCCCGGTTCCGCATCACCCTTTTCGATTTCATAGTCCTCACCAAGTCGGGCGACCTCAAGCTTCCCGGCCCGGTGCAGTGCAAGGAGCCGTTCTATGGATTCATGCGGGACGGTGGCGTAGTCATCCACAAAGACCGACTTGAAATGCTTGTGAAAGCGCTTGAGATCGGCAGCATCGAGATGCGGTATTGCCTCTGCGATGATCTCGTGCATTCGCAGAATTGCATAACGCCAACGAACGGTGATCCGCTCCTTCTTATTGTTCGTCGCTTCGCGGAGGTTACGGGCCGCCCATGCGAATGGCTCTGCTTTCTCGCGGTCGCGGAAATATCGCGACTGAAAGTCTTCGACGGTGGCGAGAGCGAGCCCGACATGGCCAGCATAGCCTGAATCGGATCGACTGAGTTCTTCTCTGAACAGCTCAAAAACCCTGTCGAGCAATCCCGCTGGTCCCTTTTCGACGGCACTGGCGACTGCTTCAGGCGTACAGATCGTCAGCGGCTCGTACGGGATGGGACAATAGAAATCGGCTTCAGGTAACAGGCCTTTGCGCGACATCATCGCAATTCGCAGGCTCTCAGAGCCGGCTGCGGTTTCATATCGCAGGGTATCGTCGAAATCGCGCAGGAATATCCCGTGCGCCCCGGCGACGGAGACGACGGCATCGATCCCGCTTAAGGATGTGCCGAGAATAGCCACTTTGACAGCGCCGATTTTGCGGATCGCAGACGCGGGCCATGGCGACACGAAATAGCCCGGCGAGGTCTCCGTGTTCTCCGGCCAGTCGTGGCCCGTGGCCATCACGACGTGGTCGAATACGGCCTTGTCGGTAGAACCGTCGCCGCGACGCACCGTCAGCGTTATGTCGTTATCGCCCAGTAAGATGTCGGTGATTTTGTGACTGGCGCGGACAACGATGGTATGTCCTGCTGCCATTCGCGCCTCAACAAGCTTCCAGAACTGCGCGGCGAAGAATTCCCCGAGCACGACACGCGGATAAAATTCCCGCTCGCCGATCGCTGATCTCTCGACCCCAATCGCGATCAGTTCTTCATCGGAACGAGAAGCGAGCCAGCCAACGAGCGTGTCGACGATCGGCGGTATTTCGATGCTTGCAATATTCGAAAGCATCGCGCGGTCATTGACCGCGGGGTGATAAGGGGTGCCCTTACCGGCGTCAGGGGACTCCTCGTAGACGGTAATGGCGAGTGGAAGAGTTGTTCCTGTGAGACCTTTCAGGGCGTAGATGCCTGTCGGTCCGGAGCCGATGATGGCGGTGCGCGGCATGAATACCTTCTGGTCTGATACGAGGGCGAGCTGACTACTTTTTTTGGAGCTGGTCAGCCTTATGCGCCGCCCGAGCCCCGGATTTGTCGCTCTCGACTATGAATTTGGGATTGGCTTCCGTAGCCTTGACCTTGTGCCCCTTGATCGTCGTCGGCGAGGTCTGTTTTTTGACGACCTTGCCTGTCGTCTCTCCTTGGCTGGTATTCCAGGCGACCTTGTCGCCGCTCTTCAGAGTCTTCGTCACGAGGTACCCTCCAACCTGATCAAAGCCGCCATAACGGGACGGCTCCAATCACTCTTTCAGTTCAATGCGGTCCATTGGCTGCGCACATCGTCCGCGTTTTGGCAACAAGGACGTATTCATCGATACAATCAACCCATTCAAGCGGGATGAGGTTGTGCTTTCCGTCATCGGAATCGCTTTTCAATAGCTTGATCTGGCTGTCGTCCTCGAGGTGATCGACTGTGCCGACACATGCACCGTCGGACGCGATGACTTCCATATGCTCGCGAGCCTGTTCTGAAGAAACCATTGTTTCGTCCTGTTTTGGATGTGTGACAGAACTCTGGCCACCACTCTTAGTTCCGTCACGAGGTTCGTTCGTCTAAGTGGAAGTTGTTCGCATCGATGCGGCGCGCTGCGCTGTCGTTTCCCAAAAAGAAGCCCCCCTAAATGCTACTCCTTCCCTCGAACGGAAGAGGAAGTCCATGATCTGCAATGGGGATGTCATTGATCCTGTAGCCACCAGTCCAGGCACGCCGGTATTTTGGCGTGCGCAAGTCGTTGCGGGGGAACATGCGCTCTCTTCCGCTGTTCTCCAATTCCAGAAGAGATTTGCCCTGAAATCAACACCCGTTATGACCTTTCGCAATGAAGCGCCTTCGCCACTTTGAATAGCGCCGTCGAAGACGTCGGCGCGTCCACAGTCCGGCTTGCGCGCGCACATTCTAACGACGCGCTGGAAACGACGCCCGTGAGGGTCCGAGAAAGATTGACAGACGCGATTGCAATTGCCGCTGCCCCGGGTTTCGTCTGGGGCGTCAGTTGCTGACGAAACCCGTACCTCTTATGGGCTTCTACTCGCGTCTACGTTGCGGGGGCAGCTTTCGGCTGAAGAGCCGATTCTGCCTTCGCAAGCGCTGAAACGATCCGTTCATCGGTGAAAGGTTTGGCGACGATATCGACCGCCCCGTCCAGACCGAAGCCAACTTCGTTTGGGTTGCCTGTCACAAAGACAACCTTGATCCCATAGCGATCGATAAGTCGCCTCGCCAGCGAGCCCCCGCTCGCGCCATCCGCGAGGCGCAGATCGACCAAAGCCACCTCCGCACGCGCAGCGTGAGCGAGTGCCTGCTCGACGGAAGCGACAACGCCGACGATGTCATGGCCAGCTCCTTCCACAATGCGATCGAGCTCGACTGCAACGAGCAGCTCGTCTTCGACGATTAGGACCCTCAAGACAGCCTCCGAACAAAGTACCAAATGAGCTACCGCCCCGTCCGGGCGGCCAGAACAATATGTCAGTTACGCACTGCGATAGCGGCATCGTCAGCAAGCACTAAGCTTGCCGGCGGCTCCAGGCTGTCATCTCCGGCAACAATCGCGGAAATGTAAGTCAGAGCGTTCTTCATTCCATTCACGGTGTAAGGCTTCTCAATCGCACCGAGAGCGCCTGCGAAGTCATCCGGTATTTTCTTGATGTTACCGCTGACAAATACGTACGGCACTCCAATCCTCGCCAGTTCCCGGCCGACGTCGATCCCGGTCGGCCCGTCCTGAAGGTGGATGTCGACAAATGCGAAATCAGGCCGCACAGTCGCGATTGCTTTGCGGGCCTGCACGCTACTCATGGCAAGCCCGGTAACCTCGTGGCCGGCCATCTCCACTTCGCTCTCGAGCTCCATGGCGAGTAGCATCTCGTCCTCGACAATCATCACTTTCAACGCGTCTGCTCCTGATTTTCATCGACGAGCAGATTGACCTCCACCGTCGTCATGCCGTTTTCCGTGCGTCGCTCAATCTTCGCTGAAAGCTGCTTGGCTGATGCGTCGAGGAGCATTCGCCCGAACTCAGCGACTTCCGGATCGACTTCGATCTGTACAGATGTGTCCTGGACCCGGACATGAAAATGACCATTGGTCCTGCGAACCTCGACATGGATGTCTCCGCCGCCATCGCTCAGGCCCCTCCGTACGGCGTCGCCGACGAGCTCATTGACGATCAAAGACAGGGGCGTCGCCTTCACGGCCGGAACGAAGACCGGTGAAAGGTCGAGCGTCAGCCGGATATCCCTACGCCCGGTCGCTCCTACGAGGTCAGTCACCAGTTCTCGGGTGAACTCCGACATGTCGAACCTAGATACGTCATCCAGCGTGAATAGCTTTCGCTGGACGGTGCTCAGAGCCTCGATACGATTGAGTACCGACATAAGGGATTGTTTCTTGCCTTGGTCCTGCGTCACGCGTGCCTGCATCTTCACGATTGAAGCCATCGTGAGAAGGTTGTTCTTCACCCGATGATCGACCTCGTGAACAAGGAGCGAGCGGGCGACCAGGCCCTTTTTCAGCTCTGCTGTGTGATAGGCGACTTCTTCTTCCGCCCTGTGGCGTGCAGCGGCGAGGTCCGCCTCGCGGCTCTTCACATTGGTGAAGTCTAGCTGCGAGGCAAAAAAATAAATTATCTTTCCGTATTCATCACGGACAGGGCTAATGAATACGGCGTTCCAGAACGAACTCCCGTCATTCTTGTAGTTAAGGATATCGACGGCGATATCAACGCCGGAGGCAATGGCATCTCGTATTCGGGCGACCGTGTTAGGGTCCGTTTCCGGTCCCTGAAGAAAACGACAGTTGCGACCGATAACCTCGTCGTCGGAATAGCCTGACAGTTTGAGGAAGGCGGCATTACAGAAGATGATTGGATTGTCGTGCTGATTCGGATCAGTGACGATCATTGGCATCCTTGTAGCTTTGAATGCAGCCGCGAAAGGATCTTCACTGACATGCCCTGCGACAAGACGGTTGCCCGCCTTCCGCGCGTCTGTCTGATACTGATCCTTTTCCTGGTGCGCCATTCCCGATCCTGTAGTTCATGATCAAACCCAAATGCCACCGGTAGCATTTTGGTTCCGGCAACTGAATTAGGGCGAAGTCAGTGTTCGGCAATCATGAAGCCTTGGCTAAATCGCTGTTTCTAAGCGGCTTATTTCTGGCTCAGCCAAGTGCTGAAACCCGAGACAAAACGGCGTCAGTCTTGGCGATGGAGACAGGCTGAGATCTCACAGATTGCACCCGCAGGGTCGTATATGATCTTCGAAGTTCCGTTGAGCTGCGCGGCGAGCGTTCGTTCGACCAGACATGCCCCGCTCCGTTGTATACAGGCTGCTCGACCGGAGGACCTTCGTCGTACCCAGGTGTCAGTGATCTCTTTATTGAATGGCCGAGCAACCTTCAGGCGGATTGCATAGAACAGCCCGGCCGAACGGACGCGCTGTTTGCACCGCCCGTCTTCGACGAAGGCGCTTCGTAGGGCGATGCCGACACTCCTTGCCAGCAACATGGCCGGAAGTGTCGAGTGCACGTCTAATTTGACGACCGGCGCGCGCGGCTCGATGACATCGCTGACGGCGATGCGATTTTAGAATGACCGAGAAAACTGCCTTGATTCAGCAGCGAGCCAAGCATCATTTTCGTAGCCACTTATCAGAGTTTTTTTACCGCGCAAAGCCTCCAAAGGACCTTGGACGTATCTTCGGCAGGACTAAAGGCTTAGGGAGACGCACGTTCGATGCGCACATTGACGGGGTGCGGAACCACTTGTCGCAATAGGTGATTTCCAGTGTGACAAATTTTCAATGGAGAACGAAATGAGGCGCGATATTTGGGAAAAACCAATCGAATTGGTGTTGGACGGCGGAGATCATTTCCGAAGCATCAAAAACTGCCGCGAAGCGCTCGGAGCTCTTAGGACATGCTGGCCAGCGAAGCGCGGTGCGTCCCACGCGGCAGCAAGAAAGTCTTGTCTCAATGCGATCCACGGCGCAGGAGCATCGGTTGACGCCGCAAAAGCATTTGAGTTGGCTGCAAAGGAGATTGGCATCTTTCGTTGCTAGCGATAGCGACCTTAGATCGCATTGCAAACCTATCCTCGACCTGTGCAAAATCACTCGGTTCGCGAACTGACTTCCACTGAGTGATAAAATGCATGAACGAGTGCATCCAAGCCGCGTTTCATACTGTCGATAGGTGTGGTTGTTGGTGGCGACACAGAGACGGTAATGCCCTGTGTCGACAAAGCCACGACTATCTCGGCCGCTTCTCGCCCTGCGCGGTACACATAACGACTGCCGCTGGATCTTGCCCACATCATGAGTCGTTATTCCGTTGATCCCGCTAGCCCCGAGTGTAGACGAGCAGCTAGAGACCGAATGCGTTGCGAGCGCCCTACATCATTGGAAACGACTAACTCCTGATTTTAAAATGCTAAGTCTGTAGAAGTTTATTGAACGCCAGCGAGGTTTTCTCTATGTGACGACGGCCGGTGATTTTCCACTTGTTCCCGGCTATTTACCCCGCTGCAACTTCCCCTGCAGCGGGGTTTTTAATTTTTGCGGAAGTCCTACCATTTTGTTTGTTAGTCTTCGCACCAGTCAGTTTTCTTCGCTACCCGCAGCTTTTTAACCCGACACTGCAATTTGATTGGAGCGTCTCGTGGCAACCAAAGGCAAATTGATCGCACTGGCCGCGTTCAAAAAGAACGCCGAGGGGATTTGGTGCCGGCGTTTGATACGCGCCAAGTCGATTCGGAAGAGCGGGCAAAGCGCAAAACCAGGATGATTGCTGACCGATATGCAGGGGTTGTCGCCTAGAACCGGGAAGCCGATCCCATAAATGGTGGAATCGGCCCGCCGGTCTTGCTGTTTTAGGCCGATGAAAACCTAGATCTTGAATAGGAGACTTCGTGAGCAAAGAGCAACTTGCCGCAGCAGTTCAGTGGCGCTTGAATAATGTCCTGCCAAACGCAAAAGGGCAAAGGGTTGCGAACATTGGAGAGATAGCGCTTCATCTTGCAATTGAGTTTGCAAATGTGGCCAGCAGGGACGAAATCGCTGACATCATTCGCGGCGAATGTGAGCGAAAAGGAATTGTGCCGGAGAGGTGATATTGCGCGGCCGGTCGCTCTCCAACGGATCGCTGCCCGGGCGCCTCGTTCGATAATTCTCGATCCGACTAAGCGGAAATCAACATGTCATAATTTATTGAGGAGCCCGGCCCGTTCGCCTATGCCTCATTACATCGGTGTTCGTGCTTGTCATCGATGAAGAGCTCCTGCTGCTGCTACGAGGGTGGTGGCAGGAGCTTTCTCTTGACCGAGGGGAGGCCCGTTGCCCGACTACAAGCCCCTATATTTGTGGTCGAAAACTTGGCCTGACGCCTGTGACGCCGACACCCACAAGACCGACTTCTGCGGCTGGGACCACGATATCTGCATCGGGCGGATACGGCTGGAGGAATTCCACCCGATGAAGGGCCAGTGGCAGTGGAGCGCACAGGGACCGCTCGGTCTCGAAAGACTATGGCCGCGCCAAGGATTTTCACCTACTGCGCGAGAGGCTTCTCGGATGGTCGAGGAATATTATCATGCCCTAATGCGTCATAACGACCAGCGGGGAAGCATGGATCAAAACTGAAAGTAACGTCTCGGCAGTCGGCGTTTGGCAGACCATGATTGCCCTCTACGCAAACGGTATCCAGCGCGACCGCCACTCGTCCTTTTCACATTCCGCATGGATACAGACACAAGCGCCGCCTTCGCGACGGATGATGCTCGGATACTTGGCGACCTCCGTGAAGGAATATGCTCGTGAGAACCCGGAGCCGCTATTTCCTGCTAGCTTGGCAGATATTCCTCGCTCCAGGTCTCGCTGATCGTGCCGGAGGCAAGCAGCCGGTCGATCTCAGCATCTGTGTGGTTCAGGGCGCGGAGAACAGCGCGCGTGGAGGCTCCGTACTTCTCCGCGGGAGCGACAGCCATGCCCCTGCCGACAGCCGGACGGATGGCGGAGGGGTCGAACTACGCGGCCGTGTGACCGCTCGGATGATCCAGGAAGATGGAGAAGGAATAGCTGCCCCGCTCGATGCCGGGCTTGCTGTCGGGGCCGCGATCACTGCGGCTGCGGATTGTTTCGATGTTCTCGCAGAGGCCGATATCGGCTTCGCGCAGGCGCTTCTGTCAAGTTTCCGCAGGTGCCGTCATGAAGGCTGTCGCAAAATAGGCCTCGCGGTCGGACGCTGCCATCTCGACCACCCCCCTTAGAAACTCGACCTTGGCGAAGCACGGGAGCTCGGCCTCTCAGGCGCAGAAGAAGGTGATAACCCCTGCCGTTTCGTAGAGCCGCGACAAGACATGATACCCGTTGGTTTCGCGACTGGACCGCTCATCAAACGAACCGCGGGCCTCATAGTCATAGCAGAAGGTTAAACCTCATCACTCCGCTGGACAGAGAGAGTTCGAATAGTAGTTACCTGTCTGACGACCATGGATAGTCTAGAAACTGGGAACGGGTCCTGAAACAAATGCTGCCGTAAAATTTAAGGTATCGATCGCGCATCTGGGGACTGTCGAATATGGCAGCGGGGTTCTTCACCTCCTTCTCATAGGATTTGAGATTGGACGCGTTGACTGCGCGTGGAAGGATGTCCATCGCTTGAGGTACTTGTTTTCCCTCTAGCCAGTCGGCCGCGAAGTGACCAAGTGCGTACCCAAAAACAGGGGACGCCAAGCTAACGGTCACTTTGTAGGGGCTTTCAGGAGTGTTGAGTTCAGCGAGCGCGTCAGGCTCACCGTCGATTCCTCCAAGAAATTGCTTGGGCGAGGCTACGCCCGCTTCACGCAAAGCCCTAAGCGCGCCGATAACTACAGTGTCGGCTCCCAATACGACATCGATCTTTGGGTGAGCCAAGAGAATCAGCTTCATCATCTCATAGCCACCCTCAACGTTGACAGGGCTAGGCGAGATATCGGCGACAATGGTGGCCCCAGGTAGTTTACCAAGCACGTCCCGCATCGCAGTAAATCGGGGTGAAAGAAATTCGAGACTATCGTGGGTCAACAAGACGACGTTTGCATTGCCGCCCAACTCTTTCGCAATGTAGTCTGACGCAGCCTTCGCTAGCACTTCCCCGGTCAGATATTGGGGAGCGTTGAGGATTGTCACTGCCGGTGGAGGCACCACAGTGCCGACGTACGTGCCTGATCGGATCGCGGACCTGAGCGAATGCGCCATGCCGGAAGCGTCTATTGGCGCGACGACCAAGGCGCCAACATGGCTGGCAACCGCCTTATCAACCTCGTCAACCATCTTGCGCGCTTCGTCATTGGCCAAATTTACTGAGAAGGCCAAGCCTCGTTTTTGGGCAGCTTTTTCGAGGCCAAAGCGTACCCCTTGCATGAATTGGCGATCATTGTCCTGAAAGAAAACCAACGATCGTTCCAAACCCTCAGGAGCGTCACAAGCTGCGGCGGAAAAATCGAACGGAGCAAGGGAGACGGGTTTCGTGATACCCATCAAATCTTCGTCGTTTTGAGCTAGTATGGCGCCTGAATAGCATAGGGCTGATAGCGCCACACCCAGTGCAAACCCTGATCTGCGTAGGATCAACAACTCCTCCTCAGGCGGCAAGTGGAAATCGCAGTTGGGCGCGTGTTCCTGGTGATTTCGATACATACTCAATTGTCGCGCGCATGCTCGAAGCCATCGCGTTGGCGATCCTTGTTCCTACTCCGGTTCCTTTGGGGGTCGACGCTTCCGTCCTCCCGACGCCATCGTCGTCAACCGTGAGAAGGCCGGCGCCGTCGCCATCTCTGGTCAGAGCGATCCGAACTTCACCACGTCCTTCTGGATAAGCGTATTTGAAAGCGTTGAGTGCCCATTCAGACACCACGACGCCAAGATTGATGGCCGCGTCAGTCGGCAGGTATAGCGATTCCAAGTCATACTTTAGAGTGACCCTGCCCTCGCCTTCAACCGTGGCCCTGAACTGCTCCAACAGACCTCCGAGGTATTCGTCGAGTGCAACCTCTTGCAGGCTGTTGCCGTCATAGAGACGTTTATGTGCCTGCGCGATGGCAAGGACCCTCGCTCGGGTTTCTTCAAGAGCGGATGTTGCCAATGTGCTGGAATTTGAGCGCATCTGGATGCTGATCAACGATGCTACAAGCGCGAGACTGTTCGCCACGCGATGGTTTACTTCGGAAAGCAAAGCCTCCGCCCGATCACGGGCCGCCTTCATTTGGTCGTTTGCGATGGCCAGTTCCGATGTTCTGTCCGTCACTCGCTGCTCAAGTTTCTCGTTGGAAGAAGCCAATTCGGCTCGAGCAGCATTGAGGTCGCGCGTGTAGCTGGTGATCGCGAATATTGCCAGGAGCGCTGCACCTAGAACCACACCACCAGCCATGAAGGAAACGAGACGCAACCAAAGAGCATTATCCTCTTGCTCCTCAATCAGTTGCGAAAGCCTTTTGTCGGTTGCGAGCGTCACTCCTGTTAGCAGCATATTGACTTCATCCATCAAAAGCTTGCCGTGGTTGCTCCGCATCTGCTGCAACGCTTCAGCGTCCCTTCCATCCTTCTTGAGCTTGATAAGCGCATCCATCTCAGACGACTTTTCTTTTATGGCACGATCAAGCTCATGCACTGCGCCGGTGAGGTCGCGATAAGATGTGAGCGCAGCCTTGAGCTGGGCAATCGCCGCAGTAGCACGGCGCTGCGCCAAACCGTATGGAGCCAGATAAATCTCATTACCCGTATAGAGGTAACCGCGCTCGCTGGACTCAGCAGTCTGCAAAGCTGCGCGCAGATCGACAGCTAGAGCTTTGACGTCGCGCACCTGGATCACGCTCGCTGAATATATTCGCGCTCGCTCTCCGAGCCAGGTCGACGTCGCAACGATAGCGGCCAAGGCTATGAAGCCTACGATCAATAGTGCAACTGAGGAACCGACGAGCTGGCGCGTGGATAGATGCATGCGCTTTAATGACAGAACTTTGCTCCATCCGCGAGGGCGAAACGCGGGAGCTATCAAAGAATATCTACAACCTCCGAAATGCATTGCACAAGTCGTTCGAGTTCGCCCTCAAAAGACCAATCGACAGTCGTGCCGCGTCGTTGGGCATCAGTTGTTCAGGGAACGCAGACGTGATCGATCCGCCGAGGTTGCCTGGCGATTGACGATCGTGCGACCGCGCTTGTCGCGCATTATATAGCGCCCCTTCGCAAGAACCTCTTCGATACCGTTCTGATGTCGCACGGCAATCGACCCCGTGCCGTCATCGCCAGTCTGCGCATCGCTGGCGCTCTTGGCATTGGAGGACTTGCCGTTCGCCTGGCCCTTATTGCTGCCGGCATTGCCGTTCCCGTTCCCGTTCCCGTTCCCGTTCCCGTTGCCGTTGTTGCCATTGCCGCCGCCATTGCCGTTTCCATTGCCATTACCCCCGCCATTGCCATTGCCATCCTTGGCAAAGGAGGCCTGCATGCCGGCGGCTAAAAGGAAGGCGGTCGAAGCTACAAGGAAATGTCTGCGCGAAATCACTGAAACCTCCCGTTTTTCCGTATCCGCACATCTGCTTCGGGCCGAGCCCGATTGAACAGATGTGCGGCGAATGGGTCAAGCCGGCTTGGAGGGACCGGCGCGCAATCAGTTCGAAGCCTGGGATTGCATGGCCTGTGGCACAAACACCCGCACAAACGCATGTTCGGACGGTTGCTTGACGAAGAGCAGCATGCTCAGCAGGCCGGCCATCGCGAGCAAGATAATGGCGATGAGGAAATTCGTGACATTCAAACCTTTCGACAACAGCCCGTGAAAGCGTTTTGGCATCTAGCCTCCAACGAGACGACCATTCCCCGGTTCCTCTGCGCGGGCTTCCACCGCAAGCGGCTAGGTCTTTGGTCCGATGGCTATCGGCACAAAGGCCAAGGCGCGGAACGGAGGCTTCGATCATGAGTTTTGGAAGGGCCGGCGAAAGCGGGCGATTAGTCCACGACAGAGGATCATACGATGAAAAGACAGATGTTTTCCGCGCTGACGGCGGTTGGTCTGATCGTTGGCGCCCACGCCGCGACTGCCCAGACCGTCGTTATTTCCCCCGAGCAGGAAACCGTCATCACGCATTACGTCACAAAGCATAAAGTGGCATCGGTCGATGTTTCCGATATCGCTGTCGGCAGCGCCCTACCCGACACGGTCGAACTGCATCGCATCGATGAACCCGATATCACGTACAGCTATGTCATTGCGAACGGCAAGACCGTTGTGGTCGAGCCCAGCACACGTAAGATCGTCCGCGTCCTGGACTGATTGTCCGCTTTCATCCCCGTTGCCCCGCCGGCCAAGGGAGAGAACGCAAAAGGCGATATTCGCCCGAGCGTTCTCTCCCCGGTTGACCTTCGCCGTAGGTCGCGGCGTTGTCGGCCATTCCATTAGGAATGCAGAGCTGGTTTTGCCATCTGATCGCGATACCAAAGCGCCGCTTCCGTCCGGTTCTGCAAGTCGAGCTTGAAGAGAATGCTGCTCATGTGATGCTTGACTGTCTTTTCGTTCAGATTGAGCTTCAGTGCGACCCGCTTGTTGGTCTGGCCCTGGGCGACCAGTTCGAGGATTTCCTGTTCGCGAGCCGTCAGACTGTTGAGCGACTTCGTGTCATTTCGCGCATTGCCGCCGGCCGATAGCGCCGAGATCACTTTGGCCGAGAGCATCGGGGGGACATAACTGCCACCAGCCGCCACTGCGCGAATGATCTGTCCAAGCGCCCGCGAGCCGACGCCCTTGAGTACGAAACCCATCGCACCGCGACCGAGCGCACAGGAAATGTCGTCCCCGGATTCAGACACGGTTAGCATGATGATCCGGGCTTCCGGCTGGCTTTGCAGGATCGGCTCGATGGCGTTCAACCCACCGCCCGGCATGGAAATGTCGAGCAGATAGACTGCCGGCTTCTGATCTTTTGCTATCTTCACGCTGTCTTGCAGACTGCCGCCTGTCGCAACGATGTCGAAGGCTTCCATTTCGCTAAGGCTGCGCACGACGCCCTCCCGAAACAAGGGATGGTCGTCGACGACGGCGATTGTGATTGTCTGGCTCAAGAAATACCTACCTCTGAAGTGAGCAATGTCATAGTCAAAGCCGTTCCGTTCGCGGAGGTGTCGATGGAAAACGTGCCTCCAAGACTTTCGATCCGTTCCTTTAGTGCCGAAAGTCCGATTCTTTCCATGGGCACACGGCTAACATCGAAACCGCAGCCGCCATCGGACACACGAACATGCAATCGATCGCCCTTCGCGTTTAACTTCACGACCTGGTTCTTTCCGCCGGCGTGTCGGAACGCATTGTTCAGGCCCTCTTGAATGAAACGGTAGACGCAGACTTTTGCCGAAACAGTACATTGGGGACAGTCTCCCTCGATCACCAACGATACCGCAGCGCCGGTGCGGTGTTGATGATTGCGCACCGCGTGCCTGACGGCATCGCTCAAAGCCAGTGTTTCGATATGCGGCAGGACAAGCCCTTGGCAGACAGCCCGGATTTCATCGAGCGCATCCTCGAGGCTTTTGCGGATTGCCCCGAGCTCCGTCCCATAACGTTCATCCTTGCCTGGCAGCGGATCGAAAACCCGGCTGTCGAGGCGCATGGAGGCAAGCGCGACCAATTGCGCCGGACCGTCATGCAGTTCGGCGCCGATCCGACGCAGATGGCTTTCGTTAAAGGCCGCCGCCTTCTGCGAGGCATTGCGAACATGCTCATGCAGCGCCCGGTTCTGCGAAAGAAGCATCGAAAGCTCATCAACGCGCTGGCGCAACGCCTCGCGTTGCTTTTCAATCATGCGACTGCCGCGCACCACGATGATCGACAACGCTCCGAAGAAGACCGAGGTGAACAGCGCCACTGCCGCCCATGCCCTCAACCGGGCCCGCACCAGCGTCTGCTTGAAGTCCTGACCTATCTCGTAGAATTCGGTCACGGCCACCACTTCCCCGGACCACGGTTGCAGCACCGGATTGTAGATCTCCAGCAGCGGTTCGCCGCTTTCGCGCTCGGTCTTGCTTTCCTCGTCCTCCACATCGTCGAACTTGGCGACCATCTTGCCCTGAAAGGCATCGCGGACGCTGGTATTGTTGGGAAATATCTTGCCGACCATCTGCTTGTCGTTGGCATAAAGTATTAAGCCGTCGCGCCGCCACAGGCGGAAGGACATGATCCGGCCGCGCAAAGCCCCCTGCGCCAGCGTCTCGTCCAGCGCGCGTGTGACGGAATCGTCAAGCACATCGGTGCGCTGCATGTCGGGAAGGATTGGGGCGATGATGCTGTCGACATACATGGCCGTCGATGCGGCCGAATTGTGGATCACCGCCTCTTCGATCAGACGCGTGACATAGAAACCAACAACGATCATGGCGGCGAGCGCCACAACGCCGCCGGCAACGGAGAACTGCGCCGCAAGGCTTCTTTCGGTCCAGCGATGAAGAATTTTGCCTGGCACGTCGTAACTACCGCTGTGACCGATCCGATGATAACCCATGCGGACTTATGGCACTGACGAAGCGTTTCAATCTTCGCCGCAAAAGAAGCTCTCAGCGGGTTTCGCGCGCAACCGCTCAGCCCCGTCACCTCGGACTAAAGTCCTAGGTCCGCTTGGGCCTGAAGCCGTAATCAGGAACCGTACCCCGAATTTGCGGATTTAGTCGTCGTCTCTGGCGGCCACAGATGGCTGAACGCTCTCAAAGGCTTGCAGGGAACATAGTGGCCAGCAGACCCGTTTCTGGGTCCAGCGGCCGAACAAAAAAGGAGAACCGACATGCGTAATATTCTCATTGCCGTTCCGTTGACGTTTGCCGCCCTGTTTGCCACCGGCGCCTATGCCGAAGACGGTGCCCTGACCGGCGCTGCCGGCGGCGCCGCCACTGGCGCGATCATCGGCGGACCGGTTGGCGCGGCTGTCGGCGGTGTCGCTGGTGCGGTCATTGGAACGGCAATCGACCCGCCGCCGCAGAAGGTCGTTACCTATGTCCGTGAAGCCCCGATGCCGACCAAGAAGATTGTCGTCAAAGAACGCGTGGTGGTTGGCTCGGCTCTTCCGGAAACGGTCGTCGTAACCCCCATCCCGGATGATCCGACATATGCCTATGCTGTGGTCAACAACGAACGGGTCATCGTCGAACCTTCGTCGCGCAAGGTCATTCAGATCATTAACTGATCGCCCGATGCATCGGACTTGAGGGCGCTGGGTCAAATTTCAATACCTGGGCCCTCGAGTGGGGAGCTTTATCTCATGAAACAGTTTGGTCGTTTCTTCTTCGCCATCGGCTCGGCACTCGGGTTGTGCTTTGTCGGCTCCGCCACTGCTTCGCTTTTGTTACAGCAGCCGCAGGCAATCGAAACGAAACCATCCCAGCTCGATGTCACCGATCTGTGGACGACGACGCCGGTTCGGGTTGATACGAAAAAGCAGACATTCGAGCGCCTTGCCTCCATCGCCCCTGTCGACCCACCTTCACGAAACCGCAACGCCTCGTCCGTCATACCGCAACAGGTCGCGGCGGTGGACGACGCGCCGATCGTATACTCGCAATCGCATGTTTCCTGGTGTAACAGCCGATACCGGTCATACAATCCCGATACGAACACCTACCGCTCCTATCGCGGCTCGATTCGCACCTGCGTGTCGCCGCACATGCAGGAAGACGCATTGGCGCCGCCGCAATCCGGGCTGTCGCAGGCCCATATGGATTGGTGCGCAAAACGCTATCGTTCCTACAGGGCCGAGGACAATACCTATCGATCCTTCTCAGGCGGCCAGCGCGATTGCCTGTCTCCTTTCATGCAGAACGGTTGAATGTGCGAGCGGCGTGATGCCGAGGCCGGGCGAATCCGACGCAGTGACGCGGCCGTTGACGACACGAAGTTCGCTGTCCGCCGCCTTGACGGTCACGAGATCGCGGACCTCAAGGATACAGCGCAGGTATTTCTCCGGCACGGTCTGGACGAGATGCACGACCCCGGCAAAGGAAATATCCGTGCCGACCGTATCCTGAACGCTGATCGTCATTCCCGCAGCGATACAGAAATCGCGGGCGCGACGGCCCTTCGTCAGGCCACCATTCTTGGAGACCTTCAGGCCGATCCCTTCGACGGCACCGTCGGCGATCATCTGGATGATTGCGGCATCGTTGATCGCGAGTTCGTCGAAGATGATCGGCACATCGGTCCTGCGGCGTAGGGAAACGCATTCCCGCCAGGTGGCGCATGGCGCTTCGAGCACGAAATCGAGGCCATTAGGAAGCAGCCGCAACATCCTCAACGCCGTCTCCACCGTCATGCCGCCATTGGCATCGACCAGGAAGAATTCGCCGGGCCTTTTGTCGGCCAGCGATGCCGCGATGCGCGCAGCATCGTCTGCCGGGTCACCGCCGATCTTCACCGAATGCCCGAGATAACCCATAGCGCGGTGTTCGGCGACGCGTTTGCGCATATCGTCCGGATCGCCCATGTAGATCGATGAAATGATCGGCAAGGCGCGATTCGTCCGTCCGCCCAAGAGATCGCAGACCGGCATTCCGACCGATTTCCCGAATATATCCCAGCAGGTGATATCGAGCGGCGTCTTGGCATGCTCGTGCCCGACAAGTGCTGCATCCATCGCTTGTTGACGCGATCGACATGGCGCGGATCGAGACCGAGAAGGCTCGGCGCAATCTCCGTAATTCCGGCGCAAACGCCCCTTCGCCCGGCGTCTTTCCTGGTTTCGCTATAAAGAGTGGCACGTCTGATGGTCGATATTAAAGCATCAGACTGCCATCACTGATATGAATATGACTCAGGATGCCGAAGGTTTTGACGATTGCGACGTGATCTGAGTCAACAAGTCCGTCTGCTGTGTTGATAATGTATGTGTTTCCGTTTAGCGTCGAGTAGTAGGCGGTCCGGCCGACCGCAAGTCCGCGAATTCGCTCAAGCATATTGTCGAGGAATTCCCCCTCAGTCATTGCCGAGCTGCCGGCTGGAGGCGTGAGCGATAAGGTATCGATGAGGCCTCCAGGCGTCGCGGCGAAGCGGACAACTGTACCGGCGTCCGCTGAGTCGGTATGTCCAATAATGACCAGATTGGGGGCCGTGCCGGTACTGCTTCCGAGCGCGGCGTTGGGGCCCACGGTGAAACTCGCTCCGGCATGCTGCACCACGTCAACAAAGTTCGTGTTGGTTCCAAGAACAACTGACGCATCCGAGTCGACCCGGACATAGTTCGCGTGCGCCGTATGCGTATTGCCCGAGAGATCGACTTCTGTCACGCTGCCGCCGACGTTTAAGGTGATGCCGCCACCTCCTCCCAGATAAATATCCCCGCTAACCGTGAGGCTGGTAAGGCTGCTACTATTGATTGCTCCCATAATGTGTGAGCCCGACGAGGTTCCAGTCTCGGCGATCGTCAGGCTTTGCAGCCTGTTATCGGCATCAGTGATGTCGCTATGATTGATCAGGAGCGCGCTGGCATTAATGGTAAGCGCTTGACCGACCGGAAGGTCGCGCAGGGTGATGGCATTGCCCTGTCCACCGAGATTCAGAGTGGTCAGGTGACTGTCTCGAATATCGAGGGTGGAAAACCCACCATCAATTCCTATGAATTGACTAGCGGTGACGAGCGTCAAATCAATGCTCGATGTGGACACAAGGTTGTCGATACCTTCTCCGCTCGCGTTGAGGGCAAAGCTGGTAAGCCCCCCTACTCTTGACAGGTCGAACACGTTGAAGATGTCGCCGGCATTTCCAGCCGTCGTCAACGTCAAGGCGGAAATGCCGGATAGGTTGACGCCATCTGGCATCTTGCTGAAGCTGCCGAGGCTGTTAGAGATTTCAAGTGTATTTCCATTGCCGTGCAGACTGTCATTCTCGGTCAGGGTCGCACCGGCACCAAGCGTGGCCTTGTAGACGTGTGAACCGTCGGTCGTCGAAAGAGTGTCCGTACCAGTGGTAAAGCCAGCTACAGGCGGTGTTCCGCCACTGGTCCCGCCTCCGCTGTTGTCACCGACGCTTGTGCCGCCACCTGTATTGCCCGTCAGTTCGTCAATGATGTGCTGGACGGCAGCCGTATCGATCGTGCTTGAGGCGCCGATGCCGGAGAGATACTTGGCAATCGCCACGGTCGCGGCAGTGCCATTGTAAGCGGCGATCTCTGCAGGTGTGTCGAGATTTTGGGTAAAGAAACTGGCGACCGTGATCTTATTGGTGACCGTTGCCTTGTCCGTGCCCGCTGCGCCATCGAGTATGGCGATGGCAATATTGTTTATCGTCAGTGCGCCAGTCGCCATCTTTTCAGCCCAGAAAGAAACGCCTGCCGCTTCAGCATCACGGCCGAAAAGCGATTGGTATATCGAATTGATAATCTGATGTGTCGATAGGGCTGTAAAACGATCTATATATTCTTTTTGGCCCGCTAGATTGCCAATGCCGGAAAGATCGGCCCCGCCCTTTGTGACACCATTGAAGTAGTCAAGACCAACCGGGTCCGCAGGGCGACCGAAAAGCGCTATGTAAATGCCTTGAATAGATGCCACTGCTTTTTCTCCGCCCCAATGCATCTGAGTGCCGCAACTGTCTGCAGCACGGATCGAAAGTGACCCTCGTGCATCGGAAGGAAAAGGCATAGGAGCCGGCGCATAGCCAGACCCGCAAGCAATTTTGATACGCCACACCAAATCTTTGAGACGTTAGGCCAATTCTTGAAATCTATCGTTCAAGCCGGGCAGCAATGCTTGGATTGCCCTATCTAGCTTACTCCGCTCAAATGCTGTATTCGCCATCTTCTCATCACTCTGTTTCGAATGCATTTTGAATGCCTACAAGGCCCTTGCCCCGTGCCAGTTTCGACACATCTCAGGTAGCCGCCGAAAACCGCTTCGACGCATGGCGCGACATTATCGGCAGAACCCATGATATTGTTGGCGTGAATGACGGCTTCCGCGCTCGCGTCAACTCCACATCATTTGGAGAGATGATTGTCAGTGACATGTCATCGGCACCGCAGTCGGTCTCGCGTTCGCAGCAGAGGGTCAGGCGGGACGGACTCGACCATATCGTCCTTCATCTGACTTCGGCCGACTTCGACGTCGAATCTGGCGACGCGCGCTTTCATGTGCCGGCACACAGCATCACAGTGAATACCCTCTCCCGACCGTTCTGGCGTAGTGCGGCCGTCGAGAACGGTTCAATTGTCGTCAGCTTATCCCGCGATCTTATTTCATCAGTTCTTCCCGACCCAGAGCTTTTCCATGGCCAGCAGCTTCGCGAGGGCTTCGGCCAACTGTTAAGTGCTCACATGCAGACGCTAGCCAAACACGCCGAACTCGTCGATTCAACCGAGGCTAATGGCTTGGCGCTTGCAACCGCGCAATTGCTCGCGGCCGGACTTGAGCCAACGCGCCGGCGTCTCGGCGACGCTCGTAACGTTCTTGAATCCGCCACTATGATACGCTGCAAACGCTATATCGACCTTCATCTCAGCTCTCCAGAACTGGATGCTGAGACGATATGCAGACACATCGGCTTATCGCGCGCAACGCTGTTTCGCCTCTTCCAACCCAGCGGAGGTATCCGCTCCTATATTCGTGAGCGCCGTCTAAGTGCGGCACGACATGCGCTCGTCGCGTCAGCAAGACCACGCATCTCAGAGATTGCTGCTAGCTTTGGCTTCCAAGATGGCGCCGCGTTCAGCCGCGCTTTTCGCACCGCCTATGGAATAAGCCCCAAAGATGCGAGAGAACGAGGTATTGACGCAGCGCGTGTGTCTAACACTTTCAATGCTTGGATCACCGGGATCAAAGGACAAGCGCGATTGTTTTAATCGTCGGTGATTGTTCCTTTCGTCATTAACCGAATGCTCGGATTGGTCCAACGTCCAACGGAGCGCTCGCGACAATCGAACCACGACCTCTCGCCTTCGCCAAATAAAGTGCCTCATCCGCCCGACGGAGAACAGCATCGCACGGCTCGTCACAGCCTGCCACGACTTCCTGAAGCCCGAACGAGGCCCCAACGGCGACCACCGTGTGACCGAAAATGTATGGCCGCGATATCGTCACGGATAGCTGTCTGCACCGGCGTTCTGCGTCACCAAGCAAGGTATCCGGCATCAGGATCGTGAACTCATCTCCTCCCAAACGAAAGATCACGTCATTCTTCCCGCATTCTGCCTTGAGGCGTCCAGCTACTTGTTTGAGGAGTTCGTCTCCCGCCGCGTGACCGTGCGTGTCATTGACCATCTTGAAGCCGTCCAGGTCGATGCAAACAATAGTAAGCGCCCCGCTAGCCACCAGCCTCTCGAACTCGGAGGCAAGAAGAGATCGATTTGCAAGACCTGTGAGAAAATCGTGCGTTGCTGCGTGACGCATACGCTGCTCTGCCTCCACCAACGATGCTACTGTTCGGCGCGAGCTCCGCACAGCAAACACGCCTCCGGCAATGAGAACGACTGTGACCGTTGCGGCGAGAGGAAGCGACTGGTGCAGGAGGTCTTGTGCAGGCGTTGGGGAACGCCACGACAAAACTTCAGTTTTCCCATTCGGCCCGACCGCGATTTCTGCGCGCGCCCGATCGGAGCTGATCGCATCGAGAGGCCCAACCATTGCCTCATCCAGCAGGAAGCGACTTCCAAAAAACTCTTGCAGGCTGCCGGCAATCGGAACGGCGGAAATGAGGATCGGCGCACGGTCCCCGCGCGGCATTGCCGTTTTAAAATCCGGCTGGAACAGGCTTGCGGTCAGGAGCACGGCATCATTGCCGAGCACTTCAATTTTGCTCAAAGCAATGCGATCCGGAATACCAGCTGCTCTTTCGCCACGCTCAACTTCGCGCACGCGATCAACGAGGGAACGAGCGTCATTGACAATGGTTGGGGCGCCCCGTTGAAAGAACTCCCGCGTTTGAACCTCAGGCGCGGTCTTCTGATAGATTAGATCGTCCTTGCTATTGAGGATGGCAACGAAACGTGTCCGGGACGTTCCAATAAGAGAGCTGCCGATGTTTCGATCGGTCCACACCGGGTCAAAGGCATTGTCGATCTTAGCGATCGACTCGTCCCAAATCGTCCATGCGGTCAGTGCAAACTCTATATCCGTGATCCATATCGAGATGTTGCGCTTGACCAGCGTTTCCTGGCGATCACGCATTTCGCTGTCCAGGCGCGCAGCGCCGTAATACGGGATCGTGGCCAGTCCTGCGATCAATGCCGCAATGAGCATGATCGCCGGTGCAACCAACTTGAGATGGGTGAAGCGCGTAGGCAAATCGATCGTCCCGGTGGCTTGTTCCCGACAAAATAACTCCCCACGCACTGTAGCTGGGTTATTGCCGGATAATTTTCGGCCGGTGAAGTTAACGGTTTCCGTGACGTCTGTCCCTACGCCGCCTCGAATGCATCGGTCGTCGTGGGGCTTCATTGACAACGGAGAGGGTCTCAAACCTGAGGTGAACTCCAATCATGCTCACCTCAACAGGGTTGCATGTCAGTATAGCGATACATGGACTCCCCGCGCGACAATGAAGCCGATGAAATTGCGAAGACAGCATGGCTAGCGTTATGGTTAAATGTTTAACTAGGACAAAGGCTTCGGCTTCGTCACCCCCGATAATTGCGTACAGGATGTGTTCGTTCACATCTCGGCGATCCGGAGTGGCGCACTGCGAGACGGTATAAAAGTTAGCTATGAATTGGGTTAGGCCGCAAGACCGGTAATCCAAGGCTGAGAACATTCATACACTCTGATGGCTCGCCATGGCAGCCAACAATGCAAACCCTGCGGTAGTATCCCTCCACGGGTTTGCATTTGGCTCGCGACGTGAAGCAGTTTAGCTTTCGTCGATTTCCCAAACATGGGCGATTACCTCGGTGCGCTTCGCCCGGTTTTTGGCTGTCGTTGGCGGCAATCCGGCAATCTCAGGCACATCTTGTCGGATGATCTCCAGGATTGTTCGCGCCTCTTTTTCGTCAATCTGGGCAATGTCCTTTGCACGCCATTCTAACATCCGCGGCACATAGCGACCGTTCCGTGACGGCTATCCAGTGCTCGTTCATCCATATGGGTGCAGAAGATTAGTGGAAATTCCGGCTTTTGACTTTCAGTCGATCGATCAAGAGGTCTGGTACGTAGATATCGCGCGCACGCGTCGTTGCCTTTGAACGGTCGCGCGGATCCGGCGCTCCATTGCCGCGCGCGAATTCGTCGCCCCGGCCATGGGGCAGAGGAAACTTCTCGTCCTGTTCTCCCAGCCGGCCGAGGTCATTTGAAAGGTCGAACAGCCGCTGCGCGACAAGATGCACGACGTCCCCTTCCCGCTGGATTTTTCCGTTGATCGCCATCATCGAAGCGGAGAGAAGTACGCGGCGCTGGCGCTCGAACAGGGTTGGCCAGACCACCGCGTTGACGATGCCGGTCTCGTCCTCGAGCGTCAGAAACATGACACCCTTCGCCGAGCCCGGCCGCTGGCGCACCAGCACGAGACCGCCGGTCATCCGCCAGCGGCCATCGCGCTCGGCCATGGCCTCGGCGCATGTGACCATGCCCTTCTGGCGAAGGTCTTTGCGGAGGAAGGCGATCGGGTGCTGGCGGAGGGTGAGGCCGGTGTGGGCATAGTCCTCGACGACCTCGTGCCCTGCCCTCATTGAGGGCAACGCTACCGACGGCTCCTGCATTTCCGATATCTGGCGCGCTTCGCGCTCGGCGGCCGCGGCCCAGAGCTCAAGCGGCTCGTTTCGTAGACCCTTAATCGCCCACAGCGCGTCACGGCGCTGGAGCTGCAGTGACGGTAGGAACGCATCAGCTTCGGCCAATTTCACCAGCGCGGCCGTTGGCAAGCCGGAGCGCCGCCAAAGACCGTCGACCGAGGGGAAGGGTTCATCGGCGCGCGCCGCCACGATCCAAGCGGCGTCCGCAGTCGAGAGCCCTTTCACCATCCGCATGCCGAGCCGGACGGCGCAAAGACGGCTTCCTTCGATCGCCTCGAGCGTGCAGTCCCAGCGTGAGGCGTTGACGCAGACCGGCCTGATCTCGACACCATGCTGGGCGGCGTCCCTCACGATCTGCGCCGGCGCATAAAAGCCCATCGGCTGCGAGTTCAAGAGCGCGGCGCAAAAGGCGTCCGGATGATGGCATTTTACCCAGCTCGACGCATAAGCAATGAGGGCAAAACTGGCGGCGTGGCTTTCTGGAAAGCCATAGCTGCCGAACCCTTCCAACTGCGAAAACGTCTGCTCGGCAAACTCGGCCGTGTAGCCATTGTTGACCATCCCCGCCACAAGCTTGTCCTTGAACTTGCTGACCCCGCCGGAAAACTTGAAGGTCGCCATGGATTTCCGCAATTGGTCCGCCTCCCCGCCGGTAAACCCGGCGCAGACCATGGCGACTTTCATGGCCGATTCTTGAAACAACGGGACACCGAGGGTTTTCGACAGCACCGCCTCCAGTTCGGGTGTCGGATAAACAACCGGCTCCTTGCCCTCGCGCCGGCGGAGATAGGGATGCACCATGTCGCCCTGGATCGGCCCGGGTCTGACAATCGCCACCTGCACGACCAGGTCGTAAAATGTGCGGGGTTTCAGGCGCGGTAACATGGACATCTGCGCCCGGCTTTCAATCTGGAAGGTGCCGAGTGTGTCTGCCTTGCGGATCATGGCGTAGGTGCGGGAATCTTCGGAAGGAATGGACGCGAGATCCCAAACCTCACCCTTGTGTTCCGCCATCAGCGCGAAAGCCTTGGCCATGCAGGTCAGCATGCCCAAGGCCAACACGTCCACCTTCATGAACTTGAGCGCCTCTATATCGTCCTTGTCCCATTCGATCACCTGCCGATCGTCCATGCGGGCAGGCTCGATCGGCACGAGATCGTCGAGCCTGTCGTGGGTCAGGACAAAGCCACCGGGATGCTGACCGAGATGGCGCGGCGCACCCATCAGTTGCTGCGCCAATTCCAGCGTCAGCTTCAGCCTGTAATCAGCCGCGTTGAGATTGTTCTCCCGGATCTGGCGTTCGGAGACCCCTTCCGACCAGCCCCAGACGCCGGACGAGAGCTGGCCTATCATGTCTTCGGGCAGACCGAGGGCCTTGCCGACGTCGCGTAAAGCGCCCTTGGCCCTATACCGCGTCACTGTGGAACAGAGCGCCGCCTTGCTACGGCCGTAGGTGTTGTAGATCCACTGGATGACCTCTTCCCTCCTCTCGTGTTCAAAATCGACGTCTATGTCCGGCGGCTCGTCCCGCTCCTGGCTGATGAAGCGTTCGAACAGCAGGTCGTTGGTGTCGGGGTCGATGGACGTGACGCCGAGGCAGTAGCAGACGGCGGAGTTCGCGGCCGAGCCCCTGCCCTGGCAAAGAATTCCCTTCGCCCGGGCGAAACGGACGATCGAGAACACCGTCAGAAAATAGGGCGCATAGTTCATGGCCCGGATCAACTCCAGCTCGTCGCGCAGGGATTTCCGGACCTTGTCCGACACGCCCTCGGGGTAGCGATTGGCGGCTCCCTCCCAGGTGAACTTGACCAGCGACTGCTGCGGATCGAGGCCGGGCACGATGGCCTCTTGCGGGTATTGATACTGCAGTTCCTTGAGGTCGAACTTGCAGCGATCGACAATCTCGCGGCTGCTCGCCAGTGCTTCCGGATATTCAGCAAACATCCGGTGCATTTCCTGCGGCGTTTTGAGAAAGCGGTCGGCGTGCCTCTCGCGGTCGAAACCGACATCATCGATGGTCGTGCGGGTGCGGATGCAAGTCACGACATCCTGCAGCTGCCGACGGCTCGGCTCATGAAACAGCACGTCGTTTGTGACGGCTGTGCGCACCCTGAAGCGTGCTGCCATGATTGCGATACCGTGGAGGCGCATGCGGTCGTTCGGCCGGCGGCGCAGGCAGAGGCTGACATAAGCCCGATCACCGAACAACTCGGCCACCTTGCGAAGGTGCATGGCGCAGATCTCGTCGGCTTCGTCGGGCACGAGCACGCCGATCATGCCCGCCGCGTGGTCAGCAACATCTGCGAAATCGATCAGGCACTTGCCCTTGCCGCCGCGGGCCTTGCCAAGCGACAGCAGCCGCGTCAGCCGCGAATAGGCCGGGCGGTCCATGGGATAGACGAGGATCGACATGCCGTCGGTAAGATCTAGACGACAGCCGACGACAAGCCGAATGCCGGTCACCTTGGCTGCCTCCCAGGCGCGCACGATCCCAGCGAGGCTGTTGCGATCGACGACGCCAAGCGCATCAATACCGAGTGCGGCCGCCGCGGCGAACAGTTCGTCGGCGCTGGACGCACCGCGGAGAAATGAAAAGTGTGTCGTGACCTGAAGCTCGGCATAGCGCGTCATCCGAACACCCCATGCACGAACCACAGGTGCGAGCCGGTTTCCGGATCGATGCCGTCACCTGCACGATAGACCCAGTAACGCTCGCCCAGTTCATCCTCGACCACGAAATAATCCCTGACTGCCTGGAACTCGCGCGGCCGGCGCCACCACTCCCCGAAAATCCGTTCAGGGCCGTCGGCGCGCACAACATTCCGGCGCTTGCCGCGCCAGGTAAACACCGCCGGCGGCTGGTCCGGCAGAAGCGCGATGACCTCGATGCGCTCCGGGTTTGCCAAGAGCCGCGTCGGCCGCGGCCATTTTACCGCCCAGGCCTCGCCGATGTCAGGAGCGGTCGCGGCAATCCGGCGGACTGAACGCTCCGGCACGTCGGAGGCGACGGGCGCGACGCGAAAGAGCCGGTGGCCACGGTTGCCGAGGATGTCGATCAGCGGGCTGATGTCGGCGATCTCCTCCTCAATCAATGATGAGGCAACCTGTCGCTCCTCCAGCGGCTCCGCGAAGACCGCGACCAGCACCAGCTTCTCGATGCCGAAACCGGGATCGATGGTCTCGATTCGGTCGCAGAGAAGCTTCGACAGCCGAGCCGGATCGCGGGCAGGTTTGGCAAGACCGGCCCGGAGATGCTGCCTGGTGTTGTCGATGCGATGGATGACGAGGTCGCAGCGCCGCGCGCCGAGACCGTCTTCAGCGAGACGAGCCGAGAGTTGGCCGACCAGCCGGCGCACATATTTGGCGATGGTCTCGGGCGCGCCGATCGGCTCGGCAAAGTTCTTTGCGAACTCGACCAGCTCCGGCGTTCGGATCGGCTCGATCGGTTCGGCGATCCGGCCAAACATCTGATCCAGTCTGCGTCCAGGTTCCGGCCCGAACCGCAGCGTCAGCGGCGCACGCGGCATCGCCGAGAGCTGGCCGACTGTATCGATGCCGAGAACACGCAGGCCCTGGATCGTCTCCGCTGGTAGCCGCAGCGCGACAACCGGTAGGCCGATGACCGCCTTTGTCACATTGTCTACCGGCACCACCGTCGTCTCCGTCGCCAGCAGCCGGGCAAGCGCATGCGCGGCGCCCCAGGTATCGGCGACAGCGGCGCGCGCCGTCAGGCCGCGGCCGCGCAGCATATTAACGAGGCCCGACACGAGCAGCGCTTCGCCGCCGTGCAGGTGATCGGCACCTTCCGTATCGATGACGAGACCGTCGGCGCCATCGACAGCAACGACGGGGCTGTATTGCCGCAGCGTCCAGAGCGCCAGCCGCTCCAGCGCAGCCGCGTCATCGGCCGGGGCCGCATCGACCATGAGGAGATCGGCGACCATGACCTGCGCTTTGCTTGCGGCCATGCCGATGCGCAGGCCGAGCTTCAATGCAACGGGGTCGGCGGCGGAAATCCAGCGCTTCGATCCGCGGCGGACAATCACGACCAGCGGCTTGTCAGCCGGCAAGGCTTCGCCAGCGTGGCGTCTGATCCGCTCCGTCGAAAGCTGTGGGAAGTAGACAGATACGACCCTGGGCATCGGGGGCTCCAATTTCAAATTCGGCACACTCGCCGGCTTTCACGCGCATCAGTTCCGCCAGCCAGCGCGCCCTCCCGACGCCGGCCACAGGTAGTCTTTCTGAGGGCAGGGTGCTAATTCGCCAGCGCGTCGTCGAGGCGGTGGGCTGCCCATAATCCGACGCTTCGTTTTGTCGTCGCCATCGCCGCAGCACGATACCCATGGCACCCGTCTTCTCGGCGGCGAGTTGCAGGCGACGCGATGCGGTCATCGGCAAACGGACGAGCTCGCCAACCACGGTAGCAAGCCCGCCAAAAGAGAGACCTTCCTCCATCGCCGATAGAGCCTCCTCGTCCCTATCGCTTTCGCAGAAGACGACACGGTCCGGATGGAGTCCTGCTTGGGCGACCGCAGGGAAAAACAAGTCCGGGCGCGTCAAGCACCACAGAACCCTGCCTCGTGACCGGGCAGCGATGCCGGCAACGAACAACGCCGCCGCGGCCCCATCGACTGTCCCTCCCCCGCCGCCGGCAACCTCGTGCAACGCCCCGAAGGCTAGCCCTCCTCCCGGTAGTGACCGATCAACCTCTGCGATGCCGAAAGGCAGGACCTGCCTTGCGGGCTGCGAGCCGCCTTCAAGCTGCTCGATGCGCTCGCGAAGTTCAGCCAGCACGGGGTTGAGGGCATGGTTAGCCACGGCAGAATTGTTGCTCCTTAGGGTTTCCAGCGGTTCTTTAAGCTGATATGTTCTTTATTTGTTCCGATTACTCGACTGAGTCAATCGGGCCTCCAGTCCGGAAGTCGAGCCTCGGCTAAGTCGTTGAAACGAATCCCTTAGCTCCATCAAGGAGATATCCGGCGATCGGAAGGTTAGGAAATTTTTCTTAGGTATGCTGGGGACAAATGGCGGCTGCTTATCTCGAAAAGCTCAACGACCGGCAACGCGAAGCCGTCGAGCATGGCGTTGGCCTGGCCAACGGAAAGATCGGCGGCCCGCTGTTGATTATCGCTGGCGCGGGCAGCGGCAAGACCAACACGCTGGCGCATCGCGTCGCGCATCTGATCGTCAATGGCGCCGATCCGCGCCGTATCCTGCTGATGACGTTTTCGCGGCGGGCAGCTTCCGAGATGGCGCGCCGCGTCCAACGCATCTGCCGGCAGGTGCTCGGTGACAATGCCGCCGTCATGACGGACGCGCTCGCATGGGCCGGCACGTTTCATGGGATCAGCGCGCGGCTGTTGCGGATGTATGCCGAGCAGATCGGTCTCAGCGTCGACTTCACCATTCATGACCGCGAGGACAGCGCCGACCTGATGAACCTCGTCCGGCATGACCTTGGGTTTTCCGCCAAGCAGAGCCGGTTCCCCACGAAGAGCACCTGCATCGCGATCTATTCGCGGGTGGTCAATTCGCAGGTCTCCATCAAGGAGATTCTAAAATCGTCCTATCCCTGGGTGCTGGAATGGGAGGAGGAGCTGAAGCAGCTCTTCGCCGCCTACGTTGAAGCCAAGCAAGCACAGAACGTTCTGGATTACGACGACATGTTGCTCTACTGGGCGCAGATGGTTTCCGAGCCCGAGCTCGCCGAGGACGTCGGCAACCGCTTCGACCACATCCTGGTCGATGAATACCAGGACACCAATCGCCTACAGGCGTCGATCCTGATGTCGCTGGCACCCGGCGGCCGCGGCCTGACTGTCGTCGGCGACGATGCGCAATCGATCTATTCCTTCCGTGCAGCCACCATCCGCAACATACTTGATTTTCCGCAGCAATTCTCACCCAAGTCGGCGGACGTCATTACGCTCGACCGCAATTATCGTTCGACCCAGCCGATCCTGGCTGCCGCCAATGGCGTGATCGAGCTGGCACGGG
This sequence comes from uncultured Rhizobium sp., assembly GCA_945952045.1. Lineage (GTDB taxonomy): Bacteria > Pseudomonadota > Alphaproteobacteria > Rhizobiales > Rhizobiaceae > Metarhizobium. The sequence goes on from CAMFHE010000022.1 coordinate 88,824, forward strand.
AGCGCTATACCAAAAACCTCTGGACGGACCGCGTCTCGGAGCAGCGCCCGATGCTCGTGACGGTGAAGGACGAGATCGACCAGGCCACCTATATCGTCGAGCAAGTGCTGGCCAACCGCGAGGTCGGTATGACGCTCAAGCAGCAGGCTGTGCTGTTTCGAACATCCAGTCATAGCAACGCGCTGGAGATCGAGCTCACGCGACGAAACATTCCCTTCGTGAAGTTTGGCGGCCTCAAATTCCTTGATGCCGCGCACGTCAAAGACATGCTGTCGGTCATGCGGTTTAGCCAAAACCCGCGCGACCGGGTTGCCGGCTTCCGGGCGCTGAAGCTTCTGCCTGGTATCGGACCGCAGACGGCCGGCAAGATCCTTGACACGATCGCTGCCGATCCGGAACCACTGCAATCGCTGGCTGAGATCCCGCCACCGACCAAGGCCGGCGACGACTGGCCGGCTTTCGTGACGCTGGTCACGGCGCTGCGAAAGGGCGAGGCCTGCTGGCCGGCGGAGATCGGCATGGTGCGGATGTGGTACGAGCCGCATCTCGATCGCATCCATGAGGACGCCGACACTCGCAAGAATGACCTGTTGCAGCTCGAACAGATCGGCGGCGGCTATGCGAGCCGCGAACGTTTTCTCACCGAACTGACGCTGGACCCGCCGGACGCGACAAGCGACCACGCCGGCGTACCGCTGCTAGATGAGGACTATCTGATCTTGAGCACGATACATTCGGCCAAAGGCCAAGAATGGCGTGCAGTCTATATGCTCAATGTGGTGGACGGCTGCATCCCGTCCGATCTTGGCACCGGCTCCACCCCTGAGCTCGAGGAGGAACGGCGCCTGCTTTATGTCGGCATGACGCGGGCGCGTGACTATCTCACGTTGATCACGCCGCAGCGTTTTTTCACACACGGCCAGAATGCCCATGGCGACCGCCATGTCTATGCGTCGCGAACCCGCTTCATACCGGTCACGCTTTTGCAGTTCTTCGAGACGGCAAGCTGGCCCAACGTATCGGCTGCCGCCAGCGAGCAGAGCACGCGCCAAGTCCGCGTTAATATCGGCGCTCGGATGCGATCGATGTGGAAATGAGCCATGCAGCCCGTTGCAACGATTACAGGCCGATGGTCGAAGTGCCCTCGGTAATCGAGGAACTCGAGCACCTCAAAATCAAAATCCGCTTTCCTGAGGGGAGGCCGGGCATCGAGGCGCGCGGATAGCAGGATTACCGAAACCGCGCCCATCGTCCGCTCGGTCGAAGGCGGCCGCGGGGTTGGCGAGCTTGTCCAGCGGCAATCGGTTTGGCCGGGTCCGAGCAACAGGCCAGTCTGCAATTTCCGGTCGGAGGGCTGCGAATTCGCTTCGAACAGGGCTTTGATCTTGAGCCGGTCGACAAAGGGAAGAAGCGAGAGGACAGGTGGCTGCTTCACAAGGTCGGAGAGTCGATTTTTGCGATCGCCGGCATCTGGCGGGCCACCGAGGAATGACGACGGCCGCTCAACACTTTCGGAGAGCGCCCTCTAACCCTGATAGTTGCGCACGCACGATGGATAAAGTCGATGCAAGCAATTCACCTACTTAAGGGCAATAAGCGACAGATGGGCAAAGACATCCGGGAAATCAAGGCCGTCGGGATTGCTGGTCACCTGCAAAGGTGCATCGAGGCAGGCATCGCATATACCGCAGCCATCATCGTCAATCGGCTGATCTAACCGCCCGCAACAGATGCACGCAACTGCAAGTCGACCACCGTAGCCACACCGACGTGGCAGCAGGCTTTCGGCGGCTCCGTAAAAAATGGTTTTGATGGCATTTGTCTTCATCGCGGTCGTCTCCAACGATCTGGAGCACAGATAGGAGCGCTCAAAATGTTTGCAATAGCAAGGAGACACGCTACGCGAGATGATCTTGCCGCACACGTCCCCAGAGGTTCAAAAGCACGGGGAATCTTTGAATTGGGGGATGGTTTTCCCGTGAACGACCATCGCGCCTGGAGGCACTTCGTGAAATTCGCCACCTAAAATATCAACGGCCGGCGTCCCGTTCTTCTGCGATGGCTGGAAGAAGACGCGCCCGAAATCTTCTGCCTGAAAGAACTCAAATTGCCAGACGAGCGCTTTCCCCAGCGCGACCTCTAGCGAATAGGATACGAGATGGACTCGTATGGTCAAAAATGCTGGAACGGTGTCGCGATCCTCGCCAGGGATGCAACCCAGTCGTGACGCGCCACAGCTTGGCTGGCGATCTCGGTGAAACTCCTGGAACTTGACGCCTGCCTGCGCATTGACCGTCTTCTACTCGGCCCCACAGTTGCCCTTGGCTAAGGCAAGCGAACGACCGACGTGGTCCCAGAGGCTGGGAGCACACAAGTGACAATGCGCCAGTCATGATTGAGATCAAGACGGCCATCGAACAGGGCCAGGCGGACGGCTGCGACGCCACCTACGCTCACCGTCCGCCGCGCCTTTTGCATCGGGGGTCCGCGTCAGCCCGCAGATGCGCCTGAGACGCGCCAGACGATCAACTAAGTCCTATGCATGTTCAATCCCTTTAGACGGTTCTTGCCCCGTTATGTTTAGAGGTCTTCGCAATCTTATGGAGAAGATTATCCTCCTTCTACCATCGCATTGTTGTCGCGGTTTCATGCTGCCGTGTGCGGGAAACTTTTTCCCAGCTCGCTGCATTATCTGTTCGAAACTGGAGAACCAGGCATGGCCAGAGCATATGGAAGCACTTCCGCCAACGAGGCCGAGTGGTCAGACACAGATATCCTCGCCAAGGCCCATGATATCGTCGAAACCTTCTTGACGTTTCTGCGGCTGGAACGGCCGAAAAGCGACATTCTCGACGCTGGTTGTCTTCCGGCAAGCAAAGCGTCCATCATTAGCGCTTTCAGGCTCGTAGTCGCTACCGAGCCCCGCGATGAAGTGCGGGAGACACTATTGTCTGCGGGTCACGTCCTCGCTCAGTTTCAAGATGGTATCGGGCCGCGCATCTCTGTCACTCCGGCCTGTGTGATGCAAGCCGAGGCAGCGCACCCCGCGGGAGCAAAACAGCTGGACGATGTTCTCCGCCAAGTCGAGGAGGATACTCGCCGGCTGCGCCATCTCCTAGGAAAGGCGTCAGCGATTGCGGAGAGCCGCTACCACCGCATTCATTCTCAAACGCCGTTTCAGGAGGACGGAACATATACCTGGTACGGGCATGCCTGACATCGGAAACGATTGTATATCAGGAATTTCACTTCGCCAAGCGCAAATAAATATCGCCATTGCTATTGTAGATAGAGACAATTTTGGACAATCGGCAACGATTTTTCAATATTATCCTTAGTATGTGCGAATTTTATTGTCACTGGCTAGATCATATTCGGCTCGTAACATCAATCACATCCGATGGATCCGGCGGGATGCTTCATGCACCAAGCGCATCAGCCCTCATTTCCATCTGACACGAAGTCTTTGGGCAGCTCGTCGCGCGCAGCTTGGAACGCAGGGGCCAGGTTGACACATTTTTTCCTCAAGGCCATATCGATCGCCAAGGTAACGTTTTCGCTAGCCCAGCCGGCGCCTTGCATTTCGTACATAAGCGCGGTCAATTTTTGATCGATGATGCTATAGAGTTCCTCGTCGATTATTTTCGTGCATTCACCCATCTTTGCTCTCCTTGAGAAATTGTTGTTTCAAGATGGTGAACGTTGCTCCCCCTGGGAAGTTTCCTTTCTGGCTGAAACACCGTCTTGTACGACATTCTCAGTTCTTACGAAGCCGCATGAGTTGATCGAGCACCTATTGCCCGAATAACGCTCTCCAACGCTCAACCGTTCAGCGCGGCTACGACCGATACGCTCTTTGACGGTATATTCGCTATCGCCGACGACTGGATGGATAAGCGCGAAACGCAAGGACAACGTACCGGCTGGCGGGAGAACGATGATGCTATCCGCTCTTAACTGCGAATTGGCGCTCGCAAGTCGATGGCGTCAAGAAATGCGTTTACAAACAGCAGCTTGAGCATTCCGATATTGATGGTGCTCCCTTTGTGCTGATCGTCGGTCTTTTGCTCAGTGGGACTAAGCGGACGACCTGATAATACAGGCGGAGACAGGCTATTTCCCTGCTGTGGCGAGGCTGAGAAGCCCATTGGTTTCATGGCACAATAGGCCTTCCTTAAACTTTCGCTGCTGCAATGGGGCTATGACCAAGCGCCCCCGGAAGCCTTCGAAGCCCCTCCTGTCGCCAGATACCCAGGCAATGCAGAGCCGGCCGGTACGCAAGCGCGATCCGAGACAGCCACGCCTTGCCCTCGACCCGATGCCGGATCGAATAGAGCCCTGTCTAGCGTTGCTCAAGAGCAAGCCACCGGTGGGGCCGGAATGGGCTTTCGAGGTAAAATGGGACGGCTATCGCCTCGCTATCCATGTCGAGCCGAACGGCGTTCGCATCCTCACCCGTGGCGGCCATGATTGGACATCGCGTTTCCCGGCCATCGCAGAAGCCGCTCGCCAGATCGGCACCACGGCAATTCTCGATGGCGAGGCCGTGGTCGTCGACGAAGAAGGCAGACCAAACTTCAGCGCCTTGCAGAAGGCTCTCGGTGGCCGTGGCGGCAAACGTAGCGCCGATGAGGCAATCCTGTACGCTTTCGATATCCTCTATTTCGATGGCCACGACCTGACGAGAATGAACCTAGAGGAGCGCCGGCATATCCTGGAGCCACTGTTCGGCAGCGATGGAGCGATCCGCCTCTCGGAAGAGATTGAAGCCGATGGCGCTGAATTCCTTGCAAGCGCCTGCTCTGTCGGCCTTGAAGGGATAATCGCCAAGCATCGACGCCAACCCTACACGCCCGGCCGCACTGGCGACTGGCTGAAGATCAAATGCGTCGAGAGCGAGAGCTTCATGATTGTCGGCTATGAGCCGTCGTCGGTCGCGAATGGTGGGATCGGCAGTCTGTTGCTTGCCGCCTATCGCGGCACAGCCTGGCAGTCTGTCGGATCGGTCGGGACGGGATTCGATGCGGGCGAGGCCCAAGAGCTGCGCGCAACGCTTGACAAGCTGAAGACGAAAAGGCCGGTCGTCGATGTCAAAGGCAAGGGTATCGTCTTCGTCCAGCCGACGCTAATAGCGGAAGTCGAATTCCGGGGATGGACGGACGAGCAGAAGCTCAGGCACGCCTCCTACAAGGGACTGCGCGACGTTCAGGACAATTCGGCCGTGTTCAAGATGCCGTAATCCCACTGCCTCCTATTTCCAAATTCTGAGACGACGGCCGGGCTTCCTAACTTTCATTTGGGGAAGCGCATAACCGATACCGGGCTGCCTGCCGGTGCGCTTCCATCTTGGCGCGAAACGACCAAAATCTTGCGAAAATCGATGCCGGATGTATAAGCGTAATACTCGAGAAAATCGTGATACTGCCATGCTCTTGGCGGCCATGTGGAACTGAGAAATGCCAATCGGCTTTATCCTCGGGCAGTTGGCCCGCAATAAGATTGACCTGGAAAACGATGCGGTCTCATTCGAAGCAAATGTCCGACAGCTCCGACGTCTTTTGTTCGAACACAAGTTATTATCGTCAGCAGCGCGAGAGGTGATGGCCGACGTGGAAAACTCGGCTCACATAATTCTTCGTCATAGATATGAGCGGTGTTTGACACCGCAAGACTTGGAAGATTTTCACAACGCGCTGAGCCGATTGAAGGCCACACTAGATGAGTCCTGACGGGTAGCCCTTCTTAAAGGCATTGCGTAGCGCTAGCGTATAACCATGTAGGCAACGATCAAGCCCAACGCCAGAGCGGCAGCCACTCTGAACCGCGCCTGGTTTGCCGGAGACCCCAACTCGTGAGAAGTAGGGTCTATGACAAGCAGGACGAC
>CAMFHE010000023.1 GCA_945952045.1 uncultured Rhizobium sp.
TGCTGCTTGGTGCCGACATCGATGCCGCGCGTCGGCTCGTCGATGATGATGATCTGCGGCTCGGTTTCCATCACCTTGGCGAGCAGCAGTTTCTGCTGGTTGCCGCCCGACATGCGGCCCGCAACGATGCTGGCGTCGCGCACGCGAATGTCGAAACGCCGCCGCGCCTTGGCGAGTGCCTGCGCTTCGCTGGAGGGGTTGAGATAGCCGTGGCTGACATGCCGTTCCAGCGATTGCAGCGTCAGATTGGTCGTCATGTCGGAGCGCAGCAGCAGGCCCTTGCCCTTGCGATCCTTGGTCATATAGGCGACGCCGAGCCGATTTGCGGCGTGAACGTCGCCGGAGGGCGCATGTTCGCCATTGATGGTCACGTCGCCGGAGATGCGGGCGCGCAGGCCCGCAATGGCTTCCATCAGTTCGGTGCGGCCAGAGCCGATCAGGCCGGAAAAGCCCATGACCTCGCCCTTGCGCAGCTCGAAGCTGGCGTCGCGGACATAGCCCGTGGTCAGGCCGGAGACGGAGAGCACCACGGCCTCGTCGACATCCGGCTCCACCTTCTTCGGATAAAGGCTGGAAAGCTCGCGCCCGACCATCAACTGCGCGATGGCTTCGCCGTCGAGGATGGCGGTCGGCGCGGTCTTGATCCACTGGCCGTCACGCAAAACGGTGACGCGGTCGGTGATTTCCATGACTTCGTCGAGCTTGTGCGAAACGAACACGAAACTCGTGCCTTTTTCGCGCAGCCGGCGCACCTGCTCGAAAAGCACCCTGGTTTCCGAGCGCGACAGCACGGCGGTCGGTTCGTCCATGAAAATGACACGGGCATCGCGGCTGATCGCCTTGGCGATCTCGACCATCTGCTTGTCGGCGACGGAGAGTGTGTTGATCGGCGCTTTCTCATCGACATTCGACCCCAGCATGTCGAGCACGCGACGCGTCTCGGCGCGCATGAACTTGCGGTCGAGCACGCCGAAATGGGTGACTTCGCGGCCGAGGAACAGGCTTTCGGTCACCGTCAGGTGATCGGCGAGATTGAATTCCTGGTGAATGATGACGATGCCGAGCGCTTCGGCGCCGCCATTCGGCGGCAGCACGACAGGCTTTCCGTCGAGCAGGATTTCACCCGAGGTCGGCTGTTCGAAACCGGAGAGAACCTTGACGAGGGTGGACTTGCCGGCGCCGTTTTCGCCCATCAGCGCGTGGACTTCACCGGCCCTGAGGTCGAAATCGACGCTGAACAGAACCTGCACGCCGTTGAACGACTTGCAGATGCGTCTGCCGGACAACACCACCGGCGCGGCGTCGACACTCTCGACCGTCATATCCAGATTCCTCCCTGCGGCCTCCACCGCTTGGAACGAAGATGTAAACCTTTACATGGGCGATGTAAAGGTTTACATTCGCTGCATACACAATTTGGTCGCACGGTCGCGTTGACGGATCGGCAAGTCTGTGTAGTTTCGCGGCGAAGATAGCCCATGGCAGAGACCCCTGTGTCGAATTCCACGCCCGCAACGATCGAAGACGTCGCCCGGATCGCCGAGGTTTCCATCGCGACCGTCTCGCGCGCGATCCATACGCCGGAGAAGGTGGCCAATTCGACGCGCCTGAAGGTCAACCAGGCGATCGCCATGACCGGCTACACGACCAATGCCATGGCGCGCAGCCTGCGGCTTGGCCGCTCCAATATGATCCTGGTGGTGGCCCCTGACATCGGCGACCCGAATTTCTCCAATATTCTCATCGGGCTGGAAAACGAGGCGCGCGCCCATGGTTATGGCGTGCTGATCGGCCATACCCAGAACGACGCCCAGCGCGGCCTCGAATATCTGAAATTCTTCAGTTCCAATCAGGCGGCAGGGCTGATCCTGTTCACGGGTATCCTGCCTTTCGGCCACCAGACGATGACGGCGCGCCTGCCGCCGAGCGTTGGCGTGTTCGAGCCGGTCTTCAATGGCGGCATTCCGTATGTCGGCGTCGACGATACCGAGGGCGCGCGTAAAGCCATCGACCTGCTGCTTGCCGAAGGCCATCGCAAGATCGCCTTCATCGGCGATTCCCGCACCCGGCTGGCCTATTCCCGCCGCCGGCAAGGCTATGAGGCCGGTCTGGATGCGGCGGGCGTGGCGCGCGAATTGCGTATCGTCATCGAAGGCGACGGCACCATCGAAAGCGGCCGTCACGCCGTTGAGCAACTCTTTATGCGCGACACGTTGCCGACCGCCTTCATGTGCGTCAACGACCAGACGGCGACCGGTGTAATGATCGGTCTCGGCGCGCGGGGCTACGATATTCCACGCGATTTTTCGGTGACCGGTTTCGACGATATTCCGCAGGCCGGCTTCATGTCGCCGTCGCTGACCACCATCCGCCAGCCGCGCACCGCCATCGGCAAGCAGGCCATGGCGCTGCTGCTCGAATTGTTGTCGGACGGGCAGCCGGCGGAGACTGAGATCCTGTTGCGCCCCGATCTGATCGTGCGCAATTCCGTCGGCCCGCCGCCGCGCAACCGCAACAAGTGGTGACGCCGCTGTTTTATGGCGGCGTCGGCCGGTATCAGACGTAACGGTTGACGACGTTCTCCAGCAATTCCTGGCGGCCCGAGCGGGGCTCGGGATTGATGTTGTCGCGCTCGACGGTAGCGGCAATGTCGTCCAGCTTGTATTCGCCGCGCAGCATCTTTTGTGCTTCCGGAGAGTCCCAGCCGGCATAACGTGCCTCCAGCGGTTTCGACAATGCGCCGTCTTCCATCATGCGGGCGGCGGCTTTCAGGCCGCGCGCGCAGCAGTCCATGCCGCCGATATGGCCGATCAGCAGGTCGTCAGGTTCCAGCGACTGGCGGCGCAGCTTGGAGTCGAAATTCGTGCCGCCGGTAGTGAAGCCGCCGGCAAGTAGCACCTGGTAATAGGCCAGCGCCATTTCCGGCACATTGTTGGGGAACTGATCGGTATCCCAGCCGGATTGGTAGTCGTTGCGGTTCATGTCGATGGAGCCGAAGACGCCGAGCGCATTGGCGAGCGCCAGTTCATGCTCAAACGTATGGCCGGCAAGGATAGCGTGGCCCTGCTCGATATTGAGCTTCACCTCGTTTTCCAGCCCATGATTTTTCAGGAAGGCGTAAACGGTGGCGACGTCGTAGTCGTACTGGTGCTTGGTCGGTTCCTGCGGCTTCGGCTCGATCAGGATCGTGCCCTTGTAGCCGATGCGGTGCTTGTATTCGACCACCAGATTGAGGAAGCGGCCCATCTGGTCGAGTTCGCGCTTGAGATCGGTGTTGAGCAGCGTTTCATAGCCCTCGCGCCCGCCCCACAGCACATAATTCTCCCCGCCGAGCTTTTGAGTGGCGTCGAGGCAGGTTTTGACGGTCGCGGCCGAATAGGCAAAGACATCCGGGTCGGGATTGGTGGCGGCGCCCGACATGAAACGGCGATGCGAGAACAGGTTCGCCGTGCCCCAAAGAAGTTTCATGCCGGTCGCGGCCTGCTTTTCGGCGAAGTAGTCGACGATTTCGTTCAGGTTGCGGGTGCTTTCGGCAAAGCTGTTGCCCTCGGGGCGAACGTCGGCATCGTGGAAGCAATAATAGGGCGCGCCGAGCAGCGAGAAGAATTCGAAGGCGACATCGGCCTTCAGTTTCGCCGCCTGCATGCCGTCCTGGAACCAGGGGCGCAAAAAGGTCTGGCCACCGAAGGGATCGCCGCCCGGCCAGGTGAAGGTGTGCCAATAGGCAACGGCGAAGCGCAGATGGTCTTCCATGCGTTTGCCGAGCACGATTTCGTCGGCTTGGTAATGGCGGAAGGCGAGGGGATTGTCGCTTTCCGGGCCTTCATATTTGATCTTGGCGATATCGCCGAAAAAGCCTGTGCTCATGGGAATGTCCTCCTGTCTGGATTGATGTCGGCACCCTTTCAGAATTTGCCGTACGTACCTCAGAAACGGCCGTCGGAGTATTCATCTTGGATGCAGGCTCTCCCCGGTCAAACGGGGAGAGTGTGGTTGGATGGTTGTTTCAGTGCGCCAGCGCCTTCAGCGCCGGGTATAGCGCGCGATAGCGCCGATAGGCGTCCTCATATGAGGCCGTGAGGGCGGTTACCGGCTGGATCGTCTCGGCGGTGGCCGGCGCGGTGCAGACGGAAACCGGGTCGGCGCCGGTTGCGGCGATCAGGCCGAGGCGGGCGGCGCCGAAGGCGGCCCCGAAATCGCCGTCGGCGGGGATATCGACGGGAATGCCGAGCGCCGTTGCGATCGATGCCAGCCAGTAACGCGAGCGCGAGCCGCCGCCGATGGCGGTGACGCGTTCGATGACGGTGCCGGCGGAGCGCAGGGCTTCGAGGCTGTCGCGGATGGCGAAGCTGACGCCTTCAAGCACGGCTTGCGTCAGCGCCGGGCGGTCGCTGGTATGGGCAAGGCCGGTGAAGGCGCCGCGAATGCCGGCGTCGTTGTGCGGCGTGCGCTCGCCGGAGAGATAGGGCAGGAAGGTGACGCCGCTTGGGGCATTCAGCGTGTCGCCGAGTTCCGCCGTCAGCTCTGCCGCCGAGCGTCCGGTGACGTGGCTATGCCAGTTGAGCGCGTCCGTTGCCGAAAGAATAACGCCCATCTGGTGCCAGGTATCGGGCAGGGCATGGCAGAAGGCATGCACGGCGCTTTCCGGCTTCGGCAGATAGGCGGCATTGGCGGCAAACAGCACGCCGGAGGTGCCGAGCGATACGAAGGCGGAGCCTGCAGAGACGGTGCCCATGCCGCAGGCGGAGGCCGCGTTGTCGCCGGCGCCGCCTGCAACGGTCACCGTGCCCGACATGCCCCAGGCTGCCGCGAGCTCGCGGCGGAGTTCGCCGCCGGGCTCGGTGCCCTCGACCAGGGACGGCATCTGTTCGCCGCGCATGCCGGTGGCGTCGAGAAGGGCGGTGGACCAGGCGCGCTTGCCGGTGTCGAGCCACGAGGTCCCGGCCGAATCCGACATTTCCGAGATATGCTCACCGGTCAGCCACAACCGCAGATAATCCTTGGGCAGCAAGACCTTGGCGACTTTCGCAAAAATTTCCGGCTCGTTTTTCGCCACCCAGACCAGTTTTGGCGCGGTGAAGCCGGGGAAGACGATATTGCCGGTGATCGCCCGGAATCGCGGATCTGCGTCGAGGGCGGCGGCCTCCGCAAAACTGCGGGTGTCGTTCCAGAGAATGCAGGGGCGCAAGACGTCGTTCGATGCATCGATCAGCGTCGCACCGTGCATCTGCCCGGAAAGGCCGATGCCGCTGACAGCGGAAAGCTCCGCCGGGTGGGCGGCTTTGAGGCCGGCGATGGCCTCTTCGCAGGCGCGGATCCAGTCTGCCGGGTTCTGCTCGGACCAGCCGTCATGCGGACGCGAAACGTCGAGGTCTCCATGGGCGGAGCCGATGATGCGCTGCTCGCCATCGATCAGCAGGGCCTTGACGCCCGAAGTTCCCAAATCAAGCCCAAGATACATGCTCATGCCTCCTTGGCCGCGTTGCGTGTCACGGCAGATTGTCTTTCAGAAAAATGTCGATGCGAATGCGTTCCTGCGCGGCGATGACCGGAACGCCATCCGCCTTTGCCTTCAGCACGCGGATGGCGCTGCGGATTTCATGGCCGGCATCCTGGTTGAGCACGGCATCGATGAGGCCGTCGCTCAATGCCGCGCGGGTAAAGGCGGTCAATTCATGGGCGATGACGGTCGGCTTCGCCTCCGGCCGCGCCTTCAGCGCTGCGATCAGCCCGCGATTGCCGGCGCCGAGACTATAGATTCCGAGAAGGTCGGAATGCTCTTCCATCAGACGGGAAACGGCGGCGCGGGCGACCTCCGGCTCGTCGCGACCCTCGCGCACCGGCAGGATCGTCAGTGCGGGATGATCGGCGGCAATGACGGCGGTGAAACCTTCGAGGCGTTCGCGATGGTCGCGCACCAGCATGGAGCCGGCGAGCACGCCGACCTGCCCCTTTCGCCCATGCAGGAATCGTCCCAGAAGTCCGCCGGCAGTGCGCCCGGCCGCGATATTATCGACACCCGCATAATGGGCGCGGCGGGAGCCCGGCAGATCGGAAACCAATGTTATCACGGGAATGCCTTCGGCGCAGATGGCATCGATCGCCTCGCGCACGCCGTCGTCCTCGACCGCGACCAGCGCGATGCCGGCGGGCTGTTCGGCCTGTGCCTGCCGCAATGCCGCTACCAGCGAGGCGGGATCGAAAGCAGGAACTTCGACGATCCTTATATCGGTTCGTTCTGTCGGACTGCGGGCAATGGCATGGCGCACCTCGTCATGCAGGCCATGCATGAAAGAGTTGTCGCTGGAAGGCAGGATGAAGACCAAAGGATAGACGCGCCCCTTGGCGAGATTGGCTGCGGCCAGGTCGCGAACATATCCCAAGCTCTCGATGGCAGCCTCGACACGCGCCCGCGTCGCCGCCCGGACACCCGGTCGGCGATTCAACACCCGGTCGACGGTGGCGAGGCTGACGCCCGCTTGGTCGGCGATGTCGTGAACGGTCGGCCGCATGTTTTCTCCCTTGCCGGGGATCTAGCGGAAATTTTGATGTACGTAAATCAGATTTTTGCTATGATCCGCTGCGTCGGCAATGCCGGCGACGAGCATCGCATGAATTCGAAAAATCATATTGTATTATTTTTCGAGGAGTGATTTCATGCCTCAACGTTTGGGAGGCAGGTCGATGCGAATACACGCGGGGCGAAGCGCCGGCGTCGCCGCCCTCGTACGCCGTGTGCCGGTTCGCGGCTTGCGCGATCAAATATTGCATGAACTTGGCATGGACATTGTGTCGGGGCGCTATCCGGAACAATCGGCCTTGCCGTTGGAGACCGACATACCGGCGCGATTTGGCGCCTCGCGAACCGTGATCCGCGAGGCGGTCAATGCGCTGGCGGCGAAGGGAATGGTGGAGGCGCGGGCGCGTACCGGCACCCGGGTGCTCCCACGCGAGAATTGGACATTGTTCGATGCGGACGTGCTGGCCTGGCATTTTGCCGTTGGTCCGGATGTCGATTTCCTGCGAAGTCTGGCGGAAATCCGCATCTGCGTCGAGCTTGAGGCGTCTGCGCTGGCTGCCGGACGCCGGACCGACCGACAGTTGCGCCTGATGGAAGAGGCGCTTGCAAAAATGGATGAGGCGGCGACGACCGAACTTTTCGCCGCCGCCGATCTCGAATTCCATAGCGTGATTGCCGATGCATCGGCCAATCCGTTCATGGCATCGATCAATGCCCTGGTGCGTGTCGCCCTCGCAGCGGCGTTCACCATGAGTTCGCCGGTGGAGGATCCCGCATCCAAGCGGGTCACTGTCGATCGGCATCGCCGGATCGCGAAAGCGATCCGCGATGGCAATGCGCAGGCCGCGCGCGAAGCAATGCATGCGGTCATCTGGGAAGGTTTTGCGCGGGCAGAGGCCCGGGCCAGATAAAGCATCAGGCGTGTGCATGAGCGTGCCTCGGCCACTGAGCCGGCGACACGGCAAACGATCCGGTCAGGCCGGATAACAGCATGAGAAAGGCAGGCGAAGAACGGGCGGCATAGCGCAGGCCGGTTTCCGGGTACGTACCTCAAAAAATGCGTGAACGACAATTGGGAGGAAAGATTGGCGTTACTCGAACTCAACAACGTGACCCGGGATTTCGGCGCGATCCGCGCGCTCGACCGCGTCAGCTTCACGGTCGAGCCCGGCGAGATCGTCGGCCTGATGGGCGATAACGGCGCCGGCAAGTCGACGCTGGTCAAGATCATCTCAGGGATATATCAGCCGACGGAGGGCGAGCTGCGCTTTGCCGGCGAGACGGCGCATATCCATTCACCGGGCGAGGCGCGTCGGCTCGGCATCGAGACCGTCTATCAGGATCTCGCGCTGGCCGACAATCTCTCGGCCGCCGCCAATATCTTTCTCGGCCGCGAGCTGAAATTCAAGGTCGGGCCGTTCCGTTTCCTGCGCCACAACGCCATGCGGGCGCGGGCGGTGGAACTGTTCCAGGAGCTGAAATCGGAAACCCGCGCCGACGATCTGGTGCGGCAGATGTCGGGTGGCCAGCGCCAGGCGGTGGCGATCGCCCGCACGCGCCTTTCCGATGCCAGGCTGATCCTAATGGACGAGCCGACGGCAGCGATCTCCGTGCGCCAGGTGGCGGAGGTGCTGAACCTCATCCATCGCCTGCGCGATTCCGGCATCGCCGTGATCCTGATTTCCCACCGCATGCCGGATGTGTTTGCGGTCTGCGAGCGGGTGGTGGTCATGCGGCGCGGCACCAAGGTCGCCGACAAGCGCATCGCCGCGACCTCGCCTGAAGAAGTCACCGCCCTGATCACCGGCGCGCTGGAGGCAGCATGATGACCAACACCGTCCAGGGTTTTTCCAATGTGCGGCACACGCGCTTCTGGCAGCGCGGCTTTCTCTCCAGCCAGTCGGCCTACGTGCTGGCGGCGCTGCTGGTGCTCATCCTGGTCATGAGTTTCGCCTCGGCGAATTTCCTGACGCCTGGCAATATCGGCAATATCGTTCGCAATTTCTCGTTCATCGCCATCGCCACCATCGGCATCACGCTGGTCATCGTCACCGGCGGTATCGATCTCTCGGTCGGCTCGACCATCGCGCTGACGGCGACGATGACGTCGCTGACCATGGTCTGGCTCGACAAGGCGGGCTTTTATCCCTTTCCGGGCTCTGCGCTGATCCTGTCGGTGCTGGCGGGACTGGCGGTGGCGGCGCTGGTCGGTTTCGTCAACGGCTTTGCGGTGGCGAAACTCAAGCTCTCACCCTTCGTGACGACGCTCGGTACGCTCTCCATCGTGCGCGGCCTCACCTATGTCGCGACTTACGGGCGCGGCACCGGGCCGGCGGGGCCGGACAAGGAATTGTTCATGGCGCTGACCGCGGGTCATCTCGGCGGCGTTCCGGTCGCCTTCATCTATCTCATCGTCATCGCCGCGCTGGTCTGGGTGGTGCTGAACCACACCGCCTGGGGCCGGCATGTCTATGCCATCGGCGGCAACGAGGCGGCAGGGCGGCTGACCGGCGTGCCGGTCGACCGGGTGAAAATCCAGGTCTACATGCTCTGCGCCATGGCCGCCGGCCTCAATGGCATCATCATTTCCGGCTGGCTCGGCTCGGCGCCGGCCAATCTCGCCACCGGCTACGAGCTGACGATCATCGCCGCCGCCGTCATCGGCGGGGCCAATCTTGCCGGCGGCATCGGCGGCGCGGCGGGCGCCATCATCGGCTGCGTGCTGATCGAGGTCATCCGCAACGGCCTGGTGCTGGCGCGCGTCGACCCCTACTGGCAGCAGACGCTGGTGGGCTGCATCATCGTCGCCGCCGTCCTTGTCGACCGGTTCAGATCCCTTCGCAACGGCTGAGGAGCGTTGGCGAAGCGAAACGGGCGGCTGACCAAGCCGCCTCGGAAAGGGGAGCCTGGCTCTTCCAGGCATATAAAGTGGAGGATGGAACAATGAAATCTCTGAAAGTGCTGATGCTCGCGGCGCTCGCGTCCGCGGCCTTCGTAGGCGTCGCTTCTGCCGCCGAAAGCTACAAGTTCGCCGTCGTGCCGAAGGCGATGAACAATCCCTTCTTCGACCTGACGCGCGACGGCTGCATGGAGGAGGCCAAGAAGCTCGGCAATGTCGAATGCATCTATCAAGGCCCTGTCGAACACGAGCCGGCCACCCAGGCGCAGATCATCGAGGATCTGATAACCCAGGGCGTGGATGGGCTGGCGATCTCGGTCTCCGATGCGGCGGCTGCGACGACGGTGATCGACAAGGCGGTTGCCGCCGGCATCTCCGTCATCACCTTCGATTCGGATGCGCCCGGCTCGAAGCGCTCCGCCTATGTCGGCACGGACAACAAGGAATTCGGCAAGGCGCTGGGCGAGGAACTGTTGAAGCTCAAGCCGGAGGGCGGCACCTATGGCATGATTTCCGGCGGCGCGGCGGCGCCCAACCTGGCGTTGCGCGTCGATGGCGTGCGCGAGGCGCTGAAAGGTTCGAAATGGACGGAAGTGCAGGGTTCGCCCACCTTTTGCAACGACGATATCGCCCTTGCCGTGCAGCAGGCCGGCGACCTGAAGACGGCGAACCCGGATGTCGGCGCTATCGTCCCGGTCGGCGGCTGGCCGCTGTTTGCCCCGGATGGCTGGAAGAATTTCGTCGAGCCCCTCAAGGCAGACGTCGATTCCAAGAAGCTGGCATTGGTCGCCGCCGATACGCTGCCAGTCGAGTTGCAGCTCCTGAAGGACGGCTATGTGCATGTGCTGGTCGGCCAGCGCCCGCATGAAATGGGCGTCGTCGCCATGCAGACCCTGCTCAAGCTGAAGAAGGGCGAGAAGGTCGACGAGATCATCTATACCGGCCTCGACCGGGTGACCAAGGACAATGTCGACAAGCTGATGAAGTAAGGTCGGCGTTTGGCCGATGCCGCCGTCTCTCCCGGCGGCATCGGTGAGTTTTCTCTTAGGTGAGTTTCCGGCTTAGGTACGGACGACCGAGACGCCGCCATCGACGCGCAGCGCCGTGCCGGTGACGAAGCTGGAGGCATCCGAGGCGAGGTAGAGCGCCGAGCGGGCGATTTCGGCCGGCGTCGCCAGCCGCTTCAGCGCATGCAGGCCCTCGACGAAGCTGCGTGCTTCCGGCGAGGCCATGGCTTCGCGGCCCATCGGCGTATCGGTGCCGCCCGGCAGCAGGGCATTGGCGCGGATGCCGCGTGCGCCGAATTCGGCTGATATCACCTGCATCAAGCCGATCAGCCCCGCCTTGCTGGCGGCATAGGCGCCCATGCCGGGAAAGCCGACGGTATGACCGACAAAGGTGGAGGTGAAGATCAGCGAACCGCCGCCGCGCGCCAGCATGGCGGGGATCTGGTGTTTTGCCGCGAAGAAGCCGCTGGTCAGGTTGATGTCGAGCACGGCGCGCCAGTTTGCTTCGGTCAGATCGGGCACCGGCGCGCTCATCCCCATGGTGCCGGCATTGTTGAAGGCGATGTCGAGCCCGCCGAACCGGCTTTGGGCTTCTTCGACCGCGGCGATGGCCGTTGCTTCCGCCGCCACGTCGCCATCGATGACGGCTGCGCCGCCAATCTCGTCAGCCAGCTTTTCCAGTTCCGCGCGCCGGCGGGCGCCGAGCACGAGTTTTGCACCCTCGGCCGCAAACAGCTTCGCCGCCTCATAGCCGATGCCCGAGCTTGCGCCGGTGACGATGGCGATTTTCCCGTCGAGTTGTCCCATGAAATATCTCCTTGGTTGTGGTTCGCGGCGCAATCTGCTCGGGACGTCGGCCGCCAGCCACCCGATTCCTGACGATATGCAGACGATTGACAGGGAAAGCGCGGACGATTATCGATGGAGCCAAGGTGACGGGCACCTGCCGCCTGCGGACGAAAGTCACGGTGAAGGCCCGTAAAGTAAAATACCCTCACCCTCGAAGCATTTCGGCGGTGGGCAATGCAGGCCCCCATCCATATCCGGAATGCCTCTTGAGAGGAGTGAGCGATGCCATCCAGGCAAACGCCCGACAATCCGTTCCTGACCGCGCCGCCCGGCCGGTTGTTCCTGTCCAATGCCGCGCCGATCGTCTTCGTGATGGTCATGTCCGGGCTGCTGTCCATCGTCGATGCGGCTTTTCTCGGCCTGTATGTCGGCCCGCGCGCGGTGGCCGCCATCGGCCTGATCTTTCCGGCGCTGATGCTGTTCATCGCCTTGTCGACGCTGGTCGGTTCCGGCATGTCCAGCCTCTATGCCCGTCGCCTCGGGGCGGGGGAGGTGTCCGCCGCCGCTTCCGTTTTTGCCTCTGCCCATGGGCTGGCGCTGACAGTCGCCGTGATCGTGATCCTGATGATCGGCCTCATGGCAAAGCCGCTGGTAACACTGGCCGCCGGCGGCGACGCCGAAGTCGCGGCCATGGCCCTGACCTTCCTGCGCATCGCGGCACTGGCGACGCCGGTGCAGTTCCTGCTCGGCCTGCATGTCGATGCCCTGCGCAACGAGGGCAAGGCGGCGATCCTCGCGCCGCTCTCGGTCGGCACGACGCTGGCCAATATCGCCTTGAATTACCTGCTGATCGTCCAGGCCGATCTCGGCGTCGCCGGCTCGGCGCTGGGCACGGCGATGGCACAGGTGCTGGCCTTTGCCATCGTGCTCGGCTTGCGGGCGAGGAGCGGGCGCGTGCCGCTTGTCGCGCTTACGCGGCATAGCTGGGTCGGTGGCTGGGGGCGTATCCTCGGGCTCGGCGCGCCGGTCAGCCTCAGCTTCATCGGCATCGCCTTCGTCTCCACCTGCGTGCTTTCGGCGCTTTCGGCCTATGCCGGGCCGGCCTATCTCCAGACGGTCGCTGCCTATGGCATTGTCATCCGGCTGATCGGCTTTGCCTGGCTGCCGATGATGGGCATGGCGCTGGCGATGCAAAGCGTCGTCGGCAACAATGTCGGCGCCGGGCTGTTGCAACGCTCCGATGCCGTGCTGCGCATCGCGCTCGTTTCGGTGCTGGTTTATTGCGTCGGCGTCGAGGTGGTGTTCCTTGGCGGTGCGTCGGTCATCGGCGGCTGGTTCGTCCCGGATGCGGCGGTGGCGGCGGAGGTTTCGCGCATCCTGCCGCGCATGACGGCGCTTTATCTCGTCACCGGCCCGGTTCTGGTTTTCGCGTTGTATTTCCAGACCATCGGCCAGCCGAAACGCACGGGCCTGCTGACGCTCGCCAAGCCTTTCCTGCTGCAGCCGATCCTGATCGTGCTGCTGTCAACGATCTTCGGCGAACCGGGCATCTGGCTGGCGGTGCCGATGGCCGATCTGGTCGTCGCCATTATCGCCATCCTCCTGTTCCTGAAATTGCGCGGGCCGACACCGGGCTTCGGTTTTTCGCCCGCGATGCAGGAGGTACGGGCATGACCGAACTGACCCTGCAACAAGCCAAGGCCCGGGCAAAAAGCCTGCGGGCCGATCTCGCCACGCAAGGCCATGCTATCAGCCATGCGCAGGCGCTTGAACTGGTGGCGCGGCAGAACGGGGCGCGCGACTGGAACACGCTGCATGCGCAGCTTGCCAAGGTGGAAAAGCCGCTTCTGCATGTGGGCCAGGTGTTGGGCGGCCGCTATCTCGGCCAGCGCTTCACCGGCCGGCTGCTCTCCGTCTCGGCGGCGGGAGACCGGTTCTTCGACCTGACGATCCGCTTCGACGAACCGGTCGACGTCGTGACCTTCGCCAGTTTTTCGGCACTGCGCCGGCAGATTCGCTGCAAGGTGGACCGCGCCGGCATCTCGCCGCAGAAAACCTCGAACGGCGAGCCGCATGTGGTTCTGGATATGAACTGAAAAAGGTCGGCGCGTGATGCGCCGCCCCTTTCGAAATCAGGCCAGCCAGTCGGGCAGGCGGGCCGGCACGCGGCCCGTCAGCGCGGCGGTGACGCAATCGGCGAGGCTGCCGAAACGCACGGCGCGGCCGGAAAGGCCCGGGCCGTAATGGGCGTATTTGCCGGAATTGGTCATCACAGCGCGGGTGCGCGTCGGAAACAGCGGCTCGCTGATCGAGCACCAGCAGAGATCGGGCAGAACCTGCACGCCGCTGGCCTGCAAGGCCGCCAGCGTGCCGTCGTCTTTTGCGGCGGTGATGACGTCATGGCCGGCGGTGACGATGACCGCGACCTCGTCGCGCTTTTTGCCGCCGTTCAGTGCCGCAGCGAAGGCCTGGCATTCCGTGAGCGAGGCGTGCGGGCTGCCGATGGCGACGAGTTCGACTTCGTCCGGGCCTTCGTTGAGCAAGGTCCAGCCGTCCCGGAGATCGGCGCGGGTGAGGGTCACGCGGTCGGCGTCGTCCTCGGCGCCGAGATGCGCCTCGGGGGTGACGCCCTCGATATGCAGCATGGGGGCGGCGGAGGTGGTGCCGAAGGCGGCGCACAGCGCCTTGAGGTCGTCACGATCCGGCTTGCGGTCGGCGAGGCCCTTGAGCAGCGGGATGCGATCCGGTGCCGCCTTGCCGGCGAGATAGCCGATCAGCGGCCAGAAGCTGTCGTCGATCTCATCCGGCACCTCGATTTCGACGATTCGCTCGGCCTTGCGGTTGTCCTCGAGATAGACGCCGGAGAGCGGCGCGCGGCCGGTCAGCGCGATGCAGAGATCGAGGAAATCCGGATGCTTGGCGGTGCGGGCGCCGAGTACGGTATTGGCGAAGATCACCGCATTCGACTCAGCCCAGGCGATGGATTCGCCCATGCGCGGGGCGCTATCGAGCAGATAGGGCGAACAGGTAAACGTCGGGCGACAGCCCATGCGCACATAGGCATCGGCAAGCCGCGCGGCGGGATCGCCGAAATCGGCGGGAATGCCCTGTTTTTCCCAATTGGCGCGATCGACGGAAATGGCGTTCATCGTCGAGGGCACGCAGACCTTCGCGCCCATGTCGGCCATCTTTTCGGCAAAGGTCAGGTTGGCGGGGCTGGCATAGATGCAGCCGTCGATATGCCCTTGCGTGACGTCCACCAGTGTCGTCGCGCCCTGCTGCGCTGCCATGGCGGTGATAATGCGCATCGCCTGCGATACGGCAATGCCCTTGTCGCCTGAGAGCATCGCCCGGTCGGCATCGGTGAGGACCAGGGCGGCAGTCGCAGGAGCTGCGACCGGGATCGGTGCACCGCCATCGGCGATGATACCCGTCTCGCCGATCTCAAGCGTTTCGGCCTTGGACAGCGTAGCGAAGGTCTCGGCGGAAAGGCGCAGAACCGGAAGCGGCTTGTCGAACATCTCGGCGGCGATCAGCGCGCCCAGCGTCAGCACATCCTCGGCTTCCGAAAAGATGAGGGCTGCCGGCGCGCGGCCGGTGAGGATAAGATCGAGCAAGACGCCCGAACCGGTGCAGGACCCGCGGCTCGACGGCATCATCAGGATGCCGCCGGTCAGACAGCGCCCGTGCAGCGGGTGATGCACGTCGATGACCTTGCCGGTGGCGGGATCGACCCCGCCCCAGAAACTCAATGCTTCCGGAGAGGCGATGACCGGCCCCTTCGCCGATCCGGCCAGAATGCTGCGTGCGGCAGGGGAGACGGTCATGAGCCAGTATCCTTCGTCAGAAACGTTGCGGTGAGAACAGGGTCAGGTCGATCGGCGTCGTCTTGCCGGTCAGGAGATCGGCGACGATGCGCGCGGTGCCGGCCGATTGGGTCAGGCCGAGATGGCCGTGGCCGAAAGCGTAGACGACGTTCGCGGCCGCTTTGGCGCGGCCGATGGCCGGCAGGCTGTCGGGCAGCGACGGACGGAAACCCATCCACTGCTGGCCACCATCGGATTTCAGGCCCGGCAGGAAGTCTTGCGCTTTCTTCAGCATGGCTTCGGAACGGCGGAAGTTCGGCGGCAGTTCCAGCCCGCCCAGTTCCACCGCGCCACCTACGCGAATACCGGTCGACAACCGAGTGACGACGAAGCCATGCCCCCCGAAAGTGACCTGTGTGCGCAGGTCGAAGGCATTGCCCGGCAGCGTGGTATTGTAGCCGCGTTCGGTCTCCAGCGGAATGCTTTCGCCGAGCGAGCGGGCGATACGATGCGAAAACGCACCGGCCGCCAGCACGACCTTTGCCGCGCGTCGGGCCGGGCCGTTCCTGACGGCAATCTCGACGCCGCCCTCGACAGCACGCAATGCCGTCACGTCGGCGCGTTCTATCAGGCCGCCCTGGGCGCGAAAATGATCGGCGAGCGCCAGCGTGTAAAGCTTGGGATCGGCGATCGAAAACCAGCCGGGCGTGAAGGTGCCATGCGTGAAGCGCGGCGCGATCCCGGGCTGGATCGCCGCCATTTCGGCCTGGCCGATATGGCGGAATTCAATCCCGTGCTGTTCGCGGATTTTCCAGCCGGGCAGCGAAGCGTTCAGCTCCGCCTGGCTTTCATAAACCTGCAGGTTGCCGTCCTTGCGCAGCATCGGCAGCGTGCCGGTGGCGGTGAGGAATGGTTCCAGTTCGGCCTTGGAGAGGTCCATGATCGCTGTCTGCGCCGCTGTCGAATGCGCGACGCGCGAGGGCTGGCAGGCGCGCCAGAAGCGGAACATCCAGGGCGCAATCTTCAGCGCATAGGCCGGCGGCACCGAGAGCGGCCCGAGCGGATCGAGCAACCACTTCGGCGCTTTTTTGAGGATGCCGGGCGAAGCGAGCGGCAGGATGTCGGTAAAGGCGAAGGCGCCGGCATTGCCGGCGGAAGCGCCTGCGGCCGGACCTTCCCGGTCGAGCACGGTGACGGAAAGACCGCGCGCCTGGGCGGCGATCGCAGCCGACAGGCCGACGACGCCGGCGCCGATAACGACGACGTCGGGCTGGTTTTCGGATTTCATCATGGCCTCAATGCGTGGCGGCGAGGAACTTTTGCAGTTCCGGATCCTTCGGTGCGCCGAACAGGGCTTCTGGCGGCGCAATCTCGGCCATCACGCCCTTGTGGAAGAAGGCGACGCGGTCGGAGACTTCGCGGGCGAACTTCATTTCATGGGTGACGCAGATCATCGTCATGCCTTCGGATGCCAGCATGCGCAGTGTATCCAGCACTTCGCCGACGAGCTGCGGATCGAGCGCCGAGGTCACTTCGTCGAACAGCATGTAGGCCGGCGACATGGCAAGCGCGCGGGCAATCGCCATGCGCTGCTGCTGGCCACCCGACATGCGGTTCGGATAGACCTTGAGCTTGTCGCCGAGGCCGACATGGCTGAGCTGCTTGACGGCTTCGGCCTCAGCTTCCGCCTTGGAGCGGCCGAGCACCTTGACCGGCGCCAGCATGACGTTTTCCAACACAGTCAGGTGCGGGAAGGCGTTGAACTGCTGGAAGACGATGCCGAGCTTGCGGCGCAGCTTGTTGAGGTCGGTGCCCTTGGCATGGACATCGGTGCCGTCGACGACGATGCGGCCGCTGTCGATCGGCTCGAGACCGTTGATGCAGGTGAGCAGCGTCGACTTGCCCGAGCCCGAGCCGCCGATGATGGTCAGGACTTCGCCCTTCTGAACCGTCAGGTCGATGCCCTTGAGGACTTCGAGGGGGCCGAAGGATTTGCGGACGTTTTCGATCTCAATCATTGGGGGACCACCGTTTTTCGAGATAGCCGCCCAGCCGGGCGATCGGGAAGCTGATGATGAAGTAGAAGGCGCCGCAGATCATCAGGATGAAGAGCGGTTCCTGCAGACGCGTGACGAGGATCTGCGAGGCGCGCAGCAGCTCGATGAGGCCGAGCCAGAGAACCAGCGCCGAATCCTTCATCACGCCGAGCGTCAGACCGATCCAGGCCGGCAGCGAGACGCGGGTGGCGAGCGGGAAGACGATGTAGCGCATGTCCTGCGACCAGGTCAGGCCGAGCGAACGGGCCGCGCGGCGCGTGGTCGGTGGGACGGCGCCGATGCCGCCGCGCACGATTTCCGTGCAATAGGCTGCCGTATAGAGCGACAGCACCACGCAGGAGGTGGTGAAGGGCGGCCAGCCGAGCCTTGCGATCGACTGGAAGGCGTTGGCGAGCACGAGCTGGATCAGCAGCGGCACCGAACGGAAGATATCGAGCACGAAGGTCAGCGGGATCGACCACTTGGCGCCGAGCTGAAAACGGACGACGCCGAATATGATGCCCAGAACGGTGCCGACGGCGACCGAGACGGCGGTGACGGCCAGTGTCATCGCCGCGCCTTGGGCAAGGAAGACGAAATCGGGCCAGGTGAGAGCGGTGTTGAACATATTTGCCCCTCTCTCAGTAACGGAACATGCGCGCCGCAAACAGGCGGGCGGCCAGCGTGACGATCTTGGCGATGACGTAATAGATGATCGCCGCGAGCGCGAAGAATTCGAAGGTGCGGAAGGACACCGCGTTCAGCGCCTGCGTTACGCCGGCGAGATCGGTGTTCATGCCGACGGTGACGCCGAGCGAGGTCATCAGGATCGCCCAGACCATCTGGTTGGTGGCGGGCAGGAAGGCGATGCGCAGCATCTGCGGCATGACGACGTAGCGGAAGGCCTGCATCGGGTTCATGCCGAGCGAACGCGCCGCGCGCGTCTGCGTATCCGGGATCGCTTTCAGCGCGCCACGGAAGTTTTCAGCAAGATAACCGGCATTGTTGAAGGCGATACCGACCAGCAGCGACGTGAACGGGCTGAGGTGGATGCCGAAACTGCCAAGGCCGAAATGGGCCATGTAAATCTGGAACAGGGCCGGCGTGTTGCGCGCGATTTCGACCCAGACCGTGGCGAAGCCGCCAAGGATACGATTGCCGGAGAGCCGGAACAGCGTCAGCGCGATGGCGAGCGCCATGCCGATAACCATCGACAGGATCGCGATCTGCAGCGTGACGAGCGCGCCGTCCAGCATTTGTGGCAAGGCCTTGAAGGCCTGATTCCAGTGAAAACTGTAATTGAACATGTGCCGTCTCACCTCTCGAAAAGGAGTAACGGCGCGGAGCAGGGGCTCCGCGCCGTCAAGCAACGGTCAGATCAGCGATAGACGCCGGGGACCGATAGGTCGGGAGCAGCGCCGCCAACCCACTTTTCGTAGAGTTCCTTGTAACGACCCGTACGGACCTGCTGATTGACGAACAGGTTCAGGTAGTTGATGAAGCCGTACTCTTCGCGATTGGTGAAGAGGGCGACGTAGTCGATGTCGTAAGGAGCCTTGCCGACGACCGAGATGCCGGCAAACTTGCCGCTCTTGACGTTGGACTGGGCAACCGTCGAGGTCGAAACCGTGGCGTCGATCTGGCCCTGGCTCAGCGCCAGGAAGACGTCTGCCTGGGTCTGATACGGACGGAACTCGCCCGAGCCCCATGCCTTGACCGACTTTTCGAGCGCGATGGCTTCGAACGTGCCGGCGGTGGCGCCGACGGTCTTGCCCTTCATGTCTTCGAAGGACTTGACGCCCGACTTGTCGTTGGCGGTGACGGCCATTTCGAAGGCGAAGTAGGGAATGGTCATGCCGACGGTCTTGGCACGCTCCAGCGTGTCCGAGGTCGAGGCGACGCCGACATCGACGCGGCCGGACATCAGGGCCGGGATACGTTCCGGGAAGGGCGTTTCAACGATTTCGGCAGTGACGCCGAGCGCCTTGGCCAGATCGTTGCAGTAATCGACGTCGAAGCCGATCGGGTTGTTGTTCTCGTCGCGCGAGCCCATCGGCGGGAAGTCCAGCACGACGGCGCAACGCAGCGTGCCGGAGGCGATCACGTCGTCGAGCTTGTCGGCGAAGGCCGGGGTGGTGAGGGCGGTCGCGGCGGCGAGACCGAGGGCGAAGACTGCAGATTTCATCATTTCTCTCTCCCTTGTTGGCGTTGAAGATCACGCCCTTGAGGCTATTCCACGAAGGGCAGTAGAAATCAATCACTAAATACAAGAAATATACAAAACGTATTCATCTAGGCCTAAGGTCTAGTGGAAAAGGCGCCCTTGCGTTTATTCGGGCGCCTTCTCCTCGCGCTCAGGTTACATTAGCCGAAAAAATCTTCCGGCAGCAGGCCTTCAGGCATGTTTTGATAGGAAACCGGGCGCAGGAAGCGGCGGATCGACATGGTGCCGACGCTGGTGGCGCCGAAATTGGTCGAGGCCGGATACGGGCCGCCGTGAACCATGGAATCGACCACTTCGACGCCGGTCGGGAAGCCATTGACCAGCACGCGGCCGGCCTTGCGTTCCAGAACCGGGCGCAGCTTGCGCGCCGCGTCGAGATCGCCGGCATCCATATGGATGGTGGTGGTCAACTGGCCCTCGAAGCTGCGGGCGAGCGTTTCCATCTCGTCGACCGAGCCGACGCGCACGACGAGGCCGAGCGGGCCGAACACTTCTTCCGACAGCGCATGGTCACCCATGAATTGTTCGCCGGTCGTTTCGAACAGGTTCGGAGAGGCCTGACGATCCTTGGACTCGGTCACCAGCACCGGCTTGACGGCGTTGCGGCTTTCGAAACGCTCCTGACCGTCACGATAGGCTTTGGCGATGCCGTCGGTGAGCATGGTCTGCGGGGCGACCTTGCCGAGCGCTTCGGTGGCTGAGGTGACGAAGCGGTCGGCATCGCCGCCTTCGATTACCACGGCGATGCCGGGATTGGTGCAGAACTGGCCGGCGCCCATCGTCAGCGAACCGGCCCAGCCCTGGCCAAGCGTTTCGGCGCGGGCCTTCAGCGCTTCCGGCATCAGGAACATCGGGTTGACCGAGCCGAGTTCGCCGAAGAAGGGGATCGGCTCGGGACGCGCGGCGCAGAGGTTGAACAGCGCGCGGCCACCGGCCAGCGAACCGGTGAAACCGACGGCCTTGATCAGCGGATGCTGGACGAGCGCTTCGCCGACCTGGCGATTGCCGCCCTGGATCAGCGAGAAGACGCCCGGATGCATGCCGGTCTTCTTGATGGCGGCATCGATTGCCTGGGCGACGATCTCGCCCGTGCCGGGATGGGCCGAGTGACCCTTGACGACGACCGGGCAACCGGCGGCCAGCGCGGCGGCGGTGTCGCCACCGGCAGTGGAGAAGGCGAGCGGGAAGTTGGAGGCGCCGAAGACGGCGACCGGGCCGATCGGGCGCTGGATCAGGCGGATTTCCGGGCGCGGCGCCGGCTGACGATCCGGAAGCGCGGCGTCGAAGCGGCGGTCGAGGAACTCGCCCTTCTCGATGTGGTCGGCAAACAGGCGCAGCTGGCCGGTGGTGCGGCCGCGCTCGCCCTGCAGGCGGGCAACCGGCAGGCCGGTTTCCTGGGTGCCGATCTCGGTGATCTCCTCGGCGCGGGCCTCGATCTCGTCGGCAATGGCGCGCAGGAAGGCGGCGCGGTCGGCGCGGGAAGCATAGCCATAAACCCAGAAGGCTTCTTCGGCGGCCTCGCAGGCCTTGTTGACCAGATCGACGCTGCCGGTGGCGAATTCATGCACCGGGCCATGCGCCGGCTGCGACGGGAAAACTCCCGCCCCGTCGAGCCATTGACCGGCAATGAAATGTTTTCCCTTGGGGGTGAAGGCCATTGGACGTTCCTTTCTCAAGAAGCGTGATATGTCGTGGCAAAAGCGATGCGGGCGAATTGCCCTTGTCGAATATTTGTATACACTATGTATGCAGAACATCAACCGCCTACCATGCCGGTCGGCTCCAGCAGGAGAGACAGAAGATGCCTGAAACCACTATTCTGACCGTGGCCGCTTTGGAAGAGCGTGTCGCAGCCATCTTTCGAAAGGGAGGGCTCAACGACGTCCAGGCAAGCGCGCTTGCCCGGGTCATCGTGGCCGGCGAACGCGACGCCTGCAAGTCACACGGCGTCTACCGCATCGAAGGCGCGCTGCGCACCGTCAAGGCCGGCAAGGTGAAGCCGGACGCCCTTCCGGAACTCGTCCTGAACGAAGGTTCGGCCATCGTCAAGGTCGACGCCAAGGGCGGTTTTGCCAATCCGGCCTTCGAACTCGGCGTTCCGGCATTGGCCGAGCGTGCCCGCACGCTTGGTCTTGCGGCTTTGGTCATCAACGATTGCACGCATTTTTCGGCGCTGTGGCCCGAGGTCGAGGCGATCACGGAGCAGGGGCTCGCCGCCCTCGTCATGTGCCCGAGCTATGCCACGGTTGCGCCGACCGGCGGCAACAAGCCGCTGCTCGGCACCAATCCTTTCGCCTTTGGCTGGCCGCGCAAGACGGGTTCGCCTTATGTCTTCGACTTTGCGACCTCGGTCGCCGCCCGCGGCGAAATAGAATTGCACCGCCGCGCCGGCAAGAAGTTGCCCGAGGGCTGGGCGATCGATGCCGACGGCAACCCGACCACCGATCCGGAAGCGGCGCTCGCCGGCGCCATGCTGCCCTTCGGCGGCCATAAGGGGTCTGCGATCGGCACGATGATCGAACTGCTGGCCGCCATCATGATCGGTGACCTGACGAGCCCGGAAGTGCTGGATTATCTCGGTACGACGACGCTGTCGCCTTTCCATGGCGAACTCATTCTCGCCTTCTCGCCGGAAGCCTTCTCCAAGGGACGCCCCGGCGACCCCTTCGCGCGCGCAGAAATACTGTTCGAGACCATCGTCGGCCAGGGCGCACGCCTTCCGTCGCAGCGCCGCTTCGCCGCCCGCGCCAAGTCGAAGACCGAGGGCATCGCCCTGACCGCCGCCGAGATCGAGCAACTCGACCGTCTGCTGGACCAGGGCCTCGACGCCATCACGCTTTGATTGTCATGCGACGCGCGGTCTCGCCGCGCGTCGCCGTCAAAACGCACCGGTGATCCGCGTCGTCAGAACGCTGGTGGCGAAATCGGCAGCCGGATCGCGCTCGCGACGCAGAAGGCGGCTGAAATCGACGACGAAAGCGTGGCGCTCGTTGATCCCGACACTCACCGACGCAGACAGGGAATGGGTGCGGGTGCGATAGTCGTAATAGAGCCAGTCGCTGTCATCCTGCTGATATCCGACCCCGATCTTCAGGCGATCCGTCAGCGCCTTTTCCACAGAAAAGCCGAGGCTGCGGACGTCCTCACCCACCGGATCGTCGATGTCGACCAAGCGGATATCCTGCGCCAGTTTCGCGCTCAGCGTCAGCCCCTCCAGCGGTTGCCAGGCGATTTGTCCTTTCAGATAGGGGCGGAAGCGGCGCACGCTGTCGCCCAGATAAGGGCTCTCGACATGGGTAAGGCCAATCTCGGCCAGCAGGGTGACGCTGTCTGCGAATTTCTTTCCATAGGCGACGGAGCCGCGCAGCGCCCGCGCAGGGAACGCCTCCAGGGTCTCCCGGTCCGCAACCGGCACATCGTTGTCGCGATATTGCAGGGTGAGGCCGGCCTCGCCGCCGAGAAGCGGGCGGATATGGCCACCTGTCAGGTCGAGCAACGTATTGTCGGCATCGAGCCGCGTCGGCGTCAGGCCGGGAAGGGTGAAATGCGCCTTGCCGTGGCGCAGGCCTGCGAGGCTTCCCGTGAGGTAGCTGCAGCCGCCATTGTGATCGACGCTGATGCTGGCGCTGGCATTGGCGGCAAGATCGGTCTTGCTGTAGCCGATCAACGCGTCCGACAGGGCAAGAAACAGATCGCCGTCACGCTGGCCCTCGACGCCGGCCTTGAGCGTCAGTTTGGCCGCCGGCGACAGATCGATGGCATAGGCGATTTCGCCGCCGACGCTTTTGCGGTCGGCAAAGCGATAGGCGCCAACCCGACGCGCGCCGGCCGCGAGCCGATAGGTCAGATGCGAGCTTTCAAGATCAAGGCTGCCGCGCAAGCCGAGCCTCGTTTCGCTGTAGGCCGCCGCAAGGGTCGTCGTATCCTGAAAAATGTTCGAGCTTCGACCGATGCCGGCACTGTAATCTATGGTTGAATCGGCAGAAGCCGGATTGCAGCTGCCAGCGGCTAAAAGCGCCCAGATGGCCCCTCCAAGATAACGCATCGCAATTCGTCCCATTGCTTCCAACCAAGGACAATCATGGGCTTGCCTGGTTAATTTTCTTCTTATGGTTGAAAATAGAGAATTTTTCGCTGAAATTCTATTTCTGGATGCGGATGCCTACGCGATCGGTAAATTTTTAACTGTTATGGTTAACTGTTTGCTATAATAGGGTATTCCGGTTGCAGAAATGGTACGATCCATTACTCCTGATTGTGCGCAATGAAGCGCTCAACCAAAAGGAGAGAGATCATGATCAAGACCAAAGCTATCTGCATTGCTGCCCTCGTTGCCTTTGCCGGCGCCGGCCATGCGTTCGCCGGCGGCCTGCTTGGAATCGGTGGCCAGAACGGCAACATCGTCGTCTCCCCCAGCGTCAGTCTCGGCAATATCCTGAGCGGCAACGACCGCAACAACGTTCTCAATGGCGTCCTGAGCGGCAATCTCAACGGCACGCTGAACAATGTTCTCGGCAACGGTATTCTCAACACCAATGGCGGCGACGATTGCAACTGCAAGAAGTCCAAGCGCCACTGAGTCCTTGCCTCCCGCGGATCCGGGGGCGTCTGCTTCCGGATCTCCCTCCCGGTCCCTCCACCGGGCTGCCGGCAAGCAAAAAGGCCCTTCCGCAGGGAAGGGCCTTTTCTGTGGTTTTCGATGTGCGGGAGATCAGGCCTTGCAAGCCTGAACGGCGCCCGGCAGCTTGCTCCACTGCTCGTACCAGGTATCGAACAGCTTGAGCTGGGCTTCGACATAGCCGCGCTGGCTGTCGGTAAGCGCGTCGGTTTCGTTGAAGTGCAGCGTGTATTCCTTGTCGCCCTTCAGCACCATCATGTGTTTGAAGAACAGGACCAGATCCGGACCTTCGTCGAACGAGGAGAGGACGGCGAGCGCCGATTCCAGCTCCAGCGCACGTGCGCGGGCATCCGGGTCGCCCTTGGCGGCAGCCTTGGCGAGGTTGCACATGTGGATGACTTCCTTCGGCAGCACGCAGCCGATGCCGGTGATCGCGCCGACGGCGCCGCAATCGACGAAGCCGGTGAAGACGCAGGTATCGACGCCGATCATCAGCGTGACGTCATCGTCGCGGCTGGTGATGTTCTCGGCGGCATAACGCATGTCGGCAGCGCCGCCGAATTCCTTGAAGCCGACGAGGTTCGGATGCTCGGCGCGCAGCGCGAAGAACAGGTCGGCGCGGGTGGCGAAGCCGTAATAGGGGCTGTTGTAGATGACGGCCGGAATGTTGGGAGCAGCCGACAGGATCGCCTTGAAGTGGTTCTTCTGGGCAGCGACGACCGAGCCGCGCGACAGGACGCGCGGGATGACCATCAAGCCCTGTGCGCCGACCTTGGCGGCATGCGCTGCATGGGCAACGGCCGAAGCGGTGTTGACGGCGCCGGTGCCGACGATGACCGGAACGCCGGCCTTGACCAGGCGCTCGACGCCTTCCATGCGCTGCTCGTCCGTCAGCAGCGGCCAGTCACCCATCGAACCGCAATACACGACGGCCGACATGCCCTTCTCGATCAGTTCCTTGCCCTTGCGTACCAGCGCGTCGAAATCAGGGGTGCGGTCTGCCTTGCAGGGGGTCATCAGGGCGGGAATAACGCCGGAGAAAATCTGGGCCTTCATGTCAAGCTCCTCAATTGATGTGCGGATGGCGCGGTCGCGTTGCGGGAACAGCCGCCGACCCGTGCCGTTGCCGATTATAATACACGACGGATTTTTCTTGTCGACAAGAAAAATACAAAACTTCAGAGCGTGACGTCGAGCCTGTCGTTACGGCTGAAAATCTGCTGCACCTGCTCGACGATCTGTTCGGCATGCTGCCGGCCGATCCGATCGGCTGCATCCAAGTCGCGGGCAACGATGACGTCGATCATTTCCTGATGTTCATCGACGAAGCGCTGTGGCAGCTGGCCCTCATAGGATTGATAGTAGAGCCGCAGAATCCGTCGTCCTTCGTCCAGAAGGCGGCGGAACAGGCTCGAGAAATACGGGTTGCGGCCGGCATCGGCGATGGCCGTGTGAAAGGCGACGTTGGTCGCGATCATCGCCAGCGCATCCTGGGCCTTCACGGCGGCGGCGTATTCCTGATGGAAGGTGCGAATGATCGCCAGATCCTCCGGCCGATGATATTGCGCCGCCAGCCGCGTGGTGACACGATACATCAGGACCAGCGCATCGAAAAAGGTGTGCAGGTTGAGGAAATCGATGTTCGACACCATGGTCGAGCGGTTCGGCAGCGTCTCGATCAGGCCTTCGCCGGCAAGACGCACCAGCGCTTCGCGGATCGGTGTGCGCGACATCTTGAAGCGCTCTGCAAGCTGGACTTCGTCGATCGGGCTGCCGGGCGCCAGCTTCAGGTCGAGGATCTCGTCGCGCAAGAGGTCGTAGACCATCTTGACGCCGGAGCCGCGCTTGCGTTCGGGAAGGGCGTTGTCGTCCATATCGGTGAAGTCTCCCTGCGTTGTCGACAAGGTAAATACTAAGTGTGCGGAAGCCAAGCAACTGGTGGAATGACACGTTTGGTTATTTTCTTGCGTGCCGATGGCGTCTATCGGGTTTCGCTAATGACAGAAGCCCGCGCCAGCGTTATAATATTTCCAGTGCCGTAGCCGGGAATCGGAGAGACCCATGGGATTGCTCGACGGACTGGGAAATGTGCTTGGCGACATGATGAGCGGCAAGCAGGTCGATTTTCTCGCGCTCGCGGGGCAAGTCTTCAACAATGCCGGCGGTTTGAACGGTATTCTCGCACAACTTGAGCAGGCCGGCCTTGGCGACCAGGTGAAGTCCTGGATCGGCACCGGTTCCAACCTGCCGATTTCAGCGGACCAGATCAAGAGCGCTTTGTCTTCCGAGCAGCTGCACCAACTGGCGCAAAGCTTCGGCGTCGATATTGACCAGCTCGCGCCGCTCTTGGCGCAGCATCTCCCCCAGGCCGTCGATCAGGCCAGCCCCGATGGCGTCCTGCCGTCGCCCTGACATTCCCTTCCAGCATTTTTCACCCCCCACAGAGGCATGCCATGTCCAACAAACTGATTTTTGCCGTTACAGGTGCGCTTTTCGCCACGCTGGCCTACGCGGCCCCGGCTTCGGCGCTGACCATGAAGGAATGCAGCGTCAAGTATCAGGCCGCCAAGGCCGATGGCAGCGCCAAGGATGTGAAGTGGAACGATTTCCGCGCCAAGTTCTGCGGCGCCGAAGCCGCTGCCGCCGACGCCGCGGATGAAAAGGACATCACGGCGACCCCTGATAACAAGGAGCCGGCCAAGCCTTCGATGAAGGCGCCGAAGGGCGTGACCTTCCCGAAGGCCGTCGACAAGAAATATGCCAGCGAAACCCCGGGTAAAGGCCGCCTGCACACCTGCGTCGACTCCTATCGCGCCAACAAGGAAGCCGGCACGCTCAACGACCTGAAATGGATCCAGAAGGGCGGCGGCTACTGGAGCCTCTGCACTGCTGCGATCAAGGCCGGCGGCTGAGCGGATTTTCAGCGTCTATTCCTCAAGGAAACGCCGGGCGGATCGCCCGGCGTTTTTGTTTTTGATAGAGCAATTCCAAACTCGACGTCATCCTCGGCCTTGTGCCGAGGATCTGAAAACGTCTCACGAAATCAAAGCGTTGCAGATGCTCGGGACAAGCCCGAGCATGCCGAAGGAGGGTTTCAGGATTTGTAGCTGTGAGAGCACGGGCAACCGGCGCATTTCTCATTCAGACCAACCTCATTGTCCCGAAGGCAAGGCATAGGCGATAACGTAGTCGCCGGGCTTTGTGCCGACCGAGCCATGCCCGCCGGCGACCATGACGACATATTGCCGTCCGTCGTCGGTGGCATAGGTCATCGGCGTTGCCTGACCGCCGGCCGGCAGGCGAGCTTTCCACAACTCCTTGCCATTGTTGAGATCGTAGGCACGCAGATAATTATCGACGGCGGCCCCGAGGAAGGCGATGCCGCCCTTGGTGATCATTGGCCCGCCGATGCCGGGCACGCCAACCTTGAAGGGCAGGGGCAGCGGCGTCATGTCGTAGACGGTGCCGTTGCGATGCTTGTAGGCGATCTTGCCGGTGCGCAGGTCGGCGGCGGCGACATAGCCCCATGGCGGCGCCTGGCAAGGGATCTGCAACGGCCCGAGGAACGGCCCCATGAAGACGCCATAGGGAGCGCCGTCATTGCGGTTCAGGCCCTGCTCACTCCCCTTTTCGTCCTGACCCTTCGGCGGCACTTCGGCGCGCGGCACCAGCCGAGAGGTAAACGCGAGATAGGTCGGCATGCCGAAAACCACCTGCCGCTCGGGATCGACGGCGACGCTGCCCCAGTTGAAGGTGCCGAAATTGCCGGGATAGACGATCGTGCCTTTCAGCGACGGCGGCGTATAGCGACCTTCATACATCATCTCGTGGAAGCGGATGCGGCAGGCCATCTGGTCGAACATGGAGATACCCCACATGTCCTTTTCCTCCAGCGGCTTCGGCTTGAAGGAAAGAGCCGAGGTCGGTTGCGTCGGCGCGGTGAAATCTTCCGGAATCGCGCCGCCCGGGGCTGGTTCCTCGGTCACCGGCAGCAGCGGCTCGCCGGTGCGCCGGTCGAGCACATAGATATCGCCCTGCTTGGTCGGGCCGACCAGCGCCGGCACAGTTGTGTTATCCGCCTTGGTGATATCGAGCAGCACCGGCTGCGCCGGCACGTCCATGTCCCAGAGATCGTGATGCACGGTCTGGCGCACCCAGCGGTCGGCGCCGGAATTGATGTCGAGTGCGACGATAGAGGAGGAATATTTCTCGACATTCTCACTGCGGCCCATGCCGAGCTGGTCCGGCACCTGGTTGCCGAGCGGCACATAGACGAGGCCAAGCGCTTCATCGACGCTGAAGACCGACCAACTGTTCGGCGAATTGGTCGTGTAGGTCTCGCCGGGTTTCAGCGGCGCCGTCGCGGTCGGGTTGCCGGAATCCCAGTTCCACAGCAATTGCCCGGTATTGACGTCGAAAGCGCGGATGACGCCGGATTGCTCCTGCGTCGAATAATTGTCGTTCACCGCGCCGCCGATGATGATCTTGCCGGCGGCGATGGTGGGCGGCGAGGTCGAGTAATAATAGCCGGCCGGATTGTATTTCATGCCGGTTTCCAGATGCAGCACGCCCTTGTCGGCGAAGGAGGTGCAGACCTGGCCGTTGGCGGCATCGAGCGCGACCAGCCGCGCATCGGAGGTCGGCAGATAGACGCGTTCGGCGCAGGCGGTGCCGGGTGTCGCGGCCGCATCTTTGTAGTATGTGACCCCACGGCAGGTCTGGTGCTGCCGGTCCGGGTTCATGCCGGCATTGGCGTCGAATTTCCACTTTTCCTTGCCGGTCGCGGCATCAAGCGCGATGGCGAGATTGTGCGGTGTGCAAAGGTAGAGAGAATTGCCGACCTTCAACGGCGTCACCTGATAGGTGGTCTCGCCGACATCGTCCGGGCGTTTGACGTCGCCGGTCTGGTAGCGCCAGACTTCTTGCAAATTCCCAACGTTCTTGACCGAAATCTGGTCGAGCGGCGAATAGCGCTGGCCATAGGGCGTGCGCCCGTACTGGTGCCATTCGCCATCCGGAACGTTTCCGCCCAGCGCCGGCGTGGCGGCTGCCTGTTGCTGCGGCAGTTCGCCTGCCTGGTCGTAAGGGTCGAAGAACATCGAGACGACGGCGACGAGAATCGACAAGCCGACCGCGACGGCAAGCGGTCTTCCGCTGACGCCATAGCGATATCCTGTCGGGCTGGAAAAACCGAGCGGCAGGCGAATCCACGGGGTCAGAAGCCACAGGCCGATCAGGATGACGACGCCACCACGAGGCCCGAGCTGCCACCAGTCGAGCCCCACCTCCCAGATCGCCCAGGCAAGCGAGGCGACGACCACCACCGCATAAACGGTCAGCGCCTGTGCATTTTTCTGGAACAGCAGGATTGCGGTGACGAGAAAGCCGAGACCGGCCAGAAGATAATACGGGCTGCCGCCCAGGGAGAGAAGCCAGCCGCCGCCGGCCAGCAGCACGAGGCCGATCAATGCCATCAGTGCCGCCGTCAATCGGATTGCCATATCGGAGCCCTTTCGCCGATAAGTTGAAACGCCTTTTTGAAAACCACTGTAAAATTCGAAAGTCGCGATTGGGGGCCAGGAATTGCACAGCAGGCGGGACGCCTTTCGGCGCTGCGCAGTTGCAACGCGAAAGGGATCGAAAAGTTCCATGAGGGCTATGGAAGGCGGGCCTGTTAAGGCCCGCCGGCGTCACGTTGCAAAAGCTGTCTCAGCCGAGCGGCTGGTTGGTGAAATAGGCCGAAAAGTCTGGCCGTTTTACCAGTTTCTCACCACTGCCATCCTTGAGGATGCCGGCGTCAAAGAGATAGGCGCCGATGGCTTCCATCTTCTGTGGGTCAATGCGACCGGACACGCCAGTCGCGTTGCGCAGGTAATGGCCGTCGATCAATGCCTGCAGCGATGCGCGCACCAGTTTCCGGTCGGTCAGGGCATCCTTGTTGGCGGCAACGAGCAGATCGGTCGCCTCGTCGGGATGGTCGACGGCGAAATCGTATCCCCGGCGCGTCGCCTGCAGGAAGGCGCTCGCCTCCTTCGGCTTTTCGGCCAGAACCTTGCTGCTGGAACCGATCAGGGCCGTATGTTCGTCCGGCACCCCGTAATCGGCATAACGGAAGGCGCGCTGGGCGACGCCGTCGAGTTCTGCCTTCACGCCCTCCCAGGTATAGACTTCGAGGGTGAAATCCACCGCGCCGCTGTCGAGCGCCTGATAGGCGGAGGTGCCGAGCGTGATCGTCTCGAACGCGCCCTTGCCGCCGTCACGGCGGATGATCGAGCCGATCAGCGCGTTTTCCCAGGCGCTGCCGAAGCCGCCATATTTGAGGCCGTCGAGATCGCGCGGGCGCTGGATGTCCTTGCGATCCGCCTTGAAGACGAGGCGGCCGGTTTCCGTCTGGGTGACGGCATAGGCGGCGACGAGATCGGCCCCGGCGCTGCGCTGCGTCAACAAGCCGATGGAGCCGAGAATACCGAAATCGGCGACGTGATTGGCGACCAGCGTCGCGGCCGAAGTATCGGTATAGGGCAGGATATCCACATCGATCCCGGCCTCGCGGTAAAAGCCTTTGTCGCGGGCGACGAACAGCCCGATGTGGTTGGTGTTCGGCGTCCAGTCCAGTGCAACGCTGACCTTCTGCCGCTCTTCGGCGCGCAGCGGCAGGGTGGTGAGCGGCAGGGCGGCAAGCGCGGTGAGAAGGCTGCGGCGCGACAGGGAAAGATGCATCATGGTGTCTCCTCGTTCTGGAACAGGGTTTTGAGAATGTCGGTTTCGAGCGCTGCCGCGCTGGCTGCGGTCTCTCCATCGAAGCGGGGGCGGGGAAGATCGACTGCGATATCGCGGATCACCCGCGCCGGGCGCGGCGAAAGCAGGTGGATGCGATCCGACAGGAGCACGGCCTCGCGCACGTCATGGGTGACGAGCAGCACCGTCCAGCGATGCCGCCGCCACATGTCCGAAAGCCAGATTTGCATGCGGCTGCGGGTCAGCGCATCGAGCGCCCCGAAAGGTTCGTCGAGCAGCAGCATCGGCCGCTCCTGCACGACGGTGCGCAGCAGCGCCGCCCGCTGGCGCATGCCGCCGGAAAGGGCTGTCGGATAGCGATCCTCGAAACCGGCAAGCCCGAATTCGGCAAACAGCGGCCGGACCTTGTCGCGCGCCGCCCGTCGGCTCATGCCCTGCACTTCCAGCCCGAGGGTGGCATTGTCGATGATCCGCCGCCACGGCATCAACGCATCGCGTTGCGGCATGAAGGCGAAGGGGCGGGCGGTTTGCGACAGGGGTTCGCCATCGAAGAGGATGGTGCCGGCTTGCGGTTTCAAGGCCCCGGTTAGTAGCCGGAACAGGGTGGACTTGCCGGCGCCGGAGGGGCCGAGGATCGAGACGAATTCGCCGGGATGCACCGTCAGCGACAAATCGTCGAGCACGGCGAGCTTGTCATAACCGCAGGAGACATGGTCGAGTTGCAGGCGCGGCGGCGTCATGGCCGGCTTCCGTCGTCGGGCTTTGCCCAGGGCATGGCGAGGCGCTGTATGACGAGCGTCATCCCGAAAAGCAGAAGCGTCAGCACCGCGCTGGCGATGACGGCGGCGAGCACCAGATCGGCGCGAAAATTGTTCTTGGCGTTGAGGATATAGATGCCGAGCCCCTTCGCCGCGCCGGCATATTCGGCAAAGATCGCCCCGACCACGGCATAGGTGATGGAGATGCGAAGCCCCGCGAAGAAATAGGGCAGCGCCGAGGGCAGTCGCGCCAGCAGGAAGCGTTTTGTCCGTCCCGCGCCCATAGAGGCCAGCAGCGCCTCGATTTCCTCCGGCACCGAGCGATAACCCTCGCTCAGAGCCACCAGCATTGGAAAGAAGGTGACCAGCGCCACCAGCAGGATCTTCGGCAAAAGCCCGAAGCCGAACCAGAGGACGACGAGCGGCGCGATAGCCACCAGCGGCAAGGTCTGGCTGACGATGAACAGAGGGAACAGCGCCCGGCGCAGCGGCTGGAAGAAATCGACCAGCACCGACAGGATGAAGGCCGTCGCCAGTGAAAAGGCAAAGCCGGCCAGCGTGGCGCGCAGCGTCGGCAGGATGTTTTCCCACAATCCCTCGCGGTTGCGCCAGGCTGAGATGAGAACCTGGGACGGCGGAGGCAAGGTCATCGGTGCGATGCCGGAGAGCCGCGCATAGGCTTCCCACAAGCAAAGCAACGCCGCAAAGGCGATGGTTGCGGGAAGATACTGGCTGATAGCATGGCGCAAGGGCGCGCGCGCTCCCACACCGGACGAAGGCTCGGTCATCGAAAACTCGGATTCAGGAAAGGGCTGGCGTCAGACGGCGCTGGGGCTGTTG
This sequence comes from uncultured Rhizobium sp., assembly GCA_945952045.1. Classification (GTDB taxonomy): domain Bacteria; phylum Pseudomonadota; class Alphaproteobacteria; order Rhizobiales; family Rhizobiaceae; genus Metarhizobium. The sequence goes on from CAMFHE010000023.1 coordinate 32,236, forward strand.
GCCGAAACGGTGAGATCCACCGTGACATGCCCGGCCGGCGGGCCGAAGCGCAAAAAGGCTTCGCCGACCGTTGCGAAGACGGCGCCGGCATCGCCGCGCAGCTTCGTGCAGAAATTCTTGGATTTCTCGAAGGTGCCGGAGGATTTGACGACGTCGATGCAGCCGTAGATTTCGTCCATGTGCCGGTCGATGCCGAGCGTATAAAGCGAGAATTGCGCCGCTGCGGTCTGACCGCTCACGGGGGCATTCGCAATCGCGGCCAGCGCCTCGGCCTTGCGCTGATCCATCGGCGCAAGCGGGCCGGAAAGCTCGGGCGTCTGGCAGATCGGGTCGTCCGGCTCTCCGGGGCAACCGCGCGAGATCGTCGCGTGCAGCACGCAATGCTTGCCGGTCTTCGCCGCCGCGACGAACAGATCGCGCATGGCCGCAAACACCACATCGGGCGTGCCGACCAGCAGGGTGGAAATATCGTCCGTCTCGATGCGCAGCCGCTCGCGATAGGGATCGAGCGCGCCAAGCGCGGACATGATGACGCCGACGAAATCGTCGGTCATGGGATACAGGGAAATCTGCGCGCCGGAAAACATCGCTCAACCTCGCTCCGCTGGCATTATCCAGATCAGCTAAAGGGTCCGCGATCTTGTCGACCGCATCTCAGCCCCGGCAATACGGAGCACCCCTGTGATGCGCAGTAGATAGACCGGAAAAGGCCAGCCTTGCAAGCCCCAATCTTGGCGAATGTTGAAAGGTCACCTGAACGGCGCAGCCAGACTTGCCGTCTACCGGATAATCCGGCTCAGCGCTTCGCCGGCATCGTGGCCCCTTGTGCTCAAGGGTGGAATCCAATTTTCCCACAATGCAAATAGAACAAGAGATAAAAGCAGGGGAGTTAGAGGATGGCGTCGACGGACATATCCGTGAAAGACAAGACGATGTGCGCAAAATCGACCCCGGGGCATCGGGCGCTGACAGGTCGGCAAATTGTCCGAGGGATATCGCGCGTTCGGGGGTGAAGAGACGGGTGAGTTTCCGCTATGGTCGCGCCTTCAGTAGCAAGGAGACCAGACGATGGCCGATAACACGCCGCTTTTCATTCCTGACGATACCGATCCGGATGCGATTTCGTCCGATGTCGCGGGTCTCGGCAATCTCCTGGTGACGACGCAGGTGCCGTTGCGCGAGGATGGGTCCATGGAAACGGGCGATATCACAGCGCAATCCGAATGCACGCTCGCCTGGCTGAAGACCGCGCTCGAGAAAGCCGGCAGCGGTCTCGATCACGTGCTGCATCTGACGATCTATCTGACGGATATGGCTGACCGTCCCGGCTTCAACGAAGTCTATACGCGCTATTTCAAGCCGCCCTATCCGGTGCGCTGCGCGGTTGGCGTCAGCGCGCTGGCCGACCCGTCCATGCGCGTCGAGGTTACGGCAATGGCGGCGCGCAAGGCGAGTTGAAAACCATCTGGCGCTTGCCTCTGAACATGGCCTTCAGGCGCGGCGAACGGCCGCCCGCGCCTGAAGCACTGCGTAATGTTTTTCCTTTTCCGCATACATGGCAAGGTCTGCGCGGCGGACGACGGCTTCCATGCTCTCGCCGGGCTCGCTGGTGGCGGCGCCCAGCGCAATGCTCAGCGGCAGCTTGGAATAATACTGGTTGTTCATCGCCATCAGTCGGTTGATGTTTTCGATCATCGTCTCGACTTCCGCGCGGTTGCTGCCGGGCATCAGAATGGCGAATTCGTCGCCGCCGATGCGGGCGGCGCAATTGGGCTGGGTGACGGCTTCGCCCAACACTTCGCCAATACGGCGCAACAGGCTGTCGCCGGCATCGTGGCCGAGCTGGTCGTTGGCATCCTTGAGGCCGTTGAGATCGGCGACGATGATCGACACCGGCCTGAGCGTCTTGCGTTCCAGCCGGTTCAGTTCATCGGTGTAGAAGGCGCGGTTGTGCAGCTTGGTCAGCACGTCATGCTTGCCGAGATATTCGAGATAAGCCTCGGCCTTCTTGCGGGCGGTAATATCGGTCAACGCCACCTGAACCAGCGACCAGTCGGCCTCGTAGCCGGGGAAGACGGAGAACTGCAAAAGCAGATGCCGCGCCGTGCCGTCGAGGGCATAGTTGACCACCTCGCGATGCTGCAACAGCTTGCCGTTCCACAATTCGATCAATTGCTCGCGGAAGTGCTTTTCCATTTCGCCACGGAAAACCTCGGACAGGCGCTGCAGCAACGTATGCCGATCCGGCGCGCGGAACAGGTCGAGCGTTGCCTGATTGACATCGATGACGCGGATTTCGCTCATGCATTGACGCACGAATTCGGGGTGGACATCGGTAAAGACCCGCAGATCCTCGATGCCGCGATCGCGAATACCCTCCAGCAGCGTCTTGATGCTGCTGAAATCCTCGACCCAGAGCGACACCGGAGAATGTTCGAAAATGCCCTCGGCGTAACGGCGCTGCAACTGCTCGCGGCGGCGCGCTTCCTCGCGTTGGGTTACATCTTCCGTGGTCAGAAGCACGCGGCCGAGACTGTCCTCATAGCCCGGCAGAACGGAGCCGCGCAGCTGGATATCGAGGCGCTGGCCGTTCAGGCTGTAGTTCACCGTGTTGCTGGTGAACTCCCTTTCGCCGTTGAACAACTGGGTCAGCTCGTTGATATGGCTGGCGAGCATGTCGTCGCGAAAGACGCGGTCGAGATTTGCGACCAGATGCTGCATATCCTCGGCTTCGAACAGCTCCAGTGTCTTGCGATTGACCTTGAGCACGCGAATGGCTTGCGAACAGGTGGCGACGCGGGACGTATCCTCAGCGAGATAAGCGGCGATGTCCTCGATGCCCTGCGCACGCAGGCCGTCGAAGACCGCCTTCACACCGCTGAAATCCTCGATCCACATGGCAATCGGCGCCAGGTCGAACAGTTGGCTATCGTGGTCATCAGTGGCCATGGCGGCGTCTCGTGTCAGATGAAGCTGCGGGCAGCGTAGGTGGTAAAGGTATTCTTTTTCTAAATCTCAACCGATTCGACAAGCAATGCGCGCCACTATTTAGAGACCACTACTTTAAGGGCAGGCTAATGCGCCCAGCGCGGCTTGCGCTTTTCGGCAAAGGCGGCCCGGCCTTCGCGGGCATCCTCGCTGTTGCCGAGTGCGGCGATTTGGCGTTCGGCGAAGGCGAGGCGTTCCTCCGGCGCCATTGCCCGCATGGCCTGCATCGCCGCCTTGCCTTCCTGTATCGCCGACGGGGAGTTGCGCTTGAGCATGGCCAGGAGTTTTTCGATTTCGTCATCGAGACCGGCACTGTGAACGGCGCGGTCGATCAGCCCGTATTCGGCGGCCTCGGTGGCGGTGAACGTCTCGCCGAGATAGGCCATGGCCTGCAGCCGCCGCTGCGGAATGCGCTCCATCAGCATCGCCGCCACCATCATCGGAAACAGGCCGACGCGGACTTCCGGCAGGCCGAACCGGGCATGGTCGGCGGCAATCGCCAGATCGCAGGCGGCGACGAGGCCCATGCCGCCGGCCAAGGCCGCGCCGTTGATACGGGCGATAACCGGCTTGCCGCAGGCCTCGATGGCGCGCAGCACATCGGCGATGGGGTTGGCGCCGTTCTCCGACTGGAACATGCCGCCGGCGCTTTCCTTGAGATCGGCGCCGGCGCAGAAAGTGCGCTCTCCCGCGCCGGTCAGCACTACGGCGCGCACGGCCTCGTCGTCCGAAGCCAATTGGAGCGCTTCAGTCAGGGCATGGGTCAGCGCGGCGTTCAGCGCATTGTGAACCTCGGGCCGGTTGAGGGTCAGCCACAACACATTGTCGCGTCGCTCGTGGAGAAGGACATCGGTCATGGTACGGCCTCCGAGGATTTTTTGGCGAGCAACGCCCGGCCGGCGCGACTGGCATTGGCGCGGCCGAGGGCGGCGCTGATCCAGCCGCCGGTTTCGGTGACGGCGTCGAGATCGACGCCGGTGCGGATGCCGAGGCCATGCAGCAGGTAAACCACGTCTTCGGTCGCGACATTGCCGCTGGCGCCGGGCGCATAGGGGCAACCGCCGAGGCCGGCGACGGAACTGTCGAAAACCGCAATCCCCGACTGCAGGCTGGCGAAGACATTGGCGACGCCCTGCCCATAGGTGTCGTGGAAATGCATGGCGATTTGTTCGCGCGGGATATCGGCGGCCACGGTTTCGATGACGGTGCGGATTTGCCGGGGCGTGCCGACGCCAATGGTGTCGCCGAGCGAGATTTCATAGGCTCCAAGGCCGATCAGTTCGCGCGCCATCGCCGCCGCCTCGGCCGGCGCGACATCGCCCTCATAGGGGCAACCGGCGATGCAAGAGACATAGCCGCGCAGCTTGAGTCCATGGGCACGGGCTTTTTCCGCGACGGGGCTGAGGCGCGTGATGCTTTCGGCGCGCGAACAGGCGATGTTTTTCTGGCTGAAACGTTCGGAGGCCGAGACGAAGACAGCGATTTCCGTGACCTTTGCCGCAAGTGCGGCTTCCAGCCCCTTGAGGTTTGGCACCAGCGCCGGATAGGCGGTGCCGCGCCGCCGGGTGAGGCCGGCGTAGACGGCGGCCGATGCCGCCATTTGAGGCACCCATTTCGGGGAAACGAAGGCGCCGGCCTCCACCGCCGGCAGGCCGGCGGCGGCGAGGCGCTCGATCAGTTCGATCCGCGTCGCGACGGAGACGGCGGCGCTTTCGTTCTGCAAGCCGTCGCGCGGGCCGACTTCAACCAGCCGGACCTCCTGCGGCATGTCCATCTCAGCCGCCCTCCGCCTCGAATTCGACCAGCACCGTCCCGGCCTCGACCATCGCCCCTTCGCCGGCATGGATCGCGCCGATGGTGCCGGCCAAGGGCGCGCGGATGGTATGCTCCATCTTCATTGCCTCCATGACGACCAGCGCCTGACCTTGCTCGACTTGCGTTCCGACCGAAACCAGCACGGCGCGGATAAAGCCGGGCATCGGCGCGGTCAGCCCGCCTGAGGCGGCGACGCCGCTGCCGGCTTCGAGATCGTCGGGCAGACTGACAAGCAGACGCTCGCCATCGATGAACAGGCTGAATTCATGGCGCTCGGCAAAGAAATGGGCCGTTCGCTTTGCGCCATTGATGCGGGCGGAAAGCAGACCATCCTCGCTGAGCCGGCCCTCGGCGCGGATCGTCTGCTCCTCCGTCTCGATATCGATACCGTCGGCATCATGCCGGATGGCAAGCGCAAGACTGTTGCCCGAGATTGCCAGCCGCAGAGTCTCGCGGGCCGGGGCGTTGAGGCGAAAGCTGTCGGTGCTGGCCCAGGGGCTGTGTGGATCGACTGTGGTTGCCGCTTGCCGCCTCGCCGCCGCCTTGCGCCATGCGACAATCCCGAGCGCGGCGAGGCCGATGGCCGTGGCATTCGGCGCGGGCGTCGTCAGCAATGCCGCCTCGTTGCGAGGGATGAAGCCGGTGTCGAGGTCTGCATGGACGAAATCCGGCAAGCGGGCCAACCGCGCCAGAAAGCCGGTATTGGCGCTCACGCCGGCGATCGCTACCTGCTCCAGCGCCCGGCCGAGCCGTCGTACAGCCGTTTCGCGATCCGGACCATGGACGATAAGCTTGGCGATCATCGGGTCGTAATGCGGCGTAATCGCATCGCCGGCGCGGATGCCGCTATCGATGCGCAACTCCGCCGTTTGCGCCGGCAGCACGAGATGGCGGATGCGCCCGGTCGAGGGCAGGAAGTCATGGGCGGGATCCTCGGCATAGAGCCGGGCCTCGATGGCGTGACCGTCGATGGCGAGCCTGTCCCACGACTCCGGCAGGGCCTCTCCGGCCGCGACGCGCAATTGCCATTCGACGAGATCGAGGCCGGTGATGAATTCGGTGACCGGATGCTCGACCTGCAGACGGGTATTCATTTCCATGAAGTAGAAATCGCCGCCGGCATCGAGCAGGAATTCGATGGTGCCGGCACCGGAATAATCGATGCTTTTTGCCGCCGCGACCGCCGCATTCTGCATCCGCCGCCGCAGTTCTTCGGAAAGGCCGGGGGCAGGGGCCTCCTCGATCACCTTCTGGTGCCGGCGCTGGATCGAGCAATCGCGCTCGAACAGGGCGACGCAATGTCCGTGATTGTCGGCAAAGACCTGCACCTCGATATGGCGCGGGCGGATGAGGTATTTTTCGATCAGCATCCGCTCGTCGCCGAAGGCGGCCATCGCCTCGCGTTTTGCGCCGGCCAGTTCCGCCGCAAAATCCTCGGGGCGCTCGACGATGCGCATGCCCTTGCCGCCGCCGCCGGCGGAGGCCTTGAGCAGCACGGGATAGCCGATACCTTCTGCCTGCCCAGCCAGATAGCCTTCCGCCTGCTCAGCGCCGTGATAGCCGGGAACGACGGGCACGCCTGCCGCCGTCATCAGCGCCTTGGCCTCGCTCTTGCCGCCCATGGCGCGAATGGCCGCTGCCGGCGGGCCGACGAAGATAAGCCCGGCCGCCGCGCAGGCCTCGGCGAAGCCGGCATTTTCGGAGAGGAAACCATAGCCGGGATGGATGGCCTGCGCGCCGCATCGCCGCGCCGTCTCGATGATTTTTTCGCCATCCAGATAGGACTGCCGCGCCGGTGCGGGGCCGATGGCATAGGCTTCGTCCGCCATAGCGACATGGGCGGCGTCGCGATCCGCTTGCGAATAGACCGCGACCGTCGATATCCCCATCCGCCTTGCGGTGCGGATAATCCGGCAGGCGATTTCGCCGCGATTGGCGACCAGCAGTTTGGCAAACATCGCCGCCTCCTCACATCCTGAAAATGCCGAACCGGGTCTGCTCGACCGGCGCGTTCAGCGCCGCCCAGAGCCCGAGCCCCAGCACGCGGCGCGTGTCGGCCGGATCGATGATGCCGTCGTCCCAGAGCCTGGCGCTGGCATAATAGGGGTGTCCCTGGGTTTCGTATTGGGCGCGGATCGGCGTCTTGAACGCCTCTTCCTCCGCCGCCGGCCAGATCTTGCCCTGCGCCTCCAGCCCGTCGCGCTTCACCTGCGCCAGCACCGAGGCCGCCTGCTCGCCGCCCATCACCGAAATGCGCGCATTCGGCCACATCCAGAGAAAGCGCGGCGAATAGGCCCGGCCGCACATGCCGTAGTTGCCGGCGCCGAAGGAGCCGCCGATGATGACGGTGAATTTCGGCACCCGGGCGCAGGCGACCGCGGTGACCAGCTTGGCGCCGTCCTTGGCGATGCCGCCGGCCTCATAGGCGCGGCCGACCATGAAGCCGGTGATGTTCTGCAGGAAGATCAGGGGAATGCCGCGCTGGCAGCACAGCTCGATGAAATGCGCGCCCTTCAGCGCCGATTCCGAAAACAGGATGCCGTTATTGGCGACGATGCCGACGGGATAGCCGTAAAGATGCGCAAAGCCGCAGACCAGCGTCGTGCCGTAGAGCGCCTTGAACTCGTCGAATTCGGAGCCGTCGACCAGCCGGGCGATCACCTCGCGCACCTCGAAGGGTTTGCGCGTGTCGGCGGGAATGATGCCGTAGAGATCCTCGGCCGGATAGAGCGGTTCGGCCGGTTCGCGTATGTCGAGATCGACCTGCTTGCGGCGGTTGAGGGTGGCGACGATGCGCCGGGTCAGCGCCAGCGCATGGCGGTCGTTCAGGGCATAATGGTCGGTGACGCCGGACTGGCGCGAATGCACGTCGGCGCCGCCAAGCTCTTCCGCGCTCACCACCTCGCCGGTCGCCGCCTTCACCAGCGGCGGGCCGCCGAGGAAGATGGTGCCCTGGTTGCGCACGATCACCGATTGGTCGCTCATCGCCGGCACATAGGCGCCGCCGGCGGTGCAGCTTCCCATGACCACGGCGATCTGGGCGATGCCTTCGGCCGAAAGTGTCGCCTGATTGTAAAAGATGCGGCCGAAATGATCGCGGTCGGGAAACACCTCGTCCTGGTTCGGCAGGTTGGCGCCGCCGGAATCGACGAGATAGAGGCAGGGCAGGCGGTTTTCGCGGGCGATCTCCTGGGCGCGCAGATGCTTCTTCACCGTCAGCGGATAATAGGTGCCGCCCTTGACTGTCGCGTCATTGGCAATGATGACGCATTCCTGGCCCCCGACACGGCCGATGCCGGTGAGAATGCCGGCGGCCGGCACCGGCTCGTCATAGACGCAATAAGCGGCGAATTGCGACAGTTCCAGAAATGGCGTGCCGGGATCGAGTAGCGCCTCGATGCGCTCGCGCGGCAGCAGTTTTCCGCGCCCGATATGGCGTTCGCGCGCCTTCTCGCCGCCGCCTCTGGAAATCTCAGCGACCTTGGTCCGCAAATCCTCGACGAGGGCGCGCAAGGCGGCGGCATTGGCCTCATAGGCGGTATCATGCACTAGCGTGGACGTTAGTCTCATAGGCCGGCCCCCATATGACCTTTGAGCAATTCACGGCCGATCAGCATGCGGCGGATTTCGCTGGTGCCGGCGCCGATTTCGTAAAGCTTTGCATCGCGCAGCAGCCGGCCGGCTGCGCTGTCATTGACATAGCCGCTGCCGCCGAGGAGCTGGATGGCGTCGAGCGCCACTTGCGTCGCCCGCTCGGCGGTGAACAGGATGACGCCGGCCGCATCCTGCCGTGTGATCCGCCCGGCATCGCAGGCGCGCGCCACGGCATAGACATAGGCGCGCGAAGCGTTCATCGAAGCATACATGTCGGCGATCTTGGCCTGGACGAGCTGGAATTCGCCGATAGGGCGGCCGAACTGCCGCCGCTCCCCTGCATAGGGCAGCACCAGGTCGAGCGCCGCCTGTATGATGCCGACCGGGCCAGCGGCCAACACCGCCCGCTCGAAATCCAGTCCGCTCATCAGCACGCCGACGCCGTCGTTCAACTCGCCGAGGATATTGACCTCCGGCACGGCGCAATCCTCAAACACCAGCTCCGAAGTCGGCGAGCCGCGCATGCCGAGCTTGTCGAGCTTCTGCGCCGGGCGAAAACCCTTGAAGCTTTTTTCGATCAGGAAGGCGGTGATGCCGCGTGGGCCGGCGGAGGGATCGGTCTTGGCATAGACGACCAGCACATCCGCCTCATGGCCGTTGGTGATCCACATCTTGGCGCCGTTCAACACGTAATGGTCGCCGCGCCGGTCGGCGCGCAGCCGCATGGAGACGACATCCGAGCCGGCCTCCGTCTCGCTCATCGCCAGCGCGCCGACATGCTCGCCGGTAATGAGTTTGGGGAGATAGCGGTTTTTCTGCTCCGGCGTGCCCCAGCGGTGGATCTGGTTGATGCACAGGTTGGAATGCGCCCCATAGGATAGGCCGACCGAGGCCGAGGCGCGGCTCACTTCCTCCATGGCGACGCAATGGGCGAGATAGCCCATGTTTGCCCCACCATAATCTTCCGAAACGGTGATGCCGTGCAGGCCGAGCGCGCCCATCTCCGGCCAGAGGGAACGCGGAAAACGGTCTTCGCGATCGGTTTCCATGGCGATGGGGTCGATGCGGTCGGTGGCGAATTTGCGCACGCTCTGGCGCAGAGCGCCGATCTCGTCGCCGAGATCGGCATCGAACAGGGCAGCGAGGTCGAGGTTCATCACGGCACACTCCTCCTCCGGGCAGCGGGGCTGCGAATTTTCAAGCTAACGGGCGCCTCCTCGCGTCCATCACCTTATATCTAGGTCTCCGCGCCAGCGGGAAAGGATGCCGAACGGCGCACGAATGTTTTAATGGCAAAATTCGACTGGATGCGGGCGACGCCGGGAACGGTCGTCAGGAAATCCAGCAGTTCCTGATAATGCGGCAGGTCGCGAACCATGGCGTGGATCAGGTAATCCTGGTTGCCGCTCGTCTGGTAGCCGCCGACGACCTCGGGAATGGAGGCGACGCTATGCTCGAAATGCGTCAGCACATCCTTGATCTGCCGTTCCAGCGTCACCGAAATGAATACGCCCATCGTGCCGAGCAGCCGGTTCTCGTCGAAGACGGCGGAATAGCCGCGAATGATGCCCTCCTCCTCCAGCTTGCGCACCCGTCGCAAGGTTGGAGTGAAGGAGAGGCCGATTCGCGCCGACAGATCGCGCCAGCTCACCCGCCCGTCCTCGCCGAGCACATGCAAAATCTTCTGGTCGTAGCTATCCAGCTCAATCATGGATCATATGATCTACAATATCAGGTTTCAATGGATCAAAGATATCGCTTATGCGTTAACTGTCAATCAAAATGCTTTTGAATTACGCTTTGCTTGGTGGTATCGTTCAGAAAACGCATGGTGTCGCAGATCGTTCGATCCACACGCGATGCGCGCTTCGCATTTCGGTCTGGAGGGACCGGAATGCGCCAGGGAAGCGAACGGGAGGAAGCATGATTCTTACCGAAGCCCAGCGGCAGATCCGCGACATGGCCCGCGATTTCGCGCGCGAACGCCTGATGCCAGGCGCTGCGGAGCGCGACCGTCAAAGCCGTTTCCCGCGCGAAGAGTTGCGGGAGATGGGTCAACTCGGTTTTCTCGGCATGCTGGTGCCGGAAGCCTATAGCGGGGCCGAGACCGGCGCGGTCGCCTATGCGCTGGCGCTGGAGGAGATCGCCGCCGGCGACGGCCCCTGCTCGACGATCATGAGCGTCCACAATTCCGTCGGATGCCTGCCGATCCTGAATTTCGGCACCGAGGAGCAGAAGCAGCGTTTCCTGCCGAAATTGGCGAGCGGCGAATGGATCGGCGGTTTTGCGCTGACCGAGCCGCAGGCCGGCTCCGACGCCTCCAACCTGAAGACGCGGGCGCGGCGCGAGGGCGACGACTATATCATCGACGGCGCCAAGCAGTTCATCACCTCGGGCAAGAACGGCCATGCCGTCATCGTCTTCGCGCTGACCGATCCCGCGGCCGGCAAGAAGGGCATCACCGCCTTCATCGTGCCGACCGATACGCCCGGTTACGAGGTGGTGCGCGTCGAGGAAAAATTGGGGCTGCACGCCTCCGACACCTGCCAGATCGCCTTTACCAATCTGCGCATTCCCGCCGAGCTGCGCCTCGGGGCGGAAGGCGAGGGCTACAAGATCGCGCTGGCGCATCTCGAAGGCGGCCGCATCGGCATTGCGGCGCAGGCGGTCGGCATGGCGCGCGCGGCTTTCGAGGCGGCGCGGGATTATGCCCGCGAGCGCATCGCCTTTGGCAAGCCGATTGTCGAGCATCAGGCCGTCGCCTTCCGGCTCGCCGACATGGCGACCCGCATCGAGGCGGCGCGCCAGCTTGTGCTGCATGCGGCCGCATTGAAGGAGGCGGGCGAGCCCTGCCTCTCGGAAGCCTCGATGGCAAAGCTGTTCGCCTCGGAGATGGCCGAGCGCGTCTGCTCCGACGCGATCCAGATTCATGGCGGATATGGCTACATGGCCGATTACCCGGTCGAGCGCATCTACCGGGATGTGCGCATCTGCCAGATTTACGAAGGGACCAGCGATATCCAGCGCATGGTGATCGCCCGCGCGCTCTAGCCGCGCGGGATTAGAAGGAGGTGAGAAGGCATGACCGAAACCACCCGATTGAGCCTGCATGTCCCCGAACCCGCCGTGCGGCCGGGCGGACAGCCGGATTTCTCCAATGTGAAAATTCCCAAGGCCGGCAGCGTGCCGCGCCCGGAGGTCGATGCCGCGCCCGATACCATCCGCGACCTCGCCTATTCGATCATCCGCGTGCTCAATCGCGAGGGCGAAGCGGTCGGCCCGTGGGCCGGATCGCTGACCGACGCGCAATTGCTGACGGGCCTGCGCAACATGATGCGGCTGCGCGCCTTCGATGCCCGCATGCTGATGGCGCAACGTCAGGGCAAGACCTCTTTCTACATGCAGCATCTGGGCGAGGAGGCGGTGAGCTGCGGTTTCCGCAAGGCGCTGGAAAAGGGCGACATGAATTTCCCGACCTATCGCCAGGCGGGACTGCTGATTTCCGACGACTATCCGCTGGTCACGATGATGAACCAGATTTTTTCCAACGAGCTCGATCCGCTGCATGGCCGGCAGATGCCGGTGCTGCATTCCTCCAAGGAGCACGGCTTCTTCACTGTCTCCGGCAATCTCGCCACGCAATATGTGCAGGCGGTCGGCTGGGCCATGGCTTCGGCGATCAAGGGCGATACGCGCATCGCCGCCGCCTGGATCGGCGACGGCTCGACGGCGGAATCGGATTTTCACTCGGCTCTGGTCTTCGCCTCCACCTACAAGGCCCCGGTCATCCTCAATATCGTCAACAATCAATGGGCGATCTCGACGTTTCAGGGCATTGCGCGCGGCGGTTCGGGAACGTTTGCGGCGCGCGGCCTCGGTTTCGGCATTCCGGCGCTGCGCGTCGACGGCAATGACTATCTTGCCGTCCATGCGGTGGCGCGCTGGGCAGCGGAGCGCGCGCGGCGCAATCTCGGGCCGACGCTGATCGAATATGTCACCTACCGCGTCGGCGCCCATTCCAGCTCCGACGATCCCGGCGCCTATCGCCCGAAGACCGAATCCGAGGCATGGCCGCTCGGTGATCCCGTGCTGCGGCTGAAGAAGCATCTGATTGGTCGCGGCGTCTGGTCGGAGGAGCGGCATGCCCAGGCTGAGGCCGAAATCATGGACGAGGTGATCGAGGCGCAGCGCGAGGCCGAGAGCCACGGCACGCTGCATGCCGGCGGCAAACCCTCCGTCCGCGATATTTTCGAAGGCGTCTATGCGGAAATGCCGCCGCATATCCGCCGCCAGCGCCAGAAGGCAGGATATTGACCATGGCCAGGATGACGATGATCGAAGCGGTGCGCAGCGCCATGGATATCTCGATGGGGCGCGACGACGATGTCGTCGTCTTCGGCGAGGATGTCGGTTATTTCGGCGGCGTCTTTCGCGCAACGCAAGGGTTACAGGCAAAATACGGCAAGACCCGCTGTTTCGACGCGCCGATCAGCGAATCCGGCATCGTCGGCACGGCGATCGGCATGGCGGCCTATGGGCTGAAACCCTGCGTCGAAATCCAGTTCGCCGATTACATGTATCCGGCCTATGACCAGATCACGCAGGAAGCGGCGCGCATCCGCTATCGCTCCAACGGCGATTTCACCTGCCCCATCGTGCTGCGCATGCCGACAGGCGGCGGCATTTTCGGCGGCCAGACCCACAGCCAAAGCCCGGAAGCGCTTTTCACCCATGTCTGCGGGCTGAAGGTGATCGTGCCCTCCAACCCCTATGACGCCAAGGGCCTGCTGATCTCGGCCATCGAGGATCCGGATCCGGTGATGTTCCTCGAACCCAAGCGGCTCTATAACGGCCCCTTCGACGGCCATCACGACCGGGCGGTGACGCCGTGGTCGAAGCACGAACTGGGCGAGGTGCCGGAAGGCCATTACACCATTCCCATCGGCAAGGCGGAGCTCCGCCGCCCCGGCAAGGATGTCACCATCGTCGCCTATGGCACCATGGTGCATGTGGCGCTGGCGGCGGCGGAAGAAACCGGCATCGATGCCGAAATCATCGACCTGCGCAGCCTGCTGCCGCTCGATCTCGATACCATCGTTCGCTCCGTTTCCAAGACCGGGCGTTGCGTCGTCGTGCATGAGGCGACGCTGACCTCCGGTTTCGGCGCGGAAGTGGCGGCGCTGGTACAGGAACATTGCTTCTACCATCTGGAAGCGCCGGTCGTGCGGGTCGCGGGCTGGGATACGCCCTATCCGCATGCGCAGGAATGGGATTATTTCCCCGGCCCCGCGCGCGTCGGCCGCGCGCTCACCGAAGTCATGGAGGCGTGACCATGCCCGATTTCGTCCTGAGAATGCCCGATGTCGGTGAAGGCGTCGCCGAAGCTGAGATCGTCGAATGGCATGTGAAAACAGGCGATGCGGTGCGCGAGGACACGGTGCTCGCCGCCGTCATGACCGACAAGGCGACGGTTGAAATCCCGTCACCCGTTGCCGGCATCGTCACTTGGCTTGCCGGCGACGTTGGCGACAGCATCGCCGTCAAGGCGCCGTTGGTGCGTATTGCGCGGGAAGGGGAGGTGGCGGAGCCGCAGGCCGCTGCCGCGCCAGCTCGGGCGAAGAAGACAGAGCCGCTTGTCGAACCGCCGCCAGTCATTGCCGCAAAACCTGCATCGGTGGAAAAGCCCGTTGCGTCAAGGGCGGAACCGGAGCCGGCGGCAAAGCCATTGGCCTCTCCAGCCGTGCGTCGCCGGGCGCAGGAGGCGGGTATCGACCTGCGGCAGCTGCGCGGCACCGGCCCGGCCGGCCGCATCATCCATGAGGATATCGATCTTTTCCTCTCCCAGAGATCGCCATCCGCCGCATCCGCTGCGGGAATGGCACGAAAAACGCAGGTCGAGGAGGTCAAGGTCACCGGCCTTCGCCGCCGCATCGCCGATAAGATGGCGCTGTCGGTCTCGCGCATTCCCCACATCACCTATGTCGAGGAGGTCGATGTCACTGATCTCGAAGATCTGCGCGCCACGATGAACCGGGATCGCAAGCCGGACCAGCCGAAACTGACCGTCCTGCCCTTCCTGATGCGGGCGCTGGTGCGCACTATTGCCGAGCAGCCGGCGCTGAACGCCACCTTCGACGATGCCGCCGGCATCGTCAGCCGTTACAGCGCCGTGCATATCGGCATTGCCACGCAAACACCGGCGGGGCTGATCGTGCCGGTGGTGCGCCATGCCGAGGCGCGCGGCATCTGGGATTGCGCGACCGAGCTTGCCCGCGTCGCGGAGGCCGCCCGCACCGGCAGCGCCCCGCGCGACGAATTGAGCGGCTCGACCATCACCATCAGTTCGCTCGGCGCGCTTGGCGGCATTGCCTCGACGCCGCTGATCAACCACCCGGAAGTGGCGATTGTCGGCGTCAACAAGATCGTCATGCGCCCGGTCTGGGATGGCGGCCAGTTCGTGCCGCGGCGGATGATGAACCTGTCTTCCAGCTTCGATCATCGCATCGTCGACGGCTGGGATGCCGCCACCTTCATCCAGCGGATCAAGGCGCTTCTCGAAACGCCGGCGCTGATCTTCATCGAAAACTGAGGCCGGCCATGAAAGAGATCACCTGCAAGCTTCTCGTCATCGGCGCCGGCCCCGGCGGTTATGCCTGCGCCATCCGCGCCGGCCAGCTTGGTATCGATACCGTCATCGTCGAGCGCCGCCGGCCGGGCGGCACCTGCCTGACCGTCGGCTGCATCCCGTCGAAGGCGCTCATCCATGTCGCAGAGTCTTTCCAATCCGCGCGAAAAATGGCGGAGGGAAAGGGGCTATTCGGCATCAAGGTCCAGACGCCGGACATCGATCTCGGCGCCGCCATCGACTGGAAGGACGGCATCGTCGGCCGGCTCAGCGGCGGCGTCACCGGGCTTTTGCAGCGGGCGCGGGTGAAAATCCTGCATGGCACGGCGCGGTTTCGCGACGGCAAGACCGTCGAGGTCGAGACTGAAACCGGCATGCAGATGGTCCGCGCCGAGGCCGTGGTCATCGCCACCGGCTCGGAGCCGGTCGCGCTGCCGTCGCTGCCCTTCGGCGGGCCGGTGATTTCGTCGACCGAGGCCTTGGCGCTGCGCGAGGTGCCGCGCCGGCTGGTGGTGGTCGGCGGCGGCTATATCGGCCTCGAACTCGGCACCGCCTTCGCCAAGCTGGGTAGCGAGGTAACGGTGGTCGAGGCGACGCGGCAGCTTCTGCCGCAGTATGACGAGGAGCTGGTCAAGCCGGTGATGGCGCGGCTCGACAGATTGGGCATCCGCGTGCTGCTCGGGGCGAGCGCCGAAGGTCTGGCGCCGGACGGGGCGGGCCTCGTGGTGCGCACCGCCAAGGAGACGCAAACCCTGGCCGCAGACCGCATTCTCGTCACCGTCGGCCGCCGGCCGTCCATCGACGGCTGGGGCATCGAGGAACTGGATCTCGACCGCGCCGGCCGCTTCATCCGCATCGACGAGCGCTGCCGCACCTCGATGCGCGGGGTCTTCGCCATCGGCGATATCACCGGCGAGCCGATGCTGGCACATCGCGCCATGGCGCAGGGCGAGATGGTTGCCGAAATCGTCTCGGGCGCGAAACGCGTCTGGGACAAACGCTGCATTCCCGCCGTCTGCTTCACCGATCCGCAGATCGTCAGCGCCGGCCTGTCGCCGGCCGAGGCGCAGGCGCAGGGGCTCGACGTCAAGGTGGCGCGTTTTCCCTTCGCCGCCAATGGCCGCGCTCTGACCACTAGCGAGGAGGAGGGCTTCGTGCGCATCGTGGCGCGGGCCGACAATCATCTGGTGCTCGGCGTGCAGGCGGTCGGGGCGGAGCTCTCGGAACTCTCGGCGGCGTTTGCGCTTTCCATCGAAATGGGCGCGCGGCTGGAGGATATTGCCGGTACGATCCACGCACATCCGACTCGCAGCGAAGCCTTCCAGGAGGCTGCATTCAAGGCGCTTGGCCATGCACTCCATATCTGACACCGCCCCCGCCGAAACACTGGTCGAGCGCCTCGGCACGCTCGGCCTCATCAGGCTCAACCGCCCGAAGGCGCTGAACAGCCTGACGCTTGGCATGGTCCGCGACATCGACGCCGCGTTGGATGCGTTCGAGGCGGATGCCGGCATTGCCGCCGTCCTGTTCGTCGGCGAGGGCGAGCGCGGTTTCTGCGCCGGCGGCGATATCCGCGCCATGCATGACAGCGGCCGGGCCGGCGATGGGCTTGCGACGCGTTTCTGGCGCGAGGAATATCGCCTGAATGCCCGCATCGCTCGCTTTCCGAAACCCGTCGTGTCGCTGATGGACGGCATCGTCATGGGCGGCGGCGTCGGGCTTTCCGTCTATGCCCGCCACCGCATCGTCACCGAGCGGACGCGCTTCGCCATGCCGGAAACCGGCATCGGCTTCTTTCCCGATGTCGGCGGATCGTGGTTTCTCACCCGCCAGTCAGGAGAGGGCGGCACCTTTCTCGCCCTGACGGGCGAGATTATCGGAGCCGGCGATGTGATCGCCCTCGGCCTTGCCGACCATTTCATGGCGTCCGACCGGCGCCAGGCCTTGATTGAGGCGCTGGCGGCGGCCGGCGATGCGGCGCAGGTCGCGGCGGCGATTGGCGAGCTCGCCGCGCCGGCCCCCGCCGCAATGCTTGCGCCCTCCATGGCGGCCATCGACCGGCTGTTTGCCCATGACAGGATCGAGGCGATCGTGGCGGCGCTGGAGGCGGACGACAGCGATTTCGCCGGGAAGACGCTGGCGACGCTGAACACCAAATCGCCGCGCAGCCTGCATGTCACCCTGCGGCTGTTGCGGCTGGGGCGACAGGCGACACGGCTGGAGGATTGCCTGGAGCGGGAATTCGCGGCCACGAATGCCGTGCTTGCTAATCCCGATTTCTACGAGGGCGTGCGCGCGGCTGTCATCGACAAGGATCGCAATCCGCGCTGGCAGCCCGCGACTTTGGAGGCGGTTAGCGAGGCGGATATCGCCGCCTTCTTTCCGGCGGAGCATGAAAGGCTGTTTTCCGGTTAAAACAGGAGGAGACGAAGATGAGCATCGGATTCATCGGCCTCGGCCATATGGGCGGTCCAATGGTGGCCAATCTCGCCAAGGCGGGGCATGACGTCACCGGCTTCGACGTCGTCTCCGCCGCTTGCGACCAGGCGCGGCAGAACGGCCTGCGCGTCGCGAACACGCTGGAAGAGGCGGTCGCCGGCTGCGATATGGTGCTGACAATGCTACCCGCCGGCCAGCATGTGCTGAACGTCTGGTCGCAACTCGTCTCGCTGGTGCCCGAGGGCACGCTGCTCATCGATTGTTCGACGATCGATATGGAGAGCGCTGGCAAGGCGCATGCGATGGCCGCCGCCCAGAATTGCCCATCGCTGGATGCCCCGGTTTCCGGCGGAACGTCGGGCGCTGCGAGCGGAACGCTGACTTTCATGGTCGGCGGCGCGCCGGAAATTTTTGCCAGGGCCGAACCGATCCTGCAGGCCATGGGCAAGCGCATCATCCATTGCGGTGGTGCCTCGATGGGGCAGGCAGCAAAAATCTGCAACAATATGATCCTCGGCATTTCGATGATTGCCGTCGGCGAGGCCTTCGTTCTCGCGGAAAAGCTGGGGCTTGCGCCCCAGGCGCTGTTCGACGTCGCCTCGGTATCGTCGGGGCAATGCTGGTCGCTGACGACCTATTGCCCAGTACCCGGTCCGGTGCCGACCTCGCCGGCCAATCACGGCTATCGGCCGGGTTTCGCGGCAGGGTTGATGCTGAAGGATCTGAACCTGTCGCAGGAGGCGGCGGAGGCGAGCGGAGCCGATACCCCTCTCGGCCGCGCCGCGCTGCGCCTCTATCGCCAATTCAGCGAAGGCGGAGCGGCCGACCGCGATTTTTCGGCGATTATCGAGATGATCCGCGCCCAGAGCGTCGATAAGAGGGACTGACGGAACTTTCCCGCAAGGCAGCGGTTACGTCTCCATCAGAGGAGACGAGACATGGGCATCACGACACCGAAAAACGGGGCAGCCGGCACGACCGATCAATTCCCCCACCAGGAAGGGCCGCAGGAAAACAGCCCAGGCGGCGATCTAACTGCCGGGGAGACCGAGCCTGCGGATGGCGTCGATTTCGATGAGGATCCCGTGCGGCGCCGCGCCTATGAAATATGGGAGGCCGATGGCCGCCCAGAGGGTCAGCACGAATCCCACTGGCATCGCGCGTTGAAAGAACTTGGCCTCGTCAGCCCATCCGAGCAGTCGGATGGCAGCACTATTTTCCCGCCCGTCAAGCCCGGCCTGTAGCTGCCTCGATGTTGCGGATGCTCACATCTGAGGCAATTTGTGGTCAGGATGGAGGCAGTTTGCGCTTTAGCTATGCAACTGACGAATGGGTGAGATGAGAGCTTGGCGCTGCTCATCGGGAATGGACTGGGATATAAGACAGGCATCGAAGCAAACAAAGCGCCGCTGACCGGCAGCTGGCTTCGAAAGCCCGGTGAAAGGGGGCCTATCATGAATATCGCACGTTCGTTCAATAATTGGCGCAAATATCGTCAGACCGTTGCAGAGCTTGATCGTATGTCTGCTCGCGAACTCAATGACCTCGGCATTTCGCGCGGCCAGATCCGCGACATCGCCAAGGCGGCTTTTGCTCGCTGATCGGTTTTGCCGGAACGTTTTCCGGTCTTTTGCAAGCGCCTGTGCATTCGCCAGGCGCTTTTGCATTTTCCGGTTTTGGCCTGGCCGCATGTGACGAACATGCGACGTAGCTACTCCAAAAATGCATTGCTGCGTTGCAATAAAACGCCTAGGCCGTGAGCGAAAGCTCAGCTATAACTCATTTCATCGAAGCAACGGACCTCCTCCCCCGTGTTTCGAAATTGCAGGGTGCCACCTCCTCCTCCCAAAGGCGCTCTGCAGGGAACAGCAGCACTCCTCCTCCCTTTGAGCTGCTGTTCGGTTCTTTTCAGAAAGCCTGCCGCACCTCCTCCCGCGGCAGGCTTTTTGGTTTTCGGAGGTTTTTTCCCAATCAGAATTCCGCCATTGGCGACAGCCGGAACGGGCCTTGCGGCATGAGCGTCTCAGGTCCGCGCATCATGAACACCAGATCGCCCTCCACCGCGCTCGCCGTTCCCTCCCAGCCGAGACGATCCGGCGGGAATTGCACGGTCACGGTTTTTGGCGCGAGGCCGAGGCCGGCAAGGATTGTGTCCAGCGTCGGAATCTCCGCCGCGACGATATCCAGCAATTCGACATTACCGGCCCGCGGCTGGCGCCAGGCGATCACCGCCTGCTGTGCCTCCAGCCAGGAGAGCGTCACGTCGTCCACCAGATAGGCGTTCAACAGGAACATCAGGCTCTGGCCGCAGACCGCGATGCGGTTCGAAACCGGCGCGCGGCAGGCAAGCGTTTCACGCAGCAAGGCGAGATCGGCGGGGTTTCCGACCGATAGCCTGCGTGCCGAAGCGATAGTCTTGGCCACCAAGGGCGCCGGGCCGGAAAACGTCTGCTCCCGGAAGGCGACGAAGCCATAGGGTTCATAGAGCGCCGGCTTGTCGGTATAGAGCACAATGGCCTCGAAACCGGCCTGCTCGCAGCGCTCCAGCGTGATGCGGATCAGTTCGCGAAACAGGCCGCGCCCGCGATAGTCAGGCAGCACCGCGCCGGATTGCCAGGCAGCGGCCCGCACCTTGCGGCCATCGATGACCAGCGGCATGGAGAAGGCGGCGAAATTGGCGACGCAGCGTCCCCCGGCATCGAAATAGGCCGAGGGCATATTGGAGCGATCATGGCCGCCGAGCGCATCGAGTGGACCGATATCGACCCCGAACACCGTCATCAGCAGGTCGCCGATGGCCTTCCAACCGGCGGGATCGTCGAAATAATCCTGTCGGAAGGTGAGGCCGGGAAAGGTCTGCGGCGCGTTCATACGCCGGTCGAGCCGAAGCCGCCGGCGCCGCGTCCGGTCTCGCTGGCGCTTGTCGCCTCCGTAATCCGCGCCTGCACCACCGGCGACACCAGCATCTGGGCGATGCGCATGCCGCGCTCGATCACGAACGCCTCGGTGCCGAGATTGACGAGCAGCACCTTCACTTCGCCGCGATAATCGCTGTCGATGGTGCCGGGGGTGTTGAGGCAGGTGATGCCGTTCTTGAAGGCGAGGCCGGAGCGCGGTCGCACCTGGCCTTCGAAGCCGGCGGGGATTTCGAAGATGAAGCCGGTCGGCACCAGTGTGCGTTCGCCGGGTGCAAGCGAAAGCGGCGCATCCTGCGGCACGGCGGCGCGCAGGTCCATGCCGGCGGCGCCGGCGCTTTCATAGGCCGGCAGGGCGATGCCCGCGCCATGGGGAAGGCGGATGAGGGCCAGCGTCGGCCCGAGGATCTCTTGCATGGATGGCTCCCTGTTGCTCCCCGGTCAATTGCATATTGGCGTCCGAGACGCTAGATAGTCGCCAACTCATCAAGGAATTCCTGGAAAACCATGGCCGAAACCCTTGCCGAGGCGGTCTCCCGCCGCCGCACCTTCGCTATTATCGCCCACCCGGATGCGGGCAAGACGACGCTGACCGAAAAGCTGCTGCTGTTCGGCGGCGCCATCCAGCTCGCCGGCGAAGTCAAGGCGAAAAAGGACCGCATGCAGACCCGTTCGGACTGGATGAAGATCGAGCGCGAACGCGGCATCTCGGTCGTCACCTCGGTCATGACCTTCGAATATGACGGCAACGTCTTCAACATCCTCGATACGCCCGGCCACGAAGACTTCGCCGACGACACCTATCGCACGCTGACGGCGGTCGATGCCGCCGTCATGGTCATCGACGCCGCCAAGGGTATCGAGCCGCGGACGCTGAAGCTGTTCGAAGTCTGCCGCATGCGCGACATCCCGATCATCACCTTCATCAACAAGATGGACCGCGAAAGCCGCGATCCCTTCGAGATTCTGGATGAGGTCGAGGAAAAGCTGGCACTCGACACCGCGCCGATCACCTGGCCGATCGGCCGCTCGAAGACGTTTTGCGGCTCCTATCACCTTGCCAGCAATTCGGTGCGCGGGTCGGATACGGAAGAAAAGCGCACGCCGGTCAACGGCCCGGAAAGCGCCTCCAGCCGCCTGCCGGAAAACGAGCGCGCCGATTTTATCGAGGAAACCTCGCTCGCCATCGAGGCCTGCCGCCCGTTTAATCGTAAGGCCTTCCTTGAGGGCCACATGACGCCGGTGTTCTTCGGTTCGGCGCTGCGCAATTTCGGGGTGCGCGACCTCATCAATGCGCTCGGCGATTTCGCGCCGCCGCCGCGCGACCAGGTGGCCGATACACGCACCGTCCATGCCGCCGAAGACAAGATGACCGCCTTCGTCTTCAAGATCCAGGCGAACATGGACCCGAACCATCGCGACCGCATCGCCTTTGCCCGCGTCTGCTCCGGCAAACTGGAGCGCGGCATGAAGGCGCGGCTGGCGCGCACCGGTAAGCTTATGGGCCTGACGGCGCCGCAATTTTTCTTCGCCTCGCAGCGCCAGCTTGCCGATACCGCCTATGCCGGCGACGTCGTTGGCATTCCCAACCACGGCACGTTGCGCATCGGCGATACCTTGACCGAAGGCGAAGGACTGGTCTTCCAGGGCGTGCCGAACTTCTCGCCGGAAATCCTGCGCCGCGTGCGGCTGGAGGATGCGATGAAGGCGAAGAAGCTGAAGGAAGCTCTGCACCAGATGGCCGAAGAGGGCGTCGTGCAGCTCTTCTCGCCGGAAGACGGCTCGCCGGCCATCGTCGGCGTCGTCGGCGCGCTGCAGCTTGACGTGTTGAAGGAGCGGCTGATGGCCGAATACGGCCTGCCGGTCTCCTTCGAAATGTCGCGCTTCTCGGTCTGCCGCTGGATCTCCGCCGATCAGCCGGCCGATCTGGAAAAATTCGTCACCCAGCGCCGCGGCGATATCGCCCGCGATCTCGATGGCGATCCGGTGTTCCTGGCGCAGGACGCGTTTTCGCTGCGCTACGAGGCGGAGCGTTACCCGGCGATCAAGATGGTCGCCATCAAGGAATATCACGTCGTCAAGGCGGCGTGAGGTTTTCGCGGCCCTGCCTCTCGGTCAGGGCCGCATTTGACGTCGCCTTGAAAGGCGCAGGTGGCGCGGGTGGGCGCATCGTCGCAGGCGGCATGGTTTAGGCTTGCCCTCACAGTGCGGCTGTGCCATCCGTGGCCGGCCGTTTTTCGAAGCCCTGTTGGGCTCATGCAGTTTCTGGCGCGTCAGATATGCAATTTCCAAAAGTTTTCGGGCGTTTGAGCTTCCTGCCCGCCGAATTCCGCTCCCTTCGTGGCCTGTTTTCTCCGGCCGGCTTCCGGCTGCTGACCCGGCGCAGCGAGCTGGGTCTGGTGCTCGCCGCCATGCTGGTCGGCGTGGCCGCCGGCCTGACGGTAACGGCGATGAGCGCCGTTACGGCGTTGATGCATCAGGCCATATTCAAGATCGATCCTTCGGAGCGGCTCAGTTCGTCGCTGATCGAGGACAAGCTGGTGCTGCTTGCCGCACCGGCCTGTGGCGGGGCGCTGCTCGGGTTGCTTATGCTTGTGCTGGCGCGCCGGCGCAAGCGGCCGCTGATCGACCCGATCGAGGCCAATGCCTTGCATGGCGGGCGGCTTTCGCTGACCGACAGTATTCTCGTCGCGGTTCAGAATATCCTGTCGAACGGTTTTGGCGCCTCGGTTGGCATGGAGGCCGGCTATACGCAGCTCGCGGCAGGGCTTGCCTCGAAACTCGGCGTCAAGCTGAACCTGCGCCGTTCCGATATGCGCATCCTTGTCGGCTGCGGCGCATCGGGCGCTATCGCGGCCGCCTTCAATGCGCCGCTGACCGGCGCATTCTATGCGTTCGAGTTGATTATCGGCGCCTATACCATCGCCTCCCTGACGCCGGTCGTCGTCTCGGCGCTGATCGCCAATCTGATCGCCCGGCTGTTTTCGGCCAGCAGTTTCGAGATCGATGTCGGCCAGTTCGGGGCTGTTGTGCCGGCGGATTACGTGCCGGCGCTGGTGCTCGGTCTGTTTTGCGGCGGCGTCGGCATCCTGCTGATGAAGGGCGTTTCCTTGGTCGAGGAACTGGCGCGCAAAAGCGCTATCGCGCCGGCCGTGCGGCCGCTGCTCGGCGGCATCGCCGTCGGGCTTCTGGCCTTCGTCTCGCCGCAGGTGCTGTCGGGCGGGCATGGGGCGCTGCATCTCAACCTCGCGACCGAGGTGACGATCTCCGGCCTTCTGACCATCCTGCTGCTGAAATGGCTGGCCTCGGCAATTTCCATCGGCTCCGGTTTTCGCGGCGGGCTCTTTTTCGCCTCGCTGTTCATGGGCGCGCTGCTCGGCAAGATTTTTGCCTATAGCGCCCCCTATTTCGCCCATGCGACGTTGACGCCGGTGATTTATGCGGTGGTCGGCATGAGTTCGCTGGCCGTCGCCGTCATCGGCGGTCCCTTGACCATGACCTTTCTGGCGCTGGAGACGACGGGCGATTTTCCGATCACGGTGCTGGTTCTGGCGGCGGTCATCGCCTCCTCCTTCTTCGTGCGCTCCACCTTCGGTTATTCCTTCGCCACCTGGCGTTTTCATTTGCGTGGTGAAACCATCCGCAGCGCCCATGACGTCGGCTGGATCCGCAACCTGACGGTCGACAAGATGATGCGCGCCGATGTGCGCACCGCCTGGGTGGACATCAGCCTGGAGGATTTCAAGAAGAAATTCCCCATCGGTTCGGCCCAGCGCGTCATTCTCACCGATACCAATGGCCGCTATGCCGGTCTGGTGCTGGTGCCGGAAGTCTATGGGGCGCTGGTGGAAAAGCCGGAGGGCGAAAGGGGCATCCTCGCCTTCCGCCGCTACGAGAACGACGTGCTGCTGCCGACGATGAATGCCCGCCAGGCCGCCGCCCTGTTCGATGCGACCGAAAGCGAAGCGCTGGCCGTGGTCAGCGACCTCATCGAACGCAAGGTGATCGGCCAGCTCAGCGAAGCCCATACGCTCCGGCGCTACAGCGAAGAACTGGACAAGAGCAAGCGGGAACTGTCAGGCGAGCTTTAGCGAGGGATCCTCGAACAAGGTCAGGCTGAAGACGCCACGCAGGGTGCGGACGGCGACCAGGACCCAGATCAGCACCAGCGCGACGGTCAGGCCTTCGCCGAAGCGGGCGAGGGGTGCGAAGCCGAGCAGGGCGGCCAGCTTCAGCGTCGCGACGGTGTAGACGCCGAGCGGGAAGGTGAACCCCCACCAGCCCATGTTGAAGGGCATGCCCTGACGCAGATAGCGGCCGGTCAAGGCGGTGGCCATCGCCATCCACCACAGGCCGTAACCCCACAGCAGCACTGCGCCGAGCAGGCAGGCGGCGGCGATACCGTTTGCATAGGCCGAGAGACCATTGGCGGCCAGCACAGGTTCGGCCTCGGTCGCCATCAGCGCCAGGCCCACCGCACCCGTGCCGATCGGTCCCAGCGTCAGCCAGCTCGTGGCGGCCATGGCGACCGGCGGCAGCTTGTGCAGCACGAGGCGCAGGAACAGGATGACGAGAATGCCGAGCGCCAGCGGCACGGAACAGGCCCACAGGACCATACTTGCGACCAGTAGGGAAAGTTGCGCTCCGGCATCCGCCACATGCGGCATCAGCAGACAGGCGCTGACGGCGGCGACCTCGCAGGCGACCACCGGCAGCAGCCAGACGGCGCTCATCTCCTTGAATGCATGATCCTGCCGCGTGAACATCATGAACGGCACAACAAGGCTGATCATCACCGACAGCAGCGCATCGACGATCCACAGATCCACAGCAAGCGATACCGCGCCCGGCCCGAACATCCCCACGCCATAGGACAACAGCCCGTTGACGATGGTCGCCAGCCCCATGGGAATGCAGCCGAGGAACATCGAGGCGACCGGATGCGACAATAGCGCCCGCGCCGCGCGCGGATACAGCACCCACTTGGCCAAATAGGCCAAGGCGCAGAGGCCAAACAACCCGATATTGGCGAGCCACAGTATCGCCCCCGCCGCATGCAGCGACGGCGCCTGCGGAAACTGGCCGAGCGCGATGGCGACGATGCCCGTGCCCATGGTCACGGCAAACCAGTTGGGCGTGAAATGCAGCAGCGGATGATTCTTAGCACGATCTGCGGACGCGTTGGCGGAACGGGCGTGGGTGCTCGGAACAGCAGGCATGGCGAAAACTCCTTCGCCATCTGAGGTAGCCCTTGCAAATAACAACTTCCAACGAATAATTTCGGTGAAAACAATCGATGAAATCGAACGATTCGAGGCGTATGACTGACCGAAATTCCGCTGCCCTGTTCTTGCTCGCAGGAGGCAGGATGCGTGCATTGACCCTAGACATCAGCTGTAAGTTCGATGCGGGTGATGCCACTATGCGCATACGGCAACTCTGCGAGCGTCACCTTTGCAGCGAGACTGACTGCCTTCTGCGTGCAACGGTCGCCGGGCGGATCGTGAAGGCTTCGATAACAGCTGCGTCGGCCTTCGGTGATCAAGTGCCGTGTTCTTCTATCCTGGGAAGAAACCAGGCGAGCAGGCCCGCGAGCGGGAGAAACGAGCAGATGGTATAGACGGTTTCAACGCCGTAGCTGTCGGCGAGGACTCCAAGGAGCGCCGCGGCGATGCCTCCAAGTCCAAAATTCAGACCGTAGAACAATCCGCCGATCAGCCCGATCCGGTGAGGCAGAAGCTCGATCGCGTAAATCAGGATCGACGCGAAGGCACTAGCCATGATCAGGTTGATCATCACCGTCAACACGCCGGTCCAGAACAGACCGACATGCGGCAGGATCAGCGTCAGGGGGAGAGGGCCGAGCACCGAGATCCAAATGATCCGGTAGCGGCCGATCCGGTCGCCAACGATCCCGCCAATCAGCGCTCCAGCTGCCGAAGCGAGCAAGAAGATGAAAAGCATCATCTGGGCGGAGGGGATGGAGAGGCCGAACTTCTCCATGAGATAGAATGTGTAGAATGATCGGAAGCTCTCACCATAGGCGTTCTTGGTGAACATCAGCAGCGTCAGCACGACGAGGCCAATTCCGATCGTCGCCGGCGCGTGACGCACGGCGCTGCCCGCTTTCTTGGCGTTCGCCCGCATTGCCGCGAATTCTGCGCTGATCTGACGCTGCTTGCTGCCGATCCAAACCAGCAATGCCATGGCCACCAGCGCAAGGACCGCAAACCAGGCAAGGCTCGGTTGCCCCCATGGAACGATAATGAGTGCGGCGAAGACGGGGCCGAGCGAGCCTCCGGCCTGCCCGCCGACTTGGAACAGCCCCTGCGCAAAACCCTGGCGGCCACCAGCGGCATATCGCGCCATGCGTGTCGCTTCCGGGTGGAAGATGGAGGAGCCGATGCCGATCAAGGCGACCGATACAAGGATCGTCGCATAGCTGTGGGCAAAGGCCAGGCTCACCAGGCCTGAAAGCGAGAACATCATTCCCACGACAGGCGAATAGGGCGCCGGATGTTTGTCCGTCACCATGCCGATTGCCGGCTGAAGCAATGAACCGGCAATCTGAAACGTCATCGTGATCAGGCCGATCTGCACGAAATCGAGCGCATAGGCGCCCTTCAGGATTGGATAGGCCGCCGGGATCAGCGATTGCATCAGGTCGTTGAGGAGATGGGTGAGGCTCAAAACGACCAATACGGCCAGATGAGTCTTGGAACGCGTCATAGTGGAGGGAACTGCGGCTGTCATATCTGCATTCGGGCTTTGCGGGCAGGAGGAATTGAAATGCGCAAGATGCGCGATCAGGGGTGTTTGTCCGGATCGACAAACCTACCGGTTCGGTTTGGTTCCCCGTGGTCTCAGCAACATTCTGCGCCGCAGAATATGCATCGTCAGATGGAGCGGCAACCGCTTATTCGCCCCTTGGTGTAAATGAAGGCGCAGCTCTTGCCATTTCGGTATTGCCGACATGGATTCGGATCGAGTTAAGCCGCATCAGCGCGTGGCTTCCAGAGGAGATGCGGTCCAATAGGCAACGTGAATGTAGCGCGCTTTCGGGATAGACTGCAGATGGGGCCGGATCGCTTGCCAATCGGAATGCTCGACGGCAATCCATAGAAAATAGTCGCCGCCCTCTTTTCGAAATGCTTCGACGGCTTCGATCGTGCGCTTGACGAAATCACGCTTGCTCCGTCTGTGTCTTTCGAACCAGTCGATGTCTATACCCGGCGGGGCGATCACGTTTGTCCTGCCGTTATCATCCTGCGTTTCGATGAGAACAAGCCCGCGAGTTTCCCGCGGTAGATGCTCGACGATGCGGGAAATGGCAGGCAATGCGGTTTCGTCGCCGGCAAGGAGATACCGTCGCGCCGGCTTTGCGCCTAGGCCACAAGGCCCCGAAATGCCGCAGATATCACCCGGTCTTGCCTGCCGCGCGAAATCGGCGGCCGGCCCCGGCGTATCGTGCAACACGAAGTCTACATCCATCCAGCCCGCATTCGCGTCGATCCGCCGGATCGTGTAATAGCGCGTTACATAGTCTGGCGACGATTGATCAATCACAGGCCGCCCGGTCACGTCGAGAACCGGTGGTGACAGATTGTGCCCGCCGCCCATATCCATGCGCGCGGGCACGTGAAGCCGGACATGAAGATTGGTCAGCACGTCGAAGCGACCGAGATTCTGCCCCGCCAGTCTCAATCGCCGCAGCCGAGATGTGAGGCGCTCGACTCCAATGACGGTCATCATTCGGAAGCCGCTCTCTATCAGCCCAGTCAAGACCGCCTCGCTATCAGTGTCAGGAGGAATGGGCCACCGACGACCGCCGCCATCAGGCCGGCTGGAATCTGAAATGGAAAGGCGATGTTGCGGCCAATCCAATCCGCGATCATCAGGATCAGTCCTCCCGTCAGGGCCGAAACCAGCAGATGCAGTCCCGCCCGCTGAAATCCCCACAACCGCGCCAGATGCGGTCCCATCAGCCCCGCGAAGCTCAGCGGCCCGACGAGAATTGTCGCGGCCGCCGTCAACGTTGCGGCGATCGCAAGCAGGACATTCCGGCTAAGCGCGATCGACACGCCTGCGGCGCTTGCCGCTTCGCTGCCGAGCGGCAGAAGTTCGAGCCAGCGCCTCACCAGTGGAATGATGAACAGACCGGCAAGCAGGACGCTCGCGGCTATGCGGGCCTCTGCCGCACCTATTCCGTAGGTCGAGCCGGAGAGCCATGACAGTAATCGGCCGAGACGCGGATCCTGGGCGGACATCAACACCGCCATGACGAAGCCGGAGACCGAACCGAGGGCGATGCCGACCAGGAGCAGCCTTTCATTCGCAAAACCGGGCTTCCGGGACAATGCGAACATGATGAGGAGAACCACGCACGCGCCCGCCGTTCCGGCGGCGATCAGTTCGGTGCGTGTCGGTGCGGTCGCGATCAACAGAAGCGATGTGACGCCGAGCATCGCGCCGGACGATACGCCCAGAACTTCCGGCGACGCCATGGGATTGCCGGTCATGCGCTGGAGAATGGCGCCGGCAAGGGCCAGTGTCGCCCCACCGCAAAAGGCTGCCAGCACACGCGGCCACCGCCAGCCGTCTTGTATTGCCGAAACGCCGGTGAGCGCCCAGCCGTCGAGTCCGCGCCCGAAAAACAAGGCGGCGCCGGCGGCGAGCAGGAGGCTGACGACAAGAAACGACAGGGCAAGAAGGGGGCGTCTCAGGCGCGTGGAACGGAGCGTGCCCGTGCGCGGCGGGCCGCTCATCTTCAAGCGCGGAATGAGAAACAATAGAAGCGGGGCCCCCAGGAGGGCGGTGACGGCCCCCGTGGGAAACAACCGGAACGTGACCGGCAGGGCGAGAACGGCCTGGTCAGTTGCCGTCAACAGCAAGGCGCCGATGAGGCCCGACCAGAGCAGGTAGTGGCCCGTGCGTCTGGCGCCCGAGGCGCGTGCAAGCGCCGGAGCGGCCAGTCCGACGAAACTGATCACGCCGACCGATGCGGTGATGACCGCTGTCAGTGCTGCGCCCAATGCCAGCGCGAGGATACGATACGCTTCCAGCGGCAGACCGACACTGCGGGCATTCGCATCGTCGAGTGTCAGGACGGTCATGGGGCGGATCAGCAAGGCGGTCGATCCGAACAGCACGATCAGTCGCGGCAGGAGAAACCACACGCCGCTCCAGTCCTGCTGATCCAGATAGCCGGCCCCCCAGATGAAGATGCTGACGAGAAGATCGTGATTGAAGAGTGTCAGGACAGCGCTCGCGGCTCCGCAGTAAAGCGTCACGATCATGCCCGCAAGCGTTACGGTCACCGGCGAGAAGCCTTTGCGCCATGAAAGCGTGAAGATCGCCAGCATGGCGAGTGCCGCGCCCGCGAGCGCCATCCATTCCCGGCCGACGATGAAAACGAAGGGAAAGTAGAGCGTCGAGACGGAGAGCATGAGATATGCGCCGGCGGATATGCCGAGTGTCGCCGGTTCGGCGAGCGGATTGCGCAGGATGATCTGCATGATCGCGCCGGCGACGCCAAGGCCCAGCCCGGTCAGCAGGCAGATGACGAAACGCGGCAGGAACGTGTAGTGCAGGAGCATTTCCGCCGTGCTGTCCGGATTGGGAAACAGGACGGCAGGAAGTGCTGCGCCGGTCGGCAGCAGCGTGAATACGTTCGACAGGCCCAAGACCAGCACAAGCGAGGCCAGCAGTGCGACAGGCACAATCTGGCGGTTGCGAACAGAGCCCATCATGCGCGGCCGTCCTGACCGAGTGCAACAGAGGCAAGACGGGCAAAGCGGATCGCCGATGGCAATCCGCCGTAGAAAAGCACCTGCGGAATGAGCGAAAAGCGCGATTGCCTGACGAACGGAAGGCTGGAAAGGACGGGCGCGGCAAGCACGCTCTCGACCGTTGCAAAACCCCGCGCGCCAACCGACAGCAACCTTGCATCGGGCCTCGTCGTCAGGCGGTCCATGCTTGCCGTCGCATGGCCGTATCGCGATGTGAAGCCATCCCAGGCATTGTCGATCCCCAGGCGCGTCATGACGCTCTGAAACAGGCTGTTCCGGCCGAATACCAGCATGCGGCGGTCGTCAAGGATCGTCGCGATGAACAGCGGGCGCCCATCATAGCGCTTCAGGCGGATGCGCGCCGCGGCGATCTCCTCGTCGAATGTCGCCAGGAACGCTTCGAACGCAAGGCCTGCGTCCAGACGGTCAGCCAGTTCCTTCATCGCGGCCTTTCCGCTTGCAAGACGATCCGCCTCATCGAACCGGTCGGGGTCGAAGCGCATCAGCGGCGCTATTTTCTCGAACTGATGCGCCATGGGCGCGAGATCGTTTCCTGAGACGATGAGATCGGGTCGCATTGCTTCAATCAGCTCGAGATTGGGCTCTGTGCGCAGTCCTATTTCCATAACCTCTTGTGGAGCGGCCGGTTCGACAACCGACTGGGCATAGCGTCGCAATTCCGGCAGGCCGAGTGGAGTGAGGCCAAGCGCCAGCAGGTTTTGCGCGCTTACCCAGTCGAGCGCGACGATCCTTAGACCCGCCGCTTCCGCGCCAAGGGGCCCAAGTGGCAGACAAAATGCGCCGGCCCCGCCGAGAAAGGCCCGGCGGGACAAAGCGAGGACGTGCCTCCCTGACTTGGCTACCATTTATAGGAAAGCGTCGCGTTTACCGCACGCCGGTTTCCGAAGAGAAGGCTTTGGGGCGTGAATCCCGGTGTGTAATATTGCTCGTCCGTGAGGTTCGTGCCGCTGATCGCCAGCGCAAGCCCTTTCAGTTCCGGGTTCTTTGCGCCGAAATCGTAGGAGATCGCGGCGTCGAACAGTGTGTATCCGGGCACCTTGACCTGCTGGCCGGTCGCCGTATCGATGGCGGCCATGGAGTTGCCGACATAACGTACGCCGCCGCCGACTTTCAGGCCCTCCAGGGCTTCGTCCTGAAACGAGTAGTTCAGCCAAAGCGACGCTTGATGATAGGGGACGGATTGCAGCCGGCTGCCGACCTTGCTGACCCCGGCGGCGTTCTCGTTGTCCTTGGTTACGCGGGAATCGGTGTATGCGTAGCCGGCGGTTATGTCGAAGCCGTTCGGGAGTTCCGCCTTCGCCTCGATTTCGAAGCCGCGCGAGCGAACCTCGCCATCCTGAACGGAAAAGCCGATGTTCATCGGATCCGCCGTCGTCAGGTTCTGCTGGGTAATCTGGAAGACGGAGGCCGAAATGAAGCCGTTCCAGTCCGCCGGCTGATATTTCACGCCCGCTTCCCATTGCTGGCCGGTGGTCGGATCGAACGGCTTTCCGTTGACATCGACATCCGTAGCCGGCTGGAACGAGGTCGAATAGCTGACGTAAGGCGCAAGTCCATCGTCGAAGATATAGCCTAGCCCGATGCGGCCGGTGAAGGCGCCATTCCGGTCCGTCTCGGTTTCATCCGCATCCCCCCATACGGTCCGGGACCAGTAGTTCGTGGTGGTGGAGCCAACCCAGTCGTATCGCCCGCCCAGCGTCAGGACCCAATTGTCCAGCTTGATCTGATCCTGCGCATAAAGGCCCGCCTGATGGGCCTTTCCGGACAGATCGACGATCGGTTTCGCATAGGTGAAATCAAATCCCGTATAGACGGGATCGAGCACGTCGATGACATAGCGGTTCGTCGAATTGGCCCGGCGCTCGTCGACGTCGTAATAGCTGTAGTCCAGCCCGAGCAGCAGATCGTGCTGTAGCGGGCCGGTCTCCACCGTGCCGCGCATGTTGCTGTCGATCATGAAGGTGTTCGTCGATTTCGGGCGGTTCTGGGCGCCGATGCGCGCGTATCGACCCTGATAGAGCTGGTAGGGATAATCGCCGATATAGGTTGAGATGTAATCGACATCGGAGCGCATGTATCTGGCGTTCTGGTTGAACGTCCATCCGTTGTCGAACTCATGCTTGAATTCGTAGCCGAGGGAATAGTTCTCGGCATCGTATCGATCGACGCCGGGAACGCCGAGATAGAGATCGGACGGAATATGAATACCCCTGTCGAAGATGGAGTTGTCCATCGGAATGCTCTGCTGGCTCCCGCCGCGTTTCGTCTTCTGATAGCCGCCCAGGATCGTGAAGTGCGTCGCATCGCTCGGCTTGAACGTCAGGGATGGCGCGAGATACAGCCGGTCGTCGGTGGCATGGTCGATCTGCGACCCGCTATCCCGCAACAGGCCTGTCAGGCGATAGAGCAGCGTTTCATCATTGCCCAGAGGGCCGCCGAGATCGACGCCGACCTGCTTGCGGTCATGGGAGCCGTACTGGGTCTGAACTTCGCGAACCGGGGTTTCGCTCGGCCTTTTCGTCGTCATGTTGACGAGGCCGCCGGGCGCGGCCTCGCCATAGAGAACGGATGCGGGCCCCTTGAGTACGTCCATTCGCTCGAAGGCGAACTGCTCGATATCCGTATCCCACTGGTTGAACCCGCCTCGCAAGCCGTCCCGGTACAGGGCAGCAAGGTTGATGGCGCGGAAACCGCGCAGATACACATCCGGGGAGCCCGCGCCGCCCGGATAGTCGATTGCGCGAATGCCGGGCGTATAGGCGACGGCGGCGTTGAAATCGGTCACGCCCCTGACATCCATTTCCTTTCGGGTCACGACGTTGACGGCTTGCGGCACTTCGAGAATGGAGGCGCCGGTCTTGGTGCCGATGGCGCTGCGGGTGGCCACGATGCCGTTCGTCCCGTCAGCCGTTCCCTCGACGGTGATGGTCGCAAGAACAGTGGAGCCGTCGCTGACCGCCGTTGCAGAGCGTGCTCCTGCGGCAGGGTCGGTGATCGTCACCGTGCTGCTATTCGTGAAACGCCAGGACAGGCCGCTTCCGGCCAGCGCGCGGCTGATCGCGGCGGATGTGCTCATCGATCCCGTAACGGCGTTACCCGTGCCGGATGCAGTCGGCGTTTCATCGAACATCACGGAAATACCGGCAATGCGGGCGATGTCGTTCAGCGCCTGGCGGATCGGTTTTGCCGGGACATTGAAGGTATGAACCGTTTGCGAAGCCGTTTGCGCATAGGCGGAAACCGCGGTCATAAACATGCCCGGCGACGCCGATATCGTCGTGGCGAGAAATAAAGCCAGCTTGCGCAGCCTGTTGCGGTTCATGGGAATCCCTTTCCAACTCAAACCTTAGCCCCGAGGCGCTTTGCGCACCCCCTCAATGGGCTAACGATTCCCAGGGCAGGACACCCTCAAAGAAAGTGGATTATTTTTATCATCTTCCCGCGATCCACGAGTTAGGGCCTGATGATGACGAGGCGGCCGACCAGTTTTTGCATCTGGAAACCGGCGATGGATTGCACGGAATTGAGCGCGGCATCGGCATCGGAGAGGAGCAGGCTACCGCTGATGCGCCTGTCTGCAAGCGCGTTGCCGATGAGGACGATACGGCCGTTTCTGTTCCGCTCTATCTGGGAAAGCACGTCGGCAAGGCGCATGTCGTTGAAGACGAAACGCCCCTCATGCCAGGCCATTTTCTCGGAAAGCTCGACCGCTGCAGGCGCGCCGAGACCTTCGCGATCATATTCCACGCTCTCTCCGGGCTTGAGAACGACCCGGTCCGGACTGTCATCCGTCGAAACCTCGAGGCTGCCGCGGGCCAGCGTGACACTGCCGCCGTCCGAGCTGACGGCGACATCGAACGCCGTGCCCAACACGCGCGAATGCCCGTTCGCCGCGTTCACGACAAAGGGTACCCCAGAGGGCCGAACCTCGAAATAGGCGGCGCCGCGCAAGAGGTCGATGCGACGTTCGTCGTCGTCCATGGCAACCGAAATCGCGCTATCGGCATCCAGCAGAACGGTCGAGCCATCCTGCAGGGATATCGATCTCCGCTCGCCGCGCGCCGTCACGTAGTCGGCGCTCATGTCTTGGAGGATGTGCGGTTTCTCCAGCCATATCCAGCCACATCCGCCAAGGGCCAGAAGCGCAGCGAGCACTGTGCTTGCCCTCCGGCCGGCGCTCCTGCGGCTACGCAGGTCAGCGATACGGGTGAGGTGCCCTGCAATCGCCGCCTGATCGTCCTTGGTCACGGACAGGCCGGCGCTGTCGGCAGATGCCCAGACAGCGGCAATCTTTTCGTAGGCGGCGGCGTGCGACACCGTCTTCCGCCAGGTTTCGAAATGCTTCCGGTCTGCGCGTGACGGCGTCCCGTTCATGCGGGTGAACCAGGCGATCGCCTCTTTCTCCGTCTGGGACATGGGCCGGCTGTCGTGTTCCATCTTCAGATCTTCCACACGCAGCCTTGGCCGATGCAAGCGGAGTTTCCTGCCCTGGACCGATTTGAACGGAGATACGTCCTCATGCGTTGTCGTCACCGTCTTGACCGGATTGGCAAGCCATCAGCGCCTTGGCGATTTCGCGTTCGACCGTACTGCTGGAGATACCGAGCGCCGCGGCTATTTCCTCGTAGGTGCACCCGTGGACCCGGTTCAATAGGAAAACATGTCGGGTGCGCTCCGGCAGGCCATGAATGATCCGGTCGATCTGGCGCAGGCCATCGCTTGCCGCAACGATTTGCTGCGGCGTCGGCACGGGAGCGGCATATTGCTCTTCAGTGATGAGGTGAGGCAGTTGCGCAATTCGCCGGTCGCGGCGAAGCTGGTCGATCGAAGCATTGCGCACACACCGATTAAGATAGACGGGTGTCAGCACGATATGCTCGACTGCCTTGTCCCAGAGCCGCGTAAACGTGTCTTGCACGACGTCCGCGCCGGTGGCAGCGCCGACCCTGCGCGCCGCCACCCGCTCCAGCCGCGTGCGTTCCGAGCGATAAAGCTTTTCGAGTTTCTCCGCTTTTGCGTCGCTCATTATCAGTCCGGGAATGGGAGGCTGCCAGGTTGGCCAAGTTTGCAGAGTCATAAAATAATGAGTATTCTTGTCAAGTTATCCTTCCGCCGGCGCCTGTGGCCCCAAGCTGCTATTGGGCGGACGCCCTGCGGCGAACGAACGTTCAGCGCTTGGGAAATGCTTTGGGTGGCCGATGCCTCATCAAACGTGTGATCAGGCCGTTGCGCATATAGAACTGCTCGAACCTCTTAAACATGCTAGGCTTACCCGACTGATCGACGATCGGAGGATCTGCGAAAGAGATTGTCTGCGGAGCAATTTGTAAATGACATTCGAGCAGCTGCGAATATTCGTCGAAGTGGCGAGGCTTCAACATCTTACCAAAGCTGCCGCGAACCTGCGCTTGACGCAATCGGCAGTGAGTGCGGCGATCAAGGCGCTGGAAAACCGATATGATGTCAAACTCTTCGATCGTGTTGGCCGATCACTTTCACTAAATCCTGTGGGGAAGGCGTTCCTGGTCGAGGCCAAGGAAGTCTTGCACAGAGTGCAGATGGCTGAGTCGATGCTCTCCAGCGCTTCGGATCTGAGTTCGGGCGAACTCAACGTCATGGCCAGCAGAACTGCCGGCACATATTGGCTGCCCGCGCATTTAAGCCGCTTCAAGCAGCGATTTCCCGGCATCAGGCTGAAAATCGCAATTGGAAACAGCGAGGAAGTCGCCAAGGCTGTCCTTGCCGGCTCAGTGGAAATCGGTATCGTCGAAGCGCCGATGGATGAAGTCCCTCATGAGGGCATGACTTGGTTCCAAGTCAAGGAAGACGAGATGATTGTCGTTGTCGCCGCGGGCCACCCGTGGGCAGATGGTAACGCTGTCATATCTTCGCTGGGTGAAACCTCATGGGTTCTGCGTGAGCACGGCTCAGGCACCAGGAGTGTTTTCGATCGCCTGCTTGCAAGCAAGGGCGTTGCTGCGACAAGCGTATCAATCGAGATGGAGTTCCCCGATAACCAAGCCGTCATTTGTGCGGTCGAGGCAGGATTCGGCGCAACCCTCATTTCTCGCGCGGCAGTTGCCTCGGCGATTGAGCAAGGGCGGTTGGTCCCTGTCAACATTAGCCCGATTCCGCGCCCGTATTTTCTGCTTCGCCATGCGGGCAGATATCGCACGAAGGCTGCGGATGTGTTCGAGCGACAGATTTTGGATATGGATTAGAATCAATTTTCCGGACCAAACGATCGAAACTCTCGTGCGAAATTAGAAAGCAACGAACGAGTGGAAGCAAATCTTGCCGTTCGCAATATTTCACGCCATCGCGCCTTGCCAGCCTGTCAAGCGTGGGCAGAACGCCTGAATGATCGACTGTCCGCACGACGATTTCGCCAGACGTGGACGCGAGGGCGCGTGCGATCATGGCGAGCTGCACCGCCGGTGGCTATGGGTTGCCGGGTCGGCGCAGCAAATCCGCAGATGCCTTCGTCCGCCTCCTTGAAAATAAGGCATGACCTGCCATGTTTCTCCCTCAGATCCCGCGGGTTTACGCGGGACGCGAACCCGGGCGGCTCAAGCCTCAAATGATTGATCAAATGATTTTTTCGTCGACCATGATTTTCGCGCCAGGGGCTTCGGCTCCATGACACTGCGAGACGGCATGACACGTTCCGATTTCGACTTTCTGGCGCATCGCGGCGAGATGGCGCGGCTGATAGCCACCTTTGATTGGTCGCGCACCTCCCTTGGCGGACCGGCGCAATGGCCGCCGGTGTTGAAGTCCACCATCGCGCTCATCCTGCAGTCGCCCGTTCCGATCGTCACGCTCTGGGGCGAAGACGGCGTCATGCTCTACAACGACGCCTATTCCGAATTTGCCGGCGCGCGGCACCCCGCGCTGCTCGGCTCGAAGGTGCGGGAGGGCTGGGAAGAGGTTGCGGAGTTCAACGACAATGTCATGCGCGTCGGGCTTTCCGGCGGAACGCTTGCCTATCGCGATCAGGAATTGACGCTCTACCGGCAGGGCAGGCCGCATCAGGCATGGTTGGATCTGGATTATTCCCCGATCATGGGCGCGGACGGCTTGCCTGTCGGCATCATGGCCATCGTCGTCGAAACGACGGGCAAGGTGCGGGCCGAAAAGTGGCGCAAGGGCGAGCAGGAACGGTTGCGCCGGATGTTCGAGCAGGCGCCGGGCTTCATCGCCATGACGCGCGGCCCGGATCACGTCTTCGATCTCGTCAATCAGGCCTATCTGCAACTCGTCGAACATCGCGATGTCGTCGGCAAGCCGGTGCGCGAGGCGCTGCCGGATTTGCGTGGCCAGGGGTTTTACGAGTTGCTCGATCGCGTCTATGCCAGTGGCGAGCCCTATTCCGGCATCGCCATGCCCGTCCATCTGACACCGCCGGACGGTGGGTCGGGGGAAACGAAATTCGTCGATCTCGTTTACCAGCCCGTCGCGGATCCGGACGGTGCGATCATCGGCATTTTCGTGCAGGGCACGGATGTGACCGAGCGCGTCATGGCCGAGGAGGCCTTGCGCGCCAGCGAATTGCAAAGCCGCCAGATTCTCGACGGCGCGGTCGATTACGTCATTCTCGCCCTGTCGCTGGAGGGTATCGTTTTGCGGTGGAATGAAGGCGCGCATCGCATTTTCGGCTGGTCCGAAGCGGAAGTGCTCGGGCGTCACTGGGAAATGCTGTTCACGCCGGAAGACCGTGCGGCGGGCAAGCCTCAGGAGGCGATGGATGCCGCAATGCGGCTCGGCACCGCCCATCACGAGCGCTGGCATTTGCGCAACAATGGCGAGGCCTTCTGGGCCAGCGGCGAGATCAGCCCGATCCGCGATAGCGCCGGCACTCCCATCGGCCTTGTGAAAGTCTTGCGCGATCATACCGCGCAACACCTCGCGGCCAGCGCCATGCGCGAGCTGGAAGCCCGGCTGCGGCGGGCGCAGGAAGCCGGTGGCGTTGGCCTGTTTTCGCTCAATCTCGACACCAGCATCGTCATGCCCACGCCGGAATTCTGCAAGATCTACGGGCTGCCCTCTGCGGAAGCCCTGCCGATTGACGTCATCGACGAGTTGATCTTCCCCGCCGACCGCGAAATTGCCGTCCACAGCGAGACGCGCAGCGACGGTCACTCGCCACTGAATGTCGAATATCGCATCCGCCGCGCCGACAACGGCCAGAGGCGAGTGATCGCCCGCAAGGGCGAATTCGAGCGCGACGAGCATGGTCAGGTCGTGCGTTTCGTCGGCGTCGTGCAGGATGTGACCGACCAGCGCCGCGCGCAGCAGGAATTGCGTGAAAGCGAGGCGCGGTTTCGCGCGCTGACCCAGGCCATGCCGAACCACGTCTGGACGGCGCGGCCGGATGGCAAAGCCGACTGGTTCAACGAGCGTGTTTATACCTACACCGGTTGTAAGCCCGAGGAACTGATCGAGCATGGCTGGGCGCGCGTCATGCATCCCGACGACAGCGAGGCGGCGGAAGCGCGCTGGCAGGTTTGCTTGCGTTCCGGCGAAGTCTATCAGGCGGAATTTCGGCTGCGCGACCGTCATGGCGGCTATCGCTGGCATATTGCCCGCGCCGTTCCCATCCGCAGCGAGGATGGTCGCATCGTTCGCTGGATCGGCACCAACACCGATATCGGCGAATTGCGCGCCATCCGCGAGAAGCTGGAAGCGCTGAACCGCACGCTGGAGCAACGGGTTGCCGAGCGCACGGCCGACCGTGACCGGATGTGGCGGCTGTCGACCGACATCATGCTGGTTGCCGCCTTCGATGCTCGCATCACGGCGGTCAACCCGGCCTGGGAAAGTGTGCTCGGCTGGGAAGAGGGCGATCTTCTCGGCCGCTCGTTCATGGAGATGATCCATCCCGACGATTACCAGGCGACGCTGGACGAGGCCTCCAAGCTGGGCAGCGGCCTCACCACTTTCCTTTTCGAAAACCGATATCGCTGCAAGAATGGAGGTTATCGCACCATTTCATGGACGGCGGTGCCCGAGGAAGGGCTGATCCATGCAGTCGGCCGCGATGTCACTGAAGAGCGTGCGGCGGCCGAAGCCCTGCGCAGCACCGAAATCGCGCTGCAGCAGGCCCAGAAGATGGAAGCGATCGGCAATCTCACCGGCGGTGTGGCGCATGATTTCAACAATCTTTTGCAGGTGATTGCCGGCAACCTCCAGCTTTTGTCGAAGGATGTCTCGGGCAACGAGCGGGCTGAACGGCGCATTTCCAGCGCTCTCGAAGGCGTCAATCGCGGCTCTAAGCTGGCGGCGCAATTGCTTGCCTTCGGGCGGCGGCAGGCGCTCGATCCGCGAGTCGTCAGCATTGGCCGCCTCATTCGCGGAATGGACGAGATGCTGCGGCGCACCATCGGCGAGGGTGTCGAGATCGAAACCATCGTTTCGGGCGGTCTGTGGAACACGCTGATCGATCCGATGCAGATCGAAAATGCTTTGCTGAACCTCGCGATCAACGCGCGCGATGCCATGGACGGCTTCGGCAAGCTCACCATCGAGGCCGGAAACGCCTATCTCGACGAAAGCTATGTCGGGCTGAACGACGACGTCGAGCCGGGCCAATATGTCGTGCTGTCGGTGACCGATACCGGCAGCGGTATGGCACCGGAGATCGTCGAAAAAGTGTTCGAGCCTTTCTTCTCCACCAAGCCGGAAGGCAAGGGCACCGGTCTCGGCCTGTCGATGGTCTATGGTTTCGTCAAGCAATCCGGCGGTCACGTCAAAATCTACAGCGAGATCGGGCTGGGAACGACGGTGAAGATCTATCTGCCGCGCTCATTGCAGGCAGAGGATATCGAGGTTCAGCGGCTGGATGCGCCGATCAAAGGCGGCGCGGAAATCATTCTGGTGGCGGAGGACGATGCCGGCGTGCGCGCGACCGTCGTGGAAACGCTGCAGGATCTGGGTTACCGGGTGTTGAAGGCCTCCGATGCGGCGGCCGCGCTCAGCATCGTCGAGAGCGGCCTTGCCATCGACCTGCTTTTCACCGATGTGGTCATGCCAGGCAGTCTGAAAAGCGCCGATCTCGCCCGCAAGGCCAAGGAGCGTCAGCCACAACTCGCTGTGCTGTTCACGTCAGGCTATACGGAAAATTCGATTGTCCATGGCGGGCGGCTCGATCCGGACGTCCAGCTTCTGTCCAAGCCATACACCCGCGAGGCGCTGGCGCGAAAAATCCGCCATGTGCTCGATGCCAACAAGCAGAAACTGGCAAAGATGAAACGCGAGGCTCCGGCCGAAGCCGCGCCGCCGGCCGCGCCTTCCGCCGCCGGCCTGCGGGTGCTGGTGGTCGAGGACGATGCGCTGATCCGCATGAATACGGCAGACATGCTGGCCGATCTCGGCCATGCCTGCCTCGAAGCCGGATCCGGCGACGAAGCCTTGAAAGTGCTTCATAACAACGGCGTCGATGTCTTGCTCACCGATCTCGGCCTGCCGGGAATGGATGGCGAAACGCTGGCACGGACAGTGCGGGAAACATGGCCGGCGGTCGCCATCGTTTTTGCGACCGGCAACAGCATCGCGCCGACATTGCCGGGGCCGTCTCCCGCAACCCTGCTCGGAAAGCCGTTCGGCGTTTCCGAACTTGATGCAGCACTTCGCCGGGTTGCGGATCCCTCTCGCAGTCCTGCCGATGTGAGCTGAAAATTCCCAAGCGAAAATTCTGGCCAAAATGTCGATCGGCGATAACGCCGGCCGACAACGGTCCCGGCTTGCAAAACCTTGTCAATCGCATTAATACATAAAGATATCTTTATTCGTTTATGGAAACGATGCGATGAGTGCCTTCGACCAAATCTTCGGTGCAGTCCTGCCCGAGACCCCTTCCGCCCGTGAGGCCTTGATCGAGGCGGCGCGCCAGCGCATCCTCATTCTCGATGGCGCCATGGGCACGCAGATCCAGGGGTTGGGTTTTGCCGAGGATCACTTTCGCGGCGAACGATTTGGCGCCTGCGCCTGCCATCAGCAGGGCAATAACGACCTGCTGACCCTGACCCAGCCGGCCGCCATCGAGGAAATCCATTTCCGCTACGCCATGGCCGGCGCCGATATCGTCGAGACCAATACGTTTTCGTCCACCTCCATCGCCCAGGCCGATTACGGCATGGAGGATATGGTCTACGAGCTGAACCGCGATGGCGCGCGGCTTGCCAAGCGGGCGCTGCGCCGCGCCGAGGCGATCGACGGCAAGCGCCGCTTCGTCGCCGGCGCGCTCGGGCCGACCAACCGC
This sequence comes from uncultured Rhizobium sp., assembly GCA_945952045.1. Lineage (GTDB taxonomy): Bacteria > Pseudomonadota > Alphaproteobacteria > Rhizobiales > Rhizobiaceae > Metarhizobium. The sequence continues at coordinate 73,681 of CAMFHE010000023.1, forward strand.
ACCGCCTCGATTTCTCCCGACGTCAACAATCCCGGCTACCGCGCCGTCACCTTCGACGATCTGCGAATTGCCTATGGCGAGCAGTTGCGCGGCCTGATCGATGGCGGCGCCGATATCATCCTGATCGAAACCATCTTCGACACGCTGAACGCCAAGGCGGCAATTTTCGCCTGTTTCGAGATTTTCGAGGAAAAGGGCGTCGATCTGCCGGTGATGATCTCAGGCACGATCACCGATCTCTCGGGCCGCACGCTTTCCGGCCAGACGCCGACGGCCTTCTGGCATTCGGTGCGCCATGCCGCGCCCTTTTCCATCGGCCTCAATTGCGCGCTCGGCGCCAATGCCATGCGCGCCCATCTCGACGAGTTGGCGCAGGCGGCCGATGCCTTCGTCTGCGCCTATCCCAATGCCGGCCTGCCGAATGCCTTCGGACAGTATGACGAAAGCCCGGAGGGTATGGCCGCCCAGATCGAGGATTTCGCTCGCGACGGGCTGGTCAATATCGTCGGCGGCTGCTGCGGTTCGACGCCGGAACATATCCGCGCCATTGCCGAAGCCGTTGCTAAATATCCGCCGCGCGCAATTCCCGAGCAACCGCATCTGATGCGGCTTTCCGGTCTGGAGCCGTTCACGCTGACGAGCGACATTCCCTTCGTCAATGTCGGCGAGCGCACCAACGTCACCGGCTCGGCGAAATTCCGCAAGCTGATCACTGCGGGCGACTATGCGGCGGCCCTCGATGTCGCGCGCGACCAGGTGGCCAACGGCGCACAGATCATCGATATCAACATGGACGAGGGCCTGATCGATTCCACCCGAGCCATGGTGGAATATCTGAACCTGATCGCCGCCGAGCCGGATATCGCCCGTGTTCCCGTCATGATCGACAGCTCCAAATGGGAGGTGATCGAGGCCGGGCTGAAATGCGTGCAGGGCAAGCCGCTGGTCAACTCCATCTCGCTGAAAGAAGGGGAGGAGGCGTTTCTCCATCATGCCCGGCTGGTGCGCATGTATGGCGCGGCGGTCGTCGTCATGGCTTTCGATGAGAAAGGTCAGGCCGATACGCGCGCGCGCAAGGTGGAAATCTGCAGCCGCGCCTACAGGATCCTGACCGAAGTCGCCGGCCTTGCGCCGGAGGATATCGTCTTCGACCCGAACATTTTTGCGGTCGCCACCGGTATCGAGGAACACGACAATTACGGCGTCGATTTCATCGAGGCGACGCGGGAGATCATCGCCACCCTGCCGCATGTGCATGTCTCCGGCGGCGTTTCGAACCTCTCATTCTCCTTCCGCGGCAACGAGCCGGTGCGCGAGGCGATGCACGCCGTCTTCCTCTATCATGCCATTCAGGCCGGCATGGATATGGGTATCGTCAATGCCGGCCAGCTGGCCGTCTACGATACGATCGAACCGGAACTGCGCGAGGCCTGCGAGGACGTCGTCCTCAATCGCCGCACGGATGCTACCGAGCGGCTTCTGGAAATTGCCGAACGCTTCAAGGGTGCGGGCGCGAAAGAGGCGAAGGAACGCGATCTCGCCTGGCGCGACTGGCCGGTGGAAAAGCGTCTCGAGCATGCCCTTGTCAACGGTATAACCGAATTCATCGAAGCCGATACGGAGGAGGCGCGCCAGAATGCGCAGCGCCCGCTGCATGTCATCGAGGGACCGTTGATGGCCGGCATGAATGTGGTCGGCGATCTCTTCGGCGCCGGAAAGATGTTCCTGCCACAGGTGGTGAAATCCGCCCGCGTCATGAAACAGGCTGTTGCCGTTCTCCTGCCGCATATGGAGGCCGAGAAACTCGCCAATGGCGGCGATGGCGAGCGGCGCAGCGCCGGCAAGATCCTCATGGCGACGGTCAAGGGCGATGTCCATGACATCGGCAAGAACATCGTCGGCGTCGTGCTCGCCTGCAACAATTACGAGATTATCGATCTTGGCGTCATGGTGCCGGCGACGAAAATCCTCGAAACGGCGAAGGCGGAAAAGGTCGATATCATCGGCCTTTCCGGCCTGATCACCCCCTCGCTGGACGAGATGGTGCATGTGGCGGCCGAAATGGAACGACAGGGCTTCGATATACCCCTGTTGATCGGCGGCGCGACGACCTCTCGTGTCCATACTGCGGTGAAAATCCATCCTCGTTACGACGCGGGGCAGGCGATCTACGTTACCGATGCCAGCCGCGCCGTCGGTGTCGTTTCCAGCCTGCTCAGCGCGGAGATGAAGCCCGGTTATGTCGAGACGGTGAAGGCGGAATACCGCAAGGTTGCCGACGCCCATGCCCGCAGCGAGGCCGAAAAGCAGCGCCTGCCGCTTGCCAGGGCGCGCGACAACGCCTTCAAACCCGATTGGTCCGCCTATCACCCGAAAACGCCGTCTTTCCTCGGCACCCGCGTCTGGCAGGATTGGGATCTGGCAGAGCTTGCCCGCTACATCGACTGGACGCCGTTCTTCCAGACCTGGGAGTTGAAAGGCGTCTATCCGAAGATCCTCGACGATGAGAAACAGGGCGAGGCCGCGCGCCAGCTCTTTGCCGACGCCCAGGCGATGCTGGAAAAAATCATCGCGGAGAAGTGGTTCACGCCGAAGGCGGTCGTCGGCTTCTGGCCAGCCGGCGCGGAAGGAGACGACATCCGCCTGTTCACCGACGAGGCGCGCGATCGGGAACTGGCGACCTTCTTCACGCTGCGCCAGCAGCTTTCGAAACGCGACGGGCGGCCAAACATGGCGCTCTCCGATTTCGTTGCGCCCGTCGATAACGGCAAGCCGGATTATCTCGGTGGCTTCGTGGTCACCGCCGGCATCGGCGAAATCGCGATTGCCGAACGTTTCGAGCGCGCCAACGACGATTATTCCTCCATCCTCGTCAAGGCGTTGGCCGATCGTTTCGCCGAAGCCTTTGCCGAGCGCATGCATGAACTCGTGCGCAAGGAGCTGTGGGGATATGCGCCTGACGAGACATTTTCTCCCGTCGACCTGATCGGCGAGCCCTATGCCGGAATCCGCCCGGCGCCCGGCTATCCCGCCCAGCCCGATCATACGGAAAAGACGACGCTGTTCCGTCTGCTCGATGCGGAAAGGCAAATCGGCGTGACGCTGACGGAAAGCTTTGCCATGTGGCCCGGCTCCTCCGTTTCCGGGCTCTATATCGCATCGCCCGAAAGCTATTACTTTGGCGTCGCCAAGGTGGAGCGTGATCAGGTTGAGGATTACGCGCGTCGCAAGGGCATGGCTGTTGCCGAAGTCGAGCGCTGGCTCGGCCCGGTTCTCAACTATGTGCCGCGCACGGAGGCGGCGGCCTGAAAAAGCGGTGGTTCCCTGGGGAACCGGCCGTGAATCCGGTTGTGCCGCGCCACTGTCTGTGGTCATATCGGCCTGTCCGAGGTGCCGACCGGTTCGAGAGAATCGGTTGGAGAATTGGGAAGCCGGTGAGATGCCGGCGCTGCCCCCGCAACGGTAGCAGAGCGAAGAAGGCGACGAAAACCACTGGGCCGCAGGGCCTGGGAAGGTGTCGCCGGATCCGGGAAACCGGAAGGCTCTGGAGCCCGGAAACCAGCCACGGATCGATGAACTCGACTGATCGCGGTGGGCGATCAAGAGGCGTTCCGGGCTGGACGCGGCAGCGATGCGATGCGATGCTGCAAATCCATTCCCGGCCGTTTCCCCTCTGTCCACCATGCCCAGTCCTTGCAGCAAACGAGGACCGACCATGGAAATCTACCTTTCGACCACCGGCAGAGACAAAGCCGGTCGCATGCCATCCCCCGAGGATGTGTTCCTATCCTGGATGTTCAGCCTGCCCGCCGGCGCGGACCTGCCGCAGGCGGCGCGCATCGAAATCGCCCGCATCGATGGCGCAGGCCATGCGTGCGCGGCCCTTTCGCATCTGCGCGGACTTTTCCAGCAGGCGATAGCCGGTCCGCTGCAATCGTCGGCGCGCCGCCAGCGCCGCGTGCGCCATTAAGCAGCAATCTCGCGTTCAATTCGCCCATTCAGGATCGGTCGGGGAGGCGATTGCCAGCCAGCGATCCGAAGGGCATCGCCGATCTCATTGCGCGACAACGGACCGATAGGAAAGAAAACCGGAGCGGGCGACGACATCGCCCGCTCCGGTAGCGATTTGCTCTTCAGTTAGGACGGCGTCCCGAGGACTATATCGGCGGAAAACGCCACCGGCTGGGTGCGTCAGGCCGTGCCCTTGAGATAATCCTCCGTCGAGGAGACGGCGGCGTAACCGAAGGCCAGAGCCGACATGAAGGCGGCATGGACATCGGCCGCCGGCACGGTTTTTCCGCCGAATTCGAGATCGCGGGTTGCAACCGCATCGTGGATGACGGTGGCCGGATAGCCGAAATCGACGGCGGCACGGGTGACCGCGTCGATGCACATATGGCTCATGGCACCAGCCACGGTCACGTCGGTGACGCCATGGCTGTCGAGCAGGGCCCTGAGATCGGTGCCCTGAAAGGCGTTGATCGCCTGCTTGACGACCACGGGTTCGCCTTGTGCTGGTGCGACGGCCGGGTTGATGGCAGCGCCCTCGGTGCCGGGAGCGAAGAAGGGCGCATCGGCTTCCGCCGACTCATGGCGCACATGGACGACGACGTCGCCGCGCTTGCGCGCTGCGTCGAGGAGGCGGGCGGCATTTGCTGCCGCCGCCGTGGTGCCGACCAGCGGAAACTTGCCGCCATCGAAATAGTCGTTTTGCAGATCGACGATGATCAGGGCCGTCTTGCTCATATTCGCTCCATGAAAAAGACCGGCGTGCCATTCACGCCGGTCCGGATGCGCAAGATCATCCAATTTTCACTGCCGATGCAAGATGCAAATCGCGGTTCGCTCAGAACTCATCCCATCCGGTATCGACGGCCGCAGCACCGCCGCCAAAGGCGCTGGCGAGCTTGTCGACCATGCGCTTGGC
>CAMFHE010000024.1 GCA_945952045.1 uncultured Rhizobium sp.
CGAGCAGGTCGGCGGCGCGCGCCATGTCGATATCGAGGAAGGTGCGGCCCATCAGAAAGTTCGAGGCTTCGGCGGCGACGTTCTTGGCGAGCTTGGCGAGGCGCTGCGTGGCGATGACGCCGGCCAGCCCGCGCTTTCGCCCACGGCACATGAGGTTGGTCATCGCGCCCAGCGACATTTTTCGCGCGTCGTCGGAGACTTCGCCGGCCGCAGCCGGCGCAAACATCTGTGCCTCGTCGACGACGACCAGAACCGGGAACCAGAAATCGCGGTCGGCATCGAACAGAGCATTGAGGAAGATGGAAGCGGCGCGCATCTGCTGGTCGATTTCCAGCCCTTCCAGCGTCAGAACGCAGGAGACGCGATGCTGGCGGATGCGAGTGGCGATGCCGATCAGCTCCGCCTCGCTGCGCTCGCCATCGACAACGACGTGGCCGAACTTGTCCGACAGGGTGACGAAATCGCCCTCGGGATCGATCACAACCTGCTGCACCCATTGGGCCGATTGCTCCAGCAGCCGGCGCAGAAGATGCGACTTGCCAGAGCCGGAATTACCCTGAACCAGAAGGCGGGTCGCCAGCAGCTCCTCTATGTCCAGCTTGGCGGCGCTGCCACCGGAAGCCACGCCCATATCGATGCCGACCTGCACTTCATTTCCTTTCCGACGATCTTTTCCGCCCATGTCGATAACAGAAAGCGCGGCGGCTTGCGCCACGCCAATCGCAAAACCCACAGGGAATGCGGAAGGTTCAGGCCGCCGCCGCGCGCTTCCAGCCGAAGGCGAGCAGCCCTGCCCCGATCATCAGCGTGCCACCCGTGCGATTGACGGCGCGCTGCACCGCAGGGCGGCGGATGGTCTGGCGGGCCATGGAGGCCATCAGGGCATAGGTGGCGGCGTTCAGTGTCGCCAGAATCAGGAAGGTGGTTTCGAAGATCACCATCTGTGGCAAAAGCGGCCGGGCGAGGTCGAGGAATTGCGGCAGGAAGGCCACGAAGAAGATGATGCTCTTCGGGTTGAGCGCGGTGACGATATAGGTGTGCAGGAAGATGCGCAGCGGCCGTTCTACCGGCGCTTCTTCCTCCGCGACCGCGCGGTCGGCGACCGGCGCACGCCACAGCTTGATGCCGAGATAGATCAGATAGGCCGCGCCGATCCACTTCAGTACCGTGAACAAGGCAGCCGACGCCGCCAGCAGCGCGCCAAGGCCGAGCATCGAGGCGGTCATGGCGGTGAAATCGCCCAGCGCAACGCCGGCAACCGTGGCGGAAGCGGATTTGCGCCCGTGGCCGAGTGCATAGGAAATGACGAGCAGGATGGTCGGCCCGGGTATGGCCAGCAGCACGGCGGAAGCGGCGACGAAGGCAATCCAGTGTTCGAACGACATGAGTCCGGTCTCCTTTGATGACGAAGCAAGCCATCAAAGACGACGCTTTGCAAGCACGGATCCGATACCGCCGCGTTAACCGAGAATCGATGCCGCGCCTGCCGATTTACGGGTAAATCGTGGCTCGCTTGGAAGTCGCCATGATAGGTCTTCGACAGGCCTGACCGATCGGCAGGCGAAGCAGGGATCGAGAAGTTGGTTCAGGAACGCTATAGCGCCACGCTTCATGACTGGGCGAGCTGGCATGCGCTGAGCGAGCATGGCAATCTGTATCGCACGGCATTCCAGCATCCAGCGTTTCTTGCCAGTTTCTACCGCGAAAAGCCGAGCGATCACAAGGAGATCGTCGTCAGCGTTTTTGATCGTCGCCAGCAGCGCACCGTGCTTGCCCTGCCGCTCGTCATGCATCGGGCGGCAGGTCTATGGCGCATCGAAGCTGCGGATCTCGGACTTGCGGATTATGTCGCACCTCTGGTCGCCGATGGTTTAAGCGCCGATGCCGATGAGTGCGATGCCATGTGGACGGCGATCCTCAAGGCCTTGCCCCCTGCCGACGTCGTCAGCTTCAAGAAGATGCCGCCGGAGATCCGGCCAGGAACGCCCAATCCGCTGACCCGCTTGGCCGGCGTCCTCGATATGGGCATCCACACGCAAGTGTTCACGCTGGTGGATGGCGACGGCTGCCGCCCCTATCGTCAGACCGGATATTACAAGGAAGGACAGCGGCATCTGCGGCGCCTGATGGCCGCGCATGGTGACGCCTGTTTTCATATCGCAAGAACCGTGACCGAGGCGAATTGCCAATTCGATTCTCTGATCGCGCAGCGTATGACGCGCGCCAGCGAGCTGGGCCGTGACGATCCCCTTTTGCTGCCGCATGTCCAGAGGTTCTATCGCGGCTTGTTCGAGCAGGGGATTTCGAACGGCGAAGTCATGTTCGGTGCGCTTTATGCCGGTGGCGAATGCATCGCCACCGATCTTGGATTGGTTGATCGCGGCACGCATCATGGCGTGCTGACCTCGATGACCAGCGGCGCGATGCGGCGGTTTTCGCCGGGCACCGTGGCGCATGTGCTGATGCTGGATGCCTCGGCGGAACGGGGCCTCGGCCACTACGACCTCGGCGTCGGCGAATTCGCTTACAAGAAACGGCTGAATGCGCGAGTGGTGCCGCTTTACGAGCGCCATCAGGCCTTGTCGCTGCGCGGTCATATCGGTCTGGCGGAAGCTTCGATCCGGCGGCGTGTGCGGCTTGGCGTGCAGGCGTTTCCGGTCTTGCGCGCACCGGTGCATCGGTTGCGAAACCAGATCAAACTCCTGCGTTATCGCACGGCGGCAACCATGGCCATCGTCTTTGATAATCCCGTTGTCCAAGGGGCGACGTATTCGACGCTTAGCGCACTCTAGATCATTTATCCTTTTGTTTTTTAAAGCATTTTCCGACGCCAAAGCGATCCCGCTTTGGCTGGAAATGCTCTATGAAACTTTCAGACCAAAACCATTCATCAGCCGGCGCGTGGCGAAATCCGGGTTGCCGCTGGTGAAGAGAGCGATATCGTCTTCGGCGGGATGCAGTGCGTCGATGGAGATCGGCAGCAGGCTGCGGGCGCGCCGCGCGATGGCTTCGGCAGGATCCAGCCAGTCCACCGGCCAGGGCGCGAGGCGACGAAAAACATTGGCCATGAATGGATAATGAGTGCAGGCGAGAACGACGATATCGGTGCGCAAACCGTCCTTGTCGACGAAGCACTGCTCGATTTCCGACATCACAGCCTCGTCGGAGATCGGCTCGCCGCGAATATAGGCCTCGGCCATGCGCGCGAGGTTTTCCGAGCCGACCAGCCGGACATGGCATTGCGAAGCGAAGGACTGGATGAGATCGCGGGTATAGGCGCGGCGCACCGTGCCGGGCGTCGCCAGCACCGAGACGAGGCCGGTGCGGGTGCGCTCCGCCGCCGGCTTGATCGCCGGGACGGTGCCGACAAAGGTCATATGCGGAAAGGCCGAGCGCAGGTCGGCGCCAACAAGCGTAAAGGCGGTGTTGCAGGCGATGACGCAGAGCGCCGGATCGTGCTCACGCAGCAATTCGCCGAACAGGCTGATAACGCGTTCCTTCAATGCCTGTTCGTCCCAGCCGCCATAGGGGAAGCCGGCATCATCCGCGACGTAGAGAAAACGGCGGTCGGGCATCAGCACCCGCGCCTCGCGCAGAACGGTCAGGCCGCCGATACCGGAATCGAAGACGAGAACGGGTTTCAGGTCATTCGTCTGCGGCTCGGTCATCGCCATTCTTTACCTCTGCATTGTCGTGTGTCGCGGCGTGATCGTCATTCACCCCTGACCCTGCCTCGCTTTTGATCGGCGCACCGCGCGGCGAAAGCCGAGAGAAGCGGTCGAGCGACGAGATCACCCCGCGAAGAATATGGATTTCCGGCGCCGTAAACGCGCGTCGGGAGAGAACCGCGCGTAAGTTGTCCATCATTTTCGGCTTTTTGGCGACCGGGCGGAAATAGCCGCGCGCATCCAGCGCTTCCTCGATATGGTCGAACAGGCCGAACAGCTCATCCTTGGTCGCCATGCGCTGCTCGTTCGGCTGGAACGGCACCTCCTCCAGATCGTCCATGCCCGATTTCATCCATTCATAGGACATCAGCAGAACGGCCTGGGCGATATTCAGCGAGGCGAAGGCGGGATTGACCGGGAAGGTGACGATCTCGTCGGCCAGCGCCACCTCCTCATTCGACAGGCCCCAGCGCTCGCGGCCGAAAAGGATGCCGACGGTCTCGCCTGCTCGCTCTCGCTGGCGCAGGGTCGTTGCCGCCACGACCGGCGAGCGCACCGGCTTGAAGCCGTCGCGCTGGCGCGCCGTCGTCGCATAGACGAAATTGAGGTCGGCGATCGCCTCCTCCAGCGTGTCGAACACTTTTGTGGCGTCGATGACGTGATCGGCCTTGGAGGCTGCGGCGCGCGCCTTCTCGTTCGGCCAGCCGTCGCGCGGATTGACCAGGCGCAATTCCGAGAGACCGAAATTTGCCATGGCGCGGGCGACCATGCCGATATTCTCGCCGAGCTGCGGCTCGACCAGGACGACTGCCGGGCCGCCTGTGAGAAGGACGCGTTCGCTGTTGGTGCCTGCCATGGAGAAGACTTTCCGTTATACCGTTTTCGGCTGGAATACTCACACTTGGCCTGATCGGCAAGGGTTTGGCTTACGGATAGAGCCTGTCGAGCGTTGCCGAGATCATTTCGATGCCGAGCCTGGAGCCATCATGGGCCAGTGGCAGATGCCGCGATTGCAACTGCGGCGGCTTGCGATTGAAGAAGAAAATGGCGGTGCCTTTGGCGCGCACGCGCTCGAGATCGCGCCTTGCCGCCTCGATTGCCGGACGAATGGCATCCATCTCGGCCGCCTTTGCAAAAGCCACGCGCCGGGCGAAGACGCGGCACCAATAGGTCGTCGCCATCATGATCGCGAGCGTCTGGCGGATATGGCCGGGGCGGGTCACCAACTGCCAGGAAACGCCAAGCGGCCTGGCTGCCTGGGTGACGTCGCGATAGGCGGCATCCAGCGCCTTCGACAAGGCAATCAGATCCGCGCCGCTTTTGCCCTCCTCCGCCGCCTCCAGAAGGCGCCGCGCAGCGTCGAACCATTTTTCCAGCACGCTACCGAGCGTCGTCTGCGTGCGCGTCGGCAAAACGAAGAAGGCGACCGCCATTCCGGCCACAGCGCCGATGACCGTTTCCTCCAGGCGAAGCCGCAGAAGGTCGAGCGTCAATGTGCCCGTCAGGCCGTAGACGATGCAGATGACGATCGACATGAAGAAGGTCATCGCCGTGTAGGAAGCCTGCAGGCTGAAGAAGGCGAGAAAGACCGCCAGAATGGCAACCGTTCCGGCAAGCCATGGAAAACTGCTAAGCAGGGCCGAAAGCCCCATGCCGCAGGCAATGCCAATCAGGGTGCCGCCGGAGCGCTGCATTGCCTTGATCGCCGTATCGCCGCGCGAATTGGTATTTGTGAAGACAAGGAAGGCGGAGAGCACCGCCCAGAACCAGCGGTCACGCGACAGCATCAGGCCACCGATCATGGCAAGGCCGGAGGCCAATGTGATCTGCAAGGCCGTGCGCAAAGCCGGATCGTCAAACGACCAGCTTTGCGCGGCTTTCGGGGCCGGTGCGGCCAACTGCGGGCGGTTGAAACCGGTGAAACGCTCGGCGCGCAGATGCTCGACGGCGGCGACGGTCGCCTGTCGTGCCTCGCCCAGCCAGTATAGGGCGCGGCGTGTTTCGGCGGAGGCCGCCACGGCTTGGCCCAGCATGTCCCGCTCCGATGGGGTTTCGACGGTATGGGAGGCGAGGAAGGCGGAGAGGAGTTCCGGCTCGGGCAGCGACTGGCGCGACAGCACGATCAGGCTCTCGGCGGCGAGATGCAGGTCGAACAGCGCAAGGCCGATATCGGCGGCTGGATCGCCCTCCTCCGGCAAAGCCTCGCGGCGGCTGACCGGAACCAGCCCATCCGCCATCAGCACCGCCTCCTTCAGGCGCTCCTCCAGCCGGTTGAGCGCCTGCCGATCCTCGGCGGTCCATTGGCCGCGCGTCGCAATCGCCCGCAACGCCTCGACGATATGGTCGACACGGCCGTGGACGCTGACCATGGCGCGCAGGAAATCCCGTTGCCAGTCGTCCGGCAGAACCCAGCTGCGCACCACATGCGCCGAGAGCGCCGCAACCAAGGCTCCGGCCGCCACCTGCGGCAGTTGCGCCAATGGCGGATGCAGATAGGCGCCGATGAAATAGGACATGAAGCAGAACATGCCGACCGCCGCCCAGCGCGTGCCGAAACGCCGGGCATAGGCGGCGAAGAAAATGACGGCGAGAAAGGCGAAATCCGAGACCGTTCGCCAAGGCTCAAGCAAGGCGGCCAGCCCGATCATCGCCACCGCGCCGGTGCAACCGATCAGCCGGGTGGTCAATTGTGCAGAGGGAGACGGATCGCGCACTGTCAGCCCGCTCTGGATGGCAAGCGTGGCTGCAATGCCATAGGCCGCCGCCGGCAAGGGCAGCAGCAAGCGATGAATCAAGATGAGGATCGCAATGGCGAGCAGGATGGAAAGCGTCACCCGCGCGCCCATGCGCAGCCGCGAATAGGCCGGATCCCGGGCCAGCAACCAGTCCCGCAGCGAAAACCGCTCGGTGACGGCTGTCGTTTCCGGAGTGGTCCGATCCCGGGCGATGGCATCAGCCTCCCTGTTTCGCGATCTCGATCAGAGCGGACTTCAGTGAGACGAAGCCTGCATCGTCGCCACCTTGAGTCATGATATCGTCGATGACGGGTTTGCCACCTTCTTCGATGACGAGGAATTGAACGGTCGCGGCCTGCTGGTACTGGGCATCCGTGCCGAAGCAGACCATGTTTTTGAAGGAGGCATCCACTTCCGTCGCGTTGCCCTTCGGTCCCTTCGTCTCGATCTTCACATCCTGCAGCGGGCAACCGTCCTGGCCACCGGTGATGACGTCGTAATCGAAAGGTGTCGTACCGTCATCGAAGGCGGGGAATTTGGCGGCGGCGCGGAATTTCTCTGCAAAATCCTTGCTGTAGACACCCGTCAGTCGGGCCTGGTCGAAAATATCCTGATAGTCGTTTTCGCCTTCCGCCCAGTTTTTGACCGTGGCGTCGATGATGTTCTTAACAGGGGCCGTGACATCGGCGGCTCGCGCCGGCAGGCTGCCCATGACGGCAGTCATACTAAAGACGGAAGCGAGAAGAAGGGCGCGCATGGCAAGTGGTCCTTTACACCGGGAGGCGAATCGTCGCGAGAGTAGCCGACAGAATAACAATCGGATTGTATTGTCAGTGACAATCGGATTGCGTTGTCACCAAGGCGAAAAGCGTGTCCTGCGACCGGCCAAGTTTGGGCCAATGCCGCTTTGCGTTCCGGGACGACAATGATATAGCGGCTCCGGACCACTTTTCCGGGGTTTTCCCAAACCGCACAAGAGGCAATTTTCATGCAAAAGATCAAGGTTGCAAATCCGGTCGTCGATCTCGACGGCGATGAGATGACCCGTATCATCTGGCAGTTCATCAAGGACAAGCTGATCCTGCCCTATCTGGATCTCGACATCGAATATTACGATCTGTCGGTTGAGAATCGCGACGCAACCAACGACCAGGTGACCGTCGATGCCGCCCATGCCATCAAGAAGCATGGCGTCGGCATCAAGTGCGCGACGATCACGCCCGATGAAGACCGCGTCAAGGAATTCAACCTGAAGGAAATGTGGAAGAGCCCGAACGGCACGATCCGCAACATCCTCGGCGGCGTTATCTTCCGCGAACCGATCATCTGCAAGAACGTTCCGCGTCTGGTTCCGGGCTGGACCAAGCCGATCGTCGTCGGCCGCCATGCCTTCGGCGACCAGTATCGCGCCACCGATTTCAAGTTCCCCGGCAAGGGCAAGCTGACGATCAAGTTCGTCGGCGAAGATGGCCAGGTCATCGAGAAGGAAGTGTTCAATGCGCCGGGTTCGGGCGTCGCCATGGCGATGTACAACCTCGACGAATCGATCCGGGAATTTGCCCGCGCCTCGATGATGTACGGCCTGATGCGCAAATGGCCGGTCTACCTGTCCACCAAGAACACCATCCTCAAGGCTTATGACGGCCGCTTCAAGGATATCTTCGAGGAAGTCTACCAGACCGAATTCAAGGCGCAGTTCGACGAAGCCGGCATCACCTACGAACACCGCCTGATCGACGACATGGTCGCCTCGGCGCTGAAGTGGTCCGGTGGTTATGTCTGGGCGTGCAAGAACTATGACGGCGACGTGCAGTCCGACACGGTAGCTCAGGGTTTCGGCTCGCTCGGTCTGATGACCTCCGTTCTGCTGACGCCGGATGGCAAGACAGTCGAAGCCGAAGCCGCTCACGGCACGGTGACGCGTCACTATCGCCAGCATCAGAAGGGTCAGGAAACCTCGACCAACTCGATCGCCTCGATCTTTGCCTGGACGCGCGGCCTCGCGCATCGCGCCAAGCTGGACGACAATGCCGATCTCGCCAAGTTCGCCTCGACACTGGAACGCGTCTGCGTCGAAACCGTCGAATCCGGCTTCATGACCAAGGATCTGGCGCTGCTGATCGGTCCCGACCAGCCGTGGCTGTCGACCACTGCTTTCCTCGACAAGATCGACGAAAATCTTCGCAAGGCGATGGCCGCTTAATCAGCCATTCGTTCTCAAACACAAAAAAACGGCGGGGCCTCGTTCCCCGCCGTTTTTTCGCGCGCAAGCCGCCGCCGCTTCAGTGATGCGCGTGTGCCTGTTGATTACGCTTGCGGGTCTCAGCCGCCTTCCTGGCCGAAGCCGACCGTTCGGCGGCTGTGCGATTGGCAGAAGCTGCGCCACCCTTTCTCCCGCCTTTTTCCGAAGATTCATGCGTATCGGGCTTTCCGCGACCGGAGCCAGACTTGTTGCCGCCGCCGCTTTCCTTGTTCACCGTTGCCCAGGCGCGGCGTTCGGCTTCCTCGGTGGAAACGCCGCGATCCTCGTAGCCTTCCTCGATGTGTTCGGCCTTGCGCTTCTGTTTGTCAGTGTATTTCGATTTATCGCCCTGGGGCATGGCCGATCTCCTCAACAATCCTCGGCTTCCGCCGTAACATAAACCAGCGCCACCACCGTTCCGGTGTTGTCGTAAATGACGATGGGCTTGGCTTCGGTGGTGGGACAGGATGAGGTCTTGTGGACGCTACCGGTCGTCTCGTTCATCGCAACGGCCACTTCAGGCAGAGGAGATAATTCCATCTCGCCTTCGAGCGACGCGAATGCGGGCGCGGCGAGCGGCAGGATGAAGGCGACACAGAGCGGAACAACGGCACGTCTGAACATGACTTCCTCCGGGTTCGCATGAACCATTGATCAATGAACAACAGAATCGGCGAATTGGTTCCGGCTGCAGCCAAGAAACAGAAAACCCGCCGCGAGCGGATCGCGACGGGTTTCGATTTCGGACTGGAGACGGACGTCAGACGGGATCGATGTCGCCGCGCTTCCAGTTGTCGATGGTTTCCTCGTAGAAGTCCTGGAAACGGTCTTCCTCGATGGATTTGCGGATGCCCTGCATCAGTTCCTGGTAGTAGGCGAGGTTGTTCCACGAGAGCAGCATGCCGCCCAGCGCCTCGTTGGCGCGCACCAGATGGTGGAGATAGGCGCGGGAATAATCTCGCGCCGCCGGGCAGTTGGACTGGTCGTCGAGCGGGCGCAGATCCTCGGCATGGCGGGCATTGCGGATATTGACCTTGCCGCGCCGGGTGAAGGCCAGGCCATGGCGGCCCGAGCGGGTCGGCATCACGCAGTCGAACATGTCGATGCCGCGCGCCACGGATTTCAGGATATCATCAGGCGTTCCGACGCCCATGAGGTAGCGCGGCTTTTCCGACGGCATCACCGGCAGGGTTTCGTCGAGGATCTCCAGCATGACATGCTGCGGCTCGCCGACCGCGAGGCCGCCGACCGAATAACCCTTGAGATCGAGTTGCTTCAGGCCTTCGGCAGAACGAATACGCAGCGCCGGCACGTCACCGCCCTGAACGATGCCGAACATCGCCTTGCCCGGCTGCTCGCCGAAGGCGACGCGGCAGCGTTCTGCCCAGCGCAGCGACATTTCCATGGCGCGCTCGATTTCCTTGTGCTCGGCCGGCAAGGCCACGCATTCGTCGAGCTGCATCTGGATATCGCTGCCGAGCAGGCCCTGAATCTCGATGGAGCGTTCCGGCGACATGTGATGCAGGCTGCCATCGACATGGCTTTTGAAGGTGACGCCCTGTTCGTCGAGCTTGCGCAGGCCGGAAAGCGACATGACCTGGAAGCCGCCGCTATCGGTCAGGATCGGATGCTGCCATCGGATCAGATTGTGCAGGCCGCCGAGCCGAGCCACCCTCTCCGCGCCGGGGCGCAGCATCAGGTGATAGGTATTGCCGAGGATGATATCGGCGCCGCTCTCGCGCACCTGATCGAGATACATGGCCTTGACGGTGCCGACCGTGCCGACCGGCATGAAGGCCGGGGTGCGGATCGTGCCGCGCGGCATGGAGACTTCGCCAAGGCGGGCCTTGCCGTCGGTCTTCTTGAGGGTGAACTGAAAGGTCTCGGTCATCTCGTCCTAGTCTTTCCGGAAAAGCAGGCTGGCATCGCCATAGGAATAAAAGCGATAGTCCTGCGTGATCGCATGCTCGTATGCGGCGCGCATGGTTTCCAGTCCAGAAAAGGCCGAAACCAGCATGAACAGCGTCGAGCGCGGCAGGTGGAAATTGGTCATCAGCACATCCACCGCCTTGAAGCGATAGCCTGGCGTGATGAAAATGCCTGTTGGCCCCGACCACGGCGCGATGGCGCCATCCTCGCGCGCGGCCGATTCGATCAGGCGCAGCGAGGTGGTGCCGACGCAGATCAGGCGGCCGCCGCGGGCGCGCACGGCGTTCAGCTTCGCCGCCGTCGCGGCATCGATCGAGCCGATTTCCTGATGCATCTTGTGGTCGACGGTATCGTCCGCCTTCACGGGAAGGAAGGTGCCGGCGCCGACATGCAGGGTGACGAAATGGCGCTCGACGCCGAGCTTGTCCAGCGCCTCGAACAGCGCAGGCGTGAAATGCAGGCCGGCGGTCGGGGCGGCGACTGCGCCCTCCTCGCGCGCATAAATGGTCTGGTAATCGCGCTTGTCCTGCGCATCTTCCGGCCGCTTGGCGGCGATATAGGGCGGCAGCGGCACATGGCCGACAGCGGCAATCGCCTCATCGAGCGCCGGACCGGAGAGATCGAAGGTCAGCGTGACTTCGCCGCCCTCGCCTTTTTCGGTGACGGTCGCATCCAGAACGCCGAGCGAGCAGGCTTCGCCCGTCTCGGCGAAGACGATGCGATCGCCGAGCTTGATGCGCTTTCCCGGCTTTGCGAAGGCCTTCCACTGATGCGGGGCAATCCGCATATGCAGGGTGGCCGAAACCTGCTGGCCACCGGCGCCTTCGCGATGGCGGATGCCTTCGAGCTGGGCGGGAATGACCTTGGTGTCGTTAAAGACAAGCGCATCGCCAGACCGCAGGAAGGACGGCAGGTCGGCGACGGTGTGGTCGCTGAGGACAGACGCACCCTGGGGATCGACGACCAGCAGTTTGGCGCTTTCGCGCGGCTCTGCCGGGCGCAGCGCGATATTGTCTTCCGGCAGATCGAAATCGAAGAGATCGACACGCATGGTTTAGAACATCCGGATCATGACGACGCCGCAGCAGAGCAGCAGCGCGCCGGCAATACGCCCAAGGCTGAGTTCGCGCACGGCGACGCCGAGCAGCCCGAAGCGATCGATGAGAATGCCGGCGCAAAGCTGGCCGGCGATGAAGGTCGCCATCACCGCGGCGGTTCCGATGCGCGGCGTCAGCAAAACGGAGGCTGTCACGAAGGTGGCGCCGAGGCAGCCACCGGCAAGATAGAGCCAGTTATCCGGCGCGCGCCAATCCGGCGTCACACCTTGCGCTTTCGAAAACAGAAACGTCACGCAGCCGAGGACCACCGCACCGGCGAAAAACGAAATGGCGGCCGCGGCGACCGGCATGCCGAGACCCTTGGCGAGTTGCGCATTGATCGGCGCCTGAAACGCCACGCATGCTCCGGCGGCAACGCCGACCAGCGTCCATAGAAGTGCAATCACCTTGGACCATTCCTTTCGCGGCAAATGCAAAAAAGCGTTCCGCAAACGCAAAACCGCCCCGGTCGAACCGAGGCGGTCGAAATTCTCAAGCTCTCAATATCAAGCGGCGGCGTCTGCCGCAACCCGCATGGTGGTGATGCTGTCGGGATCACGCACCGGCTCGCCGCGCTTGATCTTGTCGACGACATCCATGCCCTCGATGACCTGGCCCCAGACGGAGTACTGCTTGTTCAGCCACGGCGCATCCGTGAAGCAGATGAAGAACTGCGAATTGGCCGAGTTCGGGTTCTGCGACCGGGCCATGGAGCAGGTGCCGCGCACATGCGACGTGGCGGAGAATTCAGCCTTCAGGTCCGGCTTGGAGGAGCCGCCCATACCGGCGCGGGCCGGATTGAACTGCTCGCCACCCTGCTTGCCGAACTGGACGTCGCCGGTCTGGGCCATGAAGTCTTCGATGACGCGATGGAAAACGACGCCGTCATAGGCCTTTTCGCGGGCCAGTTCCTTGATGCGGGCGACGTGTTCGGGCGCGACTTCCGGCAGAAGCTGGATGACGACCTTGCCCTTCGTCGTTTCGAGGATGACGGTGTTTTCCGGATCCTTGATCTCGGCCATGTTTTCTCTCCTTGTTCCGCTGTTGACGGTCTTCTTTATCTATCGCATTTCGCGGCGGGGGAAACCCGTCTCCACTTTTCCGCGAAATTTTCACATTACTTGGCGACGGTGACCTTGACCATCTTGTCGGGATCGCTGACTTCGCCGTTCTGGCCCTGGCCGCGCTTGATCTTGTCGACAAATTCCATGCCGGACACGACCTTGCCGACGACCGTGTACTGGCCGTTCAGGAAGGAACCGTTGTCGAACATGATGAAGAACTGCGAATTGGCAGAATTCGGATCCTGCGAACGCGCCATGCCGACGGTGCCGCGCTCGAACGGAATGTCGGAGAACTCCGCCTTGATGTCGGGCAGCTTCGACCCGCCGGTGCCGGCGAGGTTTGCATCGTAGTTCTTGCCGACCTTGCCATGCTCGACGTCACCCGTCTGGGCCATGAAGCCTTCGATGACGCGGTGGAAGGCGACGCCGTCATAATCGCCCTGCTTGGCGAGCGTTTCGATCTGGGCAACGTGCTTGGGGGCCGCCTTCGGATCCAGCTCGATGACGACGGGGCCGTCCTTGAGCTGGATGGTCATCAGATGCTTGGCCTGCTGGGCGATGACTTCGCCAGCAAAGGAGGCAACATAGAGCGTCACGGCAAACGCCAGGGTGAAATAATACTTCATGCGATCTCCAATCGGGAGGATGCTTCAATTGTGGTGTCGTGTCGGTGCCAAAGCCAAAACCGCTTATGCGGTCTTGCCGGAACCGGCTGAATTGAATTTTCCGCGCAACGCTTCCAGCACGGCGGCGGGTACAAAGGCACTGACATCGCCGCCCATCTGGGCGATCTGGCGCACCAATGTGGCGGTTATGGGTCGCGAGACCGGTTCGGCCGGCACGAAAACCGTCTGAACGTCCGGCGCCATCTGGCGATTCATGCCGGCCATCTGCATTTCGAAATCGAGATCGGTGCCATCGCGCAGGCCGCGGACCAGGAGGTGTGCGCCGTGGTCTCGCGCCGCGTTTACGACGAGGCCGGAAAAGGCGACCACCGACAGGCGTTCGGCGCTATCAGGCAGCGCATCCTTCAGGCAGCGACGAATGAGGTCGGCGCGTTCATCAAAAGAAAAGAGCGGCGTCTTGGAAGAATTGACGCCGATGCCCACGACCACATGCTCGGCCATGTTCAGCGCCTGCAGGAGAACGTCCAGATGTCCGTTTGTCATCGGATCGAACGATCCGGGATAGAAAGCTGTCGTCATGATCGGCCCGACTCTTTGAAGTCAACTGGCTTTTGTCACGGATGGCCCGGCACCGCAAGCGCTTTACCGTCGCGTTCCACCACCATGAATAGCCGATGAACGCGCCATTCAAGGTCGTTTCAGACGGACAATGCTTGATTGCGATCAACGAAACACACCGGCCGCTCACAGGGTCCCCGCCATGCTCATCTTCGTCGCTTTCAGCCTCATCGCTCTCTCCCTACTTGCCGAATGGGCTTGGCACCTCGTCAAGGAAAACGTCGAGATCGAATGGCCCGTCGATGCCGGCCGCAAGGCGATCGACCGCCGCGCCCGCGCCGCACAGATGCGTGTCTGGACGGCCCTCACCTAAATCTGAATCGATTTAGAAAGATGAACGGCAGATGAACGGCACATTCAAGGATGCTTCAGCAGCGTTCATCTAAATCGATCTGACTTTCTGTCCGGAACCAATTTTAACCTTACGCATTAACCGTTCGCCAAGCAGCAATGCGGCAACGCAAACCAAGGAAAAAGCTAATGCTCGACAAGATCACGATGATCAGTTTTGCCTGGATGGTGATGGTCGGCGCGCTGCTGACAGCAACCGTCACCCTTTACGATCATCAAGCTGACGCTTCTTCTGCCTCGAAGGCCCGCGTTACCGAAGTGACATCCCGCGCTTACCACCTCAGCCAATACTGAGGTCATTAAATACCGGAACAAGATCCGTTCAAGACAGAAAGGTGGTTTCCATGTTCCTGACCCTGACCGTACTCGCCGCTCTCATCAGCAGCATGTTCGTTGCGTCCGTGGTGACCAGCCTTTCAGAATTGCGCCGCGAAAGCGAAGACCTCAAGGAATTGGGTCGTCGCCACCGCGCCTTCTGAACGATCTCGTTCCAAGCATTTGTTTCGTCGCATTTCCGGAGGGGAAACCGGCATCCAGATTTCCCGAAAATGCTGAAACACAGTTCTGCGACACCTCCCTCCCTCTTGTCGCAGCATCTAGAACCGGATGGTTTCCCTCACCATCCGGTTTATTTTTGTCCGGAATTTCAGAGGCGGAATCAAAAAGGGCGGCCCGATGGGCCGCCCTTTTCGTATGTCTATCAGGCTGGCGTTTCCGCTTCGCCCGCCGGCTCGTCCCCGGCTTCGTCATCGCCTTCCGGCTCGCTGATGCGCTCCACCGAGACGACCTTCTCATCCTTGGCGGTCGAGAAGATGGTGACGCCCTTGGTGGCGCGGCTGGCGATGCGGATGCCGCCGACCGGCACGCGGATCAACTGGCCGCCATCCGAGACCAGCATGATCTGGTCGCCGTCTTCGACCGGGAAAGCGGCGACGAGTTCGCCGATTTCCGTCGTCTTCGAGGTGTCGGTGGCGCGAATGCCCTTGCCGCCGCGACCGGAGGTGCGGAAGTCGTAAGAAGACGAACGTTTGCCGAAGCCCTTGACGGAGACGGTGAGAACGAACTGTTCCCGCGCTTTCAGCTCTTCGTAACGCTCGTCGCCCAGCTGGCCTTCTTCGGCGACTTCTTCGCCGACGAGGGCGATATCCTCCTCATCGACACCGCTGGCGCGGCGCTCGACGGCGGAGCGCTTGAGGTAAGCGGCGCGCTCCCACGGTTCGGCATCGACATGGCCAATGATCGTCATCGAGATCAGGCGGTCGCCATCGGCCAGCGAAATGCCACGCACGCCGATGGAATTGCGGCCGGCGAAGACACGGACGTCATCGACCGGGAATCGGATGCACTGGCCGAGCGCCGTCGTCAAAAGCACGTCGTCGCGATCGGTGCAGGTCTCGACCGAGAGAATCGAGTCGCCGTCCTCTTCCAGCTTCATCGCAATCTTGCCGTTGCGGTTTACCTGGACGAAATCCGACAACTTGTTGCGGCGAACGGTGCCGCGCGTCGTCGAGAACATGACGTCGAGGTTATCCCAGCTCGTTTCGTCCTCGGGCAGCGGCATGATCGTGGTGATGCGCTCGCCGGGCTCCAGCGGCAGCATGTTGATCAGCGCCTTGCCCTTGGATTGCGGCGTGCCGATCGGCAGACGCCAGACCTTTTCCTTGTAGACGATGCCACGCGAGGAGAAGAACAGCACCGGCGTATGCGTGTTGGCAACGAACAGGCGCGTGACGAAATCCTCGTCGCGCGTCGCCATGCCGGAACGCCCCTTGCCGCCGCGGCGCTGGGCGCGATAGGTGGCGAGCGGAACGCGCTTGATATAGCCCAGATGCGAGACGGTGACGACCATGTCCTCGCGGGCGATCAGATCCTCGTCGTCCATTTCCAGGCCGCCTTCGACGATCTGGGTGCGGCGCGGCGTTCCAAATTCGTCGCGGATCGCCTTCATCTCATCCTTGACGATGGTCTGGATGCGCAGGCGCGAGGAGAGGATATCGAGGTAATCCTTGATCTCTTCGCCGATCTTGTTCAGCTCGTCGCCGATTTCGTCACGACCAAGCGCCGTCAGGCGAGCCAGACGCAATTCGAGGATCGCGCGGGCCTGTTCCTCGGAGAGGTTATAGGTCAGGTCGTCGTTGATGCGATGGCGCGGATCGTCGATCAGACGGATCAACGGCTCGACATCGGCGGCCGGCCAGCGGCGCTCCATCAGGATTTCGCGCGCGGTCTGCGGATCCGGCGCTTCGCGGATGACGCGGATGACTTCATCGATATTGGCAACGGCAATCGCCAGACCGACCAAGACATGGGCGCGCTCGCGGGCCTTGCGCAGCAGGTATTTCGTGCGGCGGCTGATCACTTCCTCGCGGAAGGAAACGAAGGCGCGCAGCATGTCGAGCAGCGTCAGCTGCTCCGGCTTGCCGCCGTTCAGCGCCACCATGTTGCAGCCGAAGGAGGTCTGCAGCGGCGTGTAGCGATAGAGCTGGTTGAGGATGACCTCGGCATTGGCGTCGCGCTTCAGCTCGACGACCACGCGGTAACCCTGGCGGTCGGATTCGTCACGCAGATCCGAGATGCCCTCGATGCGCTTTTCGCGCACCAGTTCGGCCATCTTCTCGATCATCGTCGCCTTGTTCACCTGGTAGGGAATTTCGGTGATGATGATCTGCTCGCGGTCGCCGCGCATCGGCTCGATGGCGGCGACGCCGCGCATGATGACCGAGCCGCGGCCGGTCTCATAAGCAGAGCGGATGCCGGCGCGGCCAAGGATCATAGCCCCTGTCGGGAAGTCCGGACCTGGAATGATCTGCATCAGTTCCGGCAGTTCAATCGCCGGATTGTCCATCAGGGCGATGCAGCCGTCGATGACTTCAGCAAGGTTGTGCGGCGGAATGTTGGTCGCCATGCCGACAGCGATGCCGCCGGCGCCGTTGACCAGCAGGTTCGGGAATTTCGCCGGCAGAACGGCAGGCTCGGAAAGCGTGCCGTCATAGTTGTCGCGAAAATCGACCGTTTCCTTGTCGAGGTCGTCGAGCAGCGAATGCGCCGACTTCTGCAGACGGCACTCGGTGTAACGTTCGGCCGCCGGCGGATCGCCATCGATGGAGCCGAAATTGCCCTGACCGTCGATCAGTGGCAGACGCAGGGACCAGTCCTGGGCCATACGCGCCAATGCGTCATAGATCGCAGCATTGCCGTGCGGATGGAATTTACCCATCACGTCGCCGGTGACGCGGGCGCATTTGACGTATTTCTTGTTCCAGTCGATGCCCAGTTCCGACATGCCGTACAGGATGCGCCGGTGAACCGGCTTCAACCCATCGCGGACGTCAGGAAGCGCGCGGGACACGATCACGCTCATCGCGTAATCGAGATACGACCGCTGCATTTCCTCCATGATGGAAATGGGTTCGATGCCTGGCGGTAGTTTGCCGCCACCGGGTGCAGAGTGCTCAGTCAAATTGAATCACGATCTTTTTTCGGAATCAGATATGGTTTTATAGCGGAAACGGTGCGTCAACGCCAATTTCGAGTGCCTTCCTGCGCAGGTTTCGGCGTCCAAATTAGGACGAATCCCCAACAAAATTAACAGGCGCGGCTTCTTTTCGCCGAAGCATGCAGCGCTTATATCCGGGACGACCTCAATCGCCGGAGTTCTCTTGAAACCGCCATCGTTGACATCGTTCAAGGACGACGCGCTGATCGCGCTTGATAACCTCGCCGACCGCGCCACGCATATGGTTCACCCCACCGTGCGCCTCGGCGTTACCGGGCTTTCCCGCGCCGGCAAGACCGTGTTCATTTCATCGCTGGTGCATAATTTGCTGCATGGCGGCCGCCTGCCGCTGTTCGAGCCAATGCGCGCTGGGCGTGTGACAGCGGTAACATTGGAGGAGCAGCCGGATGACGCCGTGCCGCGCTTTCAATATGAGGACCACATTCGCGCACTGATCGACGAGCGCATCTGGCCGGATTCGACCCGTGCAATTTCGGAACTGCGCCTGACCTTTACCTTTCGCAGCGCCAGTAGCTGGAACCGGCTGTTTACACCGGGAAAGCTTTCCATCGATATCGTCGATTATCCCGGCGAATGGCTGCTGGATCTGCCCTTGCTTCGGCAGGATTTTCGTGAATTCAGCCGCCAGACGGTCGAGCTGGCCGAAAGTGGTATCCGCGCCGAGCTCGCCCGGCCTTGGCTAGAGCTTGCCCGCTCCACCGATCTCGACGGCCCCGCCGACGAGATGCGCGCCCGTGACCTGCATCTTGCCTTTACCGCCTATTTGCGCGCTTGCAAGGCGGACGAGCGTTCGCTCTCGACCTTGCCGCCGGGGCGCTTCCTGATGCCCGGCGATCTCGACGGCTCGCCGGCCCTGACCTTCGCGCCCCTGCCCGATCTGCCCGATACGCCTGCCCCCAAAGGCTCTTTCCGCGCGATGATGGAGCGGCGTTATGAGGCTTATAAAACCGTGGTGGTCAAACCGTTCTTTCGCGAGCATTTTGCGCGTCTGGACCGTCAGATCGTGCTGGTCGATGCGCTGCAGGCGGTCAATCGGGGGCCTGAGGCGGTTGCCGATCTCGAACGGGCGTTGGCGGATGTGCTTTCCTGTTTCCGGCCGGGACATAACAGCTTTTTCTCGTCCTTCGTCACCCGTCGCATCGACAAGGTGCTTGTCGCAGCAACGAAGGCGGACCATCTGCATCATGAAAGCCATGACCGGCTGGAGGCGATCACACGGCGGCTGGTGGAGCGCGCTATCCGTTCCATCGGCATGAGTGGAGCCGGCATCGAGACGCTGGCGCTGGCCTCGGTTCGCGCCACGCGCGAGGCGACCGTCGAGCGTGACGGTCATGTCCTGCCAGTCATCGTCGGCACGCCGATAGAAGGCGAAACCATCGAAGGTCATCGTTTCGATGGCGCAGCAAAGACCGCGATCTTTCCCGGCGACCTGCCGGAAAAGCCGGAAATCCTGTTCGACGTCGAACCGGACGGCACGCTTTCCGCGCCGCAGGTCAATATCGTCCGCTTCCGGCCGCCAACGATCGAAAGCAGTCGCAAGGGCGGCGCCTCGCTGCCGCATATCCGCCTCGACCGCGCCCTGCAATTCCTGCTCGGAGACCGCCTGGCATGAGCTCGTCCGATACGCCCCCGCCCCGCCGCCCTGCCGCATTCCGGATCGACGAGGATCGTCAGGCAGAGGCTGTGCGAGCAGAACCGCGCCGGCCCGGTCGCTTCGATAGCGGCGTCTCGCTGATCGAGGATGATGCCGATCCCTTCCTGTCGGAGGTCGCGGCCCTCGACGCGGCGACGTTGCAGCCACCGCCTCCGGCGCGGCGGCGGTTTTCGCTGGGTGGCATTGCCGCTGGCGCTTTCGGCATCTTCCTGTCGCTCGGTTTCGGCCTGTGGGCCGACCGGTTGATCCGCGACCTGTTTTCGCGCTCCGACTGGCTGGGATATGTAGCCATCGGCGCGGTCGCAATCGGCCTTGCCGCTTTGCTTGGCATCGTCACGCGCGAGCTTTTCGGGCTGCATCGCATCGCCGCCGTTCAGGCCCTGAAGGCCGAGGCGGAAGCGGCGATTGCCGATGCCCGCCCCAAACGCGCCCGCGCCGTCGTTGCACGACTGACAACGTTGACGGCAGGACGGGCCGAAACGGCGCGCGGCCGAGAGCGGCTGGCGGCCACCGAGGACGATATCATCGACAGCGCGTATCTGATCGACCTCGCCGAACGGGAACTTCTGGAGCCGCTTGACCGCAAGGCGCGACTACTCATCCTCGGCGCTTCGAAGCGCGTCTCTGTGGTCACCGCGGTCAGCCCGCGCGCCATCGTCGATCTCGCCTATGTGCTCTATGAGGCGGCGCGGCTGGTGCGTGCCATGGCGGAGCTTTACGGCGGCCGGCCCGGCACGCTCGGCATGCTGCGTCTGTTGCGCGATGTGCTGGCGCATCTGGCTGTCACCGGCTCGATTGCGGTCGGCGACAGCCTGATTCAGCAGGTCATCGGCCATGGCCTGGCGTCGAAGCTTTCGGCCCGCCTCGGTGAAGGCGTGGTCAACGGGCTGATGACCGCCCGAATCGGCATCGCGGCAATGGATTATTGCCGGCCCCTTCCCTTCCGCGCGTTGAAACGTCCCGGAATAGGCGATTTCGCCGGCGATCTGCGCGGCGAGCCATCCGCGTGAATTCATCGGTAATTCAATGCGATGCAAGTATTGATAAGGCTTCCTTAAGGTTACTTTTGGGTGGCGTTTTATAGCGCCAGGCAACCATGCATTAACCAATATCGGGCAAAACTCACCCTCAGATTTGGCTTTTGTCCTTACCCAAGGAATGTCTCATGTACCCGCGCTGCATTTCCCTTTTCGCCGGCATCGTCCTTGCGGCGACGGGCGCTGTTTCCGGCGCTTCTGCCGCCTCGAACGACAAGCAATTCTTCCAGTCCGTTGCCGGTAGCTGGAAAGGCCCGGGCGAAATCGTCGCCGGCAAATACAAGGGCACGAAATTCACCTGCAACCTGACGGGCGAGCCGCAGGACGGCGGCAAGGCGGGCCTGAAGCTCGAAGGCACCTGCCGCGTCGGCGTTTTCAGCCAGCCTATGACCGCGATCATTTCGCAAGCCGGCAGCTCCTACAAGGGTAAGTTCCTCGACGGCGCCAGCGGCAAGGGCCTCGACGTCATCTCTGGCGCTGTCAACGGCAACAAGGTCGTGCTCGGCATCAATCGCGCCAAGCTGAACGGCGCCATGATCGCCCGTCTCGAAAACGACAATGCGATGAAGGTGACGATTTCCGTCAAGGTCGAGGATCGCATGATCCCGGTCATTGGGGTTACGCTCAATCGGCAGTTGGACGATATGAAGGTCGGTTCAATCGAGTGACCAAGTATTGACGACGATAAGACTTTTTTTGAGCGTTCCGCAAAGACCCTCGAAATTTTCAATAGTCTTGGCCTATAAGGAAGTCGCCCGATATTGGGCGACTTTTTTGCATTTCGAGACGGAGGCGTATTTGCCTCCTGGAAATGCTTCCGAGGGGAAGACCATGAAATTCACGAAGTTCGCGCTCGCTGCGGCAACCACCTTGCTGCTGGCAGGCGTTTCCCATGCCGAAGACCTGAAGTTCACGCTCAAGAACGGCACGAAGTCGACTCTGACGCGCTTCTACACGTCGCCGGTCGGCGTCAATAATTGGGAAGACGACGTTTTCGGCAAGGACGTTCTGGAGCCGGGCGAATCGATCGACATCACCATCGCCGATGGCCGCACCGTCTGCAAATACGATATGCGCTTCGAATTCTCGGAAGAGAGCAATCTCGACACCACCGAAGACACGCAGGATCTTTGCGAGATGGGTTCATACACCATCCACGAATAATGTAAGCGGTGAAAGCCGTTCTACATTCGATGCCCGGTCGCAAGACCGGGCATTTTTGTTTGCTGTTTATTTGCACATATCCGGCCGCAAGACCGCTGCGCGCTTTTGCTGGAAATGCGATCTCAGATCGACCGCAGCGTCCAATCGACGATCTCACCGGCGACGCTGGTGAAAGCGGCGTCGAGAGCCTTGATGAAAGCGGGATTGCCGGCGCCGGCGCTGACCGGCGTTGCGGCCGAGAATATCTTCTGGGTGCGGACTTCGCCGTTCTTGTCGTTGAGGATCTTGACCGAGATCTCGACCTTCGCACGACGCGTCACGGTGTCGATCTCGAAGGCGCGGATGTCGGTCACGATCTGGTAATCGATGGCCAGTCCCTGCCCCGGCTTGCCGACGCCGCCGAGCTTGCCTGTATTTTCGAAGGCCTGCACGAGCTTGGCCTGCACCATGCGCGGCAGCTTGTCGCTCCACTGCGATTTGGAGAGGTATTGCACTTCCGCACCGCCGACACGAACGAGGATCTGCTCGCTGTCCAACGCCTTCAGGGCCGAAGGCTCCGGCACGAGGATCTGGCGGCTGCGAGCGGACGGGCCGTCAGCGCTGACGGCGGCCCTGAGATCGAACGTATCGTTGCTGGCTCCGCCGCCGCATGCCGTCAGCAGGGTCGCCGCGACAAGACATC
This sequence comes from uncultured Rhizobium sp., assembly GCA_945952045.1. Taxonomy (GTDB): domain Bacteria; phylum Pseudomonadota; class Alphaproteobacteria; order Rhizobiales; family Rhizobiaceae; genus Metarhizobium. Next base: position 22,385 of record CAMFHE010000024.1, read on the forward strand.
CGATCCCAAGGCGCATCGCGCGTTGAATGCGCCCATCCGAAACGATCATGCTACCTGTTCTCCCATCCATTTCGGTCAGTGCCGGGTTCTGCCGTTATACGTCTTGACGCTGTCGCCGCCGAACAGCAGCCGCTGCGGATCGCGGTCGAAATTGCCGATGGCGTCGTTCAGGCTCTGCACCGTGCGGCGCGTTTCGCCCACCAGCGTCTGCACGTCGCGCAGCCCCGTCGCGGAGAAGCGGCTGAGGTTGTCTGCAATCGGCCCGACGCGGGCATTAATGTTGTCGGCGACGCTGCGGAAGGATTCCAGCGTCTTGCGGGCTTCGGCAAACAGCGAGTTTGCGTCGTCAGAGCCGAGCAGCTTGTCGACCTTGACCAGAATGCCATCGACGCGTGTCGATGCATTGTTCAGCTTGTCGGTCATCGCCGTCGCATTGGCAATCGCGTCGTCGATCTGCTTGCGCCGTGCCTGGATATCGTCGGTGACGCCGCGGATCGAGGCGGCGGCGGCGCGCGCATCGGCAAGTGTGGCCGTTGCGTCGTCCACCGAGGTACGGACCTTTGCGGTATCGACGACGGCGATCAGCTCCTCGACTTTCTTCAGGGCGGTCTCCGCCTGCTGGCCGAACCGGTTATAGGTATCGGCCGTCTGGCGGAAGCTCTTGATCGTCTCGGAAAGATCGCCGCTTGAGGCCGCGATATCGTTGCTGACCTTTTCGGCATTCGACAGGATGCGATCGACCTTCTGGGAATCGACAGCCTTGACGATGCGATCCACGGTTTCGATGGTCGAATCCAGCCTCCCCGAGATTTTCGTCACGGTTTGCGACAGCGACGCGACGCTCTTGAGGAACTCGTCGATTCCCTTCGAATTGTCGCTGAGAGACTTGGTGAAGGACTCGGCATTTCGCACTGTGTTGGTCAGCGGCGCGCGGGCATCGCCGACAAAGCCCTGAATGTCGTCGATCGCATGGTCGGCCTTGCCCATGATCTTGTCGGCGGTTGCCAGCAGATTGGTGACGCTCGACTGATCGGCGGTCAATACCGGCGGCTCACCGGATTCGCGCGCGGCCTGGATGAGGTTGGTGTCGCCGGTCTTGCCGCCGGAAAGTTCGATATAGGCAGCGCCCGTCAGACCCTGGATTTCGAGGATCGCCTTGGTCGAACTGTAGATCGGCGCATCCTCCTTCACCTCGGTGAAGGCGATGGAGAAATTCGGATCCTTGCCGTCGATCGACAAGCTGCGCACGGAACCGACGGTGATGCCGTTGAACCGCACCGGCGAGCCGACGCTCAAGCCGTTGGCGGAGCCCGGAATACGGATGATGAGTTCCGTCATCGGTCCGCCGCGACCGTACTGAGCCATCCAATAGACAAAGCCGAAGGCGGCGGCGATCACCAGCATGGTGAAGAACCCGACAATGGCGTAGTTGGCTTTGGTTTCCATGAGTTCCTATCGCTGTGTCGGCTGTTTCGGCATGGTATCGGCCTGGTCATCGTCGTGATGCACGATGGACCGGGCGCGCTTGCCGCGGAAATAGGACTGCACCCACGGATCGTCAAATTCCAGCATGTCCTGAATAGTGCCTTCCACCAATACCCGTTTTTGGCCGAGAACCGCAATACGGTCGCAGACCGAAAACAGGCTGTCGAGATCGTGGGTCACCATATAGACGGTCAGGCCCAGCGTATCGCGCAGGCGGGCGATCAACTCGTCGAACTCTGCCGCGCCGATGGGATCGAGGCCGGAGGTCGGCTCGTCCAGAAAGACGAGCGCCGGATCGAGCGCCAGCGCGCGCGCAAGGGCGGCGCGCTTGATCATGCCGCCGGAAAGTTCGGACGGATATTTGTCGGCCGCATCCGGCGCAAGCCCGACCATCTCGATCTTCAGTTTGGCGAGTTCATCCATCAACGGCTTCGGCAGATCGAGATATTCGCGCATCGGCAGCTGGATGTTTTCCATCACCGTCAGCGCCGAAAACAGCGCGCCATGCTGGAACAGCACGCCGAGCTGCATGTCGATCTTGATGCGATCGGCATCGTCGAGCGTATCGTAATCTTCCCCGAGGATGCGGATACTGCCGGACTGGCGCGGCAGAAGCTTCAAAACGGTGCGCATCAGCACCGATTTGCCGGTGCCGGACGCGCCGACGAACCCAAGGATTTCGCCGCGATAAATATCGAGGTTGAGCTTGTCGAGAACCACTTTCGGGCCGAAGGCGACCGTCAGGTCGCGCACGGAAAGGATGACGTCATCGCCAGCCTGCGGCTTTTCGCTCGGTTCCTTTTCTCGAATCTCAAGGTTGTCAGCCACCGCGACCCTCAGAAGTTGATTGCCGCGTAGAACATGGCGAAAAGCCCGTCCACGAGGATGACGACGAAGATCGATTTGACCACGGCGGAGGTGACATGCAGACCGAGCGATTCCGCCGAACCCCCGACCTTCATGCCTTCGACGGCCGAGACGACGCCGATGATCAGCGCCATGAACGGCGCCTTGATCATCCCCGAAATGACCGTGGAGATATCGACGGATTCATGCAGGCGGGTGAGGAAAACCTCGAGGGTGATGCCGGAATAGGCCCAAGCGACGAGGGCGGCGCCCGCGAGCGCCGCGAAATTGGCGACGATAGTCAAAAGCGGCAGCGCCACCGTCAGCGCAACCAGTCGCGGGAAGATGAGAACGCCGACCGGATTGAGACCCATGACGACGAGTGCGTCGATTTCCTCGCGCATCTTCATCGAGCCGATTTCGGCGGTGATGGCGCTGCCGGAGCGGCCGGCGATCATGATCGCGGTCAGAAGCACGCCGATTTCGCGCAATTGCAGGATGCCGACGAGATCGACGACGAAGACTTCCGCGCCGAAATAGCGAAGCTGAAAAGCCCCTTGCTGCGCGATGATCGCGCCGATCAGGAAGGACATCAGCAGGATGATGGGTACGGCCTTGACGCCCATCTGGTCTATCTGGTTGACCACCGATGCCGGCGACACGCCGCTGGAGCGCCCAAACTTCAGCTGGGCTCCGCGAACGGCGGAGCCGAGAATATGCATGGCCAGCATGATATCGGACCACATGCGATAGGTCCGCTGGCCGATGGGCGAAAACAGCCGCTCGAACAGCGTTCCGGTCGGCCCCGACGCCACATCCGGCGTCGGGAGCGTTTGCGGCAGCGCCTCGATAAGCTCACTGATGCGGTTGTTTGCGCCCTCAAGCGCCACGCTGCCGCCGGCCTCGCCGACATCGCTCTGCAGGCGGCGAACCAGCCATGCGCCGGTTACGTCCATCTGCTGCACATCGGAAAGGTCGAGGGTCAACTTGCCGGCCTTGCGGTCGTTGGCGATCTTCTGGAGATCGTCGAGAACCGGCGGAATTCCGGTATTGGTCCAATTGCCGGACAGCGTCAGCCGATGCCCCGCCTCGGACGGCAGAGCTTCGATCTTGATACGGGCGGCGGAGGACGAATCCGGGCTCAACTCTTTTTCACATCTTTCCGGGCACAGGTCGTTTCGCTTCCGCTCGTCATTTTCTTGCGCATCTTGCCTGACAAACTTTATGCGAATCCCGACTCTCTTAACGGCTTGACCCTAGTCGTGTCACCGCATCACGCGTAAATAAAGCCATTCGTTAACGAAATTGATCGCTGGAACGCGTAAATCCCATGGCTCGTCACCTCGAAACAACAATCGATACATTTCCGATCGCAGGAACGTTCACCATTTCAAGAGGTTCCAAGACGGAAGCAAAAGTTGTCACCTGCGTGATTCGCGATGGCGACGAAATCGGGCGCGGCGAATGCGTGCCGTACGCCCGATATGGCGAAAGCATCGACAGCGTTGCGGCGCAGATCGCCGAGATTTCCCCGGAAATCGCGAATGGTCTCGATCGGATCGGGCTACAAAAGGCGATGGCGGCGGGTGCTGCGCGCAATGCGGTGGATTGCGCGCTGTGGGATCTGGAGGCCAAGCGTGGCAAACGCAGCGTCGCCGCCGTGCTGGGGCTGCCGCCGATGAAACCGCTGGTGACCGCCTATACGATTTCACTCGGCGAGCCGGAGGTGATGGCGGAACAGGCGCGCAAGGTGGCTCATCGCCGGCTGCTCAAGGTCAAGGTCGGCACAGGTGACGATGAAAGCCGCATCCGGGCCGTGCGCGCCGCAGCACCCGAGAGCGACATCATCCTCGATGCCAATGAGGGTTGGACCGACGAGACGATCCGGCATCACCTGGAGATTGCCAGGGAGATGCGCATCGCCGTGATCGAACAGCCTTTGCCGGCCGGGCGCGATGCGATCTTGGCTACGATCGAGCGCCCGGTTCCGGTCTGCGCCGATGAAAGCGTGCATCTGACCGCCGATCTCGCCGCCTTGCGCGACCGTTACGACGCCATCAACATCAAGCTCGACAAGACCGGCGGCCTGACGGAGGCCTGGGCGATGCGGCAGGAGGGCAAGCGGCTCGGTTTCCAGATCATGGTCGGCTGCATGGTGGGCTCCTCGCTCGCCATGGCGCCTGCCCTGCTCGTGGCGCAGGATGCGGATTTCATCGATCTCGACGGGCCATTGCTTCTGGCGCAGGACCGGCATCCGGGCCTCAATTACGAGGGCTCGCTGGTCTATCCGCCGGAAGCCTCACTCTGGGGCTGACGGTAATAGGCGACGATGACGCAGCCGAGGCCGGTCAGCGCCACCAGCGACATGACGTAATAGGCATGCAGGCCGAGGCCACTATAGATATAGCCGGAACCCAGCGTCGCGGCGGCCATGAACATGCTGTTATAGAAATAATAGGCGCCCTGCGCCGATGCCTCCTGATCTTCGCGCACGGCATCGACGATACGGCGCTGGATGCCGATGTGACAGAAGGCGAAGGTAAAGGCGTGCAAACATTGCAGCGCCAGATAGCCGAAATAACCGAGATCGAGCGGAAACAGCAGCCAGCGGCAGACGGCGACGGTCGCGCCGAAGCGGATCATCGTCCACGCCCCGAAGGCGCGGCTAAGATGCCTTGCGAAATAGAAGGCGATGACTTCCGCCATCACGCCGGCGCTCCACAGGATGCCGACGGAGGTCCCGGAATAGCCGAGTTCGCGCCAGTAGATGGCTGAGAAGGCATAGAGCAGCGCATGGCTCGATTGCACGACAGACGAGCCGATCATCACCAGATGCAGATCGAGGCGGCGCAACGACCCTCCCGTACGGCGCGCGACCGAGGCGATGCGCGCATTGCCGATCTTCGGCGCAACAAGGCCCATCAGGGTCGTGAGAATGAAACCGCAGATCATCAGCGGCAGAACGATGGAACCGCTGTAATGCCCGATCAGGAAACCGCCGAGTAGCGTGGCGAAAATGAAGGCCAGCGAGCCCCAGAGCCTGATCGTGCCATAGTCATATCCCCAGCGCCGGACGCCGGTGATCAGCATCGCTTCCACCACCGGCACATAGGGCGACAGAAACGCACCCTGCAAGGCGTAGACGATGACGATCGGCCAGAAGCTTTTCGACCAGATCAGCGCAATCGCCGTTGCCAGACAGAGAAGGCCGGACCAGAGCAGGATCGAGGTGCGTTCTTCGAGGCGATCGGCGAGCATGGTCAGCAACGGCGCAAAGATGACGCGCATCAGCAGAGGCACGGCCAGGATCACGCCGATCTGGAAATCGCTCAGATCATGCGTGCCGAGCCAGACGGGAAAGAAGGGAAGAACCGTGCCGCTGACGATCATCGGCGCGGAACAGACCAGCGCGCTGCGCTGCGAAAACCAGCGCGGCGCGGCGTCGCGGTTCGAAGCCTGACTGACGAGACTCATGGAGATGCCTGCTTGGAAAGATCGGCATCTCCTATCACGCGCCGCAAACGCCGGATAGAGTCAGAAATAGCTCCCTGAAATCAGGAGGGGCTCTATCTTCGCGTCGTCTCGTGGGTGAAGTACGATTACGCGGCGCGGATGCGCAACTGCTGCGGCACCGGCGTTGCCGGAAGCTGCGGCTCATCGACCGCGCCGACGATCTCGCGCCAGGTCAGCAGTTCGAAAGTGCCGTCCTCATGCTCGGCGATGGCCGTGCAGCTTTCGACCCAATCGCCCGTGTTCATGTAGCGAATGCCGTCCATGTCCTCGATCACGGCATGGTGGATGTGGCCGCAGATAACGCCGTCGGCCTCATGCCGGCGCGCCTCGTCGGCAACAACCCGCTGGAATTCGCCGATGAAATTCACCGCATGCTTGACTTGCAGCTTGGCCCAGGCCGAAAACGACCAGTATGGCAGGCCGCAGAAGCGGCGCACGGCGGCCAGCGCGACATTGATGGCGATCGCCATGTCATAGGCCCAATCGCCGAGATAGGCGAGCAGCCGGGCATTGCGCACGACGACGTCGAATTCGTCGCCATGAATGACGAGATAACGTCTGCCGTCGGCGCCGCGATGGATCATGCGCTCGGCCACTTCGATGCCGCCGAAATGCGTGCCGGGGAAATCGCGCAGGAATTCGTCGTGATTGCCGGGAATGTAGACGATGCGCGCGCCCTTGCGCGCCTTGCGCAACAGCTTCTGCACCACGTCGTTGCAGGATTGCGGCCAGTACCAGTTGCGCTTCAACCGCCAGCCGTCGATGATGTCGCCGACGAGAACGATAGTGTCCGCATCGTGATATCGAAGGAAATTGAGGAGGAAATCCGCCTTGGCCGCCTTCGAGCCCAAGTGAACGTCGGACAGGAACAGTGTCCTGTATCGTTTGATGTCCTGTTCTTCCGTCACGATCTGCCGCCCCTTCCGCTACCTTTCACCCGATCCTGTAGAAACAGACTCATGTTTCAGCATGATGACATCGGCCTTGGATGGGGCTATCGGACAATGGCGCGAAATTTGAACAGAGATCCGTTTTGCCGCATGAATTCCATACTGTTCATCCAAGCGCATTGATGTATGACACCCGCACGCAGCCAGATTTAAGAGGAGAGCGACACCCATGGATACGTCAGACAAATCGAAGAATGACGCGGTTCAGGTGTCCGGCGACCTCGACCAGCAGGCGCTGTTCTTCCACCGCTATCCGCGACCGGGCAAACTGGAAATCAACGCCACCAAGGCGCTTGGCAACCAGCGCGATCTGGCGCTTGCCTATTCGCCGGGCGTCGCCGCCCCCTGCCTCGCCATCCGCGACAATCCCGAGACGGCCGCCGATTATACCGCACGCGCCAATCTCGTGGCCGTCATTTCCAACGGCACCGCCGTTCTCGGCCTCGGCAATATCGGGCCGCTGGCCTCGAAGCCGGTCATGGAAGGCAAGGCCGTCCTCTTCAAGAAATTCGCCGGCATCGACGTTTTCGATATCGAGATCGACGCGGCCGAAGTCGAGCGCATGGTCAGCACCATCTCGGCGCTGGAGCCGACCTTCGGAGGCATCAACCTCGAAGACATCAAGGCGCCGGAATGTTTCGAGGTCGAGCGCCAGCTGCGCGAGAAGATGAACATTCCGGTCTTCCATGACGACCAGCACGGCACCGCAATCATCGTCGCCGCCGCCATCCTCAACGGTCTGGAACTGGCCGGCAAGAAGATCGAAGACGTCAAGATCGTCGCCTCCGGCGCCGGCGCTGCAGCCCTTGCCTGCCTCAACCTGCTGGTGACGCTCGGCGCACGCCGCGAAAACATCTGGGTTCACGATATCGAAGGCCTCGTTTACGAGGGCCGCGTCGAACTGATGGATCCGTGGAAATCCGTCTATGCGCAGAAGAGCGACAAGCGCCGCCTCGATGAAAGCATCGATGGCGCCGACGTGTTCCTCGGCCTGTCCGCCGCCGGCGTCTTGAAGCCGGACCTTCTGGCGCGCATGGCCGAGCGGCCGCTGATCATGGCGCTTGCCAATCCGACCCCGGAAATCATGCCCGATCTCGCCCGCGCCGCCCGGCCGGATGCGATGATCTGCACCGGCCGTTCGGACTTCCCGAACCAGGTCAACAACGTCCTCTGCTTCCCCTATATCTTCCGTGGCGCGCTGGATTGCGGCGCAAGCACGATCAACGAAGAGATGAAGATGGCTGCCGTCCGCGCCATCGCCGCACTTGCCCGCGAGGAAGTCTCGGAAGTCGCCGCCAAGGCCTATTCGGACGAAACGCCGACTTTCGGCCCGAACTACCTGATCCCCTCGCCCTTCGATCCGCGCCTCATCCTGCGCATCGCGCCGGCTGTTGCCCGCGCGGCCGAGGAAAGCGGCGTCGCCGCGCGGCCGATTGCCGACTACGAGGCCTATCTCGACCAGCTCAACCGTTTCGTCTTCCGCTCCGGCTTCATCATGAAGCCGATCTTCACCATGGCGAAACATGCCAGCAGTGGTTCCAAGCGCGTCATCTTCGCCGAAGGCGAGGATGAGCGCGTGCTGCGCGCCGCGCAGGTGCTTCTCGAGGAAAAGACCGGCGAACCGATCCTGATCGGCCGCCCGCAGATCATCGAGGCCCGCCTCCAGCGTTTCGGCCTGCGCATCCGTCCGGATGTCGATTTCCAGGTCGTCAACCCGCAGGACGATCCGCGGTATCGCGAGTATGTCGACGATTACTTCGCACTTGTCGGCCGCGCCGGCATTAACCCGGAAGCGGCGCGCACTATCGTGCGCACCAACAATACCGTCATCGGCGCACTTTCGGTTCGTCGCGGCGAAGCGGATGCGCTGATCTGCGGCGTCGAAGGCCGTTATGACCGGCATGTGCGCGACGTGAACCAGATCATCGGCAAGCGCAAGGATGCCCATTCCTTCGCCGGCCTCAGCCTGCTGATCTCGCAGCGCGGCGCGATCTTCTTCACCGACACATTCGTCAACTACAATCCGACCGCGGACGAAATTGCCGAGACGACCATCCTCGCCGCGCAGGAAATCCATCGCTTCGGCATCACGCCCAAGGCGGCGCTGATGTCGCATTCGAATTTCGGCTCGCGCAAGTCGGAAAGCGCCCACAAGATGCGCGAAGCGCTGGAACTCATCCGCCAGCGCGCGCCCAATCTCGAGGTCGACGGCGAAATGCAGGGCGGCTCGGCCCTTTCCGAAACGCTGCGCCGTCGCGCCATGCCGAACAGCACGCTGACCGGCGAAGCCAATCTTCTGGTTTTCCCCAATCTCGATGCTGCCAATATTTCGCTCGGAATCGTGCGTACGATGACGGACGCGTTGCATGTCGGGCCGATCCTGCTTGGCGCGGCGATGCCGGCGCATATCCTGTCGTCGTCGGTCACATCGCGCGGCGTCGTCAACATGGCCGCTCTTGCCGTAGTTCAGGCGTCGCAGCCGGCAGTCACGCAAGCGTGAACGGACGTCGGCGAAGCGGGCAGGCTCTTGCTTGCCGCATCCCGGCGACTCTTTCATGATCTGCGCGCCGGCGGCATGACCGCCGGCTCGTCTCTTGAAATGCTTTTCGTTCGCGAAGGAGATGGTCCGCATGCGCCAGATGGGACGGTGGTTTCCGGCTTTGCTGATCGCCACGGCGGCGCTTTTGCCCGTCAGCGCCGAGGCGCGCGCGGTCTGCGAGCAATTGCGCCACGAACTGAGTTCGAGCAGCGACAACATTGGCTCGACCAGGCAATCGCGCCGCTTTTCCGAAACCATCAACCAGCTCAACCGCGACATCCGCCAGATCCGCAGCGATCTGCGCCGCGCCGGCTGCTCGTCCGGCAGCATCACCGTCTATGGCGGCGATAACGAAGCCTTCTGCGCCGCGGCCGAAGACGAACTGCATCAGGCTGAAATGACCAAGCGCGGCATGCTGGAGCGGCGTGCGGGGCTCGATTCGCGGGGGCGTGGCGACATTCTCGCCGCTCTTCGCCGCAACGGCTGCATGGACGAGGACATGGCCGAGCAGGAGCAGCCGCTCGATCGAATGCCAGAGGATGCCCTGGCGTCACGCGATGGCGACCTCGATGACCGAGGATACGGTATGCGCGATTTCGGCGCCATTCAGCGCCAGCCTGACGACATGCTTCGGCTCGACGGCCAGCCGTTGAAGGGTAGCCAACCCCTGTCCGGCAGTCTCCGCACCCTGTGCGTGCGCACTTGCGACGGCGGCTTCTTCCCGATCTCCTCCGACGCGACGCCTGCCGATTTCGCGCGCGATGCGGCCACTTGCTCCAAGATGTGCCCGGGGACGCAGACGGAACTCTATTATCATTCGATGCTGGACCAGGAGACGTCGGACATGATTTCGGCGGCGACCGGCCAACCCTACAAGGAATTGTCCACCGCGTTTGCCTATCGCAATCGCAAGGATACGAAGAGCTCGACCTGCTCCTGCAACCTGAACGCCTATTATCAGGATGCGCTGAAGAAGCAGGATAGCGGCGTCTTGCCAGTGCCGGACACAAAGCCCAAACCGAAATCGGAAAAGTCGGTGACGGAGATCCCGACGGGAACCGAGGCGACGGAACCTTCGATGACGCCACCCGCCAATCCCGAAGCGGGAACGGCGGCAAAGATCACCCTTCCGGAAGAGCGGCCCTACGATCCTTCGAAATCCAAGGTTCGCCAGGTCGGTCCGCAATTCCTCGGCAGCGACAGCGCCGGGATCGACCTCAAGAACCCTCAGGGCTCATCGGTTCAGCCGCAGCAATAAAAGATTGCCCGTCTATCAGGCGGCGCTCTGGGTTTCCTCAGGCGCCACAGCCTCCGGCTGTTCGCTTTCGAAGATGACCGAACGGCCGCGACCGCTGTTCTTTGCCTGATACAAGGCCATGTCTGCCGAGTGGACAAGGTTACGCAGATTGCGGCCATGTTGCGGATAGAATGCGATGCCGGCGCTGCTGCCCACCTGGAGAAGCAGATTGTTGTAGGGGATCGGGATCTGGGCATCGATGACCATGCCGTTGGCGATGGCAAGCGCTTCCTCGCGGTTCGAGACATCACGCAGGATCACCATGAACTCATCGCCGCCGAGACGGGCAACGATGCCGCGATCACCAACCCGGTCTCGAAAACGCTGGGCGATGGTTTTTAGCACGGCATCGCCGGCGGCATGACCGAAGCGGTCGTTGACCGTCTTGAACTTGTCGAGGTCTGCCGCGATGATTGACAGCGGGCCGTTGCGATCGGTGTTGGTGAAGGCTTCGAGCGCCTCCTGGAAACCGATGCGGTTGGCGAGGCCCGTCAGGCCATCATGCTTGGCAAGGAAACGGTTGCTGGCTTCGCTGCGTTGCAGGGCGCGCACCAGCATGCCAAAGCGCCAGGCGATGAAGCCCATGGAAATCGCCGCAAGCGTCGAAAGCAGCGCAACCTTCGGCATCACAGCCTCCCAGATGGTCGGGCCGGGCGCGTTCGGCTGCCAGGCAACCAGGAACGGACCATCGGTAAAGCCCTTTCCGACCGGCGTATAAGCCGTTGGATCGTCCTTGAGTTCGTCCTGCTTGACGACATGCAAGCCGCTGATGCCAAGACGATCGCTCATTATGCTCAGCATCTTGTCGGAGATCGGCTTGACGCTGACCATCAGGGTCGGCTGTTCGAAACCGGCCGGAATGAACAAGGAGCGCGGCAGGACGGCCTGGACGACCACTATGCTCAGGCGACCATCGACCATGCGCATATCGGAGGCATGGATGAAGGGCAGTTCCGGCGACAGCAGGTCGGGATCGGCCGCAGGCTTGCGAATGATGAAGCCGCCATCGGTTTTCTTCATGGCCCCCCAATAATTCTGCGTCGCCTCGTAGACGAGATCGTCGATCCAGAACAACAACGTATCGGCCTTGTCCGGAGAGACCTCTTCCCCGCGATTGATCGCGATCGCCGCCGGCTTGCCGGTGGGAACGAAGACGGTCCAGGAGAAGCCGAACTCCGACCAGAGACGATTGCGCAACTGGCGCTCGACAAAATATTTGCTGAATTCGGCAGACCTTATCTGGGCGACCGTCGCATCCCAGATGGATACCGCCGCCTGATATTTGACGATCTCGTCGATCTGGTGCTGAAACTCCTGCTGGACGAGCTTGCGCTCGGTCGCCTGGCCGAATTTGTTGGCCTGCTCAACCGAAGCGTCCAGAACCAGAAAAACGCTGGCCGCGAAAACGACGACAAGGACCGCGCAGGCCGTATGGATGCCGTGCACCATCCAGTTGGAGGTTTTTGCAAAGAGTCGCGCCGTCATCGCAGTCATCGTTTCCTCGTATACGGGAACGCCCAAGTTTATCGATCCCGACGCTAGCACAAGGGCCGAAAGAGACGCTTAAACCGCTTGGTAACGAAAGACTTAATAGGCGCCTATGTTCAGGCGGGTGCGTAGCGAACGTAAGCAAACGCGCTGCCATCCGCAGACCAGTTTGGGACGTTGATCGTCCCCTGCCCGCCAAAAAGCGACATCAGCGTCCTCGGATTGGAGCCGTCCGGCTCCATGATTCGCAGGTGGACATCGAGGTCGCGCGGGTGGTCGAAAACATCAGGCGCATAGGCGAGGTAAAGCACCTTGTCGCCTGCCGGAGACGGATGCGGAAACCAGTTGCCGTAGGGCTCGTCCGTCACCCGCCCGACATCGGTTCCGTCAGGGCGGATCCGCCATATCTGCATAACGCCGCTGCGGCTGGAATTGAAATAGATCCATTCGCCGTCGGCGGAATAGTCCGGTCCGTCATTGCGCCCCTCGCCGAAGGTCAGGCGCGTTTCGTCGCCGCCTTCGACGGATATGGTATAGATGTCGAAAACGTCGTCGCGAATACCGCAGTAGCAGACGCGTTTGCCGTCCGGCGACCAGCCATGCCAGTAAGAAGGCAGATTTGGCGTGAGCAGGCGCGGCGTTCCACCTTCGATGGGCAGGATATAAATTGCCGACTTGCCGAATTCCGTCTTGTCGGTGATCGCGAGATAGCGGCCGTCCGGCGAGACGCCATGGTCATTGTTGCAGCGCCGTGCAAAACCGGTATCGACAGGAACGACGGGACCGCCATCCAGCGGCAAGCGATATAAAAGGCCATCGCCGTTGACGAGGAGATGACTGCCATCGGGCGCAAAATTCGGCGCTTCCACCAGCGCATCCGTCTGCCAGACGACCCGGCTTTCGCCTGTCGCGACAATGTAGATCTCCACCGAACTGCGCATGATTTATCCCCTCTTCCGTCAGTTATTTTATGTCAGCCATGCAGCCGCTTGTCCCTGATTTTCCGCAGGAAACAGGCGTTTCGAAAGTTTTCCATTTGGAAAAGACCGCCCGGCCTGTTGAACGTTAACGGTTCATCTAGCGTTCAGGACGGGCATGTGACAGTACGGTGAAGCTTTTATGACATTTGTTAAGACTGCGCGGAGGCAGGGTTGGTCGAGTTCAGATCCAAGGCGACGGATAAAGTCACATTCGTTGACCGGTCCCTCCCCACATCGTCGGTAGACAATGCTGGCCGTATCGCGGCCATCGCCTTTGCGATTGCCAAGGCTGCCGCCATTGCATTGCTGCTGACGATCGCCGTCGAATGGGTGGCGCGCGGCGCCACCGCCGATATTGGTGACTTCCTGCTGTCGGCAGCGCGTCCGGGAAAAACGACCATCGTACTCCTGGCCCTGGCCATTCTCTGCCTCGACGCGGCGCTCGGCCGCCGCTATCAGTCCTTGCTCGTTCTGGTGCCGTTGACGCTGATTCCCGCGTTCGTGTCGAACCAGAAGCAGCTTTTCCTTTCCGATCCGCTCTATCCGACCGACTTTCTGTTCGCGCGCCAGATCGTAGAACTGCTGCCTGTCATGGTCAGCCAGAGGCCCTGGACGGCGGTCGCTGTCTTCGTTGGTCTCATCGTGGCCGTCGTCGGCAGCATCTATCTGTGGACTCACGCCTGGAAGCGTTTTCCGGCGATTGCCTGGCGCCGCCGCTGGATCACGGTGGCGATGACGCTGCCGGTTCTGGTCGGCTTCGGCTCGATGATGGATTATTCGCAGTTTTCATGGCTGCGCGACCGTCTTCAGGTCATTCCGATGATGTATGACCAGAAGGAAAATTACCGTCACAACGGCTTCCTCCTCGCCTTCGCCTTTAATCTGCCTATGGCAAATGTCGCCGCACCCGCCGGTTATGGCGGCGACGCCATGGCGAAAATTCCAACATCCGAAATTCCCTTCGCCGGAGGCGGCAACGATCATCCCGACGTCATCGTGCTGATGAGTGAATCGCTTTGGGATCCGACGCGGATGACCAATGTGAATTTTTCGGCCGATCCTATGCCGGTGATGCGCGAACACGCGTCAGGCAACTCCTTCTCGCCGGAATTCGGCGGCATGACCGCCAATGTCGAATTCGAGGCGCTCACCGGCTTCTCGAACGCCTTCCTGCCCTATGGCAGCATTCCCTATCAGCAATATGTGCGCCGCCCGTTGCCGTCGCTTGCGACCTTCTTCCGGGCAGAAGGCTATGCCGCGCGCGCCATCCACCCTTATCAAAGCTGGTTCTGGAACCGCAGCGAAGTCTACAAGGCTTTCGGATTTGAGGACTTCCTGTCCGAGGAAAACCTGCCGGCGCTCGACAAACGCGGCTTCTTTGCCTCCGACGATGCGCTGTTCAAGGAAATCATGCGTCAAGGCGACGGCATGGATCGCCCCTTCTTCTTCTTCTCCGTCACCTTGCAGGGCCATGGTCCATACGAACCAAACCGCTATGCCCGCAATACGATCGACGTGAAGGGTAGTCTTTCCGAAGACGAGCGCAGCACGCTGGCAACCTATACGCAAGGCGTGAAGGAAGCCGATGACAGCCTGAAGATGCTGATGGATTGGGCCGCCAAGCGTGAGCGTGAAACCATCATCGTCGTCTTCGGCGACCACCTGCCGCCGCTCGGCAAGGCCTATGTCACCTCCGGCTACATGGCCGACCAGGTCGCGACCCGCAAGGCGCCGCTCGATGTCATGAAGCGCGAGCACGAAACGCCGCTGATGATCTGGTCCAGCCGTAACGGTACTCAAGATGTCGGCACGATCAGCCCGGCTTTCATTTCGCGCCATGTCGTCAGCATGGCCGGCTTCAAGCACCCCTATTACACCGAGTTCCTAGGCAAGGTTGAGAAGAAGTATCCGATCGTCGATCGTTACATGCTGGTCTCGCGCGATGGCGACACGAAGCCGGACTGGTCGATGAAGGGTCACCAGATCGACCCGCTGATCCGTGATTTCCGCTATATCCAGCACGACATGATGTTCGGGAAGCAATACGGCGTCGACCGCATGTTCCCCAGCCATGCCTGGATCGCGCAACCGGAGAGCTGATCCTGGGCTTGAGGCTCTATAGGCGCGGTTCCTTAGGGAACAGACCCTTCCGGCGATATCGACGAAAGTAGGAGGCGATAGAGATTCTTTATTTGCATTCGCAAACGAAGGCTCTACAGCAGTTTCTATCCACCGCCGATATCCAATCCGGAAGACCATGTTTCACATGCAGGATCAAAATGGCCGACGCGCACTGGAGACGCCCCTCATGACCCGCGAGGCGATCGCGTCGAGTCCCCGTTTTTTGGAGATTGAGGTGCGCCTTGCGCGCCACCTCGTGACCATCCATGAAAATTCCCCGCGCCTTGCAAGGCTGAAGGCCTCGCATCAGAAGTGGTTTCTGACGCAGATGCTGTTTGCCCTCCAGCTCGAGCGGGACGAAAGCGACGCCCAGTCCGGTCTCACGCCCAGCCGCCTGTACGAAGCCGTGGCAAAATACGGAATTGCCAGCCGAAACACCGCTGCCAGCCTATTGTCCGAAATGCAGGCCTATCGCTTCCTCCGCAAGGTCCCGAATGCCGCCGATCGGCGAATGCATGTCTACGAAACCACCGAAATCGCCAATGCCGCCATGCGCAGCTGGTTCGACGGTCACATGCGCAGTCTGGACGAACTTGACGGCGGCAACCGGCTGGCCTTGAGCGAAAGCAAGCCGCAACTGTTTATTCTGGCGCAGCCGCGCGCGGCGCGCGCCTTGACCGACGATCCACGCTGGCGCGAACTGCCGAAAACGATCGACTCGTTCATCTGGTCCGAATCCGGGGGGATGATCCTCCACGAACTGGTCAGCCGCATCAATGCAGCCTGTTTCGAGCCGGAACGCGTGTATATCGGCGAGATCGGCATTGCCGAACTGGCGCGGAAATATGCGATCTCCGTGACCAACCTCAAGCGCATGTTCGGTCCGGCTGAGGAAGCCGGCCATGCGGGCTGGGAAAAAGCCCGTCGCAAGGGCAGGCTGTGGTTCTCACGCCACTTCATGGATGATTACTTCGCCTGGCAGGCGACGAAATTCGCCGCCCTCGAAGAAGCGACTCATTGGGCTGCTGGCAAGCTCGACGAAGCCGGCGATGCCGTCAGCAGCGCCGTGTCGAAGGCAGGCCGCAACACGCGGCTGGCTTCGTCCGCCTGAGACAAACCGCAAATGGCGTGCGGCGCCTTGGTTGATCGCGTCACGTCGATGCGACGGACACCTGCGGCGAACTTTCCGCATATTGGGGCGCATCACCATCGATATCGTAAAACTGCGCCCTGCCCTCGCAGAAGATGTGTTGCGCGATCTTTCCATCGAGCGGCGTGTCGAATGCGCCAGCCATGATCGAAATCCACTCACCCTCATTGGCTTGCCAGAACAACGCCGAGCCGCAAGTTGCGCAGAAGCCGCGATGGGCGAAATCGCTGGCGGCATACCAGGTGATCGATTCCTCGCCTTCAATCGTCACGTCGGCGCGCTTCGCATTGGTCGCGGCGTAGTACAGGCCCGTCTGCTTGCGGCATTGCGAGCAATGGCAAGCCACGATTTCCCTGAGCTTGCCGTTGGCGCGAAAGCGAACCGCGCCGCACAGGCAGGAACCGCTGTGAATATCGGCCATTATCTTTCCCCATTTTTGTTTTGACGAACGCAGTGTGCGTCTCAAGCGTCCAAGATCAATTTCATTCTGTTGATGCAAAGCATCAATGCCTCTGAACGTCTTCGCAGAGCAAAAGGCATAAAAAAACCGGGCCAGACGGCCCGGTTTTCATAGTCTGTTGTTTCAGGCGCGATCAGGCGCTGGCGAGCGCCAGCTTCTTCTCGTCCATGGCGCCCTTCATGCGCTCAGCCAGCAGGAAGGCCAGTTCCAGCGCCTGGTCGGCGTTGAGGCGCGGATCGCAATGGGTGTGATAGCGATCCTGCAGATCCTCGGCCGAAACGGCGCGGGCGCCGCCGGTGCATTCGGTCACGTCCTTGCCGGTCATTTCGACATGGATGCCGCCCGGATGCGAGCCTTCGGCGCGATGGATCTGGAAGAAGCTCTCGACTTCCGACAGAACGCGCTCGAACGGACGGGTCTTGTAGTTGTTGAGCGTGATCGTGTTGCCATGCATCGGATCGCAGGACCACACAACCTTGCGGCCTTCGCGCTCGACGGCGCGGATGAGGCGCGGCAGGTGATCGGCGACCTTGTCGTAACCGAAACGGCAGATCAGCGTCAGGCGACCAGCCTCGTTTGCCGGGTTCAGCGTGTCGATCAATTCCAGCAGACCATCGGCGGTCAGCGACGGGCCGCACTTCAGGCCGAGCGGATTGCGAATGCCGCGGCAGTATTCGATATGGGCATGGTCGGGCTGGCGGGTACGGTCACCGATCCAGATCATGTGGCCGGAGGTGGCATACCAGTCGCCGGAGGTCGAATCGACGCGGGTCAGCGCCTGCTCGTAGCCGAGCAGCAGCGCCTCATGGCTGGTGAAGAAATCCGTCTCGCGCAGGCTCGGATTGTTATCCGAGGAAATGCCGATGGCCTTCATGAAGTCCATGGTTTCGGTGATGCGCGCCGCAAGCTTGCGATAGCGCTCGCCCTGCGGGCTGTCCTTGACGAAGCCGAGCATCCACTGATGCACGTTTTCGAGGTTGGCATAGCCGCCCATGGCGAAGGCGCGCAGCAGGTTCAGCGTCGCAGCCGACTGGCGATAGGCCTCGATCTGGCGCTCGGGGCGCGGAATACGAGCTTCTTCGGTGAATTCGATGCCGTTGATGATGTCGCCGCGATAGCTCGGCAGCGACACATCGCCCTGCTTCTCGATGTTCGAGGAGCGCGGCTTGGCGAACTGGCCGGCGATACGACCGACTTTCACCACCGGCTGCTGGGCACCGAACGTCAGGACGACGGCCATCTGCAGGAAGGCGCGGAAGAAGTCGCGAATGTTGTCGGCGCCGTGTTCGGCGAAGCTTTCGGCGCAATCGCCGCCCTGCAGCAGGAAGCCGCGGCCTTCGGCGACATTGGCGAGCGCCTTGGTCAGGCGGCGGGCTTCACCGGCAAAAACGAGCGGCGGATAGGTGGCGAGCTGATCTTCGGCCGCATTCAATGCCGCCTGATCCGGATAGTCCGGCACCTGCTGGATGGGTTTTTGCCGCCAGCTGCTCGGGGTCCAATTCTGTGCCATGTTACTCACCTGCCCTTACGGATACTTCTTCGAAGAGATCCTTGCCCGTCCAATTTGGATGCGGGCTTATAAACCTTTCATTAGCGCTTGCATAGCCGCAACCGCCATCGAATCGGACCCGCCGGATCTTGAGGATTCCGGCGGGTCGCCTTGATCAAACACGCTCGCCGTTGCGGATGCGGTAGCTGGGATTATACATCGTCACCAGTTCTTCAGCGGCAGTCGGATGCACGGCCATCGTGCGGTCGAAATCATCCTTGGTGCAGCCTGCCTTCAGCGTTATCCCGAGCAGCTGGGCCATTTCGCCGGCATCGTGGCCGAGGATATGGGCGCCGACAACCTTCTTGTCGGCCGCATTGACGATCAGCTTCATGAGCATCTTTTCCTGCCGGCCCGAAAGCGTTGCCTTCATCGGCCGGAATTCGGCGCGGTAAACCTCGATCTCGTCGTATTTGGCGGCGGCGGCCTCTTCCGAAAGGCCGACAGTGCCGATTTCCGGCTGCGAGAAGACGGCCGTTGCGATCAGTTCGTGGTCCGGCTTGGTCGGATTGTTCTTGTAGACGGTTTCGATGAAGCACATCGCTTCATGGATGGCGACCGGCGTCAGCTGAACCCGATCGGTGACATCGCCGAGTGCAAAGATATGCGGCACGCTGGTGCGCGAATATTCATCGACGATAATGGCGCCGCGCGCATCGGTCTTGACGCCGGCAGCTTCAAGGCCAAGGCCATTGGTGTAGGGATCGCGACCAAGCGCCAGCATAACGGTGTCGACATGCAACGTTTCGCCTTCCTTGGTTGCAACGGACAGCGCTTCGCCCTTCCGCGACACCTCGGCGATGATATCCTGGCAGATGATGCGAATACCCTTGGCGGTCATCGCATTGTGCAGGCCGCGCCGCAGATCGCCATCGAAGCGCGACAGGATCTCCTTGCCGCGATAGATCAGCGTGGTCTCGACGCCCAGGCCATGGAAGATATTGGCGAATTCGACGGCGATATAACCGCCGCCGGCGATCAGGATCGATTTCGGCAGCTTTTCCAGATGGAAGGCTTCGTTCGAAGAGATGCACAGTTCATGGCCAGGCAAATGCGCATGCGGGTTTGGCGTGCCGCCGGTGGCGATCACGATATGCTCGGCGGTTACGGTCTGGCCGGTCTTGGTCAGGCGCACCGTATGGGCATCGACCAATTCGGCGCGGCTGTCGAAAATGTCGGCCTTGGCGTTTTCGAGACCCTTGCGATAGAGACCCTCGAGACGCTCGATTTCCTTGTCCTTGGCCGCGATCAGCTTTGTCCAGTCGAAGGAGGTTTCGCCGACCGTCCAGCCGAAACCGGCCGAATCTTCGAAATGCTCATGGAATTGCGAGGCATAGACGAACAGCTTCTTGGGCACGCAGCCGCGAATGACGCAGGTGCCCCCATAGCGGTATTCCTCGGCAATGCCGACCTTCTTGCCCATGGACGCCGCGACGCGGCCGCTGCGCACGCCGCCGGATCCGCCACCGATGACAAAAAGATCGTAATCGTAAGACGGCATGGCAGGCTCCTTTGGCAATATCGGATGAGAATTTGAAGCGGATATAGGAAGAGGACCACCCAAAAGAAAAGCCCGGAAGATCCGGGCTTGGAAGATTTTTGTGGGGTCGCAGTCTTACTGCTGAGCGTCGGCCGGCTTCTTCGCCTCGCCATCGGCCTGAACCTGGGCGCCAACGGTCTTCTGCAGCGCCGCATCGCTTTCCTTGGCGAGGTCGCGCGACACGCCGGAAGCCCAGATATCGGCGGCCTTCATCATTTCGCGCGTGGCGACGGGGCCGTCCTTCAAGAGCTTCTTGCCGACGTCGGACTGGTAGAAAGCCGAAATCGCCTTCAATTCGTCAAGCGTGAAGGTCTTGGCGTAGATGCGCGAGGCTTCACGCTCCAGGTCGCCACGGCGGGCGGCCAGCGAAAGCGCCTTCTCGTCCACGGTGGACGTGATCAGGTCGGTGTAGTTCGGCGAAGCCTGGATGAGCTGGGCCTTGAGCTGCTCGGCCAGGTTCGGCAGAATGCGGTCGAAACCGATCGTCAGGTTCAGCGACTGGATGGTTGCACGCGCCGCAGCGATCTGCTCCTCGCTGACATCATCCGCACGGGCCGTCGAAACGAGTGCTACGCCGGAAAGAAGAACGGCGCCGACGGCGAGACGGCAGGTTGCCGCAAAAGTCTTCATGAATGATGCTCCTGTCACTGTTTCGCTTCCAGTGTTCTCGCGCCCGAAGGGCCTGCGATCACGGCAAGCGATGCTATGTTTATGAACAGCCCGTGCTCCACCACACCGGGTATCGAATTCAGCTGGCTCGAAAGCGCCTCTGCATCAGGAATACGGCCAAATGATGCATCGAGAATGAGATGTCCGCCATCGGTCATGAAAAGCCCGTCGCCGGAGGAGCGCAGCTTCAATTCGCCTGAAAGGCCCAGGCGCGAAGCCACCTTTTCAACCGCGATGCGCGTGGCGATCTGGCCGAACGCGTTGATCTCGATCGGCAGCGGGAAAGCGCCAAGCGTCTCGACAACCTTGGTTTCGTCGGCGATGACGATCATGCGCTGCGACGCGCAGGCGACGATCTTCTCACGCAGCAAAGCACCGCCGCCGCCCTTGATCAGGCGAAGCGAGGCATCGACTTCGTCGGCGCCATCGATCGTCAGATCGAGTTCGGGCAATTCGTCGAGGGATTTCAAGGGAACGCCAAGCTCGAGGCAAAGCCGTGCGGTGCGCTCGGAGGTGGGAACGCCTTCGACCTTGAGACCACCGGCAACCTTTTCGGCCAGCAGCCTGACAAACTCTTCCGCGGTCGACCCGGTTCCGATCCCCAGCCGCATGCCGTTTTCGACATGCTGAAGCGCCGCCTCGGCGGCCTTGATCTTCATTTCGCGGGCGTCCATGCGCCAAAAGCTCCGGTCTGTTACGTTGAAAGCTGTTTACACGCCCGCACGGCGGAACGAAAGGGCCATTCGAACAAATCGCGGGGCTTGGGAAAACATTCGAAGGCCAAGGCGAAAACACGCAATTGAAATCGCCGGCACCATCGCCTAAGCCGGCATACAGCAGATATCCATGCGGAGCCCAACAACCTTGTCTTCCCCCCTCGTCGTCTTCGATCTCGACGGGACGCTGGTCGATACAGCGCCCGATCTCATCGCCTCCCTCAACCATACGATTGCCGCCGCAGATCTGGCGCCAGTCGGATATGAGGATCTGACCCATCTTGTCGGCCACGGCGCGCGCGCCATGATCGAGCGGGCCTTCCGCATGCGCGGGCAGCCGCTCGACGAAGAGCGGTTCGCGCCGATGATGCAGCGGTTCCTCACCTATTACGGCGATACCATGCCCGGCGACAGCCGCCCCTATCCTGGCGTCGAAGCGGCGCTCGACCGTCTTTCCGCCGCCGGATTCACACTCGCCGTCTGCACCAATAAGCCGGAAGCGATGGCGCGGCGTCTGCTGGAGGGTCTCGGCATGACCCACCGTTTCGCGGCGATCACCGGCGGCGACACTTTCACGGTGCGCAAGCCGGATGCCGCGCATCTGACCGGCACCGTCGAGCGCGCCAAGGGCGATCTCGCGGTCACGCTGATGGTCGGCGACAGCGTCAATGATTGCCTGGTTGCCCGCAATGCCGGCGTGCCTGTGCTCGGCGTTCCCTTCGGCTATTCGGACGCGCCGATCGAAGACCTCAATCCCGACCGCATCATCCAGCATTTCGACGAGCTGACGCCGGAACTCGTCGAAGCAATGCTGAAGCGCTGAAGTCAATACGAAAACGCCCGCCGGAAGCGATCCGGCGGGCGTTTTCTCAAGGGCATATGCCCCTATTATTGCGGCAGCTTGTCATCCACGCCTTCGACGTAGAAATTCATGCCGAGCAGCGTGCCGTCGTCGGCCTTTTCACCGTCCTTGAGCCAGACCGTGCCGTCCTGCTTCTTGATCGGGCCGGTGAAGGGATGGATTTCGCCGGACTTGATCTTGGCTTCGGTTTCCTCGGCCATCTTCTTCACGTCGTCAGGCATGTTGGTATAGGGCGCCATCGTCAGGATGCCGTCCTTCAGGCCGTCCCATACCTGCTCGGACTTCCAGTTTCCGTCGAGGAAGGTCTTGACGCGCTTGACGTAATAATTGCCCCAGGTGTCGACGATGGCGGTCAGCTGCGTCTTCGGGCCGGCCGTGATCATATCGGAGGCCTGACCGAAGGCGGGGATGCCGCGCTCGGCTGCGACCTGCATCGGCGCGGTCGTGTCGGTGTGCTGGGTCAGGACGTCGACGCCCTGGTCGATCAGCGCCTTGGCGGCATCGGCTTCCTTGCCCGGGTCGAACCAGGTATTGGCCCAGATGACCTTCATCTTGAAATTCGGGTTGACGGACTTGGCGCCCTGCTCGAAGGCATTGATGCCCATCACGACTTCCGGGATCGGGAAGGAGGCGATGTAACCGGCTATACCCTTCTTCGACATCTTGGCGGCGATCTGGCCGGAAATATAACGGCCTTCGTAGAAGCGCGAATTGTAGGTCGAGACGTTCGGCGCAGTCTTGAAGCCGGTGGCGTGCTCGAACATCACCTTCGGGAATTTCGGCGCGACCTTCAGCGTCGCATCCATGAAGCCGAAGGAGGTGGTGAACACCATGGCGCAGCCGGAGCGGGCCATGCGCTCGATGGCGCGTTCGGCATCGGGGCCTTCCGGCACTTTTTCAAGATAGGCGGTCTCGACCTTGTCGCCGAGTTCCTTCTCGACCTGCTGGCGGCCGATATCATGGGCCTGCGTCCAGCCGCCGTCCGTCTTCGAACCGACATAGATGAAGCAGATCTTGGTCTTGTCGGCGGCCTGGCCGGTGGAGACCGTGCCGATCAAGGCTGCGGCGGTGGCAGCGAGTGCAAGAGCGATTTTTCTCATTTCAACCCCTTCTAGGTTTGAGCTTCAGCTTTTGTTTCTTTTCTGTCCGCAAGGCCGTTTCACTGCTTTGCGGGAAATCGTCTTACCTGTCCGGCACGAAAGGCTTGCCGAGGGATGCGGGCGTATTGATGAGCGTGGTGCGCCGGTTCTGCGATATGAGAACCAGGACGACGACGGTCGCGACGTATGGCAGGGCGGACAGGAACTGCGCGGGGATGCCGACGCCGAAGGCTTGCGCGTGCAGCTGGCCGATGGTCACCGCGCCGAACAGATAGCCGCCAGCCAGGACGCGCCAGGGGCGCCAGGACGAAAACACGACCAGCGCCAGCGCGATCCAGCCACGCCCGGCCGACATGTCCTCGACCCATTGCGGGGTATAGACAAGCGAAAGCTGCGCGCCGGCAAGGCCGGCACAGGCGCCGCCAAACATCACGCTCAGATAGCGCACGCGCAGGACGTTGATGCCGAGCGCATGCGCCGAACCGTGATTGTCGCCGATGGCGCGCAGCATGAGGCCGGTTCGGCTTCGAAACAGGAACCAGTTCACGCCGACAAGCAGCAGGATCGACAGGTAGAAGACGATGTCCTGATGGAACAGGATCGGACCGATCACCGGAATATCCGACAGACCCGGCACGTAAAGCGGTTGCAGCTTGATCCCCGGTACGCCGACCCATGGTTCGCCGAGCATGCCCGACAGGCCGAGACCGAGGATCGTCAGCGCAAGTCCGGTCGCCACCTGGTTGGTAACCAGCGTCAGCGTGAGAAAGCCGAACAGCAGCGAAAACAACGCGCCGAAGGCGATGCCCGCAAGCAGGCCGACATAGGGGTTTCCGGTCATCTGCGCGATGGCGAAAGCACCGACCGCGCCCATGATCATCATACCCTCAACGCCAAGGTTAAGGACGCCGGAGCGTTCCGTCACCAGTTCGCCAAGGGCGGCGACGACCAGCGGCGTGGAGGCAGTGATCACCGTGAGGATGATGGCTTCGAGGATCATGTCAGGCCGCTCCGTCCGATGCGCCCTTCAGCCGGTCGAACACCAGCCGGATGCGGTAATGAATGAGGGTATCGCAGGACAGCACGAAGAACAGCAGCAGACCCTGGAAGACGCGCGTCACCTTGTCCGAAACTCCAAGAGACAACTGCGCCGCCTCGCCGCCGAGATAGGTCAAAGCCAGAACCAGGCCGGACGCGATGATGCCGAGCGGGTTGAGGCGCCCGAGGAAGGCCACGATGATCGCGGTGAAACCGTAGCCCGGCGAGATCGACGGTTGCAGATGGTTGATCGAGCCGGATACCTCCGAAATGCCAGCAAGACCGGCCAGCGCGCCGGAAAACAGCATCGAGAACCAGATCATGCCGCGCGAGGAAAAGCCGGCGAAACGCCCTGCCCGTTCGGACTGGCCGAGGACGGTGATCTGAAAACCCTTCAGCGTGAAGCGCATCATGAACCAGACCAGAACGGCCGCGACGATGGCGAAGACGAAACCCCAATGCGCCCGGCCGGACTCCAGCACTTGCGGCAGGATGGCCTCCGGCACGAAGGTGCGCGACTGCGGGAAATTGTAGCCCTGCGGATCGCGCCACATGCCGCGCGACAGCCAGTCGAGGAAAAGCTGGGCGATATAAACCAGCATCAGACTGGTCAGGATCTCGTTCGTATTGAAATGCGCCTTCAGAAGTGCCGGAATGCCGGCATAGAGCGCGCCGCCGAGCATGCCCATGACAAGCATCAATGGCAGGATGAGCGGCGATTGCCATTCATAAAAGACGATCGGGAGGAACGAGCCGGCGATCGCCCCCATGGTGAACTGTCCCTCGGCGCCGATATTCCAGTTGTTGGATCGATAGCAGACGGACAGGCCGACGGCGATCAGGATCAGCGGGCCGGCCTTGACCGCCAGTTCATGCAGCGACCAGACTTCCTGCAATGGCTCGATGAAGAAGCTGTAGAGCGCCGACACCGGATCCTTGCCGAGCAGCGCGAACATGATGCCACCGCAAATCACAGTCAGCAGCAGGGCCAGCAGCGGTGAAACGAAGGAGAACAGGCGCGAGCCGCCCGGACGTTTTTCAAGTTCAATGCGCATGATGCGCCTCCGCACCGGCCTTGTCATGCGCCCCGCCCATCAGCAGGCCTATCTTTTCGCGCGTCATGTCCTGTGCCGGATAGGCATTGGACAGGCGCCCTTCATTGATGACGGCGATTTCGGTGGCAACTTCGAAAATCTCGTCCAGGTCCTGGCTGATGACCAGCACGGCCGAGCCGGATTTCGCCAGATCGACCAGCGCCTGGCGGATGCGGCTCGCAGCGCCCGCATCGACGCCCCATGTCGGCTGGTTGACGACCATGACGCTCGGCTGGCGATCCAGTTCGCGCCCGACGATGAATTTCTGCAGGTTGCCGCCGGAGAGCGAGCCAGCGGGCGGATCCTCGCCGCTCTTGCGCACATCCATGGCGGCGGAAATGCGCTTTGCCGCTTCGCGCACGACGCCATGCCGGATGATGCCGAGCGGGCCGCCGGTCAGGAAGGCGCGGCGATCCGACTGGCTGCGCGCCAGGATGAGATTATCCGACAGCGCCATGCCGGTCACCGCCGCATGGCTATGCCGCTCCTCTGGCACAAAGCTCGCGCCGATCAGCCGTCGTGCCGTAATGCCCGATGCGCCGACGCCCTTGTCGCGGATGCGGACGGATTCGTTGTCGGCAACGGGGTATTCGCCGGAGAGAGCGTCGAACAGTTCGCTTTGGCCATTGCCGGCCACGCCTGCGATCGCCAGGACTTCGCCGGCGCGCACCGTCAGCGACAGGTTCTTCAGCGAGACAGCAAAGGGCGTGCGCGATGCGACATTGAGATTGCGGGCCTGAAGCAGGACCGGCCCGCGCGTCGCCGTGCCGGCGGCGCTGACGGTGGCCACTTCATTTCCGACCATCATGCGCGCCAGCGAGGCAGGCGTTTCCCGTCTCGGGTCGCAAGCGCCGGTCACCTTGCCATGGCGCAGAACGGTCGCGCGGTCGCAGATGCGCTGAACTTCCTCGAGACGGTGACTGATATAGAGAACCGAACGACCTTCCGCCTTGAGCTTGGCCAGCGTTTCGAACAGGCGATCGGCTTCCTGCGGCGTCAGCACCGATGTCGGTTCGTCGAGAATGATCAATTGCGGATTTTGCAGCAGCGCGCGCACGATCTCGATGCGCTGGCGCTCGCCGACCGACAGATCGGCGACATGCGCCTTGGGATCGAGCGGCAGGCCATAGGCTTGCGACAGCGCCGCAGCTTCGTCGGAAATCTTCGCCAGCGATATGCCTGGATCGAGCGACAGCGCGATGTTTTCAGCAACCGTCAGCGCTTCGAACAGCGAAAAATGCTGGAAAACCATGCCGATGCCGGTCTTGCGCGCTTCGCCGGGCGAGCCGATGCGAGCCGGCTGCCCTTTCCAGACGATCTGTCCGGCGCTCGGCGCAAGAACGCCGAACAGCATTTTTACCAAGGTCGATTTCCCGGCGCCGTTCTCCCCCAGCAGCGCATGGATTTCTCCCGCTTGTATCTCGATATCGATGCCGTCGCAGGCGGCAAAACTGCCAAATAGCTTCGTCAGCTTGCGCACCGACAGCAAGGCGTCGGGTGGCGACATGTCGTCCGGCTTCACTGAGCCCCCTCAGATTGTGACGTCCCCATCCGCCTGGCCGGCATCAGGGAATCAGCAGCGTTGTTCCACTTGTTTTTCTTGCTTCCAGATCGGCGTGAGCCTGGGCAGCTTCCGCCAACGGGTAGGTTTGGGCGATATTGATACGCACTTTGTTGCTCAATACAACAGCAAACAACGCGCCTGCACAATCCTTAAGCTCCTGCGGTGTCGAAATATACCCGAACAGCGTCGGCCGCGTCGCATAGAGCGAGCCTTTCTGGGAGAGAATTCCCATATTGAAGGCATCGACCGGACCGGAGGAATTGCCGAAGCTGACCCAGAGACCGCGTGGTTTGAGGCAGTCGAGAGAGCCCGGGAAGGTATCCTTGCCGACCGAATCATAGACCACATCGACGCCGGCGCCGCCGGTTATGTCCTTGACGCGGGAAACGAAATCCTCGTTGCGGTAATCGATGACATGGTCGTAGCCATGGGCAAGCGCCAGTTCGATCTTCTCGAGTGAGCCCGCCGTGCCGATGACCGTTGCGCCAAGTGCCTTCGCCCACTGGCCGGCGATGAGACCGACACCGCCGGCGGCGGCATGGAACAGCAATGTGGTGCCCGGGCCGACCTTGTAGGTGCGGTTGAGCAGATATTCAGCGGTCATGCCCTTGAGCATCATCGCGGCCGCCGTTTCCAGCGAAATGCCTTCGGGCACCTTGACGAGATGGCGCGTGGCGACATTGCGTTCGCGGCTATAGGCTCCATCGGCGCCGGCATAGGCGACGCGGTCGCCAACGACAAAATCCTCGACGCCGGGGCCAACTGCCGTCACCGTGCCGGCGCCCTCCTTGCCCGGCACGAAAGGCAGCCCGTTCGGCGCCTTGTAGAGCCCGGTGCGAAAATAGACATCGATGAAATTCAGGCCGATGGCCGCTTGGCGGATCTGCACTTCCCCTTCGCCGGGTGCGGGCAGCGGCACCTCCTCGATCTTCAGGACATCAGGCCCACCGAGGGACCGCTGGACGATAGCCGTGGTGACGACAGACATGGGATCAGCCTTTCCTTCCAAGCGACGGAATCAATTGTAGCACCGCGCCGACGCCATAAAGATAGAGCCCAGTGATGCAGAAGAGAATGTTCAGCCATTGCGGCGTATCGAAATGCATCAGCAGCGCGGCCCCGCCCAAAACAGACCAGACCGCGAAGACGGCGAGATTGAGCGGACGCAACCGCACGACGCGCACGGGATGCAGGAAATTGATCGGCAGGAACGTCAGAACGACCGACACGGTGACGACGATCATCGCCGTCGTTGCGCTGGCATCGATGACGAACAGGGTGAACACCACCATGTTCCAGACGACGGGAAAGCCGGAGAAGAAATACTCGTCCGTCTTCATGCCCATATCGGCATAATAGATCGCGCTCGAGACCACGATCATGCCGGCGGCGGCAAAAGACCATGGCTCGCCGATCATGCCGCTTTGATAAAGCGCGAAAGCCGGCAGCAGCACATAGGTCACATAGTCGATGATGTTGTCGAGCGTGTCGCCCGACCAGTTTGGAAGGACTTCCTTGACCCGCACTTTTCGCGCGATCGGCCCATCGATGCCATCGACCAGCAGCGCCAGCCCCAGCCACCAGAACATATCGACGAAGCGGTGTTCCGCCGCCGCAACGACGCCGAGAAAGGCGAGGAACGAGCCGGAGGCGGTAAGAATATGGACCGAAAAGGCCCGCATCTCGGCATAGGGTACGCGCTTGTAGTTGAAAATCTTCATTATCCCCGCTTCCGATACCGGCAGGCGCTCATGCCGCTCATCCAGGTTCGTTTGCGCATCGATAGAATCGCGCAAACACCCCATCCCTCGATTAGATACGGACCGGAGATGAAAGTCTTATGAGACGCTCGATCCCTGGCTCTACCCGCAACGAATATGCATCTCCTGTCCGAACCTGCCAGAGGATATCGTCTCCGTTTGCGCGACAGTAAACGTATGGGGCGGTATTTTCACCCTCTGCGCCAATGGATCCCATGGATTTCAACAATTCAAACGACTACCCTGTTCGCGAAAAAAGGAATTTCAAGCGCAGGAGGTTTTCATGAGCGCATTCGACATCGCCGTCGTCGGTGGCGGCATGGCCGGTTCGGTCGCCGCCCTGTCTCTGGCGCGGCTCGGCCGCCGCGTCGTTCTGCTTGCGCCTCCTTCCTCCGCCGAGGACAGACGCACCACCGCCTTGATGGACCAATCCATCCGCTTCATGGAGCGGCTTGGTCTTTGGGAAAAAATTGTGCCTTCGGCGGCGGCACTGTCCACCATGCGCATTATCGACGGCACGAACCGGCTTTTGCGCGCGCCGGCCGTTTCCTTCCGGTCGTCCGAAGTCGGATTGGACGCCTTCGGCTACAATATTCCCAATGCCGCCTTGCTGGCGGTCCTTGCCGATGCCGTCGCGCATGAAGGCAACATCACGCTCATCCCGCAGGCGGCGGAGCATGTGGAGCTGCTGGCCGAGGGCGCGCAGATCGAATTGCAGGATGGAAGCCGCATCACCGCAAGCCTCGTCGTCGCTGCCGACGGGCGAAAATCGAAGATGCGCGAAAATGCCGGCATCGGCGTGCGTCACTGGTCCTATCCGCAAACCGCTGTCGTCCTCAATTTCCGCCACGATCTGCCGCATGGCAATATCTCGACCGAATTCCATACGGAATCCGGCCCGTTCACGCAGGTTCCCCTGCCCGGCAACCGTTCCAGCCTCGTCTGGGTGCGCAAGCCGGCAGAAGCGGATGAACTGATGGCCTTGACGCCGGAGGAGCTCAGCCTGCGGGTCGAGCGGCAGATGCAATCCCTGTTGGGCAAGGTTGCAGTCGAGCCGGATGTCCAGGCCTGGCCGCTTTCCGGCATGATGGCGCATCGTTTCGGAAAGGGTCGGCTGGTGCTGACAGGCGAAGCCGGCCACGTTTTTCCGCCGATCGGGGCGCAGGGTTTCAACCTGTCGCTGCGCGACATCATTCATCTGAACGATCTCGTTTCCGATCTGAAGGGGGACGCGATTCCCGAATCGATCGGCGAGCGCTTCGATCGCCGCCGTCGCGCCGACGTGATGACGCGCACGGCCGGTGTGGACCTTTTGAACCGCTCGCTGCTTTCGGATTTCCTGCCGACGCAGATGGTGCGCGCAGCGGGCCTTCATGTGCTTTCCGCTGTGCCGCCGCTGCGCGGTCTTATCATGCGCGAAGGCATCGAGCCCGGACGTGGGCTCAGCGCCATCGGCGACGTGTTACGGGGGAAGTTGCGCCGCTAACGGGCTCAGCTTCAGAAAATAGAGCGTCAGCGAAACCGTGACCACGGAGCAGATCGTGGTCACCAGGATCGTCGCCGACGCCCTTTCCTGCCAGACGCCGTATTGCTGGCCGATCACGAAGACATTGGTCGCCGTCGGCAGCGCCGCGAGCAGCACTGCCGAAGCAATCCAGATCGGCGGGAATGTCCCGACCGAGGTCAGCACCATATACGCCACAAGCGGATGCAGCAGCAGCTTGGCCGGCACGATATAGAACATCTCCGCCGGCACGCGCTTCAACGGCCGAAGCGCCAGCGTCACGCCCATCGCGAACAATGCGCATGGCGCCGCCGCCTGCGCCAGATAATCGACCAGTCGCTGCAGGGAAATTGGCATCGGAATACCGGCCGCGACCACCAGGAAACCGACGGCGCAGGACAGAATGAACGGGTGCAGCGCTACTTTTCGGAAGATATCCAGCGCCAGCTGCGGCGCGGCGCGCTTCTCGCCACCAGAGATCGCCATCATTGCCGGCGCGACAATGAAATGCATCGCATTTTCGAAGCAGACGACCAATGCCACCGGCACTGCGGCCGCCTCCCCGAAGGCCAGCAGGGCCAGCCCCGGCCCCATATAACCGATATTGCCATAGGCGCCGGCAAAGCCCTGGATCGTGCAATCGGCCATCGAATTGCCGCGCAACCACCTACCCACGACAAGGATGAGCACAAAAATGCTGTAGGTCGAGGCGAGATCGGCCGCGATGAAATCGATGCGCGTCAATTCTTCGAGCGGTGTGCGAGACACGAGCTTGAAAAACAGGGCCGGCAGCGCCGCATAGATAATGAAGGTGTTCAGCCAGCCAAGCGCCTCGGCCGGCTGTTTCGTTATCCGCGCGGCGACATAGCCGATGACGATCAAGCCGAAAAAGGGAATCAACAATGCGGCAATCGCGCCCATGGCATCTCACGTCCGAAATCAAATGCTCAGGCGCGCTGAATAGAGCATTTCCAGAAAAAGAGGAGGCCGGTTTTCATCCCAAAAGGCGTGACGGCGCAATTATCCGATCTTCATGAGAATCGGGAAGGTCTGCTGGAACCAGATTGCCGCATCGCTGACGAAACCGAAAATGAAGGCGAGACCCGTCAGCACCAGGAAGGCGCCCATGATCTTTTCCACAAGCCCGAGATGGCGGCGGAACCGCGTCAGGAACCGCATGAAGGCGCCGGAAAACAAGGCGGCGATCCAGAAGGGCACGGCCAGCCCGAGCGAATAGATCGCCAGCAGGAAAGCGCCGTCGGACACAGTGTCGCGCGACGCCGCAACGCCGAGGATCGTTCCCAGCACAGGCCCTATGCACGGCGTCCAGCCAAAAGCGAATGCAAGGCCCATGAGATATGCGCCGGTCACCGTCGCCGGCTTGCCGTTGGATTGAAACCGCGCCTCGCGCGACAGCAGGCCAATGCGCAGCAGCCCGAGAAAATTCAGGCCCATGAGAATGATGATGACGCCGCCGAGTTTGGACAGCACATCCATATGCTGGCGCAGCATCGTGCCGATCGTCGACGCGCCGGCGCCGAGCGCCACGAAAACCGTGGAGAAACCAAGCGTGAAGAACAGCGCCGCAAACAGGACGGATCGCCGCGCCTCCTGCCGGCCACCCTCGCTTTTTCCACCGCGAAACTCATCCACGGAAATGCCCGCCATATAGCAAAGATAGGGCGGCACCAGCGGCAGAACGCAAGGCGAGAGGAAAGACAAGGCCCCGGCAAATAGGGCGCTGAGCAAAGAGATTTCGGCGATCGACAAGGCGAAGCTCCGCAGGGACGAACGGCCTCTCCATAGGGTAGGTTTCCCCCTGCCGCCAATCACCTTTTCGCGCACGGGCAAAAAAATCCCGGCAAGAGTTCGAATTTCCTCATTTTTCCAGTTGACCGCATGGGGCCTCCTGCCTATGTTCCGCGCACTTCCGAACGAGGCAAAACACCTCGCTGGGAGCGCGTAGCTCAGCCGGTAGAGCAACTGACTTTTAATCAGTAGGTCCAGGGTTCGAATCCCTGCGCGCTCACCACCTACCTTACGGATTTCCCTTGTAAGTTTGAATATTCGACGGCTGATGGACGGCAGCTTGCCTTACGCCGGGGATAACGACTTGTGTCGAAAAGCTGCGCAGGCTCACCCTGTCCACAGACCGACCCAAACAGCCTCGGACTATCCTGCTCATCTTCGCGCTCCCGCCAATGCGGGATTTAGAACCACCTGTAAAAACAAGGGGGTTAGCCGCTTGCGCCAGAAGCACTGCGCGACTGCAAAAACTCGCTGGTGGTTTGTGGCCTAAAGACGCAGGGGACCGAAGTTTGGCGAAACTTTGTCGCGATTTACCGCAAAAAGACTCAAACTGATCATTTTTTTGCCATTTTTCTCCAAATCCGGCGACCGCAAGCCAATGTTAGTTAAATCAAACACTTGCCTTATCCGTTACGGGTTAATTCGCGCGGATCGCAAATTAATCCGTCCGCATTATTAACCAAGTGTTAATCTTCGTAATTGATTAGCAATTCTGGATGGTATTTACTCTTTCTTAACCCGCATGAATGGCGGGAAGGAGAGGATAAAATGGCAACTATTCAGGGTATTTATATCGCGCTTTTCGGTCGTCCGGCCGATCCGGGCGGCTTGGCGTATTGGAACGGGGTGACCAACAATGGATCGGATCTGTCGAAGCTTATCGGCCAGCTGACGGCCTCGCAGGAATATACCGATCGCTTCAAGGGCCAGACAAATGAGCAGGTCGTAACCTCGATCTACCAGTCGCTTTTCGGCCGCGCGCCCGACGCAACCGGCCTCGCCTTCTTTACGAAGGGCCTGACCGACGGTACGTTCAAGCTCGAAACGCTGGCGATCAATATTCTGGACGGCGCTCAAGGTTCGGACAAGACGATCATCGACAACAAGACGGCAGCCGCCGACCTGTTCACGAAAAGCATCGATACCGCTGCTGAAATCGCCGCCTATAACGGCAACGCCGCCGCCGAACTCGCCCGCGCCTTCCTCACCAAGGTAACTGACGACAAGGGCACGATTCCGGCACAAGCCGATGTCGACAAAGCGGTTGCGGGCGTTGTGACACCTTCTGGTGGTCAGGGTCCCGCTGATGGTGGCGGTGGCGGCAGCACAGGTCCGACCGGTCCAACAACACTGCCAAACACCTATAAGGTTAACGACCTTGTAGCGGCAAACAATGGTGGCAAGCTTTTCGTCGGCACCGGAAATTCTGCCGACGGTTTCGCGATCACGAACAATCCCAATAATGGGGTTGAGCTCGGGCTGAGCGTTCGCCATCGCTTCGGTGATGTCGCTGACAATGGAATTGCAGACAGCAGCACTAAGGTTGTCAAATTCTATGATCAAAACATAGACCAACTTGCGTTTGCATATTCTGTGGCAAAAACGGGTGGCCTAAATGTTGCTGGCAACACGTATAAGTTAATCGTGGATACAGACCCCACAGCGGCCTCTGCCAGCAAGGCACAATTTATCCTTGCCGCCGATGCTACAACCACGTCCGGATTCAAGTGGGTGTACGACCTAAACAACAACGGCGTAATCGACAGCGGTGAGACCATTGGCATTACTGATGACGGTAAAAGCACCGACGGAAGCGCAATACAAAACATTCAGCCATTACAGTGGCTGTTAAATACCGCTGGCAACGCTGGCAAGCAGGGTATTTACGATGTAAAGCTGGTATCGACGGACGCGGCCGGCAACAGCACGGAAAGCGCTATCCAGATTCATGCAACCAAAGCCGATAGCCTGGGCGCTGTTTCAAAGGCAGATACTGGATACATGTGGGCCGGCCGAGGTAATTCCGCCGAGAAGTTCGCAACAGTCGAATTGGCAGAGGGTCTCGAATTAGGGCTATCTGGTCGTATTAAGTTCGCTGCGGACCCCATCTCGGGCGCTATAAACAACACGGATAAGCTTGTTCACTACTCTGCCAATAGCGGTGACAATGTGCGTTTCGCATATTCGATCGAATCGACAACAGATAAAACTTTGGCGGACTATTCCTTCAAGCTGAAAATTGACGTCGATCCAAGTGCAGGAACGCAATACGTTGTTTATGAATTGAATGGAACAGATGCGGTTTCTACGAGTAACACTGGAAACTCAAGCTATAGCTGGTCAACAACTGATGGCTTCGGCGCAATAGCCGACGACGGTGGGGATGGCGCTATTGGCAAGGTAACTCAGAACATTCAAAACATCGCATGGTATGATGCAGACACTAGCAGCAGCACCTTACAGGCAGGCCAATACGATGTAATTCTGGAAGCATATCAGGGTACGACGTTGATCGGCACGAACCACGTCGTATTTGATATCACAAATCCTCTCGTCGTTACGTAAATACTAAATAATTCATATTTTAAGAGGGCGGCATAATAGATGTCGCCCTTATTTTTAATTGAAACTATAATTTCTGATAGGCTGGCATTCTCGACCAACTCCTGATTGTAGCCTTTCTGACGTATTTGCTTGTGCAGACCAAGCCTAACTCCTGGGTCATTTCCTATATACGCGCACCATCCGGCATGTTATCACTTATGTGCTAACTTTATCACTCCACACCCTGCCGGACCCCTTTCATGATACCCCGATTGACCAGCCAGATCGATACGCCCCTCGCCCAGCCGGGGTTTTTCGGGCGGCTGGTGGAGTGTGGTTTTGCGGGGGAAATCGAGGCTGGGGATGGGAGTCGCGTGGTGTTTGCGACGGACAATTCCATCTATCAGCTAGCGCCTGGCGGCATCGTGTTTCCGCGCAATGCGGATGATCTGAAGATTTTGGCGATGGTGCTGGCCGAGCCGGATTTTCAAACGGTGACTATCGTCCTGCGCGGCGGTGGCACGGGGACGAACGGGCAGTCGTTGTCTCGTGGCGTCGTTGTCGATTGTTCCCGGCATATGACGCGTATTATCGATATCGATCCGGTGCGGCGCACGGTTCGGGTCGAGGCGGGGGTCGTCAAGGATGCGCTCAATCGCGCGCTCAAGCCGCATGGGCTGTTTTTCGCGCCCGAGCTTTCGACATCCAATCGCGCCACCATCGGCGGGATGATCAATACCGATGCCTGCGGCCAGGGCTCCTGTCTTTACGGCAAGACCAGCAACCATGTTCTGGGCCTGCGCACTATCCTTCCCGGTGGCGAGGACTGGTGGTTCCGACCGACGGATGCCGATGCGCTTGCGACATTGAAGCAGCGGCAGGACAAGGTGGGAGAGATTTATCGCACGCTCGACCGGATCGAGGACGAGCAGCGCGAACGGATCGCGGCGGTCTTTCCCAATCTCAATCGCTATATGACGGGATATGACCTGGCGCATCTGCGTGCGGACGATGGCGGCTTGAACGTCAATTCTGTGCTCTGCGGCGCCGAGGGCACGCTGGCGATGATTGCCGAGGCGGAACTGAACGTCCTGCCCCTGCCCGGCTTCGCGGCGCTGATCAACATCCGCTATGACGATTTCAACACGGCGCTCGAGGATGCGCGCAATCTCGCGGCGCTGAAGGTTGCTTCGGTGGAAACCGTCGATGAAAAGGTTCTCGGCCTGGCAAAGGGCGACATCATATGGGGCGAGATTGCGCCGTTCTTCCCTGATGACGCCGATGCGCGCGCCAACGGCATCAATATCGTCGAGGTTCTGGCCGACAGCCGGGAGGGACTGGCCGCCAAAGTCGAAGCGGTAACCGCGGGCCTTGCTGCCCGGCCGATGCCGGGACGTCTTGGACATACGGTTGCCTGGGAGCACGCGCAGGTCGAGGCGATCTGGACGATGCGCAAGCGCGCGGTCGGTCTGCTCGGCAATGTCGATGGGCCGGTGAGGCCAGTGGCCTTCGTCGAAGATACCGCCGTTCCGCCGGAAAACCTGGCGCCCTATATTCGCGAATTCCGGCAGTTGCTGGATGGCGAAGGTCTGGATTACGGCATGTTCGGGCATGTGGATGCCGGTGTGCTGCATGTGCGGCCGGCTCTGGATTTGACGCGGCCCGAGCATGTGGCGCTGGTCAAGCGCATCAGCGACGGCGTCGTGGCGCTGACCCGCAAATATGGCGGCGTCCTCTGGGGCGAGCATGGCAAGGGTGTGCGCTCCGACTATGTGCCGGAATATTTCGGCGATCTGTATCCCAGCCTTCAGGAAATCAAGCGCGTTTTCGATCCGCATCATCAGCTCAATCCCGGCAAGATCGCAGCAGCGCGCACCGAAGACCTGATGAAGATCGACGCGGTGCCGCTGCGCGGCGACTACGACCGGGCGATCGGCAACGATATTCGCGCCGCCTTCGACAATGCCGCCTATTGCAACGGCAATGGCGCCTGTTTCGATTTCGATGAGAAAAGCCCCATGTGCCCTTCCTATAAGGGTACGCGCGACCGGCGTTTCTCCCCAAAGGGACGCGCATCGCTGATGCGCGAATGGCTGCGGCTGCTGGCGACACGCAATGTCGATCCCCGCCGCGCGGCGGAACAGGTTCGCAAGTTCTCCGGCCTTCTGCACTGGCCGATGCGGGTGTGGAATTCACTCAGCCCGGCGAATCGCACCGATTTTTCGCATGAGGTGCGCGAGGCGATGGACACTTGCCTGGCCTGCAAGGCCTGCGCCGGGCAATGTCCCGTAAAGGTCAGCGTTCCCGCTTTCCGCTCGAAATTTCTGGAGCTGTATCACAGCCGCTATCTGCGCCCGCTGAAAGATCCGCTGATTGCCGGAATCGAAACGACCCTGCCGATCATGGCGCGGTTGCGCCCGGTCTATAATCTCGCGGTCCGCTCGAAGCTTGGGCAATGGGCCATGCGGCAGGTCGGGTTGACCGCCCTGCCCGTCATGCCGGCGCTCGACCTTTCGCGCGAACTGAAGCGGCGCGGCATTGCGATCGCGACGACCGTCTCCCTCAAGCAGGCGACAAACCCCGTCGTTATCGTGCTTGATGCCTTCACCGCACGATTCAATCCGCAACTGGCGCTGGATATGCTGGAACTGGTGCGGACGCTCGGTTTCACGCCATTCGCCGCCGCGCCGCATATCAACGGCAAGGCGCTGCATGTGCATGGCTATCTCGGCGCCTTCGAAAAAGCGGCCACGGACACGACGCGTTATCTGCACGGTTTGGCGCAGGCCGGCGCAACGCTCGTCGGCATCGATCCGTCGATGACGCTGGCTTTTCGCAGTGAATATCCCAAGGCTGTGGCGGAAGCCAAGGACCTGCGCGTCCTGCTGCCGCAGGAATTTTTCGCGGGACATCTCGACCGCATTGCGCCGGCCGGCGATATCTCCGGCCGCTACAAGCTGCTATTGCACTGCACGGAACGCACGAATGCGCCGGCAGCCCAAGGGCAATGGGCGGCGATTTTCGCAAAGCTGGGCACAAAGCTGCATCAGCCGCCGCTCGGCTGTTGCGGCATGGCCGGCACATTCGGTCATGAAGTTCGTAACCGGTCGCTATCGGAGACGATCTATGGCCTGAGTTGGCAGCAGGAAATTGCCGCGACGACGCAGGGCGAGGTGGTGATGGCGACCGGCTATTCCTGCCGGTCGCAGGTGAAACTTCTCGATGAAACGGACTTGCCGCACCCGTTGCAGATCATGCTGCGCCTCCTCAAGGCGGAGACAAAAACCGAACGCGGCAAGGTGGCGTGACCCGTCATGACTGATATAACTCGTTTTCAGACAATGAAGATTTGGAGCCGATAAGTGGCGGTCATTACGCAACGGGGCAATCTAGCAGAGATCGTGGTGGCGCAATTGAGCCAGCGCATCGATTCAGGTCTTTATCCGCCGGGCGAAAAGATACCCTCCAGCGCCCAGCTCTGCGAAGAATTCGGCGTCAGCCGCACCGTCATCCGCGAGGCGCTGACATCGTTGCGCGTCGCAGGGCGGGTCATCGCGCGTCAGGGTGCGGGCGTCTATGTCACCGAAAAGGATTCCAAGACGCTGAACTTCGAGATCAGCCGGATAGACGATATCCGCTCGGCCATGCAGATCCTCGAATTGCGCCTCGGCGTCGAGATGCAGG
The DNA here is from genome assembly GCA_945952045.1 of uncultured Rhizobium sp. Lineage (GTDB taxonomy): Bacteria > Pseudomonadota > Alphaproteobacteria > Rhizobiales > Rhizobiaceae > Metarhizobium. Next base: position 60,647 of record CAMFHE010000024.1, read on the forward strand.
CGGCCGGCCTTGCCGCCACGCGGCGCACGCCAGAGGCGCTGGCCGATATCGCCCGCGCCTATGATCATCTGGAGGGTATGGAAACCGAGGATGTCGTGGTTGAGGCGCAGGCGGATTTCGAATTCCATCTGGCGATTGCGCGCGCCACACGCAATCCGCATTTTCCGCGCTTTTTGCAGGCCGTCATGGGCGAGATCAGCTTCGATCTCGTGCTGAAACATCGCCAGATGCAATCGCTGCGCACGCGGCAGGCCTATTTGAAAAAGATCAATCGCGAACATGCGGCGATTCTCGCGGCCATCACGCAAGGGGATGCCAAGGGCGCAAAGCAGGCCCTGGCGCAACATCTTGAAGAAAGCCTGAACCGTTATCGTACCATGCTGGACGAACCGGCGAGCCACGAAACGATTGAATAGAAATGTGTATCGCTTTAGGCGCAAAATGATCTTGTTTCCGGCAAACGGATGCGTCAGAGGAACATCCTGTTCAAGCACTATGGCTGCGGCAAGCGCCGCCCTGTCGGCTTGACGCGATACCGCCGTAGAGGCGGCAGGAACGAATAAAATGGCGGAGCAGCGGATGCCGCAAGCATCGACGGATTCACTCAAGCGAAGCGCAGATCTTCTGCTGAACGACGACAAGGAGCCGGCGCGCAAACGCGTTTCACCCGTTCACGGCGATCGTCGCCCGCCTTTCCTGCAGGAAGTGTTGAACGCCACTGGCGACGTGCTGCTGTCGCCGCAAGCGCCGATCATGGCAAGCTATCTCGCGGGCAAGGTCTATCAGCGGCTGGAAAAGCGCGGCGTGTTGCGCGAAGAATTGCCCGTGGGGCTTGATACCATCGCTCATCTGGACCGGGCGCTTGCCAATCTGAAGACCTCGATTCGCCGGTTTGCGCCGGTCGAGCGTCATCTGGCTGAGTTGACGCGACATCTTTCCTGGCAGGGCGGTCGCAGCGGTCCGTTCGCGAGCATCAATTTCGAGAAGTCGCATGCGCATGCGGTTATCGTCGGTCCCGGCGGCATGGAAGAGCGCAGCGATGTGCGCCTCGGCCTGATGCTCATGGCGCCCTATAGCCGCTTTCCCGACCATGTGCAGTTTCATTCGCGTGCTTTCCTGCTCCTGTCGGACGGCGAAGTCTGCATCGATGACGGCAATTGGGAACGCGCGGCTGCCGGCAGCGTGTTTTTCAACGAAGCGGGTCGCAAGTTTGCGATGCGCTGCACCGCCGAGCCCCTGCTCGCCATCTGGTGCCATATCGAAGATGCGAGCCTTTAGAGGCTCCTAGATAAAACTCGTCGTCGCCATTGCCAACACGATATAGCGGCTGGTCTTGGCGAGCGTCACCAGCAACAGAAAACTTGGCAAGGGCTCACGCAGCACGCCGGCGACCACCGTAATCGGGTCGCCGATAACAGGAACCCAACTCGCCAGCAGCGACCAGCGTCCATATCGCCCATACCAGCGACGTGCACGCTCGAGCGCCTCAGTGGAAGCGGGAAACCAGCGCCGCGCGCCATAGCGCTCCAGCGAGAGGCCAAGCCACCAATTGATCACGGATCCGAGAATATTGCCAAGGCTGGCAACGGCGATCAATGCGGCCACCGGGTACTTTCCGGCCAGGATCATCAAAACGAGGACGGATTCGGACTGCGCGGGCAAGATCGTCGCAGCAACGAAGGCCGCCGAGAAAAGGCCGAAATAGGCGCCTGCTTCCGCGATCAAGCCAAACCCCGCTTATGACCGCGTCAAATAGGACGCGACGATGCGCGCGCCCGCTTCGCCGGGGGCAACCGGCGTCGACAACGTTTGCCAGAGGGCATCGAAGCCTTCGAGTGCAGCCCGCCGTTCGGTTGTATCGGTCGAAAGCCGTTCCAACCAGCGAGCCAAGCGACCGGCGCGCACCATCTCGTCGAAATATTCCGGCACCAGCGGATAGTCTATGATGATGTTCGGCAATGCCGCGCTCCAGATCTTTAGCCGGCTTCGGAAGAAGCGCATCAGCCAGTCGGCCTTGTAGATCGAGACCGTCGGCACGCCGGCAAGGCCGAGTTCGAGGATGACCGTTCCGGACGCCGCCAGCGCTGCATCGGCTTGCGCCAATGCGCCCCACTTCTCCGCCGGGCCAACGAGCAAGAGCGGCGGATCGCTTTCACTCGCCAGAATCGATCGCACCAGCGCTTCCTGGCGCGGGACGGTCGGCAAGATAAATTCGTAAGGACCGCCGCGCTCGCGCAGCATGCGCGCGGTTTCCAGCATCACTGGGAGCAGCGCGCGGATCTCGCCGCCGCGAGAGCCAGGCAAAAGCAGGATACGCTTTGACACGGGCATGCCCGCCGCCATCCGTTCGGCCCGCTGTCTTCGAACCGCAAGGATATTTTCATCCGCCGTCAGGCGATGGCCGACGAATGTGGTTTCCGGTCCGCCAAGACGGCGCATCACCGCGGGCTCGAATGGCAGCACCGCCAGAACATGGTCGACATAGCCGAGCATCTTCTGCGCCCGGTATTCCTTCCACGCCCAAACGCTCGGGCAGACATAGTTGACGACCGGCAGATCCGGCAAAGCTTTTTTCACCCGTCGCGCAACGCGATGGGTGAAATCCGGACTGTCGATAATGAGGAGCACATCCGGCCGTGCCCGGATGATGGCGTCGGCCGTTTCGCGAATGCGCGACAGCAGTTTTGGCAAACGCGCCAGTACCTGCGTCACGCCCATGATCGATAATTCACTGTAGTCGAACAGCGAGGTAAGACCTTGCGCCTGCAATGCCTCGCCGCCTACGCCGATAAGGTCTACGGGCTCTGGAGCGATCCGCTTGAGGGCAGCGACAAGATCGCCGCCGAGCAGATCGCCCGACACTTCCCCGGCAATCACGGCGACCTTGTATGTCATCTCACATCCACCTGTCGCCAAGACCGCGGTCGATCCCGCAGACGAACATGCCGAATTCATCGGCGCGTGCAATCATCGCTTCGCGCTCAAGCACCAGCGCCCGGCCAGCTTCGATGGCGATACCGGCAAGGCCGGCTGCATGGGCATTTTCGACCGTCGAAATACCGATGGACGGCAAGTCGGCGCGCACATCCTGCTGTGGTTTGCACAACTTGACCAGCACGCCCTTGCGACGACGGGAAATCCGTCCCTCCTCCCGCAAAGACTGAACGCGATCCAGCATCCGGTCCGTGCCTTCGACCCCTTCGAGCGCGACGACGCGACCGCCGACGCTGACGGCGCCCTGCCCGACGTCCAGTTCGCCCAGAGCAATAGCGGCGCGCGCGGCGCGTTCGATATCATAGCGATCGTCAGCGCTCGGGCCATGGCGACCGTAATTGCCGGTATGCGCTAAAAGATCCGGCGCAATCTCATGCGCACCAATCACCTTTGCGCCGCTGGCCTCGATCAGTCTGATGACCATCTTCAGGACGGTGTCGTCGCCGCCAGCCATCAAAGTGCGAATGACGGACGGCACGCTCAAAAGATGACGCAGCGTCGTGCGCACCTGTCGCCATTCCGGTCGCCGCGCGATCGCGCCTGAGAGCACGACGCGGCCGATGCCCTGCCCCTTGAGAATGGATTGCAGCCGGCGCATGTCGCCGACACCGATGCGATCGTGATCATAAGCGGAAAAGTCGGCATTCGACTCGCCAAGGATGCCGATCAAGAAAGGATTCTCACCGGCGCGTACGGCGGATTCGGCCACATAGACCGGCAGATAGCCACTGCCGGCAATGATCGCGAGGCGCCCGGGAGCGGATTTGGGCTGCCGCCGCATAAGCTTCAGCCCTTCGATCCCCGGCGCGGCGACGAAAACGAGCGATCGCTTTCCGCAGCGATGAAATCGAGAATTTCCATCGCTTCCTTGCAATCCAGGTATTCGTCACGGATCGCGGCCGCATTGGCGCGGACTGAGCCTTCGGACTCGAAGATTTGCTTGAATGCGCGCCGCACGATGTGGATAACCGATTTCTCGATTCCGGCGCGGCTCATACCGACGACATTGAGGCCGCCGAGAATGCCCGGATTACCGTTCAACATGCCATAGGGAATGACGTCGTAGCTGACTGCCGAAAGCCCGCCAATGAACGCCTGACGGCCGATACGGGTAAACTGATGCACGGCGCAGCCGCCGCTCAGAATAGCGCGATCGCCGACATGGACATGGCCAGCGAGCATCACATTGTTGGACAAAATGATATCGTTGCCGAGACGGCAATCGTGCGCCACATGCGAATTGGCGAGGAACAGGCAGTTGTCACCTACGCTGGTGATCCCGCCGCCGCCAACCGTGCCGCAATTCATCGTCACGCCTTCACGGATGGTACAGCGCTCACCCACCACCAACCGCGAATTCTCGCCGGCTTCATGCAGGCTCTGCGACACACCGCCGATGACCGCCATGGGATAGATGCGCGTACCGCGGCCGATCTCCGTCAGGCCGGAGACCACGGCATTGGAAACGACCTCGACGTCGTCCTTCAACGTTACACGAGGGCCGATATGACAGAAGGGGCCGACGACGACGTTTTCGCCGATCGACGCGCCGTCTTCGACAACGGCCAACGGGTGGATACGGGCCGTGGGCGCAATCCCGCTCATGCTTCGTCCTTGTTCACGATCATCGCGCCGAAATCGGCTTCGGCAACCAGAGCGCCATCGACCTTGGCGTCGCAATGGAACTTCCAGATATTGCCGCGCTGCTTCTGCTTGGTGACGTGATATTCGACGCGGTCGCCGGGCACGACCGGCTTGCGGAAACGGGCATTGTCGATGGTCATGAAGTAGACCAGATTGCCGCTGCGTCCCTGCTTGCGGGCACAGATCGCGCCGGCCGTTTGCGCCATGCCTTCGACGAGAAGCACGCCCGGCATGATTGGCTGACCGGGAAAATGGCCGGTAAATTGCGGCTCGTTGGCCGTTACGTTCTTGATGCCGATGGCCGACTCGTCGCCGTTGATCTCGATGATCTTGTCGACCAGCAGGAACGGATAACGATGCGGCAGCAATTCCATGATCTCAAGGATTTCCGCGGTGGAAAGCTGCGCCGTCGTCACTTCAGTCATTGTCCTTCTCCGTCTTTTTCGTGCGGCTGCCGGACCGCGCCGCCACTTCCGCCATGTCGCGCAGGAAATCCCGCATCGGGCGCGCCGGAATGCCGCCATAGCGCTCGCCGGGCGGGATATCGCCAACGACGCCGCTCAACGCGGCAATCTGGGCCCCGTCGCCGATATGAATATGTCCATTGATCGCGGCGGCGCCGCCGATCATCACGCCATCGCCGATCCGCGTGCTGCCGGCAATGCCGACCTTGGCGACGATGCCGCAATGACGACCGATACGCACATTGTGGCCGATCTGCACAAGGTTGTCGATCTTGGTGCCTTCACCGATAACAGTATCGTCCATCGCGCCGCGGTCGATAGTCGTGTTGGCGCCGATCTCAACGCGATCCTGAATGATGACGCGTCCGACCTGGACGATTTTCAGCATACCTGTTGGGCCCGGTGCATAGCCAAAACCATCCTGGCCGATGCGTGCGCCATTATGAATGATGACGTCATTGCCGAGATAGGCGCAGAGGATGCTCGCACCACCGGCGACCACACAATTGCGGCCAATCTTGACATGCGGCCCGATGATCGCACCCGGTCCGATATGGCTGCCGGCCCCGATCGACGCTTCCGCGCCGATTACCGCCATCGGCTCGATCGTCACGCCATCCTCGATATGCGCCGAGGGATCGACGAAAGCCGCAGGTGAAATACCCGTTCCACCGATGATCGGCTGAGGAAGCATTGCCTGCGGATGCAACAAGGCGCCGGCGCGCGCAAATGCAGTATTTGGCGCAGAGGTAAGCAAAATGGGGATATGCGAGGGAATTGCGGACTGCAGCGCCTTGTCGCACAAAATGGCGGAGGCAGCACAGGTCTGCAACTCGGCCTTGTTGCGACGAGAGAGGATATAACAAATATCCCCTTCTCCTGCGCGCGAAATCGGGGAAACCGACCGGATCGGCCGGTTCGCCCACTCGTTGTCGACAAGTTCCGCCCCAATCTTTTCAGCCAATGCGCCAAGCGCAATGCCGTCGTGGGGCGGAAAGAATCGGTTGTGCTCCATCAGCCGAGACTCCAGAACGTCCGTTGGGTTGCAGTTCTGGAATGCAGGTATCAGAACTGGTTCGCGATGCCGAAGCGGAAGCGCTGTTCTTCGTCGAACTCTTCCTTCACGACCGGAACGGCATAGTCGAAGCGCAGCGGACCAAAGGGCGACGCCCAGATGATGCTGGCACCGACCGATGCGCGCAGCGACGCATCCGTGCCGTTGACCGTGCCGCCGAGCGGATCGACCTTGTTGCCGAACAGCGTACCGGCGTCTGCGAAGACGGCGCCACGCAGACCGATATCCTGCGGAATACCGGGCATCGGGAAGCTGGCTTCGGCCGAGGCGTTGAAGTACGTCGTGCCGCCGAGCGGATCGCCATTGGCCATGCGCGGACCGATACCGGTCGACTTGAAGCCGCGGATCTGCTTGCCGCCGATCATGAACTGATCGAAGACGTTCAGCGTGCCGTTGGTCGGGGTAACGTAACCGCCACCAACTGCCAGCGAAGCGATGATGTCGGCTTCATCCGAGACCGTGTAGAAGGCGCGTGCGCGACCGCTGATCTTGTAGAAGTTGGAATCGCCACCAAGACCGGCAAACTCGTGGGTGATGGTTGCGAAGATGCCTTCATGCGGCAGCGTCGCGTCATCCAGCGTGTTGTAGGTCAGCGTCTGTGAAACAGACGAGCTCATCCACGGGCTGCCGTTAACCAGGTTCTGGTACGGCGCAGACAGGTTGTCGCCTACGGTATAGTCACCGCGACCTTCGTATTCGTAACGACGATAGTTGTATCGGAACGTCGTCGCCAGATCTTCGGTGATCGGCGCCGTCACGCGCAGCGTGAAGCCGGTTTCGCTATAGTCGTAATAGTCTTCGCCAGACGTCGTGTTGCGATAGATATCGAAACCGGCAGCCAGACGGTAACCGAGGAAGTAGGGCTCGGTGAACGAAACGCTGTAGTTACGCGCATTGTCGGCGCCACCACCGGCTGCAACGCGGATATACTGGCCGCGGCCGAGGAAATTCTTTTCTTCGACGGAGGCTTCGAGGATGAAGCCACCCTTGTTGCCCGTCGCGTAGCCGGCGCCGATACCGAACGAGCCGGTCGGCTGGTCCTGAACATCGACGATGACGACGACGCGGTCAGCGGCGCTGCCCGGCGCGGTCGAAATCGACACGGACGAGAAGTAGCCGAGCGCATCGAGACGACGCTTGGCGCGGGTGATCATTTCCTGGTTGAAGGCATCGCCTTCCGACATATCGAATTCGCGGCGAATGACGTAATCGCGCGTGCGGGTGTTGCCGCGGATTTCGATACGCTCGACATAAGCGCGCTCGCCCTGATCGACCAGATAATCGACGGCAATGGTGTTGTTGCCGAAATTGCGGTTGCCACGCGGGGTAACGCGCGCAAACGGGTAGCCAGCATTCGCGACTCGCTTGGAGATGGCCTCCATCGACTTCTGAACGTCCTTGGCTTTGTAGGTATCGCCCGTGCGGGTTTCCACCAGACCCTTGAGGTCGTCGCCGCTGACGCCTTCGACCGTCGATTCGACGTTAATATCGCCAAAGGTGTAGCGCGCGCCTTCCTCGACCGTGAAGGTCAGCTGGTATTCATTGGTTTCCGGATTCAGCGTTGCATCCGAAGACACGACGCGGAAGTCGGCATAACCATGATTGAAGTAGAACTGGCGTAGCGCCTCTTCGTCAGCGTGCAACTTGTCGTCGCTGTAAACGTCCTTGCGGGTCAGGAACGACAGGAAGTTGGAACGCTTGGTATTGATGACGGCAGCGAGACGACCATTGCTATAGGCCTGGTTGCCGACGAAATTGATGGCGGAGATCTTGGTGCGCTCGCCTTCGTTGATCACGAAAGCAAGGTTCACGCGGCCTTCGCCGACCGGAACCACCTGCGTCGTCACATTGACGTCGCTGCGGCCGATGGCGGCATAAGCCTGCTTGATGGCATCGATGTCGGACTGGATCGTCGCGTCGCTATAAGCGCCCTGCGAGCGGGTCTGAACCACGCCAGCCAGCTTCTCGTCCTTGATCTTGTGGTTGCCGTTGAAGACGACCTGATTGACGAGCTGGTTTTCGGAAACGGTAACGACCAGAGAGCTGCCGGAAACACCGATGCGGACATCGGAGAAATAGCCCGTGCTGTAAAGCTGACGTACGGATTCATCGATATCGGAGGGAGAGAAATTCTTTCCCGGCTCGATGGTGATGTTCGACCGCACGGCATCTGCGCCAATCCGGCTTGCACCCCGAACATCGATGCGCTTGACGACCGCGGCTTGAGCATCGGTTACAGAAGCAAGCGTTACGACACCTGACCCCGTAGCGACAATACCAGCAGACAGCGCGACTGCCGATACTGCGTTCAAGAACTTTGAACCAGCCTTCATTTCACTTCTTACCTTTTTTCTCGTCGTCCCCGAGAAGGTTTTATCCCCGACTCCGGTCACGTGTGTCGTTTTACCCGCTTTTCCCCTACAAGCAAGCCGGAGTGTTAATTTCTATTTACTTCCTTTGCAAGCGTGACCCAATCGCCACGTTAGCTTCAAATTATCGTAAACAGTGCGTAAACGGCTTGCCAAAACCGGGCGAGGATTTAACCGATCAGCGAGCTGATGTCGTTCCAGGTCGCGAACACCATGAGCGTGAGCACCATAGCCAAACCGATCCGGAATGCAATTTCTTGTGCGGTTGCGCCAACCGGTTTTCCCCGGATTGCTTCCACCGCGTAAAACACCAGATGTCCGCCGTCGAGGACGGGCACCGGCATGAGATTGAGCAGGCCGATAGAGACCGAAAGCATGGCCGCCAGCTGAAGAACCGCAGCCACACCTAGGGTTGCCATCTGGCCCGAAGCTTGCGCCACGCGGATCGGGCCGCCAAGCTGGTCGGCCTTCATGCGCCCTGCGAAAAGATTACCAATATAATCGAACGTGCCGGTAACAATATGCCAGCTCTGAATCGCGCCCTCGCCGATCGCCTGAACGGGCGTGAAGGTCTGGGTGCGGAAATTGCCGCTTTCCTGGTTGGTGACGATACCGATCAGGCCAAGCTCGACCTTGTTGCCGAACTGATCCTCGATGGTTTCGCGCTTCGGCGTCATCTTCAGATCCTGCTTCACGCCGGCGCGCTCGATCGTGACGACGATCTGCACGTCAGGTCGAACGCTGACATAGCGACGCACATCGTCGAACGTGACGACCCTGGTGCCGTCGATTGCCAGCAGCAGGTCGCCGGCCTGAATGCCGGCTTCCGCGGCCGCACTCTCGGGCTTCACCTCCGCAACAACCGGATCGGCAACCTGCTTACCGTAAATCCCAAAGAGAACGGCGAAGATGGCGATTGCCAGCAGGAAGTTGGCGACAGGGCCAGCAGCAACAGTCAAGGCGCGCTTCCAGAGCTTGGCGCCGGAGAAGGTGCGTTCGCGCTCGGCCGGGGTCATGCCTGCAAGGCGCATCAGATCGGGCTTGCTGGAGGCATCCTCGTCGCCGAGAAACTTGACATAGCCGCCCAGCGGAATCGCCGACACTTTCCAGCGCGTGCCGCGCTTGTCGGTGAAGCCGACCAGTTCCGGGCCGAAGCCGATGGAAAAGGCGACGATGCCGATACCGGACCAGCGCCCGACCAGATAATGACCCATCTCATGCACGAAGACGAGCAACGACAGGACGAGAATGAACGGAACGATATATCCAAGAATCAGAGAGAGCATAACCGTCATCTCGGGCCGGAACGGAAACCGCGCCTAACCCTTCACCGATTGAAAAGGAACGCACCGACAGACGACAGGACGCCATCGCCGAGCACTGAAAACCATACCGCCAGAATGAAGGCGGCAAAGCAGGCGAAAACAAGTCCGTCGACCCGGTCCATCACGCCGCCATGACCGGGAATCACCCGGCCCGAATCCTTCACGCCGAAACGGCGCTTGATGAAGGATTCGAAGAGGTCGCCGATCTGGCTGGAAACGGAGAGCAGCAAGGCGATTACCACCGTCCAGAGGCCGATGCTGCCGGCAGCCATGTAGGAAGCGATCGCGCCGGCGATCACACCCGCTGATGCACCGCCGATGGCGCCCGACCAGGTCTTGCCGGGCGAGATTCGCGGCGCAAGCTTCGGTCCGCCGATGGCGCGGCCAACGAAATAGGCAAGGATATCGGTGCCCCAGACGACGGCGAAGACGAACAGCATGGCTGCGAAGCCTATGTGATCGTCATCGCGAATCGCTGCCAGCGATACGCAGGACAGACCGGCATAGAGAATGCCGCCGGGCAACCACCAGGTGCCGGAGCGATCGAAGAGGGTCAGCAGCACCGCCGTCAGCACACAACCGCCAAGCAGGGGAATAGCAAGGTCTTCAGCGCCGAACACGGTATTGCCGGCAATGACAGCAAGCGCGAACCAGCCAAAGGCATTGCCGCCGACCACGCGCGACTGCAGGCCGGTAATCGTCGACCATTCGGAATAGATCAGCAGGCCGATAATGGCGCAGACGATTCGAAACGCCGCGCCCCCCATCCACGTGGCACCGAGCACGACGATCGCCAAAACGATCGCCGACATGATGCGCAGCTTGAGTTCCTGATTCATGGCGCCCCCGCTGCGAGCGTTTTCGTGGAAAGTCCGCCGAAACGCCGCTCGCGCGCGGCATATCTTTCAAGCGCCTTGTAAAACTGTTCACGTGTGAAATCCGGCCAGTATTCCGGCACGAACAGCAGCTCCGAATAAGCGGCCTGCCAAAGCAGGAAATTCGACAGGCGCTCCTCGCCGCTGGTGCGGATGATGAGGTCGGGATCGGGAATATCGGCCGTGTCCAGGCGCCCGTTCAGCATTTCGGCGTCGATCTCTTCCGGCCGCAGACGACCGGCGGCGACGTCGCGCGCCAGCTTGGCGGCCGCACGGGCGATTTCATCCCGTGCGCCGTAGTTGAAAGCAATGACCAGCGTCAGGGCGGTGTTGTTGCGCGTCGTCTCTTCGGCTTCGAGCAGAAGCGGCAAAATGTCGCCACGCAGGTCATGCCTGTCGCCGATGATACGGATGCGCACATTTTCGCGGTGCAGTTCCGCCAGGTCGCGGCGAATGAAGGCGCGCAGCAAGCCCATGAGATCGGAAACCTCGGTTTCCGGCCGCCGCCAGTTCTCGGAGGAGAAGGCGAACAGCGTCAGGAACCGCACGCCGCAATCACCCGCGGCACGCACGACCTCGCGCACGGCTTCGACCCCCTTGCGATGCCCCATCGTCCTCGGCAGACCGCGCTGATTCGCCCAGCGGCCATTTCCATCCATGATGATGGCCACATGCTCTGGCACGGTCGCTAGGTGAAGATCTGACATCGCCGGTCCGGTTTCTCGCAAGAGGGGAATCGTCAAGAGCAGTTAAACCTGCATGATTTCCTTTTCCTTGTCGGCGAGCAAGCGGTCGATTTCGGAAATCGTCTCGTCCGTCATCTTCTGAACCTTGTCGGACGTAGCGCGGCTTTCGTCCTGGCCGATATCGCCGTCCTTCTCCGCCTTCTTCAGCGAATCCATTCCGTCGCGGCGAACGTGGCGCACGGCGACCTTGGCCTTTTCGGCATAGTCATGGGCAACCTTGACCAGCGAGCGGCGGCGCTCTTCGTTGAGTTCGGGCAGCGGAATACGCAGGTTCTGGCCATCGATGATCGGGTTCAGGCCGAGATTGGCTTCGCGGATGGCGCGATCGACGGCGCCGACCATCGACTTGTCCCAGATGGACACGCCGAGCATGCGAGGCTCGGGAACGGTGATGTTGGCAACCTGGTTCAACGGCACGCGCGAACCGTAGGCTTCGACGGTCACCGGATCGAGGACGTTGGCCGAGGCGCGCCCGGTGCGCAGCGAGGCGATATCGCTCTTGAACGCATTGATGGCGCCATCCATGCGACGCTTCAGTTCTTTCAGATCAAAACCTGCACTCATGCTCTTAACTCCCGTCTGTCCTGCCCTTCCATCGCGACATTGCGCGCGGAACGATCCTGTCAATTGTCCTTGACGATGGTCTTGCGGCCACCGCCGGTCAAGATTTCACCGAACCCGCCCTTCTCGTGGATCGAGAAGACGATGATCGGAATCTGGTTCTCGCGCGCCAGCGCAACGGCGGCGACATCCATCACCGCCAAGCCCTTTTCGAGCACTTCGCTGTGCGTCAGGTGATCGAAGCGGGTCGCGTCCGGAACCTTCTTCGGATCGGCCGAATAGATGCCGTCGACCTGCGTGCCCTTGAAGATCGCTTCGGCGCCCATTTCGGCAGCGCGAAGCGCGGCGGCGCTGTCGGTGGTGAAGAAGGGGTTGCCGGTGCCGCCGGCGAAGATCACCACGCGGCCGAGGCCGAGGTGATAGAGCGTGGCGCGCTGCGAAAAGCTTTCGCAGATTTCCGGCATGGCGATGGCCGAAAGAACGACCGTGTCGATATCGAGTTTACGCAACGAGGTCGCGAGCGCCAGCGCGTTGATGACGGTGGCAAGCATGCCCATATGGTCGCCGGTGACACGGTCGCCGCCCTTGGAAGCAACAGCCACGCCACGGAAAATATTGCCGCCGCCGACGACGACGCCGACCTCGACGCCCATGGCGCGGGCTTCCGCAATGTCAGCAGCAATCCGATCCGCAACAGCGACATCGATGCCGAATCCCTGGCTGCCCATGAGGGCTTCACCGGAGGCTTTGAGAAGGACACGCTTATACAGGGGGGTCAGCGACATGGTGGCTCCTTCATACGCAAGTAACGGCTGCTGGATGCCGGATACACGAAGGGCACCGCGTTGTCACGCGATGCCCGATGTTTTCCCAAGAATGGACGGTGGATCAGCCCTTGGCGGCAGCCGCGACTTCAGCCGCGAAATCCGTCTCTTCCTTCTCGACGCCTTCGCCGAGCAGCAGGCGGGCCATGCCGGTGATTTCGATCGGCGCGCCGACGGTCTTTTCAGCTTCCTTGACGGCAGCAGCAACGGTCAGTTCCGGGTTGATGACGAAAGCCTGCGACAGCAGCGCGACTTCTTCGAAGAACTTGCGCATACGGCCGTCGACCATCTTCTCGATGATGGCGTCCGGCTTGCCGGAAGCGCGCGACTGTTCGATGAAGACGTTGCGTTCGCGCTCGGCGACGGCAGCATCGACTTCTTCGGCGCGCAGCGCCAGCGGATTGGTGGCGGCGATGTGCATCGCGACCTGGCGGCCGATGGCGTTCAGGGCATCCTTGTCGCCGGTCGACTTCAGGCCGACGAGAACGCCGAGCTTGCCGAGACCGTCAGCAACACCGTTGTGGATGTAGGTGGCGACGACGCCGTCTTCGACCGAGAGCGAAGCCGAACGACGCAGGTTCATGTTTTCGCCGATGGTGGCAACGGCGTCCTTGATGGTGTCGCCGACCGGCTTGCCGCTGGCCGGGTAGGTCGCGGCGGTAACGGCTTCAACCGAGCCGTCGGTGGCGAGCGCTACGGCTGCAATGCCGCGAACCAGATCCTGGAAGGCGTCGTTACGGGCAACGAAGTCGGTTTCCGAGTTGACTTCGACGACAACAGCCTTCGTGCCGCTGCTGGCGATGCCAACCAGGCCTTCGGCTGCGGTGCGGCCCGACTTCTTGTCGGCCTTGGCGATGCCCTTGGCACGCAGCCAGTCGATGGCGGCTTCCATGTCGCCGTTGGTTTCGGCGAGCGCCTTCTTGCAATCCATCATGCCTGCGCCGGTCTTTTCGCGCAGATCCTTCACCATTGCCGCTGTTACGTTGGTCATCTTTGCCTCTTTGTCGGTTCGTCGGATGCGGCAGCCGGAACATCGGCCGAAGCAGCACCCGGATTGGGGAACGAAATGCACCCGGAAATGTGACAGCGTGATGAAGCTGCACCACGCTCGCCGCGCTGTTTTGTTCTGGCGCATTTCCGAACGGAAAACCGGTATCCACTTTTCCTGGAAATGCTTCTCATTGGCAACCTGATACGGTCAGCCGCAGCGCGGTAAAAAAGCAAGGCCGCTCGAACCCATGGTCACAAACGGCCCTGCCCGGTATTCATGATAAAGGGCGGAACGCTGTTCGCGCTCCACCCCTGACCGGCATCAGGCGCCGGCTTCGTCTCCGAGAGCCTGCTCGGCCGGAGCGTCGATTGCTGCGCCGATGTCATGGCCGGCTGCGCCCTGCTGACGAGCGATGCCGTCGATAGCAGCGCGGGCGATCAGGTCGCAGTAGAGAGCGATGGCGCGCGAGGCGTCGTCGTTGCCGGGGATCGGGTAGTCGATCTGGTCCGGATCGCAGTTCGAGTCGATGATAGCGACGACCGGGATGCCCAGGCGCTTGGCTTCATCGATAGCGATCTTTTCCTTGTTCGTGTCGATGATGAACATCAGGTCCGGAACGCCGCCCATATCGCGGATACCGCCGAGGGCCTTGTCGAGCTTCTGACGCTCGCGCTCGAGGTTCAGGCGTTCCTTCTTGGAGTAGCCCGAGCCTTCCGAGGACAGGATCTCGTCGAGCTTGCGCAGACGCTGGATCGAGTTCGAAATGGTCTTCCAGTTGGTCATCATGCCGCCGAGCCAGC
>CAMFHE010000025.1 GCA_945952045.1 uncultured Rhizobium sp.
TCTGAGGCTCATAAGTCATACTTCATGAAGGATCACTTTTCAGGGGGCAGACCAATCGTTGAAACTTAAGCTTACTGCTTGCAGGGCCATGCCTTCCGGATCGCGTCCGACGCCAACGCTGCCGCAGGCCATTGCCTTTGTTCCGGGTGCTTTTCAAGGTGTTGGCAAACCACATCCGCCAATTGCCCCGCCCGGACATCCACGGGCAAACAGACGAATTCCTTTGGATCGAAGGGTTTGCCGGTCACATCGGGAATGGTGCCGAATGCGACCTCCCGATCATAGACACCAATCACATAGGACAGGATGGCGGTCCGATTGGACTTACACAGATCGTATGCCTTGTTCCCATCCCAAAACTGCCCGTGGGCCGAGGTAGCAACCAGCCCGGATATCAAGAGCAGGACAGCAAGTTTTGGTGTCTTCATCGAACTACAATCTCACAACGGGCCTCATTCAGAAAGCGATAGGAGGGGCAATTGTTGAATTCGTTGGAGTATGCCGCAACGAGACATTCTGCGTTTCCCTGATTTTCCCCTTTATTGAGCGTATGCGACGAGCAGCCGATCTTGGCGGCTACAGACTATATGCTGCCGTCCGCCGCAAGGATGGGCAGCGTTATGATCCCTTATCATTCGAACGGCGCGGATCTCGGATGAAAACGGTGTCACCGTCTTGGCTGTCAGAGACCCCGCTTCTCAGGGTTTGAGCTTCAGGTAAAGCCAGGCCGGTTGAATCAAAACGTCCTTATTATATTCTCCACCTGCGCGGTGAAGTCGTCCAGAACCTTGCGTTGTTCGACCCGTTCGCTCTCGATTGAACCGAGCTTGTCCTCAAGTACGTTCAACTGTTTGTCGAAGCGGTTTTTCGTATCGCCTTCTCCGACCGCTTGCAGATTTTCGCGAACCCTTGCCTGCTCGTCAGACGTCCGGCTGTAGTCCTGATCCAGCATCTGCAGCTTTTCTTGAGCATCGTTCTGGCTGCGGCGTGCCTTGGCGAGGTCGGCGAGCTTTGCCTTTGTCTCGGGATCGACCGCTGCCTGTTGCCAGCTCAGCAGGGTGAAAGCGTCGGCATCGATCAATGAGATTGTCTCGTCATTGACGATTTCGAACCGCGTCTCCACGGTCTTCTTCTCGCCGGCTTTCAGTTTGGCCTTGATGCGATAGTCGCTGATGGTGGCTTCATCCTGTCCATCGGCCTTGAATTCCCATCCGTCGCGCTTTGGAACTTCGACGACGACTGTGCGCTCGCCATCCTGAGCCCCGGTAATGGCATAGGTTGCAGTCTCTACCGTGGATGATTTCGTGTGGATCATACCGTCGACCACCTTGAGGCTGACGATCCGCCGGCTCGTCGTCACCGATGGATCGACATTGACTTTCTGGTCGATCGCAAAGCTGACGGACTGTTTTTCATCGCGGGGGAGTCCGTTGATCTGTGCATCGCCGACATATCCGACCTTGCCGTCATACACGGTCATAATGCCCTGCGGCAGGCTGATCCCGGCATTGTTTTCGATCAGGGCAGCGGCGGCGGGATGCCCGCTCGCCATGCCTGCCCGATAGAGCGAGACCATTTCGGCCTTCACGCCTTGATCGAGAATCGGAACGGAGATCGTATCGCCATTCTTGATATCGTAAGTTCCTTTCAGCGCGAATGTCGAGGTGACATCCTGTTCCGCGGCATTTGCCTGTTGACCACCGGCCATTGCAAACGGGGCCGGAGCCTCCATGATCACCGCATCAGCCATCGGCGCTGCCCCGGCCAGATTTGCAGTGCCGAAACTGCGCTTGGCCATGACAGGCTTTGCCATCGCCCCGGCTGGCAGACTTGCCGCCGCGGTATCGACCTGCACTTCGGTGCGGTCACGCATGAAATGTTTATGCAGCGCCTGTTTGAGGGTAACCGGTTTGCCCGACGAAAGTGTCACGCCGACGCCGTTCCAGTCCTCACCAGATGCGTTTTCGAAGACGGCCCAGGCTTGGAGGCGAACTTCACCTTCCTTGCTGGTCACGAGGCGATAGGACGTCTTCCAGATGGGTGCTGCAACGACATAGGAGATATCGACGTTCCGTGACGCCGATCCGTCGAGTTTCAGAGTGACCGTTCGTGCGCCATCGGTGTTGCCCTTGGCGATCACATTCATGGCCGTCTTCAGCTTGGCTTTCACGGTGGCGTCTAGAATCTCGACCTTCGTTCCCGGTAGGGGCGCCATGGCGATTTCAGCGTCATCGGTCAGAAGGGAGAGTTGCCACGTCTTGGGCGTTTTTTCGGCTTCGCTTGCCGTCACGCCGAGGACGACACCCTCCTTGTCTCCAGCCTTGACCCGCGTACCCTTGAGGGCATCCAGCAGCTTGGGCATTGAGGACAAGTCCGAAGCCTTGAACGGCAGCGAACGGAAGGTTTCTTCCAGCGGATTTGGACCCGCGAGCGACAGGTTCTTGACCTGCCCCTTCCCGTCCCGAACGACCAGGCTTTTCAGGACATCATCGACTTGGTCGAGCGGAACTTCGATGGTGATTTCAGAATCTTCGCCCACCTCTGCAGACCTTACAATTTCAGCCAGGCCGCCCGACGACAAGGTCACGGACTTTACCGGTCCATTGACAGCGGCGAAGGCGGTTGTCGAAATGAGAGCAAAGAAAAGGCTTGGAAGAATGCGTCCCGTAATTGTCATGAAATCTCCCCGGCATTGACGACAGCGATGCGAAAAGCAGCTCCCGGCCGCCCTTTGCCACACACCATAGTAGCTTTTGGCGTTAAGTGAGGCAAAGGAGCGGCAACCTATCCTGGTTCGACTCTGAGCCGCGCCGGAGAAAATTGATTTTAGCCCCGCCTTTCACATTTCCGTGTTTCGCGATGACGCGTGTAACCGAACAGGCAAACTCCTCGTACTTACATCTGTGACCACGTTTAACGGGAGATGTTAGCGATGATGAGCAGGCGTATATTCTTGGCAAGCAGCGCGGTCTTGACTGTTGGAGCAGGTATCGGTGCCAGCCTTGGTTCGGGAACGACAGCCAAGGCGGCTGCGGAAAGCTTCCCCGTTACGCATACCGACGACGAATGGCGCAAACTGCTGACGCCGGATCAGTACAACGTCCTGCGCCAGGAGGGTACGGAATACCCAAACTCCAGCGAGTTGCTAACGGAACATCGCAAGGGGATATTCGCCTGTGCGGGTTGCGATCAAAATGCCTTCTCATCCGAAACCAAGTTCGACAGCGGCACGGGTTGGCCCAGCTTCTGGGCTCCGATCGACAACGCCATCGGGATCAGCCGCGACACGTCCTTCGGCATGACGCGCGATGCTGTCCATTGCAGCAGTTGCGGCGGCCATCTCGGCCATGTCTTCAATGACGGCCCGAAGCCGACGGGGCTTCGATACTGCATGAACGGTGTCGCGATGAAATTCCATCCGGCGGCCGCCTGAGCCATTTACGGCGTCACTGAAAGTAAAATCATGATCTTATTCATCCTGGCCTATCTTGGCGGCGTTCTGACGATCGTCAGCCCGTGCATCCTCCCGGTTCTGCCTTTCGTCTTTGCGCGGGCAGGACAGCCCTTCTTGCGCAGCACTTTGCCCATGCTGGTCGGCATGGCCATTACCTTCGCGGGTGTTGCGACGCTTGCCGCTGTCGGTGGAGGATGGGCGGTCGCAGCCAACGAGTATGGCCGATATGCCGCCATGGTTCTGCTTGCGGTGTTCGGGATCATCCTGCTCTTTCCCTCGGTAGCGGAAAGGATAACCCGCCCTCTGGTGTCTCTCGGCGCAAGCTTGTCGCAAACGGCGGATCGCAGCAACAGAGCCGGGGCAAATATCGGCGCCTCTTTCCTTCTGGGTGTCGCAACCGGTCTGCTTTGGGCGCCGTGCGCGGGTCCGGTGCTCGGCCTTATCTTGACGGGCGCCGCTCTGAACGGTGCAAACCTCGCAACGACTGGCCTGCTGAGCGCCTATGCGCTGGGGGCCGCGACATCGCTCGCACTCGCGCTCATCGTCGGCGGCCGCATTTACCAGTTTATGAAACGCTCAATCGGTGTCGGCGAGTGGCTGCGGCGCGGCGTTGGCGCTGCTGTCCTCGTCGCCGTCGTCGCTATCTTCTTCAGCGTCGATACGGGTTTTCTGACCCGGGTCTCGCTGCAAAGCACGGCATCGGTCGAGCAGAAGTTGATTGAAACCTTACACCCGCAATCAGGCGGGGCAGCGGCCCCCGGCGGCGCGATGAAACCCTCGAGGACAATGACCGCGCAGGAAAACCAAGGCGCGATGATGAGCGCCAACAACGACCAGATGATGATGTCAGGCAACAGCCCCGCGATGATGTCGGGGAACGTCCCGGCCATGATGAGCGGGTCGAATGCGATGATGATGCAGGGCAAGCCCGGCGGCGATCAGGCCGAGACGCTTCCCGTCGAAGCGCTGACGCCCTCGCTGGGGGGTGCTGTCGAGTGGTTGAACTCGTCACCACTCACCATGGATCAGCTCAAGGGCAAGGTCGTTCTGGTCGATTTCTGGACCTATTCCTGCATCAACTGCCTGCGCGCAATTCCCTATGTTCGTGCCTGGGCTGATAAGTACAAGGATCAGGGACTGGTGGTCATTGGCGTCCACGCCCCCGAATTCGCCTTTGAAAAGCGGATCGACAACGTCAAGAAGGCAACGTCCGATCTCAGCATCGGCTACCCCGTCGCAATCGACAACAATTATGCGATCTGGCGTGCCTTCAACAACCAGTATTGGCCTGCGCACTACTTCATCGACGCCGAGGGGAGAGTGCGTCATCATCATTTCGGCGAAGGTGACTACGATCAATCCGAGAAGGTGATCCAGCAATTGTTGGCTGAAGCCGGACACAAGAATGTTGCGACCGGCATTGTCGATGTGAAGGCGACGGGGGCAGAAGCGGCATCGGTCCAGGCTGACGTGCAGTCGCCGGAAACCTATGTCGGCTATATTCGCGCGCAGAACTTCCTTGGGACCATCGTTCCGGATGTGGCGCAAAACTACGCCGCCGAAACACCACGCCGCAACGAATGGGGACTGACGGGTAACTGGAAGGTTGGACCGGAACAGGCAATGCTGTCGGGAAATGGCGGCAGCATTTATTACCGGTTCCATGCGCGCGACCTGTACCTCGTTCTCGGTCCCGGCGCAGATGGCAAGCCTGTGCGCTTCACAGTCACGATCGATGGCAAGCCGCCCGGTGAAAACCATGGCATGGATACCGATGCGGAAGGAAACGGAACTGTCACAGGGCAGCGGCTTTATCAGCTCGTGCGCCAGAATGGCCCGGTGGGCGACCATACATTTGAAATCCGCTTCCAGGACCCAGGTCTTGAAGCCTACGCATTTACCTTCGGTTGAGGAGACGTCACCAATGAAGAGAACGATCAAAGCACCACTCGCTCTTTCAATCCTAGCCATCAGCGCTCTTGCGCTTTGCAGCGTTGCCATCAACGTGCGGATGGCTGTCGCTCAAGAAGGGATCGCTATTCCAGCGCCTGTCGTCGAAGAGCAGGCGGGATCGATGTCCACCGAAACGGCCGTATTTGCCGGCGGTTGCTTCTGGGGCGTTCAAGGCGTCTTCCAGCATGTCGAGGGCGTTACCAACGCTGTCTCCGGCTATGCCGGGGTGCGAAGGAAACCGCGCAATATGAAACGGTTGGCTCAGGCAACACGGGCCATGCCGAATCCGTGCGCGTCACATTCGATCCTCGCAAAGTTAGCTACGGACATCTTCTGCAGGTGTATTTCTCCGTCGCTCACGATCCGACGCAGTTGAACCGGCAAGGGCCGGACACGGGAACGCAATACCGTTCCACGATTTTTCCGAAGAGCGATGAACAGGCCCGGGTCGCCAAAGCCTATATTGAGCAATTGAACAAGGCACGCGTGTTCGACGCGGCTATTGTGACAACAATTGAGCCTGACAAAACGTTCTATCCTGCAGAGGGTTACCACCAGGACTTTCTGACGAATAATCCGGGCTATCCCTATATCGTCTATAACGACATGCCCAAGATCGAGAACCTCAAGACGATTTTCCCGAAGGACTATCGCGACAAGCCGATCCTCGTTGCACAGGCAGGCCTCGGCGAATGAGCCTAGGCTTGCGACGGCTCATCGGCCGATAGGTCCGATATTTTTTCAGGTCCGCCAATTGGATATCGCCGTTTTCGAGCGGCGATATCAGATGCTCCCAAAGGATGGACGCACTTAGCCCATTCTTTCCATGATAGGCGGCACCTTGATGACAACGGTGTCGCTGGAATTGGAATCGATCAGATCGAAGACAATCTCCAGCATTTTCGGAACGTCCTGCCGCACCATTTCGATATGATCGCCAAGCATGGCGACGAAGGGGTCCCAGTCGAAACAGCCAAGATGCGGCACGCCGTTGGCGTAATGGCCTGAGCGGCGTATCCAGCGCATGACGCCTTCCAGCGAAATCGTTGAATTGACGAACATGCCATGCGGCATGCGACTGGTTTTCTCGGCGAGCCTTTGCATGGCGCTCTCGGCCTTTTCCGGCGCGTAACCGCAAGTCTGCACGAAAGCCTCATCGACCGGGATACCAGCTTGCGCATGGGCCTCGCGAAAGCCGCGCACGCGCTCGATCGTATTGTGGTCGGAGCCGCGACCGCCCACGAAAAGCAACGGCGCCTTTTCCCCATATTCGCGCTCGCAATTGGCGAGCACCCGCCGCGTCAACTCCAGCGCGCCCTCGTAATTGTTGGAGATCACCGATGGTGCGCGCGAGCCGGGAAGATCGAGGTTGATGGTCCGCACGCCCGCACCCGCGCAGAGATCGGCAATGCGGTCGGGATCCGTGGCACCCGTCGCGATCAGGCAATCGACCTGATAGGACAGCATTGTCCGCGCCGCTTCCACTTCCAGCTCGGGATCGCGCATCGTGCAGGTGATGATCGGGAAAAGACCGCGCTCGCGGGCCCGCACCTCGAATTGCTCGACGATGGAGCCAAAGTAGCGGTTATCGTATTTCGGCACGATCATGCCGATGATCTTCGATCGCTCGCGACGCAAGACGCTCGCCTGCATGTTGAGCGCGTAACCCTGCTCTTCGGCCAGTTTGGTGATCTTTTCCGCAAGCTGGGCGCTGATCCGCCGCTTCTTCCAGTTGCCGTTCAAGACGGCGCTTACAGCACTGGCCGACGTGCCTGCAAGCTCTGCGAGATCATAAATGGTCGTCCTTTTCGAGGTGGGCGTGCGAGTCACATTTCGTCTCCATTTCAAACCCACCTTGACACCAATAACGTTTGATGACAATTCTGCTTCATCGATGAAGCAAGCGTGCTTCATCGATGAAGTAGCCAAAATTGTGAGGCTGACTCAAGGGAGGAGCCAGATCGAACTTCGAAGGATCGAGCGCTGCAGTTGCGCTGCAGCGAACGAGAATCTGCGCGCATTTTGCGGGTGGAGCCGGTCGGGGGTCGTCGCTTCTGGAGACTTGAGCGCTGGCGCAAACGAACTTGAAAACAACCGTGGAGGAACCCCAATGAAAATGCTGTCCATCCTGCTCGCCACGACCGGCCTCGCCCTGTCGGTCGGTAGCGCAGCCTTCGCTCAGGAAAAAGCGACGGTCGCCTTCCTGATGCCTGACCAGGCCTCGACCCGTTACGAGCAGCACGATTATCCCGGCTTCAAGGCCGAGATGGAAAAGCTGTGCTCGACCTGCACTGTCATCTACCAGAACGCCAATGCCGACGTGGCGCTTCAGCAGCAGCAATTCAACTCCGTGATCGCTCAGGGCGCCAAGGTTATTGTTCTCGATCCGGTCGATTCGGCGGCTGCCGCAGCGCTTGTCGAAATCGCTCATTCCCAGGACGTGAAAGTCATCGCCTATGACCGCCCGATCCCTGACAAGCCGGCCGATTACTATGTCTCCTTCGACAACCAGGGCATCGGCAAGGCCATCGCGCAGTCGCTGGTCGACCACCTGAAAGCCAAGGGCGTTCCGGATGGCGCGGGCGTGCTGGAGATCAACGGTTCTCCGACAGACGCCGCCGCCGGCCTGATCCGCGACGGCATCCACGAAGCTCTTTCCGCCTCGCCTTACAAGACGCTGGCCGAGTTCGACACGCCGGAATGGGCGCCGCCGAAGGCACAGGAATGGGCCGCCGGTCAGATCACCCGCTTCGGCGACCAGATCAAGGGCATCGTGGCCGCCAATGACGGCACGGGTGGCGGCGCGATTGCTGCGCTGAAGGCCGCCGGCGTCAAGGAGATGCCGCCGGTAACGGGCAACGATGCGACCATTGCCGCGTTGCAGCTGATCATCTCCGGCGACCAGTACAATACGATCTCCAAACCGTCGGAAATCGTTGCTGCTGCCGCTGCGAACGTCGCGGTAAAGCTGCTCAAGGGCGAAACCCCGGAATCGACCCAGAAGCTCTATGAGACGCCGTCGCAGCTTTTCGTTCCCGCAGTCGTGACGGCTGAGAACATCAAGGCCGAGATTTTCGACAAGGGTATCAACAAGCCGGAAGAAGTCTGCACCGGCGAATATGTCGATGGCTGCCGCAAGCTCGGTATCATCAAGTAAACTCGCCCTTTTTGGCCGGCCGCATGCATTGCGGTCGGTCATTCCGATCCGACGAAAGGTCCAAGGGCCATGACAGCCACGCATAAAACTGCTCCCGCCAAGGGAGAATCGGTGCTGCGCCTGCGCGGCGTATCAAAGAATTTCGGAGCCGTGTCCGCGCTGACGGATATCGAGCTCGACGTGAAGGCCGGCGAGGTCGTTGCTCTCGTCGGCGACAACGGCGCCGGAAAGTCGACGCTGGTCAAGGTGCTCGCCGGCGTGCATCAGCCGTCGTCAGGCACCATCGAATTTTGCGGCGAGCAGGTGTCGCTCGACAGTCCCGCGAAAGCGCTGGACATGGGCATCGCGACCGTCTTTCAGGACCTCGCGCTTTGCGAGAATCTCGATGTCGTCGCCAACCTCTTTCTCGGTCACGAAATCTCGCCCTGGGCGCTGGACGAAGTCGGCATGGAGGTGCAGGCTTGGACGCTGCTGCGCGAGCTTGCCGCACGCATTCCTTCCGTGCGCGAGCCCATCGCCTCGCTGTCCGGCGGCCAACGCCAGACGGTTGCCATCGCGCGGTCGCTGCTTCTCAATCCCAGGCTGATCATGCTGGACGAACCGACTGCCGCGCTCGGCGTCGCGCAGACTGCGGAAGTCTTGAACCTGATCGAACGCGTGCGCGATCGCGGCCTCGGCGTCATCATCATCAGCCACAACATGGAGGACGTGCGCGCCGTCGCGGACCGCATCGTGGTTCTGCGTCTCGGCAAGAACAACGGCGTCTTCACGCCGGATTCGTCCAATCAGGAACTCGTTTCCGCAATCACCGGCGCCACGGACAATTCCGTCTCGCGCCGCGCTGACCGCAAGGCCGGTCATGCAGCAGAAAGCCATGGGGGAGCAGCATGAGCCAGAATTCGTCCCAGCCGACGCTGGACCGCAGCGACGAACGGGTGCGTCACGATGACAGCCTCGCGGCCATGGCCAAGGGCTTTGTCGAC
The DNA here is from genome assembly GCA_945952045.1 of uncultured Rhizobium sp. GTDB lineage: Bacteria > Pseudomonadota > Alphaproteobacteria > Rhizobiales > Rhizobiaceae > Metarhizobium. The sequence goes on from CAMFHE010000025.1 coordinate 9,548, forward strand.
CGTGTGCGCTCCGGCGATCTCGGCATGCTGCCCGTCGCCGTCGGCCTCGTCGTCATCTCCGTTGTCTTTTCGGCGCTGAACCCCATCTTCCTCGCGCCGAACAACCTCGTGAACCTGCTGTTCGATTGCGCCACCGTCGGCGTTATCTCGCTCGGCATCGTCTGCGTCCTCGTCCTCGGCGAAATCGACCTGTCCGTCGGCTCGATGAGCGGCTTGGCCTCGGCCATGGTCGGCGTGCTCTGGGTCAATCAGGGCTGGCCCGTCGTTGGCGCCATCTTCGCCGCGCTTGTCGTCGGCGCCGGTGTCGGCCTTCTCTATGCGACGCTCTACAATCGGCTGGGCATGCCAAGCTTTGTCGCCACCCTCTCTGGCCTGCTTGCGCTGCTCGGCATGCAGCTTTTCATTCTCGGGCCAACCGGCTCGATCAACCTGCCTTACGCCTCCTCTCTGGTGCGCTTCGGTCAGATCCTGATCATGCCCGACTGGCTGTCCTATACGCTGGCCCTCTTGCCCGGCCTCGTCATGATCGGACGCGGCCTTCGAACCCGCAGCCAGCGCCTTGCCGTCAACCTGTCGGCCCAGCCGATGCGCGCGCTGATCCTCAAGGCCGTCGTCCTGACGGTGGCGCTGGAGGCTGCCGTCTTCTATCTCAATCTCGGCCGGGGCATTCCGTGGATGTTCGCCCTCTTCGTCGCACTCGCCGTCATCCTCAACTATGCGCTGACGCGCACCCAGTGGGGTCGCTCGATGTTCGCCGTCGGCGGCAACAAGGAGGCGGCGCGCCGCTCGGGCATCAATGTGCGCCGCATCTATATGAGCGCCTTCATGCTGTGCTCGACGCTGGCGGCCCTCGGCGGCATTCTGTCGGCCTCGCGCCTTGCCTCTTCCAGCCAGCAGGCCGGCACGGGAGACGTCAATCTCAACGCGATCGCGGCAGCCGTCATCGGCGGCACCAGCCTTTTCGGCGGCCGCGGCAGCGCCTATTCGGCCCTGCTCGGCATCATCGTCATCCAGGCGATCTCGAATGGCCTGACGCTGCTCAACCTGTCGTCCTCGCTGCGCTACATGATCACCGGCGGCGTCCTCGCCATTGCCGTCATCGTCGACTCGCTTGCCCGTCGCTCCCGTGTCAGCCACGGCCGCGCCTAACAAGACTGGAATGGAGTTTAGAAACATGGTTGACCTCATGAAGGGCAAGATTGCCGCCATCACCGGAGCCGCCTCCGGCATCGGCCTCGAATGCGCAAGAACATTGCTTGCCGAGGGCGCGAAGGTCGTGCTCGTCGATCGGGCGCAGGACAAGCTGGAGCAGCTCTGCAAGGAACTCGGCCCGAATGCCTTGCCGCTCGTCGTCGATCTCCTGAAGCCTTCGGATGTTTCCGGCATGCTGCCCCGCATCCTCGACATCGCCGGCGGGCTGGACGTCTTCCATGCCAATGCCGGCGCCTATATCGGCGGGCCGGTGGCGGAGGGTGATCCCGATGCCTGGGACCGCATGCTGAACCTCAACATCAACGCGGCATTTCGCTCGGTCCACGCGGTGCTGCCCCACATGATCGAGAAGAAGACGGGCGACATCCTCTTCACATCGTCGATCGCCGGCGTCGTGCCCGTCGTTTGGGAGCCGATCTATACGGCGTCGAAATTTGCCGTACAGGCCTTCGTGCATTCCACGCGCCGGCAGGTGGCGCAGCACGGCGTGCGCGTCGGCGCCGTTTTGCCGGGACCGGTCGTCACGGCGCTGCTCGACGATTGGCCGAAGGAGAAGATGGACGAAGCCTTGGCAAATGGCAGCCTGATGCAGCCGAAGGAAGTGGCCGACGCCGTGCTCTTCATGCTCACCCGGCCGCGCAACGTCACCATCCGCGATCTCGTGATCCTGCCCAACAGCGTCGATCTCTGATCCTCAAAATGCCCGGCATCGTTTGCCCAAGATAGTCCCGATTGAAGGCGGTAGACCCATGAACACTTCCCCCTCCGCACGTTCCGCAGGCAGCGAACGCTATCTCATCGGCGTCGATGTCGGCACGGGAAGCGCCAGAGCCGGGCTTTTCGACCTGTCGGGCCATATGCTGGCCTCGGCAAAGCGCGATATCGAGCTGTTTCGCGGGCCGGGCGCAATGGTCGAGCAATCGAGCGCGGAAATCTGGGCCGCCGTCTGTGCCTCGGTGCGCGAGGTCATCCAGACGGCGGGTATTGCGCCGGAAAAGGTTGCCGGCCTCGGCTTCGATGCGACCTGCTCGCTCGTGGTGCTCGGCGAAGGGGGCAGGTCGCTGCCTGTCGGACCATCCGAAGACCCCGCGCGCGACATTATCGTCTGGATGGACCACCGCGCGGTGGAACAGGTCGAGCGCATCAATGCCGGAGGATATGATGTTTTGCGCTATGTCGGCGGCATCATCTCTCCGGAGATGGAAACGCCAAAGCTGCTGTGGCTGAAGGAAAATCGTCCGCAGGTCTTCGACGAGGCGTGGCAGTTCTTCGACCTTGCCGATTTTCTGACCTGGCGGGCGACAGGAGATCTGGCCCGCTCCACCTGCACGGTCACCTGCAAGTGGACCTATCTCGCCCATGAAAAACGCTGGGATCCAACCTATTTCCATGGCATCGGCCTTGGCGTTTTGGCGGATGAGAATTTCGCGCGCATCGGCCAGGTCGTTGTCGAGCCCGGAACGCCGCTTGGCAGCGGGCTGACGGAGCGTGCCGCAGCCGATCTCGGACTTGTCGCCGGCACCCCGGTTGCGGCAGGAATGATCGACGCCCATGCAGGCGGAATCGGTACGGTCGGCGTTGGTGGACTGCCGGAAAACAATCTGGGTTATGTTTTCGGCACCTCCTCCTGCACCATGACGTCCACACATGAGCCGGTCTTCGTTCCCGGGGTCTGGGGTCCGTATTTTTCGGCGATGGTGCCTGGCATGTGGCTCAACGAAGGGGGGCAGTCCGCAGCGGGTGCGGCCATCGAACAGTTGCTTTCCTTCCATCCGGCAGCGGGTGAGGCGGCGGCGCTGGCAAAATCGAGCGGTGTTTCCTTGCCCGCGCTTCTCGCAAAACTCGCCGCAGAGAAAGCGAATACGCTTTCCGACGTGGCGAAGCTTGCGGACGGTCTGCATGTCGTGCCGGAATTCCTTGGTAACCGCGCCCCCTTTGCCGACCCGCATGCACGGGCGGCCATTATCGGCCTCGGCATGGAGCGGAATATCGCCAACCTCGTCAGCCTCTACATTGCCGGACTGTGCGGCATCGGTTACGGGTTGCGCCAGATCATCGACGCACAGGCAGCCGCCGGCGCATCGATCGACAAGATCGTGATCAGCGGTGGCGCCGGCCAACTGGATCTCGTGCGCCAGCTTCTCGCGGATGCCACGGGCAAGCCGTTGCTGGCAACCCGGGCGGAGGAGCCGGTTCTGCTGGGCGCCGCGATCCTCGGAAGCGTTGCGGGCGGCGCCTTCCCGAACGTGCAAGCGGCCATGGCCGCTCTTTCGGCAACAGATCGCACCTATCAGCCAGCCGGTGGCGACACGTCTGCCTTGCATGCAAAACGCTATGACGCTTTCCAAAAACTACAAACCCTAGCGCGGGAAATCCGTTAGTCCGTGCAAGCAGCATGGCCGGCCATTCATGCCTGAGCAACAAGGCCGGCTTGGTCGCGCAGTTTTGGCTGGCCGAAGTGCTCGCCCGCGCGGAGCGGGTGGTTCGACCTGCTTTCCCGATCGCCAACGTGACCAACCGCTTTGGCGCGAGGCTCTCGTGTCGAGCCTTCTGAAAGAACTGCGGCGTCATCCCTGCGCACGAGCATGTCTCGTTGGCACGACCATTGGCAGGCCGGTGACTGGGTCGTCTATGACAATGCAGGCTATGTCGAAGATGGTTTTGACCATGTCCTTCGTCACAACATCGCGGGGAGCGCCCTCCGCGACAATCCTGCCGTCTTTCATGGCGACGAGATGCGACGCGTAGCGAGCGGCTTGGTTAAGGTCATGCAGGACGGCGACGATGGTGCGCCCTTCGCGGTTCAGCCGTTCGAGAAGGTCCATGAGATCGATCTGATGGGCGATGTCAAGGAAGGTCGTCGGTTCGTCGAGGAGCAGGATCGGTGTTTCCTGCGCCAGCGCCATCGCGATCCAGGCGCGCTGGCGCTGGCCGCCTGAAAGCGTATCCACCGGATGCCCGGAAAGGTCGGCAATGTCCGTTGCCGCAATGGCGGACCGTACGGCTTCTTCATCCGCGGCCGACCATTGCCGCAGAAACGATTGATGCGGGTAGCGGCCGCGCGCCACCAGCTCCGCCACCGAAATGCCCTCCGGTGCGGTGTAGGTCTGCGGCAGAAGCCCAAGGCGGCGCGCGACGTCGCGGGTCTTCAGGCGGTTGATATCCTGCCCTTCGAGAACGACCTGACCTTGGCTTGGCACCAGTAGCCTTGCCATGGCGCGCAGCAAGGTCGACTTGCCGCAGGCATTGGGGCCGACGATGATCGTGAAGGAGCCGGGGCGTATGGCAAGCGTCAGGTCACGGCAGGTCACCGTGTTGGCTCCATAGCCGAGCGTCACCGATTGCGCTTCGAGCTGCGGTTGCTGTTTGTGCGTCATCGCCGACCTTCGCGGATAAGGAGCCACAGGAGATAGAGCCCACCGACACTGATGGTCATGATGCCGACGGGGAGTTGGCGCCCGAGGGCGTGCTGGGCGGCTGCGTCGGCCATGACCAGCAGGAGCGCGCCGGCAAGGGCAGGGGTGAAAAGCCCGACGCTTGAGGTCCCGACGAGGAGCCGCGCGATCTGCGGCGCGCAGAGCGCAACGAATGAGATTGGTCCAGCCGTCGCCGTGGCGACCGCGGTCAGCGCAACGCCAAGCAGCATCAACAGGCTGCGCGTGCGGCGCACGGAGATGCCGGAGGCAAGGGCTGCGTCATCCCCCAGTTCCATCTGGCGTAAGGGGCGGGCGAGGGCGACGAGGGGAATGCAGAGCAGGCAGAAAAGCACGGCGGCGGGGCGAAGCTCCTCGAAGCCCAGCCCGTTCAGCGATCCGGCAGCCCAGAATGCCGCGCCCATAGCCATTTCCAGATCAGCCTTCTGCATCAGCCAGGCGTTGTAGGCCGAAAGCATGGCGGATGTGCCGATTCCAACCACGATCAGGCGGAAACCCTGCTGGCCGGTCGTTCCGGCGAGCAGATAGACCAGCATCGCGGTGGCGATGCCGCCGCCCAGCGCACCGAACGCCGTTGCATAATATCCACCCGAGAACAGCAGTAGCGCCACCAGCGCGCCGGTATGCGAACCCGCGGCAAAACCAATGATATCCGGCGAGCCGAGGGGATTGCGTGTCAGCGATTGGAAGATCGCGCCGCCAAGGCCGAGCGCGGCGCCGAGAAGCATCGCGAGCAGCACGCGGGGCAGGCGCCATTCGAGAATGATCATCCTGGTCTTGCCGGTGGCCTGCCCGAACAGTGCGCCGAAGACATCCGTCATGCCGGTATCGAACCGTCCCGCCGTCAACGAGAAAAAGGCAAGGAGGAGAAGCAGCGCTGTGAGTGCGAGGCACACGGCCAGCGTCCGCGTCCGGATACGGAAGGAGACCCGCTGGCCGGCATTGCGGCCGCGCGGTGGTATGCGATGGATCAGCGCCTTCAAAGGGTCTTCGTCCTTGCGCTGCGTGCCAGCATGATGAGAACCGGTGCGCCGAGAAATGCCACGACGATGCCGGCATCGAGTTCGTCCGGGTAAATGAGGAGCCTGCCGGCGAGGTCCGCAGCCAGGAGAAGATTGACCGAGCACAGCATCGTCAGCGGGATGATCCGCCGTTGATCCGATCCGGCGATCCAGCGGGCGGCATAGGGCATCATCAGGCCGATGAAGCTGATCGGGCCGGTTGCGGCGGTGCCGGCGCCGGCCAGAAGCGTCACCGAGAGGATGACGGTGATGCGCAGGCGCGACAGGTTCAATCCGAGCGCCCGCGCCGCGTCGTCGCCCAGCGCCGCCGCGTTCAGCGCTGGCGTGGCGATCAGGGCAAGCAGCAGACCGGCGAAGATGAACGGCGCCACGGTGGCGGCAACGGCAAGGTTACGCCCGGCGACTGTGCCCACTTGCCAGTGACGCAGGCTGTCGAACGCCTGGGGGTCGAGCAGCGTCACGGATGAGCCGATGCCGCCGAGAACGGCCGAAATCGCGACACCGGACAGAAGCAGCCTCACGGGCGTCGCGCCGCCGGCGCTTGCGCCGATCGTGTAAACGAGCAGGCCGGCCGTGGCCGCGCCGACGAGGGCGAACCAGACATAGGCGGTAATTGACGCGAAGGAAAACACGCCGACGGCCAGAATGACGGCAAAGGCCGCACCGGCATTGACGCCGAGAATGCCGGGGTCGGCCAAAGGGTTTCGCGTGGAGGCCTGGATCAGCGCGCCGGCCGTGCCGAAGGCCGCGCCGCAGAGAAGACACAGGATCGTTCGGGGCAAGCGGTACTGACGCACGACGATGTGGTCGGTCAGGCCGGGATCGTAGTGCAGAAAGGCATCGCGCACCGTCGAAAATGCAATGGGCCGCGCACCCAGCATCAGGCTGGTGATCGACAGGGCGAATAGCAGAAGGCAGAGCACAGCAAGGGCCAGCGGCACGGAACGCGCCCACCCGACTGGCCTGCCTGGCGCCAGCTGACTGCTCACGAGCGCGCCTGCCCGTGTATCCAGTAGCCGACGGTGGTCAGTTGCGCGCGCGGCAGCCCGAGCGTGTCGCGAAAATGCTTCCGGCAGGCGGCAATCTCGCTGGCTTCACCGGCAACCCAGACATAGCCAGGGCCATCGGGAAGGGGGATCGAGCGCGCAATCTCCGAGAGCCGGCTTGGGCGTTCGCCGTGATGCATGCTCTCATGCCAGTGGACGGTGTAATCCGCCGCGATAAAGTCCTGGCGATCGTCGGCGGTCATGATCTCGACATGGGCGATGACCGGCAGGCCGGCAGGTCGTTCCTCGATGATCCGGCCGACGGCCGGCAGCCCCGTCGCGTCGGCAATCAGCAGGATCCATGTGCTGTCGGCCGGCGGAACATAGCGGAAGCGCGGCTTGAAGATGCCCAGCCTGTCACCCGGCCGGGCGACACGCGCCCAGGTGGAGGCAATGCCACCTTCATGCGAGACGAAATCGATCGTCATCTCGCCAAGCGCGCCGTCCCAGCGCCGGATGGTGTAGTACCGTCCGGGTGCGTCGGCCAGCGGCACATCCCCATTGGGAAAACTAAGCCAGATGAACTCGTCCAGCCCGCCGCAGCTTGCAAAATCGCGCAGCCCATCGCCCCCGATGACGACACGGATCATCGATGGCGTCATCAGCGCGCTGGAGATCACGGTCGCGGCGTGAAAATCCTTTTCCTCGACCATATCAACGCCCCTTCGCGGCGGCGGCCGCAATACGATCGACGAAACCGGGAAACGCATAGGGAATCGACAAGACGCTGACGGCGGAGGTCGCCCAGACGGAGACCGGATCGTCGAGCGCGACATAGGCGCCGCGGCGCATCGGGCCGAAGGCCTGAAGCAGCGGCTGGTTTTCCGCATCGGCGCGTGCGCCCGGCCCGTACCAGACGATGAGGACGTCGGCGTCGAAACGGTCGAGGTCCTCCAGGCTGACGCCGGTTCCGTTGACATCGGGTTCGGCCGCCATCAGGGCCTCGATGCCTGGGGCGAGGCGAAGGCCCATCGCCAGAAGCTCGCGCACGCGCGGGTCGCTTGCGAAATAGACCCCGAGCGATCCTTCGCCCGGAAAATAGCTGCCGAAAATGAATGTCTTGTTCCTGAGATCCGGATGCGCGTCGGCAAGGCTGTGCAGTTGCCGGTCGGTCGCGGCCACAAGGTCGCGCGCCTTTTCGTCCTCGCCGAGCGCAAGCCCCGTCAGCGCCATCTGCTCGCGCCAGTCCGCCCGCCAGGGCGCAGAGCGGTAGGCGACGGTCGGCGCGATGCTGGACAGGCGCTGCCATTCGACCTCGTTGATGCCGGTCTTGATGGCCAGGATCAGGTCCGGCTCGAGGGCGGCGATTGCCTCGTAGTCGAGTTCGCCGGATTGCAGCAGCGTGGGTATCTGCTTCTGCAAATAGGGTTCGTTCCAAGGGAGGATGCCGCTGTCGAACAGACCGTAGCGATGCATGCCGACCGGTATACGGCCGAGCGCGATCACCGCGTCTTCGCCGTTCCAGCCGAGGGTGACGATGCGCTGCGGCTCCGCCTCGATGCGGGTTTGGCCCAGCGCATGATGGATGTCGATGGGAAAGCGGCGCGGTGCGGCAGCGAAGGCGACCGTGGCGCGGTTTGCGGCAAGCAGTCCCGAGGCGCCGACCAGGGCCCCGATGAACTGTCGTCTGTTTGCGTGATATGCTGTCGTCATGAATTCAAAAGCCGGCCGGCGTCTTCGTGCGCCAGCCGGCCCTTTCTCAGAACTTGTAGCTCAGCGAAAGGGATGCGTTCAGAGGATCGCCCCAGACATTGCTATAGATGTTCGTGCTGGAATAGTACTTCTTGTCGAAGAGGTTGCGGACGTTGAGCTTGGCGCTCACATTGTCACTGAAGTCGTACTTGGCCATCAGGTCGACCACCCAGAAGGCATCCTGCCGCGTGGTGACGCCATCGGGGAAGGATCCGTTTTTCTGGGTAAAGCTGCTCGCGCTTTCGAAGCGGGCGCCGGCGCCGATGGTCAGCTTGTCCCATTCGCCCGGCAGGCGGTAGGAGGTGAAGAGCTTCAGCGTGTTCTGCGGAATGCCGACGCTCATGTTGAAGCCGGGCGGCAGATCGGTGCTGGTATGGGTGAAGCTCGCCTGCATCTGCCAGTCGGGCAGGATTTCGCCGGACAGTTCCAGCTCGATGCCACGGATGACGGCGCCATTCGCCGCCACATAGGCATCGTCGCCGGTGGGCGTGAGATTGCCGTCGCTGACGGCGAAATTGTCCTGTTTCGTGTGGAACAGGGCGACGCTTGCGTTCAGTCGCTCGTCGAAGAAGGCCGCCTTGACGCCGACTTCATAGGTGTCGCCGGTGACGGGTGCCAAAGTGTGGCCGGTGACATCCATGACCGACTGCGGCAGGAAGATGCTCGTATAGCTCGCATAGGCCGAGAGGTTGTCGGTCAGGTCATAGACCACGCCGGCATAGGGAACCCAGACGCCATTTTCCTTGATGGAGTCGGGATAGGGTCCCCAGGCGATGTAGTCGTAGGTCGAATCCTGGTCGTACCAGGTGAAGCGCGACCCCAGGATCACCGAAAGATCGTCCGTCGGCTTGAGGCGCGCCGCGCCATAGGCCGAATACTGGGTCAGGGTGTAATCGCGGACGCCCGTCGTTTTCCAGTCCGGCTCGGCAAAAGCGCCGGTCCAGTTGAAGATGTTCGGAATCTTCGCGTCGAAGCCGGGGACGGTCCAGAGCGGGTACATGTCATAGTCCGCGCGGGTGCGGGACGCATTCACACCGAAAACGAGATCGTGCTCGCGGCCAAGCATTTCCACGGGGCCGCTGATCTTGGCATCCAGGCTCGCCTGCTTGGTGACGATCGGCCACTTGGCAACCCAAAGGCTCGATCCCGCACCCGTGTCCTTGTCTGCATAGCCATTGCGGCTGAACCAGCCATAGGTACGATCATTGTCCTCATAGGTGTAGGACGCCGTGGCATTGAACTTCCAGTCGTTCTCGAACTCGTGATCGAACGAGACGAAGCCGTTGTAGCGGGTGCGGTCCTGGCGGCTCCAGTCCGTCGCCGAATTGAACGAACGGTCGAACACGGCCGGCGTACCGTCGACGAAATAGGACGGCGCGCCGAAATAGCCGCAAGCCCGGCATTCCTTGTTCTGATATTCGCCGCCGACCGTCAGCATCGAGCTGTCGCCGATATCCGCTTCCACGATCCCGTAAAGCGCCTGCGACTTCTGCGTCAACCGGTCGATGTAGGACTCGCCGTCCTGCAGGACGCCGACGGCGCGGCCTCTGAGGCCGCCGTCCTGCGAGAGCGGTCCGCCGACATCGAAGCTGCCGCGATGGGTGTTCCACGACCCGACAGTTCCTTCGACGGAAGCCTGGAACTTGTCAGTTGGGCGCTTGCGCACCAGGTCGATGGTCGCGGACGGGCTTCCCGCACCGTTCAACAGGCCGGAAGCGCCGCGAACGATTTCAATTCGGTCATAGATTTCGGTGTCCAGACTCAGCGAATTGAGATTTTTGCTGACATTGACGCCATCGACCTGAAAATTCTCGATCTCGAGGCCGCGCGCGAACAGGCCCTTGTCGTTGTCGTCGGCAATGCCTTTCTTCTTGAAGATGACGCCGGGGCTGTTGGCCACGACTTCCTCGACATTGCTAAGGTTCTGGTCCTCGATCCGCTGGCGCGAGACGACGGATACCGATTGCGGCGTTTCACGGATGGACAGCGCAAGGCCCGTCGCCGTCGACATCGACCGTGTGGTATACGAACCGGTGTTCTCCGTCATGACACCGGCTCCCGCGACCACAATGGTTTCGAGAGCGGTGGCGCCAGCGGCATTGCCAGCATCCGTATTGGCCTGGCCCGGATCGAAGACGGTCACGGCATCATCGCCGGTAAAGCTATAGGAGAGACCGCTGCCGGAGAGGATCTGCTGCAACGCGCCGGGGCGCGTGTAGGGTCCTATGGCGGCGCTGGATATCTTGCCCTTGGTCAGCGCCGCCGGATAGGCGATCTTCAGCCCGCTGGCGCGCGAGAAACTGACGAGCGCACTGCTCAGCGGCTGCGAAGGAATATTGTAGGTTCTCGGCTGGAGCCGGCCCGTCATGGCCTGTTGCGCCCATGCCTGCTGGTCAGATACCGTGTGAACCGAAGCGGCGAGCGCGACGAGCGCCGTTGCCAGCAACCTATTTTTTCCCGAAAATCTCACTCTTAACCCCTTGACGCAAATCGACGGTGGACCCCCTTGTCAGGTCCGTCATGGGGTAAGACCGGAAAGATGAGAAAAACCCTCAACGTTTCCCGAAAAAATGTTCGACATTTTCAGTAAGTCTATGAAATAATTGTTAGATAATTTGAGATATGGCGTACTTTGATTGGTAGCCCGCCTTGCAGCACATCCAGCGAACCGTTGGCGTCGCGCAGATCGAGAACTGCATTGACACGGAGTTTCTTGAGTTGTCCGTCCATGATCACGATGACGCCACGATGCCAGGCGCTCAGCGCCGATACGACTTCCTCCAGCGAACGGTTGTCGGCGACATATTGGCCGTCGCGCCATCCCGTTACCGCGGAAACGTCCGTTTTGACAGCTTGGCCGATTCGCCCCGTGCGATCGATCCGGGCGACTTCCCCTTCGCCGACATCCAGCATATCGCCTGAGAAGGTCCTGATCCGCACGCTATGCTCGGTTACGGCAAGCTCCGCGCGGGCGTCTGGCAGATCGCGCGCTATATCGAAGGCAGTGCCCAGGGCCTGGAAAGAGAGTTCGTCGACCATGACCTCGAACGGACGGGCCGGGTTGGCCGCGACCTCGAAATATGCTTGGCCCGCCTTGAGGTGAACCCGCCGCAGGCGGTCGGAAAAATCGACGTCGATAGCCGAGCGGGCATTGAGCGAGACACGCGATCCGTCCGGCAGGTCGATGACCTCAAGGCTGGCTGTATCCGTGGCGTAGTCAGCCGATAGGCGATCCAGCAGGCCGGATGACCAGAGCGCACCGCCCGCCACGCCACTGGCGCCGAGACACAGGAAGAGAGAGAGCGCGCCACGGCGCGTCAGGCCCTGCTTCGGTGCGGCAAGCACGCGTCCGCTCCTGCGGTCGAAATGCAGGTTGCCCATGGCCCTCCAGAGCCGCTCGGCTTCGTCGGCCGCCTGTCCATGCAGGGCGTTTTCGGCACGCCAGGCCGCATAGGCGGCAGCATCGACAGGCGTTGCCGCGCCTGAATTCAGGCGAACAATCCAATGCAGCGCCTCTTCGACCGGATTGGTTTGCATATTGGCATTGTCACTCATCGATAAATCCAGTTTCGCTTGCCCCTCTTATGTTTAAGACGGGTTACGTCGCTGAAATCCACAATTGGCTCGCACATTACAGGTCCTTATCCATCAGAAGGAGGGATCGGCAGTGGAGCAGGGCGCGGACGATATGTTTTTCGACCATGCTGGTGGATATGCCGAGATGCGCGGCGATCTCCAGATGAGTGTAGCCCTGCAGCTTGTTCATCACGAATGCTTGCCGGCAGGACGGCGGCAAGGCGTTGAGATAAACGGCAAGTTTGGCCAGTTCGCGCTGCATTTCCATGCGCGCGGCGCCGTCATCGGCAAGATGAGCCTCGTCGAGGCTGTCGATATCCACGCGATGCTGCCATTCACGGTTCCGGCGATCGGTGAAATCGATCGCGGCATGCCGGGTCGCGGTGAAGAGGTAGCTTTTCGGATGGTCGATCGGTGTGGTCGATCGCCGCGCCACAAGCTTCAGATAGGCATCCTGAACCACTTCCTCGCCGCAATGACGATTGCCGACCAGGCGCGTGGCGAACCGGACGGCCTCGCGGTGATAGAGCTTGAACAGCTGATAGAGCAGTGTGTTGCGGTTAATCGCCATTGTTTCCGGCAGTTCATTCTATGCTTGCCGCGCCTGAAACTCCCACCGCGGACACAGCTATACCTGTCATAACGGCTCGAAAGGAAAAAACAAGAATAATTAAGTCAAGTTATTTTGCATAGCCTCATGCTGCGCGATTGGTCGCTCGACATGTCTCGATGTTTAGGTTCGACCGATGGCGCCAATCCTCAATGTGCAGACCGAGGCCAAGGCTGTCGCGCCGGCGGAGAAGTACGGAGCGTCAACGCGCGCCGTTCTCCAGTCCCTGAACTACGCCGAATCCGAGATCGAGCGACTGATTGCCTCCGGCACGACCAGCGAGAGCTGGAGTGAAGAACATCTGCCGAGCCAGCAGGAAATAGCGGTTTCGGGTTCTGAGGCGGTTACCGAGGCCGCTCGCGGCCCGCCGCGACATGCGATGGCGGACCTGGAATTTCACTTTCGGACATAGGAATTTTGTGATCTTTCGATACATTCCAATATCTTGACTGCCCTACATTTCAGTCCGCGCCGCTCTGTATTCTTTGAACGATTCGGCGCGCCCCGCGGGCGGTCTGTTTCGGGACGCTCTCCAGTTCTTTGCTCCCGATTGTTTAGTGGAGCCCGATCAAAATCGGTCGCGTCTGGCGACGTCCATTCGATCAGGCCTTTACCATCCATCCGTTGTCGATCGGCACGGCGACGCCGTTGAGGAACCCCGCTTCGCGCGACGCCAGATACAGAGCGACACTCGCGACATCTTCCGGTTCGCATATTCTCAATTGAGTATCGGCGATGGCGCTGTCGTCCCAGGCAACCCCCAGCGTCTTGAACGCGTCGATCTCCCGCAGGCCGTGGGGAGTCCGAACGAAAGCCGGGCAGATGGCATTGCACCGCACGCCCCGATCGCGATATTCGATCGCTATGTTGAGCGTCAGCGCCTGAACCGCGGCCTTCGTCATCCCGTAGATCGATTCCAGCGGAAAGCCGCGCGCCGCAGCCACCGAAGACATCATCACGATCGAACCGCCGCCATTTTCGATCATCTGAGGAATGACGCGGCGCGTCACCATGAAAGCCGACCGCACGTTGACGCTTACAAGGTGATCGAATTCGGCCTCAGTCGTTTCGGTATAGCCTTTCACAAGCATTGTGCCGGCATTGTTGAACAGCAGGTTGGCGGCACCAAACCGGTCCTGAATGGCAGAAAGGGCAAGACTGAGTTCGTCCGGATCCGTAAGGTCTGCTTTAAATGCCTCAGCAATGTTTCCGGCTGCTTTTATCGCTTGCGCAGCCTCATCTGCCGCGACGGCGTTGATGTCGACAATTGCGACCGACGCCCCCTCTGCCGCGAGTCTCATCGCCTGAGCCCTGCCCATTCCGCTTGCGCCGCCAGTCACTATGGCGACTTGGCCCTCGAACCGGGCTGGGATGTGCGCAATTCTCGTCTCTGCCAAATTAGTCTGCCGCATGATGTCTCCCCTCGTCGATATAACAATAAAAAACCATAAAGGTATGTCAAGTGATCCTTTCTGATTGATCGCAAGATTCTCGAAGAAGATAAGATAATCAGCATTTTTTAGATAAATTTACACTTCCATCTCGGGGAAAAAGAAATGAAAAATGGATTTAAAATAATACCTTTTATGTCCAGGCACGAGTAACGACAGTCCGCTTGCGACCTCCTTCACCGCAGTGGCCGCCGGCGTTCCAAGATGGGCTGGCGAAATCAACGTGATCGAACCTGGCCTGGCGCACCAGCGGCAGGCCATGTGGGGTCCGTTAGACGGTGAGGCTGCCACCGTCGACAGGTAGTGCAATACCGGTGATCGATCTCGCCAAATCACTGGAAAGAAAAAGCACCGCGGCACCAACCTCGGCTGGATCTACAAACCGGCGAGTGGGCATGTCGGTCAGGAATTCTATTTCAGCCGTTTCCTGAAAAGACTTGCCGAGTGTTGCAGCCTTCGCTTCGACCTGCTGTGCGACGAGGGGTGTCAAAACCCATGCCGGACAGATCGCATTGCATGTGATGCCGAACCGGGCGCCTTCGAGAGCGATTTCGCGCGTCAGCCCGAGCACGCCATGTTTCGAGGCGACATAGGCGGCCTTCCTCGGTTCGGCGGCAAGTGCCAGTGTGGAGGCCGTATTGATGATGCGTCCCCATCGGCGGCTTTTCATCTGCGGCCATACGGCTTTGATGGTGCGGAAACCAGCCGTGAGATTGACGGCAATGAGGCGATCCCACTCCGCATCCGGGAAAGCCTCGATGTCGGCCACATGCTGGACACCGGCATTGTTCACCAGGATGTCGATTTTTCCGAAGGCCGCGGTAACGTCATCGACGAGCAAAGAGGCTTGCAGCATATCGGCAAGATCATGAGAGAAATGCAGGACCTTCCGTCCGGTTTCGTGACCGATCTCATCGACAAGACGCCTGATTTCCTCGGCTCTGCCAAAGCCATGCAATGCTACATCTGCCCCGTTCTTTGCGAGCAGGCGGGCTGTTTCCAATCCTATTCCACTCGTGGAACCGGTGATCAGTGCGACCTTGCCATTCAGATTGACGGAAATATTCTCTGTCATCGCTTTTGGACCCTGATGATTGGCATATTTTCTTCGGATCGCTGGAACAACGCATACCCCGTCGGTGCCGCGCGAAGCCCGGGGGTGTTTTTTCTTTTTACGCGGCGTCCATGCGCATGTAGCTGATCAACGCTCCGGCGGACGCTGCGAGCCATGGAGATTGAGCCGCTCACGGGTCTCGCCGGAGGAGAGGATCTTTGCGCCCATCGCCTCGACGATCTGTCGCGCCCGGGCGACGAGCTGGGCGTTTGTCGCAAGCACGCCTCGTTCCAAATACAGATTGTCTTCAAGGCCGACACGGACGTTGCCACCCATCAAGACGGCCTGAGCCGCCATCGGCAATTGCTGGGCTCCCAGACCAAAGCCCGCCCAGATGGCATTTGCGGGCAGCGCATTGCGCATCGCCATCATCGCATCGGGCGTGGCGGGCGCTCCATACTTGATGCCCAGGCAAAGCTGGAAAATCGGTGGCTGCCTGATCAGGCCTTCCTTGATAAGCTGCTTTGCCAACTCGATGTGTCCGAGCTCGAATACCTCGATTTCCGGGACGACGCCATTCGCCTGATAGCTCGCGCACATCGCCCTCAACCAGCTCGGCGTCGTCGCGTAGAGGGCTTCGTCGAAGTTCACAGAGCCCGTATCCAGGCTGGCAATCTCAGGCTTTAGCGCAATGATGTGCTCCATGCGCTGCGCCGGACCGACGAAATCCATGTCCGGTGCCGTGGGGAATGGCGCCTCGGCCGAGCCGAAGAGGATCTCGCCGCCCATGCCGCCGGTGAGGTTGATGATCACCTCCTTGTTGCGTTCACGGATAATCGTCACCAGCTCGCGGTAGAGGCCGAGATCGCGGCTCCCAAGTCCAGTCTTCGGATCGCGGACGTGCAGGTGGACAATCGCCGCGCCGGCGTCGTGTGCCTCCAGCGCGCTGTCGGCGATTTCCTGCGGGGTGACCGGCACATGCGGGCTCTTTGCCGCAAAGTCGCCACCGCCGGTGACGGCGCAGGTAATGAAGGGTTCGCGGTTCATAGAAGTCTCCGTTCGTGCAGGCAGCATGCGTCCATGCGAGACGCGGTCGTCGCGTATCGGGCAAGTTGGCTGTGGTTGGCGCCTTGAAATCTTGGCGGTCAATCTGCGCCTGTCCGACGCAAGCGGACAAGTGAATGGTGTTCCGGATACGTGAATAATAGAGACGAAAAACCAGTGCCGGAGGACCGCATTTCAATGCGGCCGGCGGTGGACTGCGAGGCGTTGGGGCTATGCTGCGTTACGATTTCATGCGCGTTGCGCAGCGAGCCTATCGCCTGGGAACGCCGAGCTTGATCGTTCCAGGCAGGGATTGCATCCACTGTGCAAAAATCAGCGCGCTGCGCGATACCGGCCGCGATGTCGGGGTCAGCAGCAGGTAGGACTTGTCCTCTTGAATCCCGATGTTGGAGAGAGCGACAAGTGTCTTTGCCCGCAGCTGCGACAGCACAACGCCGCGGGGCAACAACGCAACCCCTTCGCCTGCAAGACAGGCCGCAAGCGTTAGATTGCCATCGGGATATATTGGGCCTGCTTCGGCAAGCGACATGTCGAAATCATACTCTGTCGATGCTTTTCGCAGCCACATCCGCCAGAAATCTTTTGCCTCGTCATGCAGCAGCGTCAATTTGGTGAGGTCGCTCAGGTTCTTGTAGTCAATGCGCTCGAGATACTCTGGAGACGCCACGGGTATCGTGACCCCTTCGAGCAATGGCATCGCCACGAAATCTGGAAACTCGCCGGGATTTCCGTGCTGAACAGCGACATCGACGATGGAAGGATCGATTGTGTTCGTCGCCCGCCAATATTGCACGGCCACCTGTACCTCGGGATGCTTCCCCCAGAAGTCATGCATCTGCGGCATCAGCCAGGAGACCGCAAACATCGGCAGGCACGATACGCGGACCAAAGGTGAGGCTTCGCGTTGGCGCAGAAGCTCCGTCTCGCCATTGATCATTTCAAACGCTTCGCAAACTTTGATCTTGTACCGCTCGCCGGCCTCGGTCAGGCGGATGCCGCGGCCATTGCGTTCGACCAGCGACAAGCCAAGCCATTCTTCAAGCTTGCGGATCTGGTGGCTCACTGCCGAGTGGGAGACGCAAAGCTCGTCAGCGGCCCGCGTCACGCTTCGCATGCGTGCGACAGCTTCAAAAGATCGGAGCGACTGCAATGGGGGGAGCTTCATGGGCGATATGTCTATCATATTCACATATCGATGCACAATACGAAACAATCGTCTTCCATTCGCGCTGCTATTGATGGGCGGGTGGAGGACTTTTCAATGCAGGCACTCGACGGGAATTTAACAACTCCGAACGCGCAGGCTTTTCGGCACAGAGTAAAGACTTTCCTGGCAGAAAATCTGCCAGCCCATATTCGCGACCAGGTCAATCAAGAGCGCATGGACCTCTCGAAAGACGACCAGAGGATGTGGCATCGGATTGTGCGCGCCCATGGTCTGGCATGCCCGGCGTGGCAAAAGGAGCACGGGGGCGGTGGCCTCTCGGATATTGAGCTTTACATTCTGGAGCGGGAATTTGCCTTAGCCGGCGCTCCGCGCCCCATGATCTACGGCGCGAACATGCTTGGGCCGGCCCTGATCGCGCACGGCACTGCTGAGCAACAGCGCCGGTTCCTGCCTGGAATTCTGGAAGGGGATACGTTCTGGTGCCAGGGCTTCTCCGAAGCAAATGCCGGTTCCGACCTTGCGGGCATAAAATGCAGCGCGCGCCTCGTTGGCGATGAATATATCATCAACGGGCACAAGATGTGGACCAGCGAAGGCCATATCGCGGACTGGATGTTTGGAATTTTCCGAACGGATTCATCGGGTCGCAAACAGCAGGGGATCACGTTCCTCCTCGTCGATCTGAAGACCTCTGGTATCGTCGTGCAACCTATCCAAACCTTCGACGGCACCGGCATCGAGATCAACCAGGTGTTTTTTGACGAGGTCCGGGTGCCCGCCAGCCAGCGCATCGGCGATGAAGGGGCGGGCTGGGGGATCGCTAAAAGCGTTCTCACCTCTGAACGTTTTGGCAATGCTGAAGTCTCGCGTTCTCTTGCCTCCCTCGAGCGCTTGAAACGCTTTTGCGCCGACGCCCGTGCGGACGGGAGCCGGCTGATCGACAAAGATTCCGTCGCGCGCAGACTTGTCGAACTGGATATGGCGCTCGGCGCAGTCGAGCGGACGGAAATCCGCTTCCTTTTCCATTCGAATGGCGAGGCTGGTTCCGAAGCCGCGCTGCTTAAACTGCGGGGCACCGAGATCCAGAACGCAATACTGGCTGCTGCCGTGGATCTGATGGGTGCGAAAGCCTGCGTCGAGATTGCCGATGGCGATCCGGCACACCCGGAACATGCGCGTGCGAGCAACGCGTTCAAGGCGCACATGAACTATCGAAAAACCATGATCTACGGGGGGTCGAGCGAAATCCAGCGCAACATCCTGGCGCGAGGAGTGCTGGAACTATGATCAGATGTTTGGGCTTGGATGAAACCGAGACTATGGTTCGAGAATCCGTCCTCACCCGGCTCGGCGATATTGGATACGCTGCCGACGGCGCAGCCCGGGTCCTCGAGGCGCTTGCCGAACTGGGTGTTCTCGCAGTGCCGCTGGCGTCGGAATTCGGGGGCATGGGCGAGGGGTTGGCAAATGCTGCGCTCGTGCTGGAGCCGCTTGGCCAGAACGCGCACGTCATTCCGTTCATTGAAACGCTGTGCATGCCCGCCGCCATTGCGGAATTTTATCCCGGGTTTGCGCCGCTGCAGGAGGCCTTGCGCTCCGCGGCTTCGGTTGCAGGTGGCGCCGTGCTGGCCTGGATGGAGCCCGATCGGGGCTGGAGCCGGTTGCCGGGTTGCGTTGTCGCAGAAAGGAATGGCCACGGTTGGCTCCTTCGAGGGCAGAAGGCCCTGGTCAGAGGCGGTGATGGTGCCGAGGCATTCCTCGTGTCGGCCGTTGCGGAAGGCCAGCCCGCGCTTTTCTGGGTCGCGGCCGATACGCAAGGGGTGCTTCGGACCCCGCTCCGGTCGGTCGATGGCCGGGGGTTGGCGGACGTGGCGTTTCGGGATGTTATCGTTCCGGCTGACAATCGCGTCGATGACGGGAATGCCACTGCGGCCATCGATTATGCGGTGGATGTGGGAACTGCCCTGTCGTTGGCGGAAGCTATGGGCCTCATGAGCCGGTCCCTGGAAATGACCGTCGCCTATCTAAAGGCGCGGGAACAGTTCGGCGTGCCGTTATCGCAGATGCAGGCTCTGCAACATCGAATGGTCGACATGTATGCCGACATCGAATGCGCGTGGTCCCTGACACATGAAGCGTTGTGCAGCCTGTCAGTCGGCGCTTCGGTTCCGTCTCGCCAAAAGGCGGTCTCCCGCGCAAAAGCCTATGTCGGCCGAACGGGGCGCCGTGTGGCTCAGGAGGCACTCCAGATGCATGGGGCCATCGGGATGACGATGGAATATCCGCTCGGCCGGTACCTTGTCCGCTTGACCGCGATCGACCTCGATTACGGCGACGGCGATTGGCATCTCGGCCGTCTTGCCGACGATCTGCGGAGGACGGTGCTATGACCCGTGACCTTTCACCACTCTTTGCACCATCCACCGTTGCCGTCTTCGGAGCGAGCGGCCGCGAGGGGCGGCCGGGGTTCGAGGTCATCAAGGCCTTGAAAGCCTTTGAAGACGGCCCCCAGATATACCCTGTCACACCCGGTTATGACGAAATCGCGGGTCTCACCTGCTTTTCGAACGCAACGCTGGTTCCGGCAAAAATAGATCTCGGCGTCATCGCAGGCGGCCCCGCACGTATTGTCGAGGATGCCATGCATGCGATCTCGCTCGGTGCGCGCGCGCTGCATGTCATCGGCGATCTTGACGCCGAGGGCTGCCAGAACCTGTCGGCGATCGCACGCGCTGCCGGAGCATGCCTGTTGGGGCCGAACTCCATCGGCTATATAGATTACGTCGGCCGCACAGCGTCCACCTGGGCAATGCCGCCGGCTGACCACCGGCGTGCCGGAAAGATCGCGCTTATTCTTCAATCCGGCGCTCTCTTTTCCTACGCAAATTCCATCGATCCCCGGCTTTCCTTCAGCACGACCATTCATCTCGGGCGCGAAGTGGACATTGATGTCGTCGACATGATCGACCACGCCTTGTTGAATGACCAGACGCGGGTCATTGGTCTCTATCTTGAGAATCCCGGCAATGGCTGGCGGCTTGGCGACGCGCTTGCGAGGGCGGCGCAACGAGGTGTGCCGGTCGTTGTTCTGGCGCCGGGGCAGACGCGGGCGGCAGCCGAAGCGATTGCAACGCATGCCGGCCGAATGGCCGGGGCGAGGGCGCCGCTCGAAGCGATTTTTCGCCGTTACCGTGTGGTCGAATGTGTTTCGCTGGATCAGTTCTGGTGCACGCTTCACCTGTTCTCCGCAGGGATAAGAATGGACCGCGGTGTCGCCATCATCACGGATTCCGGCGCCCAGCGCGCTTTGGCTATCGACGCTGCGAGCCGATTGGGATTGCCGCTGACGCGCTTTTCCAGCGCGACCGGCGAGGCGCTTCGAGCGGTGCTTGCTCCGGAACTGGATACGGCCAATCCCGTCGATATCTGGTCCGGTGAGAAAGACGTCGCCGGCCATGTCGCTGCCTGTCTCTCAATCGCGTTAAACGACGAAAACACGAGCGTCGGGATCGTCGTCACGGAATTTGGTGTCCCGATGAGCGACACCTTTTCGACCCGGATAGCCGAGGGCCTGGTGCGGCTTGCCGGTGGACCGAAGCCTGTTCTTGCCGTTGGATTTTCGACGCGACACTTCATCTCCGATCGCGTTCTGGATCTCGAGCGGGCAAATGTTCCCGTGCTCGATGGCCTGGAGACGTCCTTTGCAGCCTTGAGCCAACTTCATCGCTACCAGACGACAAACCCCTACGGCATCCCGCGAACGATCGATGCTGCGGAGCGTAGCCTTGTCGAAGCCGCGCTCGAAACGCTCACACCTTCCGACGAAGCTTCAACCCTCGCCCTGGTCGAAGCCGCCGGAATCCCGACGGTGGCCCACACGGTTGCTGACAGCCTCCAGGCCGCGGTCGCCGCCGCCAATGCCATAGGCTACCCCGTCGTCCTCAAAACCGCGGAAGCGGTGGATCACAAGACCGAGGTCGCCGGTGTCGTGCTCGATATCAACGACGTTCAGGCCCTCGAACGCGCTTATGCCGACCTCCGGGCACGCATCGGTCCGCGCGTGCTGGTGGCCGCCATGGTCAAGGGGGGCGCGGAACTGGCGCTCGGCGCGCTCGTCGATGCGGTTGCGGGCCCGATGGTGATGCTGGCGGCCGGCGGCGTAAGGGCGGAATTGCTGGCCGATCGTCAATTCGCCCTGGCGCCCGTCACGGAAGACGAAGCGCTGGATATGCTGAAGTCGCTCAGGATCGCGCCAAGTCTTGAGCCGTATCGCGGGCAGGCGGGTATCGACGAAGCCGCCGTGGCGCGGGCGGTCGCCTCCGTCTCGCGCCTCATCGCGGCCTATTCCCGAACCGTCTCGTCCATCGACATCAATCCCCTCATTGCCACATCCCGCGGCGTGACGGCTGTCGATGCACTTCTCGTACTTCATCACGATAAAGCTTGAACTGGAGAAACCGGATGACCCTCAACAAGGTGACCTGCGTCGGTGGCGGCCTCATCGGCGCCGGTTGGGCGGCGCATTTTATGCGGGCGGGCCTCGACGTCGTGGTTCACGACCAGTCGGCGGAGCGTCGGGATTTTCTCATGGCGACAATCGAAAAGGCTATGCCGACGCTTGAGAAGCTTGGGCTGGCCGATGGTGCGTCCCCGGCCCGGGTGCGGTTTACAACCGATCTGGCGGAAGCACTGGCCGACACGGGCTTCGTGCAGGAAAGCGCGACCGAAGATGTCGATGCGAAGACTGCGCTCATTGCGCAGATCGACGCGCTGACGAGAGAAGACGTCGTCATAGCGTCGAGCTCGTCGGGCTTTCTGGCAGAGAACTTGCGCAGCCGGGCGCGGCACCCCGAACGAGTCATCATCGGACACCCGTTCAACCCGCCGTTTCTTGTTCCGCTCGTGGAAATCGCAGGCGGAGCGCTGGCGCGAAAGGCGGCCGACAGCGCGACTGCATTCTATCGATCCACAGGCTGTGAAGTCGTCGAGCTCGAACGCGAAATCGACGGCTATATCGGTAATCGCATTCAGTTTGCCGTTCTGCGCGAGGTCCTCTACCTGCTGTCGCAGGAGGTCGCGGACCTGGAAGCGATCGACCGGGCCATAGCGACTGGTCCGGCGATCCGTTGGGCCGTTATGGGCCCGTCCTCGGTCTTCTTCCTCGGGGCACGGGATCCGTCGCTGTACGGCGAGTTCGTCGATCTGCTCGCCCACGAATTGGAAAGCGGCTACACCGCGCCACCAAGCTTTCAACCGGACAAGGCGCTGATGCGCAAATATGCCGATGAAGTCGTCAGGGGCATCGGCAGCAGGGGCCAGGCAGATCTCATGGACTTGCGAAAT
The DNA here is from genome assembly GCA_945952045.1 of uncultured Rhizobium sp. Taxonomy (GTDB): domain Bacteria; phylum Pseudomonadota; class Alphaproteobacteria; order Rhizobiales; family Rhizobiaceae; genus Metarhizobium. Next base: position 32,221 of record CAMFHE010000025.1, read on the forward strand.
GCGGGTGTTGCCGGCATTCGAAAAGCTTTGGCGCGCGCGAGGGCGGATTCCGAGAAAAGCGCGTCATGAGCTGGTTCAAGACCTGGGAGGGCGTTGTAACGCCGGATTGGCTCGACGAGCTCGATCATGTCAACTTCCTCACCTATCAGCGCATTGCCGACGAAGCGAGCATGTCGGTTTGGCGCAGCGCAAAAGGTGCGGGCGCCACGGGTCATCTGCTCGAATACGTCATAACCGAAACCTACGTCCGCTATCTGAGCGAACTTCGGCTGGGCGCGTCGGTGGAAATACACACGATACTGGCCGCCTACGATACCAAGCGCTTTCATTTGATTCACAACATCGAAAGCGGAGGCAATCTCGCCTGTACGGTCGAGACGCTGAACCTCTGTTTCGATCCGGTCACGCGGCGGGTGGCGCGTTTCCAAGACGAGACCATCGCTTGTTTCGCCGGCCTGGTGGCCGCGCCCGGCGAAGCCGCACCGCAGCTGACGATTACACGGAGATCATCGCATGCCTGATCAATTTGTCCTTACCCGCCGGATCGGTAACGTTCTCGAGATCACGCTGAACAGGCCGCCGGTTAACGCCATCAATCGTGGGATGAGCCGTGCGATCCACGCGGCGCTCAGGATGCTCCAGGATGACGGCGACCTCAGCGTCGGGATCATCATCGGATCGGGGGAGCGCGTCTTTTCCGCCGGGTGGGACCTTAAGGATGTCGCCGCGCCGGACTTCGATCTCTCGCTCGATCAGGAGGCTGTGACGGGACACGGGGACGGTGGCTTCGCCGGGATCACCGAATATCATGGTCTCCTCAAGCCGGTCATCGCGGCTGTCAATGGCGCGGCTATCGGGGGCGGCTTCGAGATGGCTCTGGCTTGCGACCTCATCATCGCGGCCGAGCATGCCTATTTCGAGCTGCCCGAGATGCAGCGTGGATTTCTCGCCGACAGTGGTGCGATACAGCGTCTGCCCAGGCGAGTACCATACAATGTTGCAAAGGACATGCTGTTGACCGGGCGGCGTATGCCGGTGCGTGAAGCGCTTCAATGGGGCCTTGTCGCCTCTGTTCACGACGGCGCTGGATTGCGTCAGGCCGCGCTCGATCTCGCCACGCGCATCGGCCTGGGAGCACCGCTTGCCTTGCAGGCGATGAAGGAAGTCATGACGACAATCGAGACCATGACGACAGCCGACGCTCTCGCCGTGACGAAGCCCGGCAGAAGCGGCCTTCCCGTGTATGAGCGGATGAGCAACTCCGAGGATTTCCTGGAGGGGCCGAGAGCCTTTGTCGAAAAGCGCCCGCCGGTCTGGAAAGGGCGATAGCTCCAAACATCACGATCTGCCCAGGTCTGTCGGCCCCCCGCGGTTCGAGAGATAGGTTTAGACAAGCTCCGTCCACAGGGAGACACCGATCGGCAGAAGCCGGTCGTTGAAGTCATAACCGGGATGGTGAAGCGGGCGTGTGCTGGTTGAATCGGCGCTTCCGAGGAAGAAGTACGCTCCCGGACAGGCCTTGAGCATGTAGCCGAAGTCTTCGCTGGCCATCCATGGGGCGTCCAGTTCGATGACATTCTCGGGACCGAGGGCGTGCCGCGCGACCGATGTCAGAAATGCAGTCTGGTCGGCGTGATTGATTGTCGGATCGTAAAAGGGAACGTAGTCGATCGAGGCCCGCATCCCGAAGCTTTCGGCCTGGGATGTCACGATCAAACGTATCCGCCGCTCTACTTCCATGCGGACGTCCGGATCGAAGGAACGCACGCCCACGATCAGCTTTGCGCACGATGGAATGATATGGCTGGCAAACCCGGCATTGAAGGCGCCGACGGTCACCACGGCCGAGGCATTCGGGCTGATGTTCCGTGAGACGATCGACTGCAATGCTGTAACGATGCTCGCCCCGCATACGATCGGATCGGCGGTTGTCTGAGGTTCTGCACCATGTCCGCCCATGCCTTCGACGGTGATGAACACTTCATCGACTGCCGCGCATACAGCGCCGGGGCGGGTTGCAAACCGTCCGAACGGGTGATGCGGCGCGTTGTGCATGCCAAAGACAGCATCACTTGGAAAGCGGTCGAACAGACCCTCTTCGACCATCATGCGAGCTCCGCCGAAGTTCTCCTCGGCGGGCTGAAAGATCAGGTGCACGGTGCCATCGATATTGCCTCGTTCGGCTATCAGGCGGGCCGCGCCGAGAAGCATTGCCGTATGGCCGTCATGGCCGCAGGCATGCATGACGCCCGGCGTCGTACTCCGGTGCGCCACGCTGGTTTCCTCGTTGATCGGCAGCGCATCGATATCCGCGCGCAATGCAATCGCGCGCCGGCTCGTTCCTTTGCTAAGCGTGCCGACGACACCGGTTCTCGCAAGTCCTCGATGGACTTGGAAGCCAAGCTTCTCAAGCTCCCTGGAGATCAGGTCCGAGGTCCTGATCTCCTCTAGGCCAAGCTCCGGGTGAGCGTGAAGCTCACGTCGAATCGCCACCAGGTCATCCGCGTGAGAACCGAGATCGATCATAGCATAATCCGTCCAGCTTTGTTTATGAGTTCACTAAGGCGCTCTCAGCGGCTAGTCTTTATAGATACTGAAAGAAAAGTACTTCTTGGTGATCTTGTCATAGGTGCCGTCCGCACGAATGGCCTTAATCCCCTCGTTGATCTTCGCCTTGAGATCGGAATCTTCCTTTCGCATGCCCACACCGACGCCGGGACCATAGATCGCCGTATCCGGCGTCACTTCGCCTTTCAGATCGCAGCACGCGCCCGGGCCAGTCTTGAGAAACACATCAAGCCCGATCCGGTCCGACAGAACCGCATCGATGCGGCCGGCGCCAAGGTCTTGCAACGCCTCGTCGACGGTCTGGTATTCCTTGATTTCGGCTGCCTGCGTGAAATGCTTTTTGGCAAACTCGGAGTGTGTGGTTGCGGAGGGCACCCCGACGATCTTGTCCTTCATGTCGTCGGGCGTCACGCCGAACGTCTGGTCCTTCACACCGGCGATGCCGATCGGCGAGTCGTAGTACTTGTCCGAAAAGTCGATGATCTTTCGGCGTTGTTCGGTGATGGACATCGAGCTGACGATCATGTCGATCTTTTTTGCCTGCAGCGCGGGAATGATGCCATCCCACGTCACGGGCGTAATCGTGCAGTCCAGCTTTTCGTGGTTGCAGACCGCCTTGATGAAATCGATTTCCCAGCCTGAGAACGTGCCACCCGCATCAGGTGCAAAAAAGGGAGGGAAGGGTTCCGCCGCGACACCCACCTTGTAGTTCTGGCCATATGCAAGGCCGGAGGTAGCGAGCGTGACCAGCGCGGCGGCGATGAGCGTGCCTAGATTCTTCATTCAGATTCCCCAGTTGTTTTTGGAACGACGCGTCATCGTTTCTGATTGCGCACCGGCTTTCCATCCTCCCTGAGGAGGAGATGAATCGAAGAGGAAAACAGCCTGTTTCTTTCCCGATAATGATTGGGGGGCGAGGGTTTGCATGATGCATCCGGTTGAAGGGATCGACCACATTGTGTTGCTGGCGTCGTCGCTCGACGGGGCCACGGAACGCTTTCGCAGGCTGCGGTTCACGCTCTCGTCGAGGGGACCGCACGGTGCGCACACGGGTACGACCAACGACACGATCGTGTTTGAAAAAGATATCTCGACCTGCTGGAGACGTCATAAATCGTGAATTCTCGATATGTGACGGAATGAGGCGTGGACGGCCGTCGGACATGTTTCGACCATTCGTCCAGGATCTCGCGCGAAGGCAGCTTGGGCGAAAGCACTCTCCCGGCCGTCATCCCGCTTCGGCGTCAGCGGATATGTCGGGCTCATCGGTCAAATCGAAGCGGAGCGGTGTCGCCGACTCAAGAAACGCGAACACGGCACGCGTTGCCGATACGAACGCCTGCCAGAGCTTTTCCTCTGAGCCGGCCCAATCCCGGGGCCGCGGCGTGCATATAGGCAAACGCCTTTTCTTAGGTATCGCCTTGTCGGGCCGCGGCGGCATGATGGTTCGCCGGTATCCATCGACCTGCGCCCGGCAAGGCGCTCGTCCCGCAAATGCGGTCACTCTTTCCCAGAGTTTGGAACTGTTCGCCCAAGCGAAGCCGCTCGGAGCGCGGCGCTCAATCCAGAAACGCCCCGTTCCGCGACAATGACATCGACTTCGAGGTCACTCTGTTTCCTGATCACCATGGCTGCGTGCAGCGGCCATGGCCGCGCGCCCGCCTTCGATTACGAACCCGGCGTCAGCCCCATAGGTGAAAAACGTGAAGCCCAGCGCGCGGAAGGTCGGAATGAATTCCAGCGACGCAAGGTCGATGCCCGCAATCACGCCGCTCTGCCTTGCAGCGTCGGCGACCTGCTTGCAGGCGGCAAGGAGTTCGGGGTGAAGCTGGCCCGGCCGCAAGCCAAGCGAAAGAGACAAATCGGCAGGTCCGACATAGAGCACATCGACACCATCCACCCTTGAGATCGTGTCGATATCCGCCACGGCCTCGCGGCTTTCGATCTGCAGAATCATCAGCGTTTCGCCATCTGCCCGTTCAAGATAGGAAGCCTGATCATAGTAGTAGTTCGAGGCCCGCCATGCCCCGAAACCGCGCGTCCCCAAAGGCGGGTATTTTGCGGAGCTCACGGCTTGCTTCGCCTCCGCCTGCGAGTTGATCATGGGAACCATCACGCCGGCAACGCCGTGATCGAGGGCTGCCTTGACCGGTTCCGGGCTCTTGCCTCGCACCCGATAGATCACGGGCATTCCAAGTCGCTCGGTGGCCGGGAGGATTTGCATCAGGCTGTCGGGCGGGATGGGAGCATGCTCCCCGTCGACCAGCAGGAAGTCCGCGCCCGTATGCGCCAGGGTTTCTGCCACGATCGGATGCGGAATGCTCATCCAGATCCCGAAGGTTGTCTGGCGAGAGCGGATGCGCTTGATAAGGTCGATATCGTTCATGGGAATACTCCAAAGACAGTGGTCAGCCTATCCGACGAGGAATGCGGCGCTCGATCAGTCGGAATGCGAGGACGAGGATACCAGTTATGCTCATATAGACGGCGGCGACGAAAAGAAGAGGCTCGTAGGTGATGTAGGTTTCCTGGCGGATTCGGGTCGCAACCGAAAAGATGTCGATGACGCTGATCGTCGCGACCAATGGCGTGGCCTTGAGCTGCAGGATTGCCTCGCCCGAAATCGTCGGAAGTGCCCGGTAGATTGCCTGCGGCAACTGAATACGCCAGAACGCCGTCGATTTTTTCAAGCCGAAGGCTTTGGCGGCTTCCAACTGACCGGAGGGCACGTTGGCCAGGGCACCCCGCATCACTTCGCCCAGGTAGCCCCCGCAGGAGAGGGTAAGGGCGACAACGGCGTAGGGCCACGCTTGCCTGAGATAAGTCCAAAGCTCGGATTGGCGTATTGCGGGGAATTGCGGAAAGAGCGAGCCAAGGCCGTAGTACAGCAGCCACAATTGAAGAAGCAGAGGCGTCCCGCGGATGATCGTGCAATAGGCTAGCGCCGGTATCGAGAACCAGGGCTGGCCGGAATTTCGCGCGAGGCCAAGCAGGACAGCCAGCGCAAATCCCAGGCTGAACGTGACGGCAAGCAGCCAGATTGTCGTCCAAAGCCCGCGCAGGAGCAGCTGCCAATACACGGCAATCCATTCCCATTGCATGGTGGTGGACATGATGACGAACAGCCCTGCCATCAAGATCCAGAGGATCATGTGTTGAAGCAAGAATTTGTTCGCGCGGGCTCCCGGGACGGGAGAGGAAGAAGTCGTCATCTGCGTGCTCCCGCCGACCGGATGCCATGCCGGGTCCGTTTCTCCGCGAGAGAAAAGAGGATACCCGATACGAGTGTGATGGTTAGGTACATTGCACCGGCAACGATGAAGAAGGTGAAGTATGCCTTCGTCGATCCGGCGGCCTGGCGGGTTTGCAACGTCAATTCCTGGAAGCCGACGACCGCAAGCAGCGCCGTGTCCTTGGTGGCCATGAGCCAGAGATTGGATAGACCCGGCAGTGCGTGTGGCAGCATGGCGGGCGCGATTATCTTGCGGAAGACCGTGGTCGATGTCATTCCGAACGAGCGGGCGGCTTCCAGCTCGCCGTGCGGCACCGCCAGGATCGCGCCGCGGATGATTTCCGTTGCATAGGCGCCCTGTACGAAACCCAGGACGATAATGCCGGCAGCAAGCCCATTGATGTCGATCGGCGCGTAGCCCAGAGCTTCCAGGGCAACATTCAGGCTGATCGTTCCGCCGTAGTAGAGAATGAGGATCAGAACGAGCTCGGGAACGGCGCGCACGATCGTCGTATATAGGTCGAGGGTGTCGCGGGCGACCGGTCCTCCATAGATCTTTGCCGTTGCTCCGAAGACGCCCAGGATCAAGCCCAGCGCGAAAGCGCCCACGGCGATTTGAAGCGACGCAAGGAGTGCCCAGAGCATCGGTCCGCCCCAACCCGGGGGGCTAAGCGCCAGAAGATCGAAGAGTGATGACTGCATAGGAAGTCCCATTGTTGGCCGGGGAATGCGAGGCGGCAGTTACCCGACTTTCGCGAGGAACTTCTGCAGCGGCTCGGATTTTGGCGCTTCGAATATGACCTCCGGCGCTCCTTGCTCCTCGATGAGGCCCTGGTGAAGAAACACGACATGGCTGGCGACCTGGCGCGCAAACTTCATCTCGTGTGTGACCAGAAGCATGGTGCGGCCCTCGCGAGCGAGGTCGCCGATGACTTTCAGCACTTCACCGACCAGCTCCGGGTCGAGCGCCGATGTAGGCTCATCGAAAAGCATCACGCTCGGATCGACCGCGAGCGCGCGCGCTATTGCTCCGCGCTGCTGCTGGCCGCCCGACAGAAAAGCCGGATAGACGTCCTTCTTTTCCTTGAGGCCGACCCGGTCGAGCAGTTGCTCCGCCCGTTCGATCGCCTCATCCCGGCGCATTCCGAGTACCGAAATCGGTGCCAGGACAACGTTTTCGAGCAAGGACATGTGGCTCCAGAGGTTAAAGCTCTGAAAGACCATTGCCAATCTGGATCGAATGCGCCGCATCTGCGCGGCATCGGCAGGCACGAGCCCCTGTTGGGCCCGTTTAAGACACACTTCCTCTCCGTTGATGACGATGCGGCCATCGGACGGTGTCTCCAGGCAATTGATGCAGCGGAGCATCGTCGATTTGCCAGAGCCGCTACCGCCGATGATCGCGACGACGTCACCCTGCTTTGCCGAAAGCGAAACGCCTTTCAGAACATGCAAAGCGCCGAACTTCTTGTGAAGCTCCACAAGCCTGATCGCATCGACGCCGAGGAGATCGCCACGTTCTGCATGGATTGGTTCCTCTGTTTCCGCTCTTCCCTGCAATGTCGCTCCTTCCCTTAACGCCCATGAATGGTCCATCTACGCAGGAGTGCGATATTCGGCCATCCTCCTCCGGGAGGATGGTTGGGGCGGCAATGGCCGATATGAGAGGCGATGAGGATGCAGCTTGTTTGCGGGCGGACAGGTGAGCTGACAGTTGAATCAATGTGACTAATGGCGTCTTGAAACGCATGCGAAACAGTTTTGTGTCTCGCAATCCGGACCGCGAAAAGGAAACCTCTAGAGGAGCGTCTCGATGCATTTCCTGTGTCGCCCGCCATCTCGGCGGCTATTTTTCGGCACTTTAAGTCCACGGACCAAGGTCAGGACTAGTTCGGTTGCAACGATCGGCGGCAGGCAATCGTGAGCTGGCTATCGAACCGGAACGTCTGGGGCATCCGGTGAAAGGCAAATACTACTCACATATCGAAATAAAGAGTCAATTGTCACGGGCGGTTCTTTGCTCAAGCATCTAGCCTAGAAGAAACGCCATCCAGAGATCGTACTCGTCGGCTCGCGATACGCGGAGCCGCTATCTCACCCCGGGCATCCGGGATGTGCAGAACCAGGTTGGAAGCCCGATGATGAAGTTACAGCAACCGGAACGCAGCCCGTACTTGATGGAGGTTCGAAACTTGAGGAAGTCGTTCGGGCCTCTCGAGGTCTTGAAGGGCGTCGATCTAGCCGCAAACAAGGGCGATATTCTCACTTTGATTGGAAGTTCCGGCTCGGGAAAAAGCACGCTCATCCGCTGCATCAACTTCCTGGAAGAGCCGAGCCAAGGTGAAATCATCCTCAACGGCGCAATCTACCCAGCTGTTCCTGATGGGAAGCGTTCCCGAAGGCAGATCGGCGACTTGGTTAGCCTGCGCAGGCAAGTGGGCATGGTCTTCCAGTCCTTCAATCTGTGGCCCCACCGAACGGCGATCGAAAACGTCATGGAGGGGCCTCTACAGGTCCTCGGAATGTCAAAGGCGGAGGCTTGGGACCGTGCCGAAGGCTATCTAAACAAGGTAGGCCTTGCTGAAAGAAGCCGCCACTATCCTGCTCAGTTGTCCGGCGGTCAGCAGCAGCGCGTAGCAATTGCGCGTGCGCTCGCCATGGAACCCGAAATCCTCCTTTTCGACGAGCCGACTTCGGCCCTTGACCCAGAGCTTGTTGGCGAGGTGCTGCGGGTGATGCAGAGCCTTGCCTTGGAAGGGCGGACGATGGTGATCGTCACGCATGAAATGCACTTTGCGCGAGAAGTCTCATCGGAGGTTGTGTACCTCCAAGGGGGCAACATCGAGGAAAGAGGGAAGCCCGATGACGTGCTTGGAGCACCAAAATCTCCGGCGCTGGCAGCGTTCCTGAAGAGATACAGATCATAATCAACCACACAAAAGGGGAATGAAAATGAAAATGATCCAAACATTATCGGCCGCGCTCATTGTGGCTGGGGCAAGTGTGGCAGCGCTTTCGCCGGCGAGCGCCGACGAAGTTGTCAAGGTCGGGATCGATGCGGCCTACAAACCTTTCGCATATGTCGACACCAACGGGGAGTTGGCGGGCCTTGAAGTCGATCTGACCAAGGCGGTGTGCGCCGCGGCCAAGGTCACATGCGAAATCTCCAATGTTCCCTGGGATGGCATCTGGACGGCTCTGGAGACGAGTACGATCGACATGATCGGGACGACGGTCACCGAAACGGCGCCTCGCCTCGAGAAGTACGACGCCACTCGCATCATCTACAAGGTTGGTTATGCTTTTCTCGTTCCGGAAAGCGCCGATACTTCCAAGGGGCTCGACGGGCTGAAGGGCCAGCCGATCGGCACGATCGTCGGGACGCAATCGTATTACGACTACATCAAGGCAACGCTTGGCGACGACGCTCAGATCCAGGGATACGACAATCCCGACGCAGCGGTACTCGATCTCGACGCCGGCCGCATCGCGGCATTCCAGAATGACAATCTGCAACTTCAGCAGCAGTTCGTGAGCACCGGAAAATACAAGCTCGCGGCGGAGCCGAGCTTTGACAAGAAGTTCGTTGGCGAGGGCAGGGGCTGGTTCTTTCGCAAGGGATCCGCCGACCTCGTTGCCAAAATCAACAAGGGATTGGACTCGGTTATTGCGTCAGGCAAGCTTGACGAACTGGGCCTGAAATACCTGAACACCAAGCTCACTACGCAGTGATGCCCAAAGCGCAAGGTGACGAGCAATGATTGAGATCCTTGCGCCCTACATGAGCTTCTGGCTGAAGGGCGCGGCTCTGACGCTGGGGCTGTCTGCGGTCGCCTTTCCGATCTGCATTTTGATCGGATTGGCGGTTGGGTTCGCCAGTTTATCATCTAGCCGGCCGACGGCCTTGTTTGGGGCTGCTTACATCAACATGTTTCGAGGACTGCCAGAGGTGATGGTCATCTTCATCATCTTTTACGGCTCCAATATTCTTCTGGGTAGCGTCGCATCGCTCGCCGGCCTCCGATTTGGAGGCGCGGACCCGAAAATTGCGGCTGTCGCTGCACTCTCCATCCAGTTTGGTTCCTACGCAGCGGTTATTTTTAAAGACTGGATGTCAGTGCTGCCGAAGGGCTACTCCGAGGCGGGTGCCGCGATCGGCATGACACGCTTTCAAATTCGTCGGCGCATCGTGGTGCCTTTGGTCCTGCGATCAGCAACACCAGCGATGGGCAACCTCTTCCTCGTTTTGCTGAAGATATCGGCCCTTGCATCACTCATCGGCGTCCAGGAACTCAGCCGGTCGACCAGCATCATCGCTGGCTCAACCCGCGAACCCCTGATTTGCTACATGATTGCTGCGGTGATGTACCTGGCGATCTCTGCGATATCGGGGCTAATCCAACACCGTTTGGAATCAAGGGCGCAGGGAGCGTGACCGATGCTTAATTTCGCGATTCTTGAAGCGCCGGCGTTCTGGACGGCAGTCGTGAACGGGTTTTTCGTCACCGTCGCGCTCACGGTTCTCAGCATGGCCCTAGGCTTTCTCTTCGGTGGTGCGCTTGCGGCAATGCATGAATATGGCGGTCAAGGACTACGGCTGTTTGCCAAGGTGTACATCTTCATCTTCCGGGGCGTTCCCCTCCTGATACTGCTATTCCTTGTCTACTTCGGTCTACCGCGTGTTGCGTGGGTTCGCGCGAGTCCGCTCTGGGACCTCGTGCTGAGTTCACCCTTCCGAACTGCGGTGTTCGTCCTTAGCATCAACAACGCCGCCTACCTCGCAGAGATGATGAGAGGTGGCTTGAAGATGGTTCCCCGCGGCATGCTTGAGGCCGCAGCGGCCGTCGGAATGACACGGCGGCGGGCGTTTTTCAGAGTCCATGCCCCCATCGCACTGCGCTCGATTTTGGGCAGTCTGGGAAACGAAACCGTAGCGGTTCTAAAAGCCTCGGCGATCACCAGCGTCATTACGGTTCATGACTTGATGGGTGGGCCGACGATCCATGGAAAGGTCTATCTCGATCCTCTCACGCCGCTCCTCGTCGTCGGCGTCGTGTACGTGATCATCGTTCAGATCATCGATTTCACCGTCACGCGGATCCAGCAATATCTTGCGGTTCCCAACACATCACGGGCACAGAATCTCTGATCAACATCGCGGGCCCAATCGGTACATGCCGGAGACTTCAGATGAACTTAGTCCAGGCTCTCGGTGAGCAACTTGGGAAAGACAAGGTTTTTGTTGGGGAAGAAATTCTCGCGAAATACCTTTCGGACGCATCCTTGCTCCCGCCTACGGTGCCCGTTGCGCTCGTGCGCCCGACATCTACCTCGGACGTGTCCGCCACGTTACGCCTTTGTAATGCTGAGCGGTGGCCGATCGTCATACAGGGCGGACTGACGGGATTGGTCGGTGGTGCGCATCCACGCTGCGATGAGATTGCCATTGCAATGGACCGCATGTCTAAGATCGAGGAAATTGATATCGTAAACCGGACGATGACTGTCCAGGCAGGCGCCACCTTGGAACAGGTCCAGAGAGCGGCTGCGCAAGCTGGACTTTTTTACGGCGTGGATCTGGGCGCGCGGGGCACCTGCACCATCGGCGGCAATGTTGCCACTAACGCGGGCGGGGTGCAGGTGCTGCGATATGGCATGACCCGGCAGCAGGTCGCTGGCATAGAGGCAGTGCTTGCCGACGGGACGATCGTCAATTCGATGAGCAAGGTCCTGAAGAACAATACCGGGTACGACTGGCCGCAGCTTGTGACAGGCAGCGAAGGAACCCTGGCGGTTATAACCCGCGTCTGCCTCCGGCTCATGCCGACGCCTAAGCCCGTATTGGCCGCCCTGTGCGCAGCCGGTTCCGTCGAAAATGCCCTGGTCGTTTGCCGCCGGCTGCAGGAAACGTTTGACGGAAACCTCGTTACCTACGAGGGCATGTGGCGCAGCTATATGGAGGCGGGGGAACATTGGGGCCTGTTGACGGCTCCCTTTGGTTCCGCCCCGACCGTGACACTGCTTATCGAAGCCGCTTTAGGATTGGACGGGGATGCCCGGGCTTTGTTCGAAAGCACCCTTTTCGAAATGCTGGAAGAAGGTTTGCTCCATGACGCCCTTATCGCCCAGTCGGAAGCCGACCGTCGTCGGTTCTGGCAATATCGAGAAGCAAACTATGAGTACTATCGTCACGCTCCGAAGGAGTTTCACTACGATGTAGGTATTCCGCTGGATCGGCTTGCCACCTATGTCGAGACGATTGAAGCATCTGCGTCGCGAACCCTTCCGCAGGGACGGCTCATCGTATACGGGCATCTGGGGGACGGTAATCTGCACATCGCCGCCTATCCGGCCGATCCGGCGCAAGACATCGCGCCATTCGAAATGGCGCTCTACAGCGCTGTGCAAGACTGCGGCGGAAGCATCTCGGCCGAGCATGGCATCGGGATCAAGAAAATAGACCAATTGGCTTACAGCCGGTCGGCGGCCGAGTTGGCGCTCATGCGCGCGATCAAGCATGCAATCGATCCATATGACATCCTGAACCGCGGCAGAGTGCTTACCGCAAACGCGTGAGCCCATGGGCTCACTGAGCCTCGTCACAGAAGCGGCAACCACGGAGCGCTCATCCATCGCCATGGCCAGGGATATGCGCACAGCATGCGTCAGCGGCATTCTGAATGCCCATAATTGGTGCGCCATAAGTACCATTATACCGGGCAGCTGTTGTAGGCCTCAATTCGTTCTTAAATCAAGTTGAATTAAGCCTCTTCTGTAGCTCAAAAATCGACATTGTCGAAAAAATAAATGGAATTTAAAAAATACCTTATATATTTTATCGTCAGCTTGCCTACGGAGGATCGGATGTCGGAAAATTCAACGGAAGAGGCTATCAAAGCCTTGAGGTGCGGGCTTGAGCATGCCGAAAAATTGAACGAGCCGTCGAGTATCGCGATATGTGATGCGGGCGGCAGCCTGATTGCGTTCTGCCGGTCGACGGATGCGGCATTCGGCAGCGTGGAAGTCGCCATCGGGAAGGCCTACACAGCGGCCGCATTCCGAACCAAGACCGCCGATCTTCTGCAGGATTCGCAGCCGGGAGGGGAGTTCTACAGCCTCGTTGCTGCAAATCCATCGCGGCCTTTCGTGGTGTTTGGAGGCGGAACTCCGGTGGTTCGAGGCGGAGTTTGCGTCGGCGCGGTTGGTGTTTCGGGCGGTCCCGTTGCTGCGGATGTCGAGATCGCGGCAGTGGTATGCCAAGCATTGGAAGGCTAGCCTTTCGGCTGTGGACGCCGCTATCCCCTCTTGATATTGCTTGATAAGGCCCTCATTCCAAGGTTGCGATGCTGAAGCGTGCGCTCGAAAATCAGGTTGCAATCATCACCGGCGCCGCGAACGGATGTGGACGCGCTGCGGTGAAGTTGTTCCTTGAGGCCGGCGCGCGCGTTGTCGGTGCCGATCTGGACCGAGCGTCGGGTGAAGATCTGGCGCGTCAGGTGCGTGATGAGCGGTTTGTGTTCGTCCACGCGGATGTTTCGAAAGCGGACGATGTCAGCCGTATCGTCGATACGGCGAGGTCGCGATTTCACAGAATTGATATCCTGCACAATCAGGCGGGAGCGATTGTCGTCAAGCCGCTGCTGGAGCTCACCGAAACAGACTACGAGTTCGTCCTCGACAACAACTTGAGAAGCGTGTTCCTCATGACCCAGGCGGTGCTGCCGGATATGTTGCGGCAGGGGCGTGGCGTCTTCGTCAACACGTCGTCGGTTTCAGGTTCGACGGCAACGCCGATGGAGACGATCTATTGTAGCTCTAAGGCAGCAGTGACCCAGTTTACGCGGGCGGTAGCGGTGGAGTTCCGGGACAAGGGAATTCGCGCCAATGCGATTTGCCCCGGCTTCGTTCGCACGAAACACGGGGAAGTCGAAATGGAGCAGCTCCGAAAACTTGGAATCAACGCCTCCGAACGGGACATCGCCGCTATGCAGGGGCGCATGTGTGAGCCGGAGGAAGTGGCGCGCGTGGCGCTTTTCCTGGCGTCCGAGGATTCGGGTTTTATCAACGGCGCCGAGATTCCGGTCGACAATACTTTTACGGCAATTTGAGATGTTCTGGTCCGGGCGCCAACTGGAACAGACGCCGTTTCACGGTGCGGCCGCCCACTTCATCAGGCGGCAGATTCACCTCGGCCGGCTGCAGCCCGATGAGCGGCTGCCCGCCGAGCGCGCACTGTCCGAAACGCTTGGGATTTCCAGGGTAACCTTGCGGGAAGCGATTGGCGTCCTTGAAGAGGGTGACTACGTTGTCTCGCGGCGCGGCGCAAAAGGGGGGACCTTCGTTGCCCCGCACTCCATTCTTGACGAGGTAGCACGCCGTCACCTTACCCGGGATCCCGGTGGTGCCTGGAGAATGCTTGAATACCTTCAGGCGACTTTTCTTGCTGCGCTGGACTATGCGTGCGACCGTCGCTCGCCTGCCAATCTCTCGACTTTAAGCGAAATCGCCAGGAAGCTTGATGGCGGCGACAGCGGAGCAAAGCTGCGTGAAGCGCGGTTCGAATTCTTCGCCGAAGTCGGCCTTGCGTCTTCAAATCACAACTTTGAAGAAGCGATCACCGTGGCTCTGGATGCCCTGTTTCATCCCATTCCGGACGGCAGGCTGGCTCAGTCTCGCGAAGTAATGGGCAAAGCCGTGAGCGAAGCGCATGATGCGCTGAAGATGCGCGATCGATCGGCGGCGAGAAATGTCGGCGTCGCCGTTCTCGAAGACATTGGCAGGGCGCTGAATGATGCGATGGTGGCGTCCAGCCGGACCTGAGCAATGCGCGCGACGGCATGCTCGCCAGCTGACGGCGATTGTCGCTCAATGGCACGGTTTCAGGCGCTGGGTTCGATGCCAACCAGTTTCTGGAACCAATTGCAAAAGACGGCAGCAGACTTCGATCGCGCCTCTTTGCTGATCAAGAAGTAGCTTTCTTCGTCGAGCACGGAGATGCTCGACAGCACGACCAAATCTCCGTTCTCAATTTCCCTGCGGCAAACCTCGACTGGACACAGCGCCACGCCGTGTCCGGCGATTGCCGCCGTCGCCAGAAGATTGAAATCCTGGAACACGGGGCCTCGGTCTGCGTGAATGTCGGACAAGCCGGCCTGGCGAAACCATTGCTGCCAATGGCTGACCTTTTCATCGTGCAGGAGGTCGGCGTTGGAAATGTCCCGATCGCTCACCAGTCTGCCTTTGCGCTCAAGGTAGCGAGGGCTTGCCACAGGGCGGTTCACGCGTGAGAACAAGCGTTCAGACGTGACGCCTTCCGAGGTGTCCGCACCCAGCGTTATCAGCACGTCGCAACCGGTTTCCCGTAGCCGTTGCTCAGCCATCGCATAAACCACCCTGACCGTGATGTCCGCGTGCAGGGACAGAAAGTTGCCCAGCGCGGGAATAAGCCAGCGCGTTGCGATCGATGGAATGCAGGCGACCGTAATCTCGGATTTGGTCCGCAGTTTCAGCAAATCCGCTTCTGCGGAGATCCGCGTGAAACTCACCGTGAGGGTATCCGCCAGTTGCTCGGCGTGGGGCGCCAGCTTAACGCCGCGCGTCTGCCTGAGGAAAAGCGGGCGCCCAAACCATTCCTCAAGCTGCCGGATCTGATGGCTGACGGCCGCATGGGTGACGTTCAGTTCGTCGGCTGCCCGGGAAAAACTTTCTAGCCGCGCGGCCGCCTCGAAGAATCTCAGCGCGCCCAATGGAGGCATCATGTGTTAGTTCCACTTGCCTATGTATTGAGAAATCGTCGTTTGTCGAGGCCTGAAGTATCGGGAATATAGCATTTGCAGGCGCATGAGAAGGGTTTCCATGATGCCATTGATGTCAATATTACTCACAGCGAGGGGTTTCAGATGTTCGTGCGCAATTTGAAGGATGTCGAAGCAACGGAATATTTCGTTGAATGGGGAAGCGGGACCAGCCACCGGCTTTTGACGGAAACGGATGGAATGGGGTTCACGGTTTGCCACACCGTAGTCCGGGCCAATACGACATCGCTCCTTGAGTACCGCAATCACCTTGAGGCTTGCTATTGCATCGCCGGCGAGGGTGAGGTGGAAGACATGGACGGTAAGGTCTACCCGATCCGCAAAGGCGACATCTACGTTCTCGACAAGAACGACAAGCACTATCTTCGCGGTGGTCGCGATCAAGACCTGATCCTGGTCAGCGTCTTCAACCCGCCCCTAAAGGGTACCGAGCGTCACAATCTGAATGGCGCGGGCGGCTCCGCCTATTGAGACCCTGAAAGTTTGCGTTTCCGTTCGTCGAAACGCTGCGCTGATCTGCGATGGGCGGCAAGAGCCACTTTGGCTCGGGCCGCCCTCACTGTTTCTTTAGTCGGGGCGCTTTAGACCATCCAAAGCCCAAGCGGCACTTTCAGAAATTCTTACAAACAGCCGTGTCAAAGGGTCTGGAGCGAAAGCGCATACAATTCATACTGGGTCGCAATCCCCAGCTTGGCGTAACTATTCTTCCGATGCGTCTTAACTGTTGTCGGGGAAATGCCCAGGTGAAGGCTGATTGAGAGTGTTGAATGCCCTCTGAGGAGCAAGCCCACAACCTCCGACTCGCGAGGACTAAGTTCCGCGAAGCGATCGGTTTCTTTTTGATGGGCATTGGCGCGGAGAGGCGAACGCTGGACGATCTCCCCACCAACCGCCTTCCAATAGCGGTGGATTGCGGCCTGCAAGAACGGGACGACCAAAGCGAGACCTTCCAATTCTTGCTGTGAGAATCCTTTCTCGCTCCATGGCCGTGAAAGTGAAATCTCGGCGCAGCGATGGTCAGGCAAACTCAAGGCTATACTGACCTCTTCGCGAGACGACGGCCATCCACGCGTCAGGTATCCGATCTCTTCACTTTCACGTCTCACGACGGGGTAGGCCGGTAAATACTCGTCCTGATCCAGCATATCCGAGGCGAGGTCGCGCATTCTGTAGGCGCCAGGATGAATACCAGACCGATACCTCTGATAAAATGGATCAATGGCGTACGTTTTGCTGATGTAATTCTGGAAGCCTGCCGCATGACTTCGTCGAAACGTTCCCTCGAAGAGATTGATCGGAGCCGCGTCTTGGCTGTAGACGAATTGAATGCAGTTCTCGAACGGCAAAAGAGTGCCGAGTCCGTTTGCAAGAAGCTCGGGCAGTTTAGGTGCATCGAGGTGTTCTACGATCTCAGCGCTTGCCAAAGCCCACGCGGAGGGAAGCTGTCGCATTCCCGCACTGCTCAAGGAAGCTGAATCAAATGCCGGCGTCATTGGCGAAACCCTGCAAACCAACCTAATAGCGTAGCTCCATTTTAGACCGCACACCTGGGAAACGGCAATGATCCGGTTTGTTTTCCGTATGCGCAAATGGTGATTTTCTTCGCCGATAGGACAATTTCGCTCACCTCCTCTCCTGGGAGGATGGTGTCCGATTGGGTTGAAATCCTAGGTAGGGTGACAAAGCCGACTGCTGGACGATTGAAGCAGCCTGCAAACACCGATCGGAGGATATCAATGTCGCTTACATCTGCACTTAGGAGGGAAGCACGCCTCGCGCCCGTCAGTGATCTGGAGGCGATCTCTAACTATGGCCGCGTGAAGCCGGGCCTGATCCCGATGTGGTCCGGAGAAAGCGATCTCACAACCCCTGACTTTATCCGCGACGCAGCGCACAAGAGTCTAAATGCCGGAGACACTTTCTACACATGGCAAGCAGGATTGCCCGAGTTGCGCCAGGCGCTATCCGATTTTCATCGGCGGCATTTTGGCAAAGTGATTGATGCAGAGGAGTTTGTGGTGACAAGCGGCGGTATGCATGCAATTACGCTCGCGCTGCAGGCCACAAGCGGACATGGCGACGAGGCGCTTTACTTGAGCCCCGCATGGCCCAATTTCGCTGGCGCAGCAGGGCTTGCAGGTGTCACAGCAGTTCCGGTCCCACTGATCGAAAATGAAGATGGATGGCACTGTGATCTCGAACGCCTGGAGGCTGCGATCACGCCGCGCACGCGTTCCATCTTCTTTAATTCGCCTTCCAATCCAACTGGCTGGACGACCGATCTCGATACGCTGCGTGCCGTGCTCAAACTTGCGCGCAAACACGGGCTCTGGATCATTGCGGACGAAGTTTACTCCCTTTTTCACTTTGGAGAAACGCGGGCGCCTTCGTTCTTGGATGTCGAAGAGGTGGGCGACCGGCTAATCTACGTCAACACATTCTCCAAAAACTGGGCGATGACCGGGTGGCGGGTTGGCTGGATGCGCGGCAACGTGGAACTATCCCGGACCTTTGAAAATCTGATTCAGTATTCCTCATCAGGCGTTGCCGAGTTCCTGCAAAGAGGGGCGATCGCCGCGCTTGACGACGGAGACGAATTCCTAAAGGAGCAGATCGCCCACGCCAGGACTTCCCGCGACATGGCCTGCAGGATTCTGGGAGCGTCCAATCGCGTTCAGTTCTCTGTTCCCACCGGCGCGTTCTATCTTTTTTTCAAGGTCGACGGGGTGACCGATTCGAACAAGGCCGTGTTTGACATCGTTGACAAGGCGAATGTCGGGCTGGCACCAGGGCGCGGATTTGGGGAGGCCGGCGAAGGCTACCTTCGCATGTGCTTTCAACGCAGCTTGAGCCAGGTCGAGGAAGCGTGCGGAAGACTTGCAAGCTGGATCGCCCGATACCCTTAGCCCAAGGCGAATATCACTGCTCGATTGCATTCATGTCGTCTGTGGTCACGCTGCCATCCTTCCACCCGTTGGATTTAACCCGACCATTCTCTGACGGAACGTGCGGGTGGATAGGGCGGCAACCACGCCATCTGTTCACGACCCTTTGCCGCCGATTTTCCAAACGGATTTTCAGTGTTTCAATATTTGGCTCAGGAACAGCTTGGTGCGCTCGTGCTGCGGGTTTTCGAAGAAGGTGGTCGGCTTGCCTTGCTCGATGATCTGGCCGCCATTCATGAAGATTACGCGGTCGGCGACGGCGCGGGCGAAGGCCATTTCGTGGGTGACGCAGACCATGGTCATGCCTTCGCGGGCAAGGCTGGTCATGGTTTCGAGCACCTCTGACACCATTTCCGGATCGAGCGCGGAGGTGGGTTCGTCGAACAGCATCACGGCCGGCTGCATGCAGAGCGAGCGAGCGATGGCAACGCGCTGCTGCTGGCCTCCGGACAGCTGCACAGGATATTTGTTCGCCTGCTCGGGAATGCGTACGCGCTCCAGGAACTGCAGCGCGGTCTTCCGGGCTTCCGCCTCCGGCACGCCCTTGATCCACATCGGCCCGACCATGCAATTCATCAGCACGGTCATGTGCGGGAAGAGGTTGAAGTGCTGGAACACCATGCCGACATTCTTGCGGACATCGCCGACGTTGCGCATCTTGTTGTGCAGGGTGATGCCGTTGACGACGATATCGCCCTGCTGATGCGCTTCAAGACGGTTGAAGCAACGGATCAGCGTCGATTTGCCGGATCCGGACGGGCCGCAGATGACGATGCGCTCGCCCTTTTCCACCGTCAGGTTCACATCAGTCAGCACGCGGAAGGCGCCATACCATTTGGAAACGTTGCGGACATCGATGATCTTGTCGCTCATCGCACTTTGCTCCTGGCGTAGTGGCGTTCGATGCGGGACTGGATGAGTTCGAGGCAGATCGACACTCCCCAGTAAAGCATGGCGGCGGAAATCAGCATTTCCATGTGCTGGAAGGTTTTCTGGCCGAGGGTGCGCGCCAGGAACATCAATTCCCAGACCCCGATGACCGAGACGAGCGAACTGTCCTTGAGCATGGAGATGAACTGGTTGCCGGTGGGCGGGATGATCACCGGCAGCGCCTGCGGCAGGATGATCTTGCGCATGGTCAGACCGAAACCGAAGCCGATGGAGCGCGAGGCCTCCCATTGGCCCCGGTCGATGCTCTGGATGCCCGAGCGGAAGATTTCCGTCATGTAGGCGCCGTAGCACAGCGAAAGCGCCAGGATGCCGGCCGGCACCGCATCGATGATGAAACCGAGCTGCGGCAGGCCGAGATAGATAAGATAGACCTGCATCAGCAGCGGCAGGCCGCGAAAGAAGGAGGTATAGAAGCTGGCGATCGCATAGGCGAAGCCGTTGGTCGAAAGCTTGGCGACCGCGCCGAGAATGGCGATGGCGGAAGCGATCACGATGGATATGGCGGACACGTATATTGTCGTGAAAAGGCCCTGCGTAATCAGAAAGGGCAGCTTCTCGGCGATGAACGGCAGGCTGAGATGGAAGGTCGTGAAAAAGGCGAGGAAGAGCAGCAGCAACTCGCACCAGACGACCGCGACCTGCACCCTCAGCGAGGCGAAGCCGATCAGCACGATGTTGAGGCAGAGCATCACCGCGATGACGAAAGCGATGGCGAAGCGTCCGTAAAAGCCGCTTTGCGCCGGCTCGCCGATCACAGGCCGCATCACCTCGCCCAGCGACGTCCCCGTCAGGTTGAATGCGAGAAAGACAGCGAAGACCGCCACAAACAGCGTGGCGACGAACCAGGGCTTGTGGACGAGAACTTCGGATTCGACAGTGTCTGGATACAGCATCACCCCTCCTTCGGGATTGAAAGCGGCCCGGATCGCCGGGCCGCGCCGACAGGACGTTATTGCGTGACCGTGTAGTCCACACCGTACCACTTGACGGACAGCTTGCTCAGCGTGCCATTCGCCTTCATCTCCTCGACCGCCTCGGCGATCTTCGCGCTCAACTCCTTGTCGCCATGCTCGACGGCGACGGCCAGCGGCTCGAAGAAGACCGGCTTGCCGAGCTGTTTGATCGGGTAGCCGGCTTTCATCGCATCGAGAATGCTCGGTAGCGAGGAAACGACGGCGTCGAGGCGTGTGCCGTCGCCGAGCCGCAGGTCGTCGAAGGCTGTCGTCGAATTGGCGTAGGACTTCACTTCACCCGGCTTGAACGCGTAGGTGAAGGCCGGGGCTCCGGCGGCGTCGAGCGTCAGCTCCTGCTTGGCATAAGCCTCGAAGGTCGAGGTTGCGGTGACGCCGACCGTCTTGCCGTCGAGATCGGCAAGCTTTTCGGCCTTGTTGTCCTTGTGTACGGCGACGGCGGCCGGCGTGTAGTAATAGACGGCGGGGAAGTCGAAGATTTCGGCGCGCGCCTTGGTGGGCGTCATCGAGCCGACATGCATGTCCCAGCGGCCCTGCCACTTGCCGGCGGTGATGATGTCCCAGCCCGGCGTCACGAACTCGACGGAAACGCCGAGATGCTTGCCGATCTCCTTGGCAACGTCGACGTCGAAGCCGTCCATCTCGTTCTTGTCGTTGACGAAGGATTGCGGCGCCCAGTTGGCGTCGGTCGCGACCTTCAGGGTCTTGGCCGCCAGCACGCGGTCGAGCACGGCGCCGGCATTGGCCGGCATGGCGGCCAGCGAAAGGGCGAGAGAGGCGGCGAGCGCCGCAAAAGTCGAAATCCTGATCATTGCGCTTGTTCCCTATGTCTGTTGTTGCTTTGCTGACGGCGCGGGTTCCTCTCCCTGCCGTTACCTGTGATCTTGAGGGCTGCCGCCCGATGCGTCTTCCGGCGTTCCCAAGCACCGTCTGACGGCTGGCTCCGCCGAAATGACGGAAATCAAATCCCGTCCTCTGCGGCCATCTCGGCCCGGACGGCACGGGCGACGCGAAAGGCCTCGACGCCGGCGGGCACGCCACAATAGACGGCGATCTGCAAGAGCGCGGCCTGGAGTTCCTTTTCCGTCAGCCCATTGCGAATGGCGCCACGGAAATGCAGGCCGAATTCATGCATGCGGTTGCTTGCCGCCAGCATGCCTAGATTGAGTAGGCTGCGCTGCCGGAGGTCGAGGCCGTCATCCGTCCAGGCCATGCCCCAGCAGTATTCGTTGAGCAAGTCCTGCAAGGGGTTCGAAAAGGTGTCGGCCTGACGCATCGCGCGGTCGACATAGTCGTCGCCCAGCACGCGTCGTCGGATGTGTTCACCGTTTTTCCGCAGGGTCTCATCCATGGGCAGCCTCCGTCTGGGTCAGGAAGTCGCCAACGGTAGTCGCCACGACATCCGGCGCCTCGATGAGGATGGAATGGCGAAGGCCCGGAAAGATGCAAAGCTGCGATCCGGGGATGCGTTCATGCATGTATCGGGCCATGCGTGGATTGGACCCAGCGTCGTCCTCGCCGGTGGCGATCAGCGTGGGGCAGCGGATCTGGTCGAGAAAACCGCCGAAATCGGTTTCGGCGAGCACCCGGTAGGCGGATGCGTAGCAATCCGGATCGTTCTCCGCATCGCGGGCGCGGAGCCGGTCGATGATTGCGGGATTGTTTTCCTGGAACGCCTCCGTCAGCCAGCGGGAAAGCGATGCATTGTGGTGATCGGCGGGCGTGCCGGCCTGGAGCGCAGCCAGCCGGGCAAGCACGCGCTCGCGCTCCTCCGGCGTGCGCCCCGCGACGGTGGACAGCAGAACCAGCCGCCGCAGCCTCGGCAGATGCGTCAGCGCCAGGCGCTGGGCGATGAGGCCGCCGAGCGAAAAGCCGGCCAGGTTGAACGTCGGGAAACCGGCCTTGTCGGCAAGCGCCAGCGTTTCGGCCACGAAATCGTCGATCTCGTAGCGCCCCCTGACCCGGCTCGACCGGCCGTGCCCGCGCAGGTCGAAGGTCAGGATCGTGAAACGGTCCTTCAGCCGTTCCACGACGCCAGACCACGCCTCTAGATAGGAGCCGACCCCGTGGATGCAGACGAGCGGCTCGCCGCCGTCGCCATCGATGCGATAGTTGAGAGTGACCTCGCCGACCCTGTGTTCTCCCGCCGTGCCCATGATCAGCGCCCCACGGCCGCCCGCTTGCGCTCGCTTTCGCGGGCGGCGAAGACCGGCATGATTTCCTTGACGAAAAGCTCGATGGTGCGCTTCTGCAACTCGAAGGGCAGGTTGAAGATGAGGCCGAGACAATACTGATCGACGCCGGCGGCTTCGTAGGCCAAAAGCTTCTCGATCACCTCGTCCGGCGTGCCGAACATCAGGTTCTTGCGGATGCTTTCCGGATTGTAGTTCTCCTTGCCCCTCACCGCCTCGTAGGGCACGGCCTCGGGATAACCGTCCTTCACGGCGCCGATGTTCTGCATCAGGTTCTCGAAGGCGCGGCCGTAATCGATGCTGTGCCGCACGGCGCGTTCCCAGCCGTCCGGCCGGTCGTAGACGCAGGTGCGGCGCTGCATCATGAAGCGCGGGCGCGGCACCTCCGGATGGTCGGCGACGGCCTTCTCGAACTTGTCGGCCAGCACCTGGATTTCGGCGGCGGGCGCCGAAAGCGGCGTCGAAAGGATGCTGGCGCCATTGGCGACGGCCCAGTCGAAGGTGCCGGGATCGCGCGCGGCGACCCAGATGCGCGGATGCGGCTGCTGCAGCGGCTTCGGAACGGCGGCAGCGACCGGGAATTTCCAATAGTGCCCGTCATGGGCGTAATCGCCCTGCCACAGCTTTTTCACTGCCGGCACCAGCTCCTTCATGTAGGCGACGCCCTCCTGCTGGGGCATGCCGCCGGCCATGCGGTCGAACTCGTACTGGTAGGAACCGCGTGCGATGCCGAATTCGAGGCGGCCGTTCGTCAGGTGGTCGCAAAGCGCGGATTCGCCGGCAAGGCGGATCGGGTTCCAGTAGGGCGCGACCAGCGTCGAGGTGCCCAGGCGGATGTTCTGTGTGTGCTGCGCCAGCCAGACGAGGGTCTGGAAGGGGTTCGGCGAGATCGTGCATTCCAGCGTGTGGTGCTCGGCGGTCCAGAGCGTCTCGAAGCCGCCTTCGTCCGCCATGCGGGCCAGCGTCAGGAGATTGCTCTTGACCGTTTCCATGGAGACGCCCGGCGTGAAACGTTCCATGGTGAGCGAAACTGCGAACTTCATGGGTTCTGCCTTTCGATGCCTGTTACTTGAGACGAATGACGAAGGGGTCCTGCATGGCGCCCGAATAGTCGATGATGACGTTTTTCAGCCGCGAGAACTCGTACATGACCTCGAAGCCGCCGCGCCGGCCGTAGCCGCTCTCCTTGAAGCCGCCATTGGCGGACATGAAGGAGGCGGAGCGATAGGTGTTGATCCAGACCGTGCCGGCCTCGATGCGGTTGGCGAAGCGCAGCGCCCGGTCGATATCCTTCGTCCAGATGCCGGAGGCGAGGCCGTAGCGCGTGTCGTTGGCGAGCTGGATCATTTCCTCTTCGTCACGGAAGGGCATGACGCCGACCACCGGGCCGAAAAGCTCGTCGCGCATGAAGGTCATGTCGTTGCGGGCATCGACCATGACGGTCGGCTCGAAATACCAACCGCCGGGCGCGAGTTCCGCCTTCTGCGGCCGGCCGCCGCCGGTGGCGACTTTCGCGCCTTCCCGGACACCCGAGGCAACATAGGATTCGACCTTGGAAAGCTGGTCGGCCAGCGCCAGCGGCCCGATATCCGTCTCGTCCACGGTCGGCAGGCCGACGCGGATGCGCTGCGTGCGGGCGACGAGGGCCTCGACGAACCGGTCATAGGCGCTCGCCTCGACGAAGCAGCGCGAGCCGGCGACGCAGGTCTGGCCCGCCGCCGCGAAGACGCCGGAAACGACGCCGTTGACCGCATGCTCGATATCGACATCGCCGAAGACCACATGCGGCGACTTGCCGCCGAGTTCCATGGAGCAGGGAACGAGGTTCTGCGCCGCGTTGCCGGCAATGCGCCGGCCGGTCGCGGTGCTGCCGGTGAAGACGTATTTGGCAACGCCCGGATGGCGCGTCAGCGCTTCGCCCGCGCTTTTGCCGGTGCCGGTGACGACGTTGACGACGCCGGCCGGGAAGCCCGCCGCATGGATGAGTTCGGCCAGCGCCAGCGTCGAGGCCGTTGCGTGTTCGGAGGGCTTGATGACGACGGTGTTGCCGATGGCAAGGCACGGCGCCAGCGTGCCGGTGAGCAGCATCAGCGGCGAATTCCAGGGCGTGATCATCCCGACGACGCCGAGCGGTTCGCGCAGGTTGAGGTTCAGCGTATCCAGCCGGTTGATCGGGATCGTGTCGCCCTGCAGCTTGTCGGCCATGCCGGCGAAATAGTGGTAGCTGTCCGGCATGGCCCGCATCTGGGCACGTGTCTCTTTCAGGAGCTTGCCGTTGTCACGGGTCTCGATTTCGGCAAGCGTATCGGCATTGGCGCGGACCAGCTCGGCCAGGCGACGCATCAGCGCGCCACGGTCGGTCTGCGTCATGCGCCGCCATTCGGGATTGCGGAAGGCGGTGGTGGCGGCGGCGACAGCCGCGTCCACATCCTCTGCGCCGGCCTCGGCCAATTCGTACCAGGGCTTGCCGGTCGTCGGATCGTAGCTCTCGATATAGGCGCCGCTCTTCGGGGCGACGAACTCGCCGCCGATGAACAGCTGCTGGCGCGAACCTTCGATGGTGCTGACAGTCGTCTTCATCTCATTGTCCTTGATCTTGGTTGTGTGTGGCCTGGAGCCAGGCGCGGGCCTGTCCGTCGATCATCGCGACGCGGCCGCCATCGTCGGAATCCATGTAAATGCCGAAGCGGCCCGCATGCCGCTCCTGCACGTAGCGCCGCAGCATGGCGCGCAGTTCGTGGGTGGCGATGGCGTCATAGGGAAGGTCGTCGACCGGGAAGAAACGCAGGCTTTCCGGCAGCGCGACATCGGCGCCCTCGCCCGCAAGCCGGGCGCGGTAGACGAGATAGCCGGGATCGCTGTCGGCGACGTCGAAGACGGAATAGAGGAAAGTCTCCTCCGGCATCAGCCGCAGCGCGTCGCCGCCGTCCAGCATCAGCTGGCTGTCGGCCTTGCGGCGGCGGGCGGATGGCAGCACCCAGCCACCCTTGCCGTCCGAGCGCAGCAGAAGCCGCTCGCCGGCCTCGACGAGATAACCGATGATCATGCCGTGCGAGGCGAGCCAGCCATTGGGCAGCGGATCCTTGACGCTGGCATATTGGCCGCGGCAGAAGCCGAGCGGCGCCGTCGGGCTGGTGCCGAAGGCCCGTACCTGGCCGATGAGGATGGCATGGTCGCCGGCATCGACCGAATTGTAGAGACTGCAATCGAACCAGGTGAGGCTATCGGTCAGAACCGGCGCGCCGGTGTGCACCGCGTCGTGATTGACCGACAGGAACTTGTCGGGCGACTTGGACGCGAAGGTCGCCGAGACATCGACCTGGCCCTCATGCAGGATATTGACCGCGAAACAGTTCGACGCGGTAAAGGCCGCATAGCTGGAAGCCGACTTCGCCACGCAGACGAGCAGCAGCGGCGGATCGAGCGAGACGGAGGTGAAGGAGTTCGCCGTCATGCCGCGCGGCGTCCCGTCGGCCTCGCGCGTGGTAAGGACCGTGACCCCCGTGACGAACGTGCCGAAAGCACGGCGCAACGCGACGGGATCGATGGGTGCGTCGCTTTTTGCCGCCTGTTCCGCCATGCCCTGGTTCTCCTCCTCGGTTCGTTGGCAGAAAGCTAACCGTCGGTGGCCGGCGCTTCTTCCTGTGAGCCAGAGGAGGTGATGGAAGAGTTATGCTGCGGTTCGGAGGAGGATTGGGGCGGCGCTCCCCTTCAGCGTTCGCCGAAGGCGCGATTGTCGATAACGCTGTGGAGGCGAAGAGCAAGCTCCACGGAAAAGCGCCGTTCGGGCGTCTCGACATCGATGCCGAAAAGCTCCTGGATGCGCGCCAGCCTGTAGCGCAGCGTCGTGACGTGCAGGCCGAGGCGGTCGGCGCAGGCCTGGCTGCGGCAGCCTTCCTCCAAATAGACGGAAAGCGTTTCGAGATAGGGCGTGCCGTTCTCCCGGTCGTGCTCGGCAATCGCCCCGATGCTGTCGCGCACGAAGCTGCGCACGTCGCCGACATCGGCGGCGGAAACCAGCATCGGCAGCGGCCCGAAGTCCTGCGTCGACAGCGCCCCGGTCAGCCCGAAGGAGCGGCCGATGCGGATCATCCGGCTGCACCGCTCCCAGGCGCCCGGATAGTCGTCGAGGCCATCGCAGCGATCGCCGGCAACCACGATGGGCGCCTCGTCGAAATAGCGGCCGAGATCTTCCGCGATCCGCCGCATCAGCTTTGTCGTGCGCTCCTGCCGCCGCCCCGCTTCGTGCGGCACGAGGCAGACGACGCCGCCTTCGATGGCCACCAGCCCGGCCTCGGCCGAGGCCTGCTGCATGATGCGCGACAGCGTGTGCTCGACATCGACGGAGCCGCCGCCAAACGCCTTGGTGCGTTCGGGAAAGTCGACGACGATCATCTGTTGCGGCAAGGAGAAATCGAGTCCGAGCCGGGCCGCGCGCTGGCTGACATCGGCCGCATCGCGCCAGCGCCGCTCGACGATCTCGAAGAAGAGTTCGCTCTGGGTGCGCGTCTCGAACCGGAACCGCAGGAAGCTGCGCATCATCTGGACGCTGAGCGCGAATCTGGCGCTGTCGAGCATCAACTGGTCCAGCTCACCCTCGGCTGCCGACGGGAAGATCACCAGCGCGCCGACCAGCTGCCTGTCGACCGTCAGGGGCTCGACGCGGGCCGAGACCCGCAGCCGTCGCGCGCCATCCTCGATGAAGATCGGCGCCGTTTCCGTGCTGCCGCGCTCCACCGCATCGCGCGCCGCCCTGGTCAGCACGCGGGCAAAGGCCGTCGGCGCTGCCGCCTGCCATGCGGCATCGTCGAAATCCGCGGGCAAGGGGGAGCGCCCGGCGATCACCTGGTTGACCGTGAAATCCACCACCACGAGCGGATTGGGCAGCAACCGCCCCACCATTGCCGCAAGCGAGGAGACGGAACCGTCGCTCAGCACGTGCTCCAGCAGCGAGGTATGTGCCGTCAGCGCCCGGTCGAGCCGTTCGGCCGCGCGTTTTTCGGCCGTCAGCCGGTGTTCCTTCTCCACAGCGAGCGCACCGAGATGGATGATGGTCCCGAGGAAGGCGAGGTCGTCCTCCGTCACCTCCGTCACGGTGCGGGCGATCACACTCAGCACCATCGGGCGACCTTGCGCATCCGCGCAATTCATCGGCATGACCAGCACGGTACGGTAATCGCGCTCGAAGGCTTCCTTGCGATAGCCGGGGAATTCCGCGCTTTCGCGCGCATCGCGGATATAAACCGGCTCGTTGCGCTGAAGCGCAATCAGCGACGGGCTGTTGGCAAGCTCCCACCGGTCGGGAAGATGGCGATGGATGAGCGTCGGATCGTGCCGGACGATGACATAGGCATAACCATGCGCGGCATCGATGCTCATGATCGAGCCGAGCGCCCAGTTGGCATGCCGGCAGGCGGCCGCGATCAGATGCTGCAGCACCGTCGTCAGGTCGCCGCCGCTGTTGATCTGGCTCGCGACGTCGCGAAGCGAAAGTATCCTTGATTTCTGGCTCAACGCGCTGCGCACTCCCGTCCGAGAGCCATGATAATGCGGCGCAACGCCGGCGAAAGCTACTTGTTTTCGGAGGAGGCGCCAGCACCCATTTCCTCCGCTAAATAGGAAGACCCTACGCTGTTGCGCGCTAGTCTGGCGAGACATTCAATGGACGATGGACGCGACATGGCCTACGGCATCAGAAAGATCTGCACCTTCCTGGAAGAAACCCACATCGAAGGCGGCAAGGCCGCGTCGCGACCCCTCAACATCGTCGTCGTGGCCGCCATCATCGAAAATCCGTGGGCCGGTAAGGGTTTCGTCGAAAACCTACGACCGGAGATCATTCGCATCGCCGGGCCGCTCAGCGAGGAAATGACGCGCCGGCTGCTCGCGCAGATGCCGGCGGAGTCAATCGAGGCCTGCGGCAAGGCCGCGGCGGTCGGCGTCAACGGCGAGGTCGAGCATGCCTCGGCGATGATCCATACGCTGCGCTTCGGCAATCCTTTCCGCAATGCGATCGGCGGCACGAACTACCTCGAATTCGCCAACACCCGCAACGCGCCGGGGGCGCTGCTCTCCCTGCCGATGATGCACAAGAGCGAGACGGGCAAGCGTTCCCACTTCCTGACCGCCAATTTCCAGATCGCGGATGCGCCGCATCCCGACGAGATCGTCATTGCGATTGCCGCAGCCGACGGCGGACGCCTGCATGCCCGCATCGCGGACCGCTTCCAGGATACGGCGGAGATGGAGGCGGAGCTTGCCGCAAGCGCCGGCAAGCCCTGAGCCGGGCGCGGCAGGCTCCCGTCGATCACATGAAACGCGACGCCATGGCTGTTCGAGCGCGTGTAGGCGCCATGACGACAAGATGGATTGGCTGCATGCGCCTGCTCAACCCATGGCGCTTACGTGAAGGGTATAAATTGCCCGACGGTTGATTGCCGTGTGGAAAGTCCAGCAATGGCGAGGGCTCAGCTTTCCGGGATGTTTTCCCGGAAAATCACCTGAAGTCTCGGTGGGTGATAGTCGGTCTGTTGGCCTAAGACGGCTGCCTTGAGCATGGCCAAAGCTTCTCGTGCTTCAACACGTGGGTTCTGGTCAATGACCGCGTCGATGGTGCCGTTCAGCAAAAAGCGCTTGCTGGTTTCCGTCAATTCATGCCCAACAAAGATGATCGAGCTTTCCAATCTGGCTTCCTCGAGAGCCTGTCCGATGCCGGAATTGCCCGCGCCTATATTGTAGATGCCTGCAAGATCGGGATGCCGGCTCAAAAGCGCGGCGGTCTCTGCATAAGCCCGTTCACGGTCATCGCGGATCTCGCGCAAGGAAACGATTTCCATGTCTGGAAACTCTTCCGTGATCACGTGACGAAAGCCCATTTCCCGCTCTTCATGGCCGCGGTAGGAAAACGAGCCGGCAAACAGGGCGATTTTCTGTGTTTTGCCACGTCCGAGCAATCGACCGAGCAGATAGCCCGCCAGTCGGCCTGCGGCACGATTGTCGATGCCGACATAGCCAAAACGCGGCACATGCAAAATATCCGAGGCGAGCGTTACGATCGGAATACCGGACGAGGCCACATGCCGCATCGCCTCGCGCACCGTCGGGTGATCGAGCGCGATGACGCCGATGCCATCGGTGGCTCCGATCAGGCCCGTCAACGACCGGGCAAGGCTATCGGGGCTGAACCCCTCGATTGAATGGATCCGCACATTGAGGTCCGTCTGAGCCGCTCCCTGACTGGCGATCTGGGAAACCAGGTTGGCGACGAAGGTGTTCGTTCCGGCCGGCAGAATGAAGTCGAGCCGGATGCCGTCGGCTGCCGTCCCTGGCATTTCAGGATCGGCGGCGGCGGCGAGATAGCCGAGCTTCTGCGCCGTTGCGACGACGATCGCACGCGTGCGTTCGCGCACACCGTCGCGATTGTTCAACACCCGGTCGACCGTTGCCGGGGATACGCCGGCTTCGCGCGCAATGTCAGCCAAGGTGGAACGCAATCCGACTCTCCTCTGGAATGATGGAAAATGATGTATTCGGCCGCCGCTGAAATACAAGTGTCCAGCCGATCCGTCCGCAAAAAATCAGCTCGGGAACAGCGGCTGTGTGATGAATATGTCATCATTTCTTGCCGGCGCCCGCTATTGCCCTTCAATTTTTGTGTCAAAATGATGTAAAATGATTTATTTAGATTTGAAATGATTATTTATGGCGTTGACAATGGGGTATGTCGGCATCATAAAGCATCAAGCTGACGAGGAGACGTTGGCTTGGGAGGAGAACAGCTATGAGGGATATTCTGACGGTCTCGCGCCGCGGTCTTCTGGCGGCCGGCGCAAAGACATTCGCGTTAACGGCAGCCGTCGGCATCGCGCCGCAATTCATTCGTCCAGGTCGAGCGTATGCCGCGGATGCGCTTGCTGCCGGTATGATCGGCGGGCCGACCGGCTTTGATGGCGCCGAGCGTTATCAGTACGGAGCCGATACCCCCGAGGGTCGGGCCATTGAGTCGGCAAAGGCTCTCAAGGCGGCGGGCAAGGCGCCGGAACGCATCGTGCTCGGCCTTTCCGATGGTTCGATCGGTCAGTTGACGCAGCCGTTTCCGGCTGGCGCCCCATCGATCAAGGAGCTTTGGGAAAAAGAAACGGGCATCACGCTCGACATCGTCGGCGTCCCGAACGGCCAGGAATTCACCAAGACCATGCAGGACATCTCCACCAAGGGTGGGGCGTTCGACATCTACGCGGTCGAATGGAACCGCTTGGGCGACCTTGCGGAAACGGCGGGCATCATCAAGCTTGACGACTATGTGGCGACCCACAAGCCGGAATGGGATGATGCCGAGCGCGGCTACGTCAACGGGGCCAAAGGCGTTTCCCTGCTCAACCAGTATCGTGGATCGACCTACGGCGTATCCCTCGACGGCGATTTCCAGACCTGGAACTACCGTACCGATCTTTTCAATGACGAAACGGAGAAAAAGGCATTCGCCGATAAACACGGCTATGCTCTCGCGCCGCCGAGCACCTGGAAACAGCATGCCGACATCGCGGCCTTTTTCCATCGTCCCGACAAGGGGATGTTCGGATCGACGGATCTGCGCAACCAGGGCTGGGGCTATACCAACTGGTATCAGCGTTTCGTTTCCCTCGGTTCGCCCAACCAGTTCCTGTTTGGGGATGACGGCAAGGCGTTGATCAATTCCGAAGCGGGTTTTCTTGCCACGCAGGAATATGTGGAATCGCTCGGCCATCATTCGCCGGACGCGATCTCATGGGGTTGGCCGGAGCAGTACGGCAATTTTGCCGCCGGCGGCGCGGCGATGACGTGCGCTTTCTCCAATCTGCCGAAATTCCTCGACAACAAAGGCAACGAAGGCTCGAAAGTCACCGGAAAGATCGGTTCGATGTTGCCGCCGGGGCGCGAAGTCAATGGCCAGCTGGTTCGCCGTTCGGTTCTCTGGCTTAACCTTTCGGCTTGCGTTTCGGCGCAGAGCAAGCATCCCGAAGCCTGCTACCTGCTGCTGCAATGGCTTGGCTCAAGCCGCATCTATTCGTGGATGACGGCCAATCCCGGTGGTTATTTCGATCCGTTCCAGCTTTCCAACTTCGCCGATCCGCTGGTGCGCCAAACCTATCACGACTACCACATGGACGTGGTGCGTGAGACGGTGGCGCGGACGGTGCCGACCATCAATTATCCCGGCGCCACCGCATTCCACAATGCGCTCGATGAAAACCTGATGGCGGCGCTGACCAAATCCAAGACGCCGGAACAGGCAATGGCCGACACCGAGCGTCAGTGGCAGCGCATTGCGCGGCGCACCGGCGAGGAGAAATTGCTCGAAGCCATCAAGACAAACAAAGAAGCCTGGCCGACGGTTGTCGATCCGGTCGCGGGCTAAGCGCGTCAAGTCGTGGCCGGGCGTGTTTCGCCCGGCTTCCTCATCCGGCTGTTTGAGTGAAGTTTTGCGACCATGAATCGTTCCTTGTCTTTTGAGTTTTTCCGCTACGCCACCATCGTTCTGGTGCTCGCGGTCACGCTCGTGCCGACCCTATGGATGGCCTCGATGGCCTTTAAACCCATCGCCGAGTGGTCGGCGTCCGGCGCCGACCTGACATGGTGGCCGAAGAACCCGACGCTCGATAATTTTCGCTTCATCTTTGGCACCTCGACGTCAGACCTGATCGTTGCGCTTGATCGCACGGCCGGAAAGCCGATCCTGTCATCGCTGCTGGCGGCGGTGTTCGGGACGTTGATTGCCATGTCAGCGGGAACTGCGGCAGCGTATGGTCTCTCGCGCTTCGGATCGGGGCAAAATCTGCCGCTGGCGCTTATACAGCTGCGTCTCTTCCCGCCGATGGCGGTCATGATCCCCGTGATGATCATGTGGGCGTTCTTTGGCTTGGTCGATACCTGGTGGGGTCTCGCGCTGATCTACGGCATCGTGACCTTGCCCTTCGCCTTCTGGCTGATGAAGACGTTTTTCGATGACATGCCACGCGAGATCGAGGATGCGGCATTGGTCGAAGGTTGCTCGCGCATGCGTGTCTTCGTCAAGATCACCCTGCCGATGATGCGGCCAGCGCTTGCCAGTTCCGCGCTCTTCGTCTTCATTCTCAATTGGTCGGACTATCTGATCGCGCTGCTGCTGACCACGCGGGAATGGGTGACGATTCCTGTCTATATGGCTTCGCTTTCTTCCTCGATGACCGGCCAGCTTTATGGGGCCAAGGCCGCTCTCGGGCTCATTGCCGCCGTTCCTCCCGTCATCATGGGCATCGCCATCCAGAAACATCTGGTGCGCGGGCTTACCTTTGGAGCACTCAAGCAATGAGCCTGTCCGCAACCGAGGAGAAGCTCTCCATGCCCGATGATATTTCCGCCCGCCAGGCGCACGCTGAAGACGGCGGACGCAGGCTTGGTTTCGCGCTGACGCTGCCGGCCCAGTTGCTCGTGCTGTTCATCGCTGTCTTTCCGCTGCTCATGCAGCTCTATATCAGCCTCACGGACTGGTCGCCGCTCGATGGTGTGGGCTGGTGGCAGGCTTACGAGCTTTGGAACGGCTTTGCCAATTACACCGATCTCGCCGTCGATACGCGTTTTTGGGGCGCAATCGGCCGAACCGCGCTGGTGATGGTGATCTGCGTGCCGATGGAGTTTTTCCTCGGGCTTGGCCTTGCGATCCTGTTCATGGACAATTTCGCCGGCAAGCGTGTCTTCTATTCGATCATGCTGGTCCCCATGATGGTTGTTCCCGCCGTGGCCGGGTACATGTTCTTCATGCTTTTCCAGTCGGGCGGGCCTGTGAACGACATCATCTCGACCATGATCGGGCAGCCTTTCGCGCTGGCTTGGCTGTCGAGCCCCGGCACGGCGCTGATCGCGGTGATGATCGCCGATATCTGGCAGTGGACGCCGTTGATGTTCCTGATCCTGCTTGCCGGTCTCGTGGGCGTCCCGGAAGACCAGATGCGCGCGGCAACGCTTCTGGGCGCAAGCTGGTGGCAGCGCTTCCGCACCATCGCGCTTCCGAAGATGAAGACGATCATGATCATCGCCCTGTCGATCCGCATCATCGAGAATTTCAAGATCTTCGACACGCTTTACATCATGACGGGTGGCGGCCCTGGCGTCGCGACGGAAACGATCTCCGTCTACATCTACAAGGTGACGCAGCAAGATCTGATCTGGGGGTATGTTGCAGCGATCGCGCTGGTCATTCTCATCGTCCTCTCCGTCCTTGTATCGATTGCCATCGGTCGCATGAACGCGGCGAAGGAGGGCTGATCCGTGACCACGATCCATCTTGAAAATCTCGTCAAGCGATTTGGGGCGTTTACCGCTCTCAAGACGATGGACCTTGAAATTCGAAACGGCGAATTCATGGCGTTGCTCGGTCCGTCGGGCTGCGGCAAATCGACGACGATGAACATGATCGCCGGTATGGAAAGTCCCAGCGAAGGCCGCATCACCTTCGACGGCCGCGACATGAACGGCGTCGCCATGGGCAAACGCGGCGTCGGCTTCGTATTCCAGAATTATGCGATTTTCACCCATATGAGTGTCTACGACAATCTTGCCTATGGCTTGAAAGTGCGCGGGCTGGCGCCCACCGAAGTGGACCGTCGTGTTAAGGCGATGGCCGATTTTCTGCAACTTTCACCCATGCTCGAAAAGCCTTCGGCAAAGCTCTCGGTGAACATTCTGCAGCGCCTGGCAATCGGTCGCTCTGCAATCGTCGAACCGGCGATCTTCCTGCTGGATGAGCCTCTCTCCAATGTGGATGCGGCGTTTCGCGCTGTGATGCGCACTGAACTCAAGCACCTGCAACGCGAGTTCCGGCAGACGATGGTTTATGTCACGCACGACCAGCTCGAGGCAATGACCATGGCCGACCGGATCGCCGTGATGGATCACGGCGTGCTCCAGCAGGTCGGTACGCCTCTCGAAGTATACAATGACCCCGTCAACCTGTTCGTGGCCGGCTTCATCGGTTCGCCCGGCATGAACCTTATTGATGGAACGCTTGCCGAAAGCGACCGCGGTCTCGTCGTTGATCTCGGCGCCATGGGCGTCAGCGTACCGCTCGATGCCGACCTTGCCGCAACCGCCCGCGCACATGGCGTCCAAGAGGTCGTCTACGGTTTCAGACCGGAACGTGTCGTGCTCGCGCAGGCGGGTGCCGGTCTCGCCATGCCGGTGACGTTCATCGAACGCATCGGAGCACGGACTGTCGTGCACTTCGGCGATGGCGATAGGCGCGTGAAGGCCGTTTTCGACAACAACCTCGCCGTTTCCGTTGGCGAAACCGCCTATGTCGCTCTCGAACCGGGTGGGGCGCGCCTGTTCGACCGGGCAAGCGGCACTGCGATCCGGGGAGCGTGATATGGCCGGCATCTCATTTCGCAACGTCACCAAGCGTTTCGGCAAGACAATTGCCTTGAACAACGCAAGTTTCGATATCCAATCAGGTGAATTCTTCTGTTTCTTCGGACCGCCCCTTTCTGGAAAATCCACGGTGTTGAAACTGATCCTTGGATTGGAGACGCCGGACGAGGGTGAAATTCTGATTGGCGGTAAACCGGTCAATCAGGTTTCGCCTGCCGATCGCAACGTGGCGATGGTTTTCCAGAACCTGGCGCTCTTTCCGCATATGACCGCCGGGCAGAATGTCCGTTTTCCGCTGGTCGAACGGAAGATGCCGGAGGACAGGATCCGGGCGCGGGTTGAAGCGGTTTCGGCGAAGCTTCACATCGGTCACCTGCTGCACAAACCGCCGGCACAGCTTTCCGGCGGTGAGCGTCAGCGCGTGGCGATTGCGCGTGCGCTGGTGCGCGATCCCGTGGCCTATCTGATGGATGACCCAATCTCGGCGCTCGATGCGCGATTGCGCGAGGAAACACGCGTTGAACTGAAGCGCATCCAGCGCGATCTCGGACATACTCTGGTCTACGTGACCCATGATCAGGAGGAGGCGATGTCGATCGCCGACCGCATGGCGATGATGGAGCAGGGCGAAATCCGCCAGATCGGCGCACCGGCGGAAATCTATGATGCACCCGTCAGCCGCTACGTTGCACGCCTGCTTGGCGCACCGATGATGAACATCTTGCCGGTCAATCCCGGCGACGGTCTGCAGGCCGGGCAAGGCGTGATCAGCCTGCCGGCTGGCAGAGTACCTTCCGGGGTCACGGAGATAGGAATCCGCCCGGAAGATCTGAAGGTCGAACCGTGGAGCGAGACACATCCGGGACGCCCTGCCAGGGTTTACGAGGTCGAGCTGCTCGGCGGATATACGGTGGTGACGCTGGATACCGGCGATGAAAAGCTCAAGGCGCTGGTGCGAGGGAAGCCGGACATCAGGATCGAAAGCGCCGTCGCGCTCAGCTGCAATCCAGCCAATATACAGTTTTTCAATCAAGCGGGGGAGGCGCTCGCTCGATGAACCAGCACATGACAAGGGAGGTGACTATGAGCGAGGCCAATGGCTTTGCGCCGGACCCGCAGGTTCGGGTGAACGAGTTCAAGATCGGCTGCATCGGCGCCGGCATGATCATGGCCGAATGCCATCTGGCGGCGTACAAGGCGGCAGGCTTTCCGGTCGTCGCCATAGCCTCACGCACGCGAGACAAAGCCGCAGCCGTTGCCGAGCGATGGGGTATCGCGACCGTACACGACACGCCGGACGCCTTGATCACCGATCCCGGCATCGAAATTCTCGATATCGCCTTTCCCCCGGATCAGCAGCCGGATCTCATTCGAAAGGCGCTGGCTCAACCGCATATCAAAGGCATTCTCGCGCAAAAACCTCTGGCACTCACGCTTGAGGATGCGATCGAACTGCGCGACGCGGCCGCGAAGGCCGGCAAGGTTCTCTCCGTCAATCAGAACATGCGTTACGACCAATCGATGCGTGTCCTGAAGCAGATCCTCGACAAAGACGAGCTTGGCGCCCCCGTTCTTGCGACGATCGAGATGCGCGCCATCCCGCACTGGCAGGCGTTCCTCGAGGATTACGACCGGCTGACGCTCTCCAATATGAGCGTGCATCACCTCGACGTACTGCGCTTTCTGTTCGGCGATCCCGATACGATCACCACGCTGACCCGCAAGGACCCGCGAACGACGTTCGAGCACAAGGACGGCATCACCGTCTCGACGCTGAATTTCCCG
This sequence comes from uncultured Rhizobium sp., assembly GCA_945952045.1. Classification (GTDB taxonomy): domain Bacteria; phylum Pseudomonadota; class Alphaproteobacteria; order Rhizobiales; family Rhizobiaceae; genus Metarhizobium. The sequence continues at coordinate 69,064 of CAMFHE010000025.1, forward strand.
AGCGGCGTCATGGCCGTCTCTATGGAAGACGTCTGGTCCGGCCCGCGGGAAGAGGGGTTTGATAGCGACATCTATATCAAATGGCGGGTTGAGGGCACGGATGGCGTCGCGCAGGGCACGATCGGCTGGCCGGATGGTTCACCGTCCACGCTCAGCTATGCCTCGAAAAAAACAACCGGCGGCAAATGGGTTTCCCCGACATGGGAAACCATGTGGTTCCCGCATGCTTTCGTCGGCGTGATGGAGCAGCTGCAATATGCGGTGAAAACCGGCGAAGCGCCAGCCCTTTCCGTTGCCGACAACGTCAAGACCGTGGCGCTGATAGAAGCCGGCTACAAGTCGATCGACGAAGGGCGCACGGTCAGGCTTTCTGAAATTTCGATCAATTCATGAACAACGAGGGAGGATACTCATCATGATGCAAACCGGTATATTCACGGGCTATTTTCCGTACGCGCTGGAGGAGACAGCCAAGAAAATCCGTGCGCTCGATTTCAACACGGTGCAGCTCGACATGCACTTCAAGGATATCGACCTCTCCGCCGGTCAGATCACCAAGGAGAAATGCGTTAAAATCCGCGAAACCTTCCGCGACCACCATCTGCCGATTTCCTGCATTTCCGGCTATACCAACATCATCCATCCAGATCCGGCCGAACGTGCTCGTCGCGTCGGTTATCTGAAGGAAATCATCAAGCACGCCCAGTATCTCGGCACGCCTTACGTGATTTCTGAAACGGGCACCTTCAACACCGAATCCGACTGGGTGCACCACCCGAAGAACAAGACGGAGGAAGGCTTCGAGGAATGCCGCAAGGTCATCGCGGATCTGTCGCAATTCGCCTATGATCACGGCGCGGTTTTCCTGCTCGAAACCTATGTCAACAATGTCGTCGGCTCGGTTGAGGAAACCGTGAAGATGTTTGCTCAGGTCGATCATCCTGGCCTCGGGCTTCTGATGGATCCGACCAACTATTTCGAGACGCACAATATCGACCGCATGGATCAGATCCTGAACCAGGTGTTCGATACGCTCTCCGACAAGATCAAGATTGGCCATGCCAAGGACGTCAAGCGCTCGGGCGACGACAAGTCGGAGAAGCACGCCGATATCGGCGATGCGGACGCCCTCGAAAGCCACACTTTCCGTGGTGTCGGCGAAATCGAATTGCCGGCGCCGGGCCTCGGCTCGCTAAACTATGATCTCTACCTCAAGCGTCTCAGCCAGAAGCATCCGAACATCCCCATGATCATCGAGCATCTCGATGAAAGCGATGTTCCGCGCGCCAAGAAATTCCTCGACGGAAAGCTGCGCGCGCAAGGTCTTTGATGAGAGGGCGGCCGGGCTTTCCGGTCCGGCCGCCGAAAACAGCTTAGCCTGCGCTCGCAGGTGAAAAAGGATAAACGAATATGGTCGAATTATACGGGGAAGCGCGGTCGCGCCGCGACATCGCTGCCAGCGCCGGACGTTTTTCGCAATTTGCCGGCGTCAGGCTGATGACCCTGTCGGATGGGCTGGAGCGCGGCATCCGTATGCTTGAGTTCAGGAGCGGCACCGGTCTTCGTTTCACCGTGCTGATCGACCGCGCTTTCGACATAGCCGACTGCGACTACCGGGGCATGGCTTTCGGCTGGCATTCTCCCGCCGGTTTCCGCCATCCCGGCTTGCATGAATATGAGGGAGAGGGCGGACTCGGATGGATGCGATCCTTCTCCGGGCTGATGGTCACCTGTGGCCTCGACCACATTCTCTTCATGTACGACGAACCGGCGGACCATTATAACTACAAGCCGAAAGCGACGGTGAGCCACTCAATCCATGGCAGGATTGGCACGATCCCCGGCAAGCTCGACGGATATGGCGAACGCTGGGAGGGTGACGACTGCTACCTCTGGTGCGAGGGAACCGTCACCCAGGGCACCGTTTTCGGCGAACATCTGGAATTGAAACGCCGCATCGAGATCAAGGCCGGCACCAACGAGATCAAGATCGCCGACACTGTGACCAATCGCGGGTTCTACCGAACGCCTCATATGTATTGCTACCACATCAATGTCGGTCATCCGGTCCTGAGCGAAGGCGCGCGGTATATCGCACCGATCAAAGATGTGGTTTGGGCGGCGCATGACGGCGACGATTATGAAAAGCAGGCCGTTGGTTATCGTCGCATGCCCGCGCCGCAAATGCTGTTTCACGAGCAGGTGTGGCAGCATGAGATGGCGGCGAATGAGAACGGCGAGGTCTCAGTCGCGCTTGTAAACGACAGGCTCGGCATCGGTTTTGAGGTTGTAACGCTCAAGGAACAGTTCCCTTGCATGTATGAGTGGCAAAACCTGCAGGCCGGACAATATGCGCTTGGCATCGAACCTTCGACCAATCACGTGCTTGGCCACGGTGCTGCCCGCGAGCGCGGCGAGTTGATCTGGCTCGAACACGCCGAACAGCGGCACTATGAGACGACGCTGCGCATCTTGAACGATGCGGACGCCATCGCGGCGAGCGAGGCGCGCATTTCACGCGTAGCGCGGCAGCCGGACGCCGATTTCCCGAAGCCTTCCGGCAACCATGTGGCGTTGAAGGGGCGGTCATGAATATCGAGCCGAAACGACAGCATATGATAGGGGAGGCTACGATGCCGGTTGCCGGAAAAACCATCCTGTATACCGGCGCTGCCGGTGGACTTGGAACGGAAACCACGCTCAGTTTTCTGCGTGCCGGTGCGCGTGTCGTTGCAATCGACAATGATGCGGTCAAGAACGAGGCGCTGGTCGATCGTGCGAAGGCTGAAAAGCTTGCCGGTCTGGTGGTCGGGGCGATCGACCTTTCCGATCTGGACGCACTTCGCCGCTCGCTCGAAACGCTGTCGAAAAAGATCGGCGGCTTCGACGTGGTGATCAACAATGCGGCCATCTATCCTTCAAAGCCCTTCGAAGACTATTCGCTGGAAGAGATGCAGCGCGTTCAGCGGATCAATGTCGATGCGGGCATCGTCTGCGTGCAGGTCGCGCTGCCGCATATGCGGGAGAAAGGCTGGGGGCGCATCATCAATATCGCCAGCGTCACTGCCTTCGGCGGCTGGGCCAACCTGTCGCCCTATGTTCAATCGAAAGGCGCTTTGATCGGCCTTGCGCGTGCATGGGCGCGCGAGTTCGGGGCCTATGGCATCACCGTCAACGCCGTTTCTCCCGGAGCCTTCCCGACCGATGCTGAAAAAATTCATCCGGATCCTGAGGGCTATACGCGATATGTCCTGGAGCATCAGGCCATCAAGCGCCGTGGCGACGCTTCTGATATCGCGAACGCCCTGATGTTCCTTGCATCCGACGCCGCCGGCTTCATCACTGGCCAGACGTTGAATGTGGATGGCGGCTGGGTGATGAACTAGCGTCAAAAGCGAGAATATGGCATTCAGGGACATCGGAGTGAGCGGCTTTCTGCCGCCTTCAAGGGAGTTGGCGGGATTTGAGCGGACGTCTTTATCTTGCCGTGGGAGGGGTCAATCGCGAGGCGCCCTATTTTCAGGGCGCACGCGGCCAGGGACTGACCGTTCTCACCTTCAACGAAGAGACGCTTGTCACGGAAAAGATTGCCGCTCTGCCGTCGATCGACAATCCAACCTATCTGAGTGTCGACGCGGCCGGGACCATTTACGCCAATTCGGAGGTTTACGGCTGGCACGAAGGAACGGTGACGGCGATACGTTTCCTGCCGGCCACGGGTGAATTGCGCTATCTCAACAAGCAGCCGACGCTCGGCAGCATCACCGCGCATAACACGATTTCCTCCGATGGTCGTTTTCTTCTCGTGGCCAACTACGCCATGGGCGAAGGTGGCCCGGATCAATCCGTCGTGGTTTTCCCGGTCAGCGAGAACGGCGCCATCCTTCCGGCCTCGACCTCGGTGCGTCTGCGTGGCGAACTCGGCCCGGACAGGGACAGGCAAGAACGCCCGCATGCGCATATGGTCTCGGAGGCGCCGGGCGGAAAAGCGTTCATGATCGCCGATCTCGGCCTCGATCAGCTCATTCAGTACCGGTTGAGCGATGATGGGCGTCTGGTCGACCCTGTCTCCGTTTCTCTTGCCCCGGGCGCCGGACCGCGCCACATTGCCCAGCACGCCAACGCGCGGTTTGTCTACGTTGCGAATGAACTGGACTCGACCGTGTCCTTCATTCTGCGGGAACCCGGCACACTCGTCGTCCGGCAGACGCTTTCCACGATCCCAGGCACGGTGGCTTCCCATGGGGCAGACATCCATCTGTCGCCCGATGGCCGGTTCCTTTACTGTTCGAACCGGGGCGATGACAGCATCGCGTGTTTTGGCGTCGATCAGCAAGCCGGACATTTGACGCTGCAAGCCATCACGCCATCCTTCGGTCTGACGCCGCGCAACTTTGCCCTGACGCCGAGCGGTCGCCACCTGCTGGTCGCCAATCAGAACAGCGATACGATTGTGATCCTGCAGCGCAATGAAGAGACGGGAGCACTAACCGATACCGGCAAGCGCATCGATATTGGAACGCCCGTTTGCGTGAAACCCTTCGTGATCTGATGGACAGTGCGAAACCCGCAAAACGTGTTCGCCGGAAAGGCACCGGTGTCACCATGGCGGATGTTGCCGCTGCCGCCGGCGTTTCCATGCAGACTGTTTCGAGGGCACTGCGTTTTCCAGACACCGTGACGCCTGAAAATCGCCAGGCGATCGCGGAAGCGATCCGCAAGACGCGATATGTTCACAACCTGGCGGCCAGCCATCTTGCATCGAACAGAAGCAACACGGTCGCCGCCGTAATTCCGACACTCTCCGCGTCGGTCTTTGCCGAAACGATGCAGTATTTCTCGGACGTGCTTCATCCCGAGGGCTATCAGATATTTCTCGCCAACACGGATTATAGCCTGGAGCGCGAGGAGGAGGTTATCCGCAGCCTGCTTGGGCGGCGACCGGATGGTATCTTCCTGATCGGCACGCACCACACCCGCGCCAGCTTAGCTCTGCTGAAACATGCCGGCATCCCTGTGGTCGAGGGCTGGGACATGACAGATAGACCGATCGATCGGCTGGTCGGTTTTTCCAACTCCGACGCAATCGCCGGCATGCTGAGGCACCTGTTTGAATCGGGACGCAAGAATATCGTTTTTGCCGGTGTCCTGAGAAGAGGCGACAGCCGCGCCGCGGAGCGCCGCAATGGCTTCGAGGCGGCGATGGAGGAGCTTTTCCCCGGCAAGCGGCATCGTGTTTTCGTTTCACGCGACCTGCCGCTATCGATGGATTCCGGCTCGCAGCTGCTGCGACGGGCGCTGGCGCGATACCCTGAGGCAGATGCGATCATGTTCTCCAGCGACATCGTCGCCTCCGGTGCTTTGCAGGAGGCCGTGCGTATCGGGCTGAAAGTACCGGAGCGCTTGGCGATTACGGGCTTCGGTGATTTCGAATTGGCGCGACATCTCATTCCCTCGCTCACCACTGTTTCCGTACCCGCAGGCGAGATCGGCAGGGAAGCCGGAAGGCTGTTGCTGGAAGGCATGCGCGGGGTCTCTTCCGAGACCAAGGTCATCGATATGGGCTTCCGTCTGATGATCCGCGACAGCGGTTGAGCGGGGTATTTTTCGCACTTTCCGCCGCAAACCGGTTTCACAATTTTGCTGGAAGTTCTCCCGGGCTTATCAGGCGCATTGTCACAGAACCGGTTCCCACTTTTCCTGCAAATGCTCTAGGGCCTGTTGAGATTCATCTTGAGTTTATGACGGCTGCGCAAGCG
>CAMFHE010000026.1 GCA_945952045.1 uncultured Rhizobium sp.
CGGATCTTCACGTTGTAGTCGACCACGCGCTTGACCGGGACTAGAATTTTCATGGAAACCTTCCTTCAACGATGCCTGCCGGAACATGCCCCTCTGCACAGGCTTATGATTGTCGTTTGGCGACATCGATACGCGTTTTTCCTACAAACACAATCGTTCTGTGTCGTCTATAGGCGACTTGCAAATCTGATTTTTGAATCTGAAACGATTAGCCTCGACCCCAGCGCGGCGGTATTTTGCCGTCTGACGCCGCCTGCGACAATTCGTCCCGCCGCACTGCTCTCGGGGTGACCAGCGTACGGTCGAACAGCGGCACGTCGCGACGCCGGAGGATGAGGACAAGCACCGCGCCGGTGAGAATGCCGCCGACATGGGCGCCCCAGGAAACGCCGCTGTCGGGATCGATGGCCAGCATGACGAATTGCTGCCCGACCCAGAAGAGCAGCGGCACGAAGGCCGGCAGCGGCAAGGGGAAACGAAACAGAACCAGCACCCAGACGCGCACGCGCGGATGCAGGATGACATAGGCCGCGACAACGCCGGCAATCGCGCCAGAGGCGCCGATCAGCGGCGCTTCCGAGGAGGGAACCATCAGGCCGTGGAAAAATGCGCCGCCGGCGGCACACAGGAGATAGAAGATCAGGTAGCGCACATGGCCGAGCGCATCCTCGACATTGTCGCCGAACACCCAGAGGAACACCATGTTGCCGGCCAGATGCCAGAAATCCCCATGCAGGAAGGCATAGGTCACATAGGTCGCCGCCTCCGGCACCAGCGTCATGTTCGGCGGCAGATAGGCGTAATCGAAGGCGACGGCGGGGATGTAGCCAAGGCCAACGCTTGCCGCCTGCGACACCGTCTCAGGTGCCGCAAAGCCGGTGTAAAGCCAGGTCAGCACATTGACGACAATCAGCGAGATCGTCACATATTGCATGCGGATATGCTTGAGCGTGTTCGTATCGTGCAGCGGTATGAACATGCGCCCCCCGGGTTCGCTCGCGTGCTGCTCCTTACTTAGCGATTTTTCCCTGGAATCCAAAGGATATCCGTGCGCCCGCCATCATTGACGCTGCGCGCGGCGACGAACAGGAAATCCGACAGGCGGTTGATGTATTTCAACGCAGGCGGGCTCACTCTTTCGTCCTCGCTCCTTGCCAGCGCCACCATGATGCGCTCGGCGCGGCGCGACACGGTGCGGGCCAGATGCAAGGCCGCGGCGGCCGGCGTGCCGCCTGGTAGGACGAAGGATTTGAGTGGCTGCAACGCGGCGTTCAGCAGATCGATTTCCCGCTCCAGCCGGTCCACCTGCGCCTGCACGATCCTTAAGGGCTCATAGGCCGGCGGTTCGTCGGTTTCGGGCGTGGCGAGATCGGCGCCGAGGTCGAAGAGGTCGTTCTGGATGCGCTCCAGCATGGCGTCGAGCTCGGGATTTGCGCCCGTATGCTGGCGAACCAGGCCGATGCAGGAATTGGTCTCGTCGACCGTGCCATAGGCCTCGATCCGCAAATCGTCCTTGCGCCGGCGCGGGCCGGAGACCAGCCCCGTCGTGCCGTCGTCGCCGGTGCGGGTGTAGATCTTGTTGAGCTTGACCATGTGACGCCTCCCCCCTTTTTTGCTTTTTAGCTACGGCCGCCGCCCGTCAGCCACAGGGTCAGCATGATCAGCGCGATGGCGATCGCCTGCAACAGCACGCGCAACTGCATCAGCTTGTTGGAACGATTGGCATCGCCACCCTTCATCATGTTGAACAGGCCGCGAATGAGGACGATGGCGACGAGGCCCATGACCGCAAGGGCCAAAATCATCGTGAAACTGGACATCGGAACGAACTGCCTTTCTGGATGACGCCGTCAATCGAAGCGGCGCAGGATGCGATAGAAGAGATCGGCGGGCAGCAGGCGCTTCAGCGCGATGCCGCGCTTGGCTGGCGTGGTGACCGGATAATGCGGGCGCGGACGACGCGCGGTCAAGGCGTGCTGCAAGACCTCGTAGACCGCCTCCGGGCCGAGTTTGTGGCGATTGACCGGCCCTTTCCCGTTCAGGCGGGCAAGCTGGCGATGGTATTCCGCCGCATGGGCCGAATTTTCAAGATCGATCGCCGTTTCGATATGCTTCAGCGCGGTCGCCGTGAAGCGCGATGTTATCGGTCCGGGCTCGATCAGGCTGACGAAAATGCCGCTGCCTTCCAGTTCCATGCGCAGCGTCAGAGACAGGCCCTCGAGAGCGAATTTCGAGGCCGTATAAGCGCCGCGATAGCGATAGGGCACAAGGCCGAGGATCGAGGAGCACTGGACGATGCGGCCTTGCCCGCGCTGCCGCATGAAGGGGATGACCTGCCGCGTCAACTCATGCCAGCCGAAGACATTGGTTTCGAACTGGATGCGCAGCGCTTGCGTCGGCACGTCCTCGACCGCTCCCGGTTGGCCATAGGCTCCGTTGTTAAACAGCGCGTCGATGCGGCCGCCGGAACGCGCCGCGACATCACGCACCAGCGCAGAGATGGAGTTGGCGTCGGTATAATCCATCAGGAAGCTTTCGATGCCCTGCGCCTCCAGGGCGTCGCGGTCTTCCTCGCGCCGCACGGTTGCGAACACCCGCCAGCCGTCGCGATGCAGGGCGCTGGCGCAATAGGCGCCGATGCCCGACGAGCATCCGGTGACGATGATGGTCCGGCGATCCGTCATGGATTGATTCCTGTACAAACTGCCGTTGCTTTCCCATATTCCCTCCGGACTGACAATCGGTCAGCCGAGAATGAGACAGCAGGCGCGACAGCGGAGGTCGAATGGGGAAAGTTTTGAGAATGGCCTATCGGGTGGCCTTCGACGCTTTCTATCATTTCGCCGAGGATGACGGCTGGGCGATGGCCAGCCATGTGGCCTTGTCCATTCTGCTTGCCGTCTTTCCATTCCTGATTTTCGGGACGGCGCTTGCCAATTTCCTTGGCGCTGACCAGTTTTCCGATACTGCCGTGCATCTCATCTTCGACACCTGGCCGGAGGCCATCGCCAAGCCGATTTCCGACCAGGTCCAGCAGGTTCTCAACATTCCGCGCGGCGGGCTGTTGACCGTCTCTGTGCTGGCAGCGGCTTATTTCGCCTCCAACGGGGTCGAGGCGCTGCGCATCTCGCTGAACCGCGCCTATCGCCAGCCGGAAACGCGGGTCTGGTATATCACCCGTCTCGCCAGTCTTGGCTATGTCATCGTCGCCGTGATGATCTTTACGGTGATCAGCACGGCGCTGGTGGCGGTGCCGGTGGCGTTGCGCTTCACCGAGCGGCGAATTCCCTGGCTGACGGACACGCTGGAAACCGTTTCGAGCTGGAGCGTGTACGGCACGATCCTGGTTCTGGTTGCCGGGTTGCTGGTCTCGCATCTCTGGCTGCCGGCCGGACGCCGCGGCATTCTCGACGTTCTGCCCGGCATCGTCGCCACGCTGCTCGCCTGGACCGTCGGCGCCCTGATCTTCGCCTATTACATCGCGACCTTCGCCAATTATACCGCCACCTATGCCGGTCTGGCCTCGATCATGATCGTCATCGTGTTTTTGTACATGGTCGGCGTTCTGTTCATTCTCGGCGCCGAACTGAATGCGGCGCTCCTGAAATACCGGGTGCGTGAAAGGGTTGCGGTGCGGCTCTTCGATGCAGAACGCGAGGAGAAAACCTTAAAGGCCGACAAGCCGGCGGATATCGGACGTTGATGCGCCTTCCTCGCGCAGCGTCTTCAAACCGGTATCGCCAAGGCTTTTCGAAAGCTTCCTGCCATCCGGGCCAAGGATGAGCCGGTGATGGTGGTAGACCGGCGCCGGCAGGTCGAGCAGCACCTGCAGCAGCCGATGCACCGACGTCGCGTGAAAAAGATCGAGGCCGCGGACCACATGGGTGACGCCCTGAAGTGCATCGTCGACGGTCACCGACAGGTGGTAGCTCGACGGCGCATCCGAACGCGACAGCACGACATCGCCCCACTGGCGCGGATCGGCGGGGAGCCGACCGGTTGCGCTGTCGCCGGTCTCCATCCAGCCGAGACCGCTGCCGCCATGTGGCGCGGCGCACTCCATATCAAGCCGCCAGGCGTGTTTCGCGCCGGCCGCGAGAAGGGCGGCGCGCTCGCCGTCGGATCTCTGCCGGTCGAGCGGCGGGTAGAGCGGCGAACCGTCCGGGTCGCGCGGCCATGGTTTTCCGCTTTGCGCCTCGTATGCGGCCACATGCGTCTTCACCTCGCCACGGGTCATGAAGGCGGGATAGACAAGATCCAGCATCTTCAACCTTTCCAGGGCCTGCGCATAGGCGTCGAAATGCTCGGATTGCCGGCGTATCGGTCGCTCGAAAGCGATGTCCAACCAGTCGAGATCGTCGAGAATGCCGCGTTCGAACTCGGGCGTGCAGCGCGTCAGGTCTATATCCTCGATGCGCAGCAGCAGGCGACCATTCGCCGCGTCAGCCATGTCGCGGTTCAACAAGGCCGAGAGCGCGTGGCCGAGATGCAAGGGGCCGTTGGGGCTGGGGGCGAAACGGAAGACGGGGCTTTGACGGGCGACGACGGGCATGGTTTCTTCTGCCACGAAAGCATGTCCGGGAAAAGCGGAGCCCGGTTTTTCAGTCGGACATGCGACAAAGCAAGGTAGGATGCAAGGACGCCAGGCATGACGATCATTCGCGGCATGGAGGAGATCGAGGCGGGGCTTGCGGCGCTCGCCCGCATCGACCCGCGCCTGCTGCCGGTGATCGAGGCCGCCGGTCCGGTGCCGCTGCGCCTTGCGGAGCCCGGCTTTGCCGGACTGGCGCAGATCGTGGTGTCGCAGATGGTATCGCGCGCCAGCGCCAGTGCCGTCTGGGCGCGGATCGAAGGTCTCGGCATCGCCATCACCCCCGCCGACTATCGGGCGCTCAGCCTCGAACAGGCGCTCGGTTGCGGATTGTCTCGCGCCAAGGCGGCGACGCTCGCTTCATTGGCGGAGGCTACGCATCGCGGCGAGATCGATCTTCTGGCGGTGCGCGAGCTGCCCGCGGCGCAGGCGATTGCGGCCCTGACGGCGCTGAAGGGCATCGGCCCTTGGACGGCGGAGGTCTATCTGATGTTCTGCGGCGGCCATGCGGATATCTTTCCGGTCGGCGACGTGGCGTTGCGGGCGGCGGTCGGCCATGCCTTCGCGATCGATCCCCGGCCGGACCAGAGGCGGGTCGCAGCGCTGGCGGAGGCCTGGGCGCCGTGGCGATCGGTAGCGGCGCGGCTGTTTTGGGCGTATTATGCCAAGATGATGCGCCGCGACGCTTTGCCGCTTGGCTGATAGGCCAGGCTGCCGAATCAGGCTTCACAATCCTGTCACGACGCGCCTAATATATAGACCGCAGATGCCGAATCGCACGAGGAGTAATGCCCGTTGACGATTGCAGTCTCACCCCAGGCCCTGCCGGCGCTCGTCCTGAACGCCGACTACCGGCCGCTGAGCTATTACCCCTTGTCGCTGTGGTCCTGGCAGGACGCGATCAAGGCGGTCTTTCTTGACAGAGTGAACATCATTGCCGAATACGAGCATTCGGTCTCCTCGCCCTCGTTTTCGATGCGATTGCCGAGCGTCGTCTGCCTGAAAACCTATGTGCAGCCCTCGCGCAACCCGGCCTTCACCCGCTTCAACGTCTTCCTGCGTGATTGTTTCGAATGCCAGTATTGCGGTTCGCCGGACGACCTGACCTTCGATCACGTCATTCCCCGCGCCCATGGCGGCGAGACGACCTGGGAAAACGTCGTGGCCGCCTGCGCGCCCTGCAACCTGCGCAAGGGCAGCAAACTGCCGAAGCAGGCCGGCATGCATCCGCACCAGAAACCCTACCGTCCCACAGTGCAGGATCTGCACAATAACGGCCGGCGTTTCCCGCCGAACTATCTGCATGACAGCTGGATCGACTATCTCTACTGGGACAGCGAGCTGCAGCCCTGAGAGGCCCGTCGCGCTCAGCGGCGGGCGCGCAGGCCGATCACGGCGATTGCCGCCAGCACCAGACTGGCGATGACATTCCATCCGGCAAATGACAGGCCGAGGAATCGCGCCGCCGCATCCGTGCAGGACGGGCCGTGGACGGTGTTCAAGTCGTCAAGCAGGCTGCCGGCATTGGTGGTGACGCCGCTTGCAGTTGTCGAGCAGGTGGACGGGCCTTCCCAGAATTTCCATTCGACGCCGGAATGATAGACGCCCATGCCGGCGCCGACGATCATCAGGATTGCCGCAATCGCCAGCAGCAGCCGCGTCACCCAGACAGGTGCGCCTGCTATCGAGGAGATGAAGGCGAGGGCCGCGACGGGAATGCCGTAATAATAAGGCTCGCGCTCCATCAGGCAGAGCGCACAGGGAATGTAGCCGCCGATATACTGAAAACCGAGCGCGGAACCGACCGTGACCGCCATGCCGAGCGTCAGAAGGCCGGCAGCAAGGGTTGTCATGCGCGTATTGGCGGTGGCTGCCATGGAAAGACCTTTCGCGTTGCTGCCTGTCGCCTGCGGTGTTTCACGGCGACGTTCCTGCTTTTAGGCAGGGCCGGCGGCGCTGTAAATGCCGCTGCCTTGCGCCATCCGGTCACGGGCGCGAAAACTTTTCGTGAGCATCGCGTCTGATTTTTGCGCAATGCGAAACAATTTGCCGACTGGACGGTTGACCCCGCGCTTTCGGTTTGTATAGTCGCGCACGAAAATCATGCCGTGCGGGTGTGGTGGAATTGGTAGACGCGCCGGACTCAAAATCCGGTTCCGAAAGGAGTGTCGGTTCGACCCCGACCACCCGCACCACCCTCTTTCCCCATATGTATTTGTAATGATTCGATAAAATCGCCCCGCGATATTCGCATATTGACGGGCGTCGAAATTTTGCATTACAAAATGCATCACATTGCCCCATTTGCTGGTGTCCTCTTGCCTCCTAGAAAGCCTGTTACAGCGCCGCCGCTGAACCCGATGCGTTACCTGAAGGAACGCAAGGGATGGTGGCATTATGTGCGTCGCGTGCCTGGCCACGCCGCCGCTGTAGATTCGCGCGGGGTGATCCAGATCGCGTTGAAGACGCGGTCGGCCGACATCGCCAAGTTTCGGCGCGATGCATTGGAAACGGCTGACGATCTCTATTGGCAGGGCCTTATCACCAACGACAATCACGACCAGACGATGGCGCGCTATGAGGCCGCGCGGGCGCGGGCGCGTGTTCATGGTCTGGAATACAAGGGGCTCGCGCAGATCGTCGCTTCGGATGACGTTGGCGATCGGGTGCGCCGCGCTCAGATCGCGGTGGAGAATATCAAGATCGACGCGCCGGCCGTCCTGGGGCTTATCGACGAGCCGCGCCTGTCCGTCACGAAGGCGATGGAATTCTATCTCGATGAGGTCGATGTCGCCGCGACGCTTGGGATGAGCGAGAAGCAAAAGCGCAAGCGGCGGGAACAGAAGCTTGCCGCGGCGATTGCCTTTGCCCAGGTCGTGGCCGACAAGGTGCTGCTCGATGTCACCCGCGCCGATGCCAACGCCTATCATCGTTGGTGGCTGGATCGCATCGTCGGGAAAGACGGTTCGGAACCCGTTTCCGGCAACACGGCCAATCGCGCCGTGGGCAACATGCGCAAGCTGTTTCGTGAATATGCCAAGCACCTGGGCCTCGACCTGAAGAACCCATTCGACGACCTGTCGTTTGCGGAGCGCAAAGCGCAGCAGAAAGAGATACCGCCCTTCGAGACCGCCTATATCCGCGATACCCTGCTGCAGGCGAAGAGCCATGGCGGCAAGCTGAATGCGGAGGCGATGGGGATTTTTCTCGTTGTGGCTGAGACCGGATGCCGGCCTTCGGAAATCTGCAACCTTCGACCATCCGATATCCACCTGTCAGCCAAGGTGCCTTATATCTCGGTGCGGTTTCAGGATGACCGCGTCATCAAGACGGATTCTTCGTTGCGCGATGTGCCGCTGATCGGCGTGGCGCTGGCGGCGATGAAGCGTTTCCCGAAAGGTTTCCCTCGGTACAGAAACAAAGAGGATTCGTTATCGGGGGTGCTGATGAAGCACTTGAGAACGAATGGACTTCTGCCGACGACGGCGCATCGCGTCTATTCGTTGCGGCATAGTTTTGAAAAGAGAATGCTGGAAGCGGGTCTCGATTACGAGTTTCGCCGGCGTATCCTCGGCCATAGTGTCGAGCGGGAAAAGTATGGCGATGGCGGCGCCATGGAGTGGCGGCGCGATCAATTGCTCAAGATCGCGCTGCCGTTTGATACGAAGTTGATACCACCCTAATGGGCGATTCGACATGAACGAAATTTTAGGCGACAGTCCAATAGAATTTGTATATCAGTGCTTTCTCGACACGAGTTCGAACATGAACTCGTCCAGCATTCTTATATGTGTGTGCCGTCCGATCTAAAATCGTACGTTTCGCAAGCCTATATATGAATGGAACATATCGAAGGCGCTCCCGTTGTTAACGAAAGCGTCACGCAATCATGTTCTAATATCAGCTTGAACTCTCAAGCTGGTTTGGCAAACAGGAGTCAACAATGTTCAAGATGAAGAAGGGTTCGATCACGGCGAAATCTGCTGTGAAAAATGAATTTGTTCCTCATTCGCGCTACATGACGCTTGATTCCAACGTAATGCGCAAAGCAAGCTGGTTAGAAAGTTTTGGTAGCATAACGCTGGGTTCAAGCGTGGCGCCAACGAAATTGCATGTCAATTGCTATGGAATGCGCGGCGATATGTACGCGCTAGCGTTTGACTACCGTAAAGGCTTGGATTACCTACTAGCGCGGGAATCGACAAAGAAAGTCAAAGAAGCGCTTTAATGGATGATCAGCAGGACGACGTGGAACAAGATGTACGAAGCGTCGTTGAAGCTGGGCTGAAAGAGGTCGTTCCCGATCTTCAGGACGTTATTCAGCAGAAGACCGGTAAGCGTCTATCTGAAGCGGAACTACAGAAAATTATCGAGCCTGCATTAGCAGAGGTTGCAACGGAGATTACGTTCAAAGCCTCGCATGCCTATGTGGGCCCGATGCCTAGCCCTCACGTCATGCAGGGCTACGCTCAACTCTATCCAGATGCACCGGCGCAGCTTTTCCAGCAATTTAAAGCAGAGCAAGATCACCGCCATAATTGGGAAAATCAGGCTCTACGCGTAACCGCCGCAGAGGGTCAGCGGCGAGATAATGGTGCCTATATTATTGCGGCTTGCGGGATCGCATGTGCCGCATTTATCGCATACCTGGGTGCGCATGCTATCGGCGCCGTCCTCGCAGGCGCCGTTGTTCTCGGTGGCGGCGCATTGGTTTTGGGGCGTCAGTTCCTCGCAAGCCATGACGAAAATGGAACCAAGGTTACTGTGAATTCGGATGATCAAGGCGAGCATAGAGACGTGCGCAGCCAGCAATCGTCGAGAAAGCAAAATACCCGTGTAAAGCAACACAAGGGGCGGCAAGGTGGTAGTTCCGGACGCTCGGCCGGCTAATCATTCATCCTGCAAAGCCTTGACTTGATTCTCCTCCGCGCTGCCTCGACGCGGTTGCCGCTAGCCAGCAGCTTTTCCCGATCATCTTCTAGCTTATCAAAGAGCGTCCATAGCCGGTCTTCGCCCGGCATGTTCTCAATGATCGTCAGAACATTTTCCAAGGCGCGGTCGATGTCTGCGACAGTTACGGGCTTCATCGGCGCGTCGCTTCCGGACCTGATAGCGACGAGGCGGGCGCGGATTGTGCAGGTGCGATGCATTCCGCAATGATGCCGTAGGCCTCGATGACGCCCAGCGCCTGCGATTTGGCGTCGTCGAGCGCATTGTGCGCCGTGCCGATGTAGGGGTGGCGCGTGCCGGCGATATCCAGCAGGGTGCGAACGTCGCGTGTGGCGCGGTAGTGCCAAGGGGTCTGCATGTTGCAGGCTCGGAAGGCGGATTCCAGCAAGACGAGATCAAACGAAGGCGGCTTTGCCCAGATGCGGGTCGCCTTTACGCGCTGGACGAAGCAACTGAAGGTGTACAGGGCGGCACTGATTGGCAGGTCGCCGGCAAAGGCCGCCTGCTGCGCCTCTTGCGACTGCGCAATCCACCACCCAATCGTGCCGACGTCCATGGTCAGGCCGGCAGCGACCGCCGACTGAGCTTCGATCGCTTCATAGAATTCATTGCCTAGTGCGCCGGTCTCGGCGTCGAAGGAGACGGCGCCGATGCTGAGAATGACGCTGCCCGGCGCGGTGCCCAACGTCTCGATGTCGATCATGAGGTCACGCATGGTGATCACCCGAACCGAACAGCGGTGACGGGGAAGGCGCGGGCGGCGGAGGGGGCGCAGAAGCCGAAATAATCCATGCCGTCGAGCGTCGAGCAATAGCGCATCCAGCCGGTGAAGGGCTGCGGCTCGCCGGCTTCTTCGAGAATTTCGGCCATGTCCTCGGCGAAGCCGGGGCCAAGTTCGCGGAAGGCTTCGACGATGCCGCTGGCGGCGTCGGTCATGAGCGTTTCGATATCGACATGGCCGCGCACGAAGGCGGCGTAAGGCAGGTTGTCGGGCGTTGCCAGCGCGGTCCATGCTTGCGCGGCGGCCGGGGTCATTTCCGGGTATTCGAGGGTCAGGGCGTTAAGCACGGGTGGCCTCCTGCAGCGCCAGGCGATGCATGCTGTTGAAGGGCAGGGAAACGGGAACGATCCGGCGTTGGCCGCTCGGGGTCATGACGATGCGGCGCACGACCGTCTTGCGGTCGTCGCTCTGCGGCGCGATGGCGCTGAATTCTTTCAGCCACTCGTCGCCATGGTTGGCGATCAGGGTTTTGATCTCTTTGAAGCGGTCGCCGCCCATGGCGCGCATGATGGTGTAGGCGGCCTGGCCGGAGAGGAAGCGCATCTTGATCTCTGCTTCGTCGAGGTCGGCCGGCTTGGTGCGGGATTTGTCGGTGTAATTGCGCATCGGTCTGGTTCCGGGGAAAGGTGGGGAGCGTCGCGGCTCCCCTTTTTCGTTTCGGGCGGGTTACGCTTCGGGCGCGCCCTCGAAGCGCGGCAACTCGGTTGCCAGCGCGGCGCGGATGAGGTCGGCGCGCACCTGCTTGGTGACGTGGACGTCGGGCCGGAAAAGCTGGATGCTCCAGTTGATCTTGCCTTCTTTCACGCGGTAACGCAGGCGCACCGGAATGCGGCAACGCTCGCCATCGAAGAACGGCGCGACGCAAAGAATGAAAATGCCGGGAACGTCGATCGGGGCGCCGCTGGCGTCCTTGTGCTCCTCCTCGAAGACGATCTGGCTTTCGCCGCTCTGGGTCTTGACCGCGGTGCGCACGCGCATTTCCGCGTTGATCTGCAGGCCGCGCGATAAGGTAATCAGGTCGGACGGCTCTGCCACGCGGGTGCGGAAATTGATGTTGAAGCTGTTCTTCTCCGCGTCATCGGGCGATGCCAGGTCTTCGATATGATCTTCGATGAACTCGGCGAATTCGGTCTGGTTGAGCGGCTTGCCGTTGATAGCAAGCCATGCCTGCCAGTCTTCGGAAAGCGGGAAGGCGTAGTGAATACGGTGCTTGCAGTTCGCCGGCTCGTCGTCGTGGTAGTCGATGATCGCGGTAAGCGATGGCTTACGCCAATCGGTCATCGCAAAAATTGCGCTGGCTGCGGTCTTGTGGCGCTCGACCAGTTCGATGAAGCTATCGAGCGTTTCGATTTTCGCGGTGCCGACCACGCGCTCGGGGCGGTTGCGCCAGGGCGTGAATAATTCGTAGACGCTCTGCACCTGGCCGTTGTTGCGGTTGAGCAGGGCGGGAATGTTCTCCGGCAGGCCGGGATAGCCATCCGGTCGGTCGATGGTCACGATGTCCGTCATCGCCGCCTGGGCAAGGTCGGCGACGTTTTCGATGGCGGTTCCGTTCAATTCGGTCACTGGGCTTCCTTTCAGGTTGAAGGCTTAGAAACTGCGGTTGGGATCGACGATGCGCGGGCCGCCGACCCAATCGGCTTGCCGCTGGTGCTCGGTGGAAAGCGTGCCGTCGTCGAGAAGGAAGAGGTGCGTGGTCTTGCGCGGGAGGTCCGGCAGTTTGACCTTCGGATTCTTGGCGCTGATCTCGATCATCTCGCCGCCCTGGCGCACGACAAGTTCGAGTTCGATGGTCACCTTTGCCTTGAAGATGCCGAGCGGATTTTCCTGCGCCAGCCCGGCAAGATGGGCCTGCGTGTCGCGCATCGTGTTGGACAGTTCGGCATTCAGGTCGCCGCCTTCCAGATACGGAAACAGGTTCTTCACTTCGGATATGATTGCCATCCTGGCTGTCCTTTCAGGAAATGAGGGTCGCTATGGTGCCAAGGGCGCATGTCAGCGCGATCGACACGACAGCGGCGACAAGGGCGAAGTCGTTGCCCGCGCCGGCGCTGGCCAGCGGGCGGTTAGGCGTGAAGCGATTCATGGGCGTTTCCGATGACCAGCTTGGCGATCTTCGCCAGCGTGCGTTCGGCGCTGATGCGGCCGGCGGTGCGGGTGGTCAGTTCGATACGGGCTTCGTTGTCGTCGGCCTCGTGGATTGGGCCGATGATGTCGCTGGCTTCGCAGCCAAGGGCGCGGCAGATGTGAACCAGCTTAGAGAGCGAAATACGGTTCGTGCCCTTTTCATATTTCTGCACCTGCTGGAAGGTGACGTCGATTTCCTTGGCCAGCGCGCTTTGCGAAATGCCGCGCAGGGTGCGGACATTGCGCAGGCGTGCGCCGGCATCCCGGTCGATCTGATCCGGCTGCTTTTCTTTCTGCATGGGGGTTTTCCTTCATCCGTTTCGGATGCCGGCCCGCGCGTGAGGGCCGGTTACCGAAATGGATCGCGGATCAGGAAAAGCGTCGGTTGGCCTGGCGGTTCGCCTCGCGGGCGGCGTCATTGGCGTACTGGTCGATCTGCTTCGGCGTGAATTCCTGCAACAGGTCGTCGCGGGTGCAGTCGCCGCGGTCGCGCATGAAGGCGGCCATATCGGCCTTGACGTCGCGAAGGTTGACGGTTGCGGTGTCGGTGGTTTGGGTCTGCATGGCTGGCTCCGAGTGCATGTATCGTTTGCTTGAAATCGTTCAAAGCAATTCACGCACAAAGGGAACCACACGTTTTCGAAAAATTCAAGATATGCTTTAAAAATAATTCGAGCCAAAATTGTCTCGACTCACGCGGGAAAAGAATCAAGAATGCGAACGAAATGAGAACAGAGGTTGCGTCAATGCGTGGAGAATTCGGGCCAAAATTGAGTGATGCGTCGTCGCTTTCGATAGAATGCGCGGACTGCGGGCATTCGCGATGGCGCCGAATCAGTGAATTCTACGCGACTGGTTTTAAGCCGACCGACCTCATCGAGAACGTCTCACGGCGTCTGGCTTGCTCAAATTGTAGGGGTGATGGATTGCCGGGAAAAAATATCATGGTCCAGGCAGCATTTGTTTGCGTCGATGCGCAGATAAAAGCGGAGGCGTGGGTTATCTCTAAAAGCCAAACAACTCGCGCGGCGGGATAATGCGCCACATGTTCTTGAGTGAATATGCGTCAAAAGTCCGTTCGCCTGCGGGATTATATTGCTCGCAGATTATATCGGCTTTCGTTCGGCGAATGAGCTTCTTTACGTATGCTTTGCCGCTTGTCTCGCCGTCGCTGGGATACATCTCAATCAATACATGATCGCCCGGTACGGGCGCTCTTCCGCCACAGTAGAGAAGCTCACCCGGGTCGTACCTTGGGACCATACTGTCCGTCAGAATGTGGACGGCAAACACGCCCTTGATATGGGCTAGGCCCGGAGGTCTTCGGACGTAGCCGGCAACTTCTCCGTTCAAGGAGAAATCACCGTCGTCGCCTCCGACAGCACCGCCTAGAACCGGGACGTCCATGGGTCCAAGATTGATGACATGATTGTCGGATACGATCTCCGCTTCGTTAAGCGACTCATCGTTCGAATTCCACTCAACCTTCCCATTTGCGAGCGCATTCGCGTTGACGCCGAGGTATGCCGCAATCTTGATCAGGTTTTCTGTCGAAGGGAGATTGTTGCCGATCTCCCAGTTGCCAACAGCTGCAACATGAACGCCGACATGTGTAGCGATGTCTTGCATTACCTTCGCCCGCTGCTTGCGTGCGCTACGAATGGCCGCTCCGACCAAAACAGCCATCTCGTTTTTCTTTTTCATGGCCGTATTTGAAAGAGTTGCTTGAAAGGTGTCCATTTAAGATTTCCTTGAAAGATTTTTCGAGTTGTGCTTTCAATGGCCGCCATGAGGGAAAATCTTGCTATCAAGGCTCTGACAGACGCTATCGTTGCGGCCGGAAGCTCCAGCGCGCTTGCACGTTGCATTGGCGTGTCGCCGCAAGCAGTTGCGCAATGGAAGGTCGTGCCCGCCGAACGAGTCCTGTCGGTTGAGACCGCGACGGGCATTTCCCGCTATGAACTCCGCCCCGACGTCTTCGGCCCCGCTCCGGAGGCCGCAGAATGATGGCCTCCGTTCTTTCGATTGCCGCTGCCACCTCCTCCGGGCTTCGGCATGGCCCCGCCGCGTTGCTCCTCCTCCCAGGCGCGGCGGGGCTCCCTTGTTCCCGAACCGCGCGTCGTTCTCCGCAGGCCTGCGCGCGGCCCCTTGGCCGGAGCGGTCCCGGTTTTGCGTCCCGTTCCGGCCATCTTCTCTTTCCCCGTTCATGTGGTCCCCCGTGATCTGCTGACGGACTGACGATCTCAATTTTCAGCATTTCCCACCACGGGAAAACGCGCGGGAATTTCCCGGCGCGGGAAAGGTTTTGCCATGTCTTCAGAAGCCTGGTTCCACCGCGTCAAGGCTGCGCAGCGCGATCTCATCAAGCTGGTCGGCGGTATCGAGCGCGCCTCCGATGTTTCTTCCGTCTCGCCCAGCCATATCGGTCGCATGAACAACGCCCGCGATACCGACCTGATGCCGCTTTCCGTGGTCTGGGCGCTGGAAAACGATTGCGGCGTACCGATCGTCACGCAGGCCATGGCTGAACTGTCCGGCCGCCGCTTGTCGGACCCCGACGCGGACCACAAGGCGAATATCGACGTGCTGACCTCCTATTCGGAAGTCATGCAGCGCGCATCGGCGCTGATGGGCACCGCGGCGCTTGCCATTGCCGATGGCAACATCACCCCGGCCGAAAGCGCATCCATGGATCGCGAGGCCGCCAGCCTCGAACGCGGCCTTGCCGACCTGCGCCGCGCGCTCGCCATCGTCAAGGCGAATGGCGGCGGCAAGGCGGAATTGCGCGTCGTGCGGAGTGAATGATGCAGCCGCGCTTCTCCCCCCATCTTCTCGTCAAACAGGCCCGCTTCGCGCGGGTCTTGCAGCTTTGGCGGGCCGAAGGCCTGTCGACGACCGCCATCGCCGAACAGTTGAGCATCGACGAAGTCGAGGTCTGCAACCTGCTCGAAGAAGCCGGCGACACCTGCCACGGTTTCGAAAGGCGGGCGATATGACGGGGTCGTTTCCTACGCCGGGGCCGGTCGGAAAAACTGATGGTTCGCCGGCAGCCGCATTGCCCTCCTGGCCGGAGCGCATTCCACATCATCCTCTCGCCCAGCTTTTTCCGATGTTGGCCGAAAGCGAGATCAACGAACTCGCGGAAGATATCCGCCAGCGGGGGCAGGAGCAGCCGGTCTGGATCCTCGATGGCCGGGTTCTCGACGGGCGCAATCGCGCTGAAGCCTGCCATCGGTTGGAAATCGCTCCTTGGACCGAAGAGTACAAGGGAAGCGATCCGCTCGGCTTTGTGTTGTCGCTCAACCTGCGCCGCCGACACCTGACTGAAAGTCAGCGCGCCATGGTCGCAGCAAAGATCATCGATTGGGAAATGGGGATGAATCAGACGACTGCGAGTCGCGCTAACGTCTCGACCCGTCAGGCGGCGCAGCGAATGTCTATTTCGGAGCGTGCCGCATCGGCGGCAAAGCGTGTCCGCGACCATGGAGTATCTGGTCTCGTTCAAGCGATAGAGAGCGGCCGTGTTTCAGTGCATTCGGGCGAGGCGATAAGCCGGCTGGGACGCGTTGCACAAGAGGAAATTCTGAGACGGGAAGAGCGTGAGATCATCGCGCGCGCGAAGGAAATTCGCAATCGCCGCCGGCTTGCCGATGGTGGGTCGAAGATCAAGGAGCGCGCCCCGGATGAGTTTCCCCTTTTGGATGGTGGTGATCTGCGCCGACTTCAATGGGGCGACCTCGTCAGCAAAGCCGCCATGCTGGAGCGCGAGGCACGCTTTCTTCGTCGCGTTCATGGCCATGTCGCCAACGCGGCATCGGATAGCCGTGTTGGCGATCTGATTAACGATCGCACTCTTTGCATTCTGCGGGATAGCGAGGACAGGCCGTGACGCTGCCCTTCCATCCAATCGCCAATCTGTTTCCATTGATCGAGGGCGAGGCTTTTCGCCAACTGGTCGACGACGTGCTCGAAGAAGCCGGCGACACCTGCCATGGTTTCGAAAGGCGGGCGATATGACGGTCTCGTTTCGCATTCCCGGCGCGACCGGCCTCGAAATCCTGCGCCGCGCCGTCGCGGATGGTCAGGTGATCTGCCTCGCTTCCAGCGAACAGAGCGCCGCCGGCCGGCTGAATGGCAGCGGCTATCTTTCCCGCGCGCCGGAACGCCGCAAGCCGGAAGACGGCGCGCTGTGGCACCCGACAGAAAGGGCGCATGCGCTGCTGGCGCATCTGGCCGCCGCCCGGGGCGAGCCGCAAACGCCCGCCGCGCCGCCGGCTCCGATGCCCGCGCCGGTAGCCAGCAAGGTCGACATGCCGGCCATGCAGGCAAAGGCCGATGCGGCGCGGCACCTGCTGCGCGATGGCGATGTCATGGCGGCGCGCATGCTGGCCTCCGGTCTCTATGATGAGGCCCAGGCCGGCGGGCGCTTCGCCAATCGCTTCAACGCGCGCGACAGCCTCGATGCTTGCCGCCGCATTCAGGGCGATGCCCTGATGATCGAAAGCAAGGCGAAAATCCGCATTGCCGAAGAATGGGACGCGGCGCAGCGCGACGGCCGGGCGCTCAAAGGCCGCCCGAAAAGTATTTCAGACGAGAATACTTTCCGTCAGGAAGAAGTCGGCCTTTCCGCGCAAGAGGTCCACGAAGCGCGCAAGCTGGCGAAGGCGGAGGCGAAACAGCCGGGCATCGTCGAGCGGGCCATTCAGGCGCGTTTGCAAGCCGGGCTGGAACCGACGCGGGCAAACCTGCGCGCGGCGGTCGGCACCGCCACGGCGACGAAAGACGCGCGCAAGAACAATCTCTATGAAACCCCGCCGGAAGCGATGTTCACGCTGCTGGCGTTGGAAGCGTTTTCGCCGCTCGTCGTCGAGCCGTCCTGCGGGCGCGGCGCGATTTCGCGCATGCTCGAAGCCGCCGGGCACGATGTCATCCTGGCCGATCTCGTCGATTACGAAACGGCGGATCGCCATGGCGAAATGCAGCGTCTCGGCGATTTCCGCGAAAGCGCGCGCTATGCGGAAGACGATTACGACATCGTCACCAATCCGCCCTACGGCGACGTTCTGAATGCCTTCGTCGCGCATGCGCTGCGCGTCCACCGGCCGCGCAAGATGGCGCTGCTGCTCAATCTCAATTTTCTCTGCGGCTTCGCCGATGGCGACCGGAATTTCGTCATGGACGAAAACCCGCCGGCCCGCGTCCACGTCTTCAAGCGTCGTCTGCCGATGATGCACCGCGACGGCTGGGATGGCCCTGAGGCCTCCAGCCGCATGAACACGGCATGGTTCGTCTGGGAACGCCAGCCGGACGGCACCTATGGCGACAGCACCGCCATGCGCCGCGTGGATTGGGCCGACTACATGCCGAAACCGGCGGAAGGTGAGGGGCAATGAGCGAATACGATCCCCGCCGCGATGCCTTCGATTCGTTCAACGTCGCCATCGCCGCGAACCGGGCGAAGCTGCTCGCGGATCGCTGCCCGGCGGCGAAGCGTGTCGAGGTCATCGGGCAATGTGAGCTGTATCTTGGCGACTGCATGGAAATCCTGCCGGCGCTTGGCAAAGTCGATGCGGTTGTGACGGACCCGCCTTACGAAATCGCCGCTGCGGGCGGCGGCATGGGTGCTAAGCGCAAATACCTTGCCGATATCGATGGGAAGATTGATGCCGGCTTTGACCTGGCGCTCCTGTCTGCGTTTGACAACTGGTTCGTGTTCTGCGGAAAGCCGCAGTTGGTCAAGCTGATATCGCAGGCAGAAGGCCAAGGTCTGCGTTGGCAAATTGTCACCTGGAATAAAACCAATCCGACGCCGCTGACGAATGGCAATTATCTGCCTGACACAGAATACGTCATCCACGCCTTCAAAACGCATGTTTGGGCGGCGAAGAGCCGCTTTATCGTCGGCCCGGTCGAAAAGAATGATTTCGCCCATCCGACCGTTAAGCCGCAATATGTAATGGCCCAAAGCCTGCGCCGATGCTCCAGTGGTGGGCAATCCGTTCTCGATCCCTTCATGGGCACGGCGTCGACCGGGGTCGCCTGCGTAAAGTCGGGGCGGTCGTTCGTCGGTATCGAGATTTCGGAAGCCTACTTCGACATCGCCTGCAAGCGCATCCGCGATGCCTATCGCCAGGGCGACATGTTCGCCACGCCCGCGCCGGCCGCGCCGAAAGCGGAACAGATCGGCCTCGATCTGGGGAGCGGTGACCAATGAGCGTCTATGTCGACGACATGAAGGCCCCGTTCGGTAACATGGTCATGTGCCATATGTGGGCCGATAGCGATGATGAATTGCTTGCCATGGCCGACCGCATCGGCGTTGCCCGTAAATGGATTCAGGGTCACCCGAAACTGAGCTTCGGCCAGCACCGCAATGCGAGCTGGGTCCATTTCGATATCGCGCAAACCAAGCGGGCGCTGGCCGTGCGCAACGGCGCAATCCAGACGGATCGATATGGGCCGGTTGAACACACGACGCGGCTGAATCTGGCTGCGGCGAAGGCAGCCGGCGACCCGGCGCGCATCGAAGCGTGTGAGCGGAAACTCGCCAGCATCGAAACATTGCGACGGGGTATGAAATGACCGATCGCACCTTCCCGGAAGTCTCGATCCCTTACGGCGAAAAGTCCACGCGCGCGATGCAGATCACCTGCGCCGAGTGCAATGGCGTCGCCTATTTCCCGTTTCTGACGGGCGTCAATCGCAAGCCGCCAAGCGCGGCGGTTCAACATTTTCAGGCAAAGGGATGGGTGGTCGGTAGCTCGCACCGCAAGGATGCGTGCCCGATCCATGCCCGCCCGCGCAAATCCACAAGAGGGGGCAAGCCCATGACGACGGACACGCAACCGGCGGCCGATGCGCCGCGCGCAATGAGCCGCGAAGATCGCCGCATCGTCTTCGACAAGATCAGCGGCGTCTATGACACGGATCGCTATATCGCGCCCTGGACGGATGCGGCGGTCGCCAAGGATTTGGGCGTGCCGCGCGATTGGGTCGCCACCGTGCGCGCCGACTTCTTCGGCGAGGCCGGCTCGAACCAGCTTTTCGACGAGTATCTGGCGAAACATGCGGAGGTCGCCGCCGAACTGAAGGCCGTTCGCGAACGCTTCGATACCGAGAAGGCCGGCATCGGCAAGATGGTCGACGATGCCGTCAAAGCCTTGGCGAAAACCCTTCAGGATTTCGAGAAGCGTATCGCCGAACTGACCGCGCTGGGCCGCAAGATCGAACGGGAGATCGGCAAGTGAGCGCGGGCGAGGGGCGTAAAGACGACGCGGAAAAGCCGCGCATGGAACTGATTCCGCCGGAAGTCATGACGGCGATGGCCGATATCCTGACCTTCGGCGCGCAGAAATACAGCGTCCGCAACTGGGAAACCGGCATGGCATGGGGCCGGCTCTTCGGCGCGCTGATGCGCCATCTCTGGGCGTGGTGGGCCGGGGAGAAAGCGGACAAGGAAACCGGCCGCTCGCACCTGTGGCATGCCCTCTGCTGCATTGCCTTCCTCGTCGCCTATGAGGCGCGCGGCGTCGGCAATGACGACCGCCCGCGTGTTCGCGCGAAAGGCGGTGACGCATGAACATGCATCCGACACTCTTCGGCCCCCTGCCGGTGACCGATATCCATGCCGCTGCGCGCCTGCCGGGCCGCCCGCTGATCGTTGATAGCTTCGCCGGCGGTGGCGGCGCTTCGACGGGTATCGAGATGGCGCTGGGCCGTTCGCCCGACATCGCGATCAACCACAATGCGGCGGCGCTGGCGCTGCATGCCGCGAACCATCCCGAAACGCTGCATCTTTCCGAAAATGTCTGGAAGGTCGACCCGCTCGACTACATCGCCGGGCGGCATGTCGGGCTGATGCACTTCAGTCCAGATTGCAAACATTTTAGCAAGGCCAAGGGCGGCAAGCCGGTGGAGCGCAACATTCGCGATCTTTGCTGGATCATCCCCGGCTGGATCGAACGCCTGCAGAAAAGCGGCGGCAAGGTCGATGTCGTCACCATGGAAAACGTCGAGGAGTTCAAGGATTACGGGCCGTTGATCGAAACGGATCGCGGCCTGATGCCCGACCCGGCGCGCAAGGGCGAGACCTTCGCCGCATGGTGCAAGGCGCTGCGCCGTCTCGGCGGTCGGATCGAATTCCGCGAATTGCGTGCCTGCGATTTCGGCGCGCCGACGATCCGCAAGCGCTTCTTCGCCGTGATCCGCTTCGACGGGAGAAAGATCGAATGGCCGGAGCCGACCCACGGCGCGCCTGATGATCCCGATGTTATCGCCGGCAAGAAATTGCCCTGGCGCGTCGCGGCTGAGATCATCGACTGGTCGCTGCCTTGCCCGTCGATCTTCGACACGACGGCGGAGGTCTTCGAAAAGCACGGGCTTCGCGCCGTTCGCCCGCTCGCCGACAATACGATGGCCCGCGTCGCGCGCGGTATGAAACGCTATGTGCTCGATGCGGAGCGGCCTTTTCTGGTCCAGACCGGATACGGCGAGCGCCCCGGTCAGGAGCCGCGATGCATGGATGTCGATGCGCCGCTCGGAACGGTCGTCGCCGGCGCGGTGAAGCATGCCGTCGTGACGCCTTCGGTGATCCGGTTCAATACGGGCGCAACGGGTTCCGACTGCCGCGAGCCGCTGCCCACGATCACGGCGAACAGCTATATCAAACGGCCGGGCGGCGCTGCGCCGCTGGGCGTGGTCGCGCCGCATCTTGCTGCTTATTACGGACCGGGCGAGGGTGGTCTTGACCGGTCGGCGCCAGTTGATGAACCAGTGCGCGTCATCCCTTGCGAAAACCGTCATGCGGTGGTTGCGCCCCACCTGATGACGATGCGCAATTCAGGCAAGCCGTTCAACGGCGCGGACGAACCGACGCATACCATTACCGCCGGCGGCGCGGGTCTGACAGTCGTCGCGCCGGTTCTTTCCTATGCGCAGCAAAGCGGCGCGTGCCGCTCGGTCGAGCAGCCGCATCACACCATCTGCGCTTCGGCGAAAGACCAGAATTCCGTCATCGTGCCGACGCTCGTCGGCTGCGGCGGCCGGGCAGGGCAAAGCCGTCCGCGCGGTGGTGACGAGCCGATCGCGACCATAACGGCGAAAGCAGATGTCTGCGTCGCGGCGGCCTTTGTGGCGCAGCACAACAATGACAGCCGTCGTGAGGGCGGCGTCAATCCCGGTCGCGCCGCTGGTGAGCCATTGTCGACGGTGACAGCTTCGGGCGCGCAGCAGGGCGTCGTCAGTGCGCGCGTCGCACCGTATATGCAATCCTACTACGGCACCGGCGATGGCGGGCGTGAGAGCGAGCCATGCCACACGATCACGACGAAGGATCGCTTCGGGCATCTGGAAGCAAACCTCGACGCGCCGCCATTCTCGCCGGAACAGGAAGGCCGCGCGCGCCAGGTGGCCGATTTCCTGCGTGCGCATGGATTCTGGGATGAACGCGAATTCGTCACGATCGCTGCAGGCGACGACACCTTCGTCATCGTCGATATCGGCCTGCGTATGCTCACGCCGCGCGAACTCTATAGCGCGCAAGGCTTCCCGGCCGATTACATCATCGACGGCGCTGTCGTCGCCGGTGACGATGGCGAGCCGCGTTGGACGGCGTTCCCGAAATCGGTGCAGGTCTCCTGCGTCGGTAATTCCGTCTCGCCTTATCCCTATGCTGCCCTCGTCGCGGCCAATTGCGGCCATCTGGCGGTGGCGCGGGAGGCAGCAGAGTGAGCCATTTTGCCACCAATTGGGCAATCCGCCAGCGCGGTATCAAGCCCGGCCTCAAGGTCGTGCTGTGGCATCTGGCGGACTGCCATAACCCTGCCTATGGCGGCACGTTTCCCTCGCAGGAATATCTTTCCGACCAGTGCGAAATCCCGCGTTCGACGCTGAATACCTACCTCGACCAGCTTGAAACCGCCGGCTTGATCGCCCGCGAACAGCGCCGGAAAGAGGGGTCTCACAAGCAGGAACGGACCCGCTATTACTTCCCGTTCGAAAAGGAATTCGCCCGGTTTTCGTCGGTAAACCCGAGTCCAGAAACTGGACACGGCGAGGGCGAACCCGAGTCCAGAAATCAGGCCGCCCCGAGTCCAGAAAACGGGGATTCCCGAGTCCAGAATCTGGACAGTAACCCTGTAAGGGAACCAGTAAAGGAACCTGTAATCGAGAGAGAGGGGCGCGAGCGCGATGCCGATGGGCATAAGGCCCAGCCGAACGCCGACCTGATCAAGCGGGTGCAGAAGTTTTGCACCGGGCATGGCTACCAGGAAGGCGAATGGCCGAAATGGGAAAGCTCGACGGTCGGGCATATCGCCAAGCAGTTCGCCTTGCTGTCTGCCGAAGATCAGGACGCTGCCTGCAGCCATCGCGATGCCTTCCTCGCCAAGTGCAAGCGGGAGGGCGTCAAGAAACCCATGCCGGTTGCGAATTATCTGCGTGATCGTGTCTGGGAAATGCTGCCCGCTCCGCAGAGCGCTGATGCGCCGCGCCGCCAGAGCGATGGCAGGATCGCAGCGCCCATCTTCGGGCCGGTCTACGCTGGTGTGCGCATGCTGGCGTTCCTCAATGGTCCCGTGGATGTCGCCATGCCGGCGAATATCCGCGAAATAGTGCAGACCAGCTTTGATGCCCGTGCCCGCACCAGCCTGCCAGCGGCAACGCGATACGCCCATGGCAAGGGTCTGTCGGTCGGCGCCGCTGGCGAACTGGTCTTCCCGGAAGATTTCGAGGCGCAGGAATACGAGCGCCGCCGGTTGGCCGAAGGATTCCCGGAGGTCACGCGCCTGCACGCGGCGGCCCGTGATCGCCAGCATGTCAGCGTGGCGGCGGATTTCGAGCGCCTGAAGCCGCTTTGCGAGGCCGTGCCGGTCGGTTCCGACATGTGGCACGACTGGCGTGAATTCCATCTGCGGCAGGGATGGGAATGGCTGCCCGATACGGGGACGATGCGCGTCGTCTACTTCCCGAAGGGCGGGCCGGATGGGCTTTGGGATTTTGAGCGCGCGGCGCGCTCATTGGTGGCAGCGAGGGACCATGATGATGCAGCATAAGCCGACTGTCGGCGAGCCTATCATTCTCCGTGACTTTGCCCTGCACAAGCAGGAGAAGGCGCGCCGGGAACTGGAAATCAAGAGCAGCCATCTGTCGATGGCGACGAAGAGCGCCACGGCGCGAATCGCTGCCGATGAATTCGGGATGAAGCCGGCTTGGTTTTGCCTGCGCGTCGCGGATGGATTCGAAACGGATGTGGAAAACTATCTGGTGAAGGAGGGTGTTGAAGCCCTCGTCGTGCGCTCGAATCCGCAAGAGGTGCGTCGCCGCCGCCGCGTTCGCATTATCCCAGGACGTGCGATTTTGCGCGGCTATGTTATGGTTCGTTGCTGTGCTCTGGCGGCTGCGATCATGGGATTGCTATCGGTCGACAATGTTCTGGAAATCCTCGGCGGGCCTGTGAATCCCTATCGTGCGTCGGAAGAGGAAATCAATAATTTCAAGATGATGGCACTCGACGGCAAGTATGATCACGTCGATGACGAACTGGCTGGCCTCAAGCTCGGCGATCAGGTTCGCGTGACTGATGGTCCCTTCGCGTGGTTTCAGGCGGTCGTGACGGCAATCGATGAGGAAAGCCATTCCTGCACTGTTGAGATCGACATTTTCGGGAAACCAACGCCGATCATTTTGGACCTTGCGGCAATTCAGAAACTGTGAGAGTCATTCGGTCACGGATGAGCGTGGATCCCATGTGTGTGCTCTTGAGTCATCGGCTAGACCGGTGGCGAACGAAGCGAAAGCTTCGGAGTTGGTAGCCGGCACGCCCCATCCCTGAACGGCTTCGAGCGAAGCACAGATTCAGGGCCAGTGCGTAAGCTATGATCAGATGACAGCGGCGACCTTCGGGTCGCCTTTTTTATTCCTTGAGTAAAGATGCGATTCTCCGAAGGGAGGCGGCTATGCAGCTTGTCGTCACATGGAAGGATGTTCGCGGCTTCAACCGCTTTCACGACCAGGTGCGGCAGATCGAAGCCCAATTCCCGAAAGCAATCCCGCGCCTCATGAATCAGGTCGGTCGGCGTGCCAAGACGAAGGTGATCCGCTCGCTGACCCAACAGACCGGCCTTTTGCGTGACGTGATCGTCCGGGCGGTGAAGGAAAAGCCGGCATTCTCCGGTGCTCTGCACTACGATCTTCGAACGCGAGGCGGAAACGTTCGCCTCAAATATCTGAGACCGCAGGAAACTGCGGAAGGCGTGGTCGCCTTTCCCTTCAATGAGCGAACCCTCTATCCCCGCACGTTCATGCGCGGTGGTGAATTCCCGGACCGGAAGACGGTGCCGGAGTTCGACGGCCATGTTATGTTTCGCAACCGCAGTTCCGGCCGGCACTACACTTTCGCACGTTCGGGCGTCTACATTCCCGAACAGATGGTCGAGGGCATGGCGCTCGAAGCATGGCAGGGCGAGGTTCGTACCACGCTGCCCGCGCGCCTCGATGCCCTGATCGCAAAGCTCTTGGGCTGACCCCCTTCGGGAGGTCGGGCCAAGGGGGGTCGAAGGGCGACCTCTCACCCTCGACCCCCACCCCCCCCTCACGGGTCCTTCCCCGGCCGCGCCCCCCTGCGGACGCGCGCG
Source organism: uncultured Rhizobium sp. (assembly GCA_945952045.1). GTDB lineage: Bacteria > Pseudomonadota > Alphaproteobacteria > Rhizobiales > Rhizobiaceae > Metarhizobium. Next base: position 25,082 of record CAMFHE010000026.1, read on the forward strand.
ACTGCCGGATTTCGCTAGTGGAATTGGTATTTTTTCTGGGTTGACCCGGTTGACGACCGGGCGACGCAGTTGACGACGGCTATGAAAGGCACGGCCATCCCATGACATCGGTTGACACGCAACAAGGCGATGCCGGCGTTTGGGTTACGATCGCCGAACTGGCTCGCCGCAAAGGAATCAGCAAACAGGCCGCCAGCAAGCGCGTGGATCGTCTCGAAAAAGACGGCCATCTTTCCACTCGCCGCAAAGGTCGTAACCGCGAAGTCGAGCTTGCCACCTACGACCATGTCGTGGGGCAGGTCGGCGACGCCTTCAAGGAACAGGCAGCCGAAACCGGACGCGATCTGCGCGGCGAGCAACAGCAGCCGCAGCAATCCGGATTGCGGGATGCCCAGACCGACCGCGCTCGATACGACGCCCAGCTTAAAGCGCTGGAACTGGCCGAACGGCAGGGCCTTGTGGTTCCCCTTCGCGGCGAACACGGCCTTGAAACCGGCCTTGTGAAGGTGACAGAAGCGCTGATCCGCGATCTGGGCGCGCCGCTGAATTGGGTGTCGGAAATCATGCAAGCGTCGGCCCAGGGGGAGGGCGCTTTGCGCCGCCTCCTACGAAGCAAGGTTCGCGATCAGCGGGCAACGATGGCGCAGAACCTGGCGAAGCTCGCCGGGGAGGCAGCGGAGGCCGAAAAGGCCGGGATTCAGGTCGATTTCATGTTTGGGGATGAGCCGTGAAAGTTACGTTGCGCCGATCCGCAGTCGCGGTCATCGCGGCTGTGCTCGCCGCAGCCATCATGCCTGCCGAACAGGCCGACGCGGTGCAGTATGCCCGGAAAAACATGATCGTGCCCGATGGGCCGCAGGCCGGTGACCTCTGGGACGATTCACTGACGCCGTACATTCATGAGCCGCTGCTCATGACCATGACGGAAAGCGGCGTCAACGAAATCGCGGTGCGCAAGTCGGCGCAGACCGGATTCACGACGCTGTTGCTGGCGTCAGCCGCCTATCACATCGGTCAAGACCCGTGCCGCATGATGATCGTGCAGCCGACGACGAACGCGCTGTCGGAATTCAACCGGGAAAAGCTGTCGGTGATGCTGGCGTCGTCACCGGCGATGCGGAAGCTGGTCCATGAGCAGACCAGCCGGAGCGGCGAAGGTTCTACGGCGTTGGCGAAGCGCTTTCGCGGCGGCTCGCTGAAACTGGCAATCTCGAATTCGGCGGCTGATCTTCGGTCGTCGACCATCAAGAAAGCCTTTCTCGACGAGGTCGACGAATACCCGGAAGACCTCGACGGGCAGGGCGATCCCTTCGGCATGATCGAAGCCCGTCAGGAATCCTTCCTGATGTCCGGCGAATGGCTGCGGGTCTATATCTCGACACCGACCATCAAGGGCGCTTCGAAGATCGAAACCGCCTTCGAGGCGGGCGATCAACGCTACTGGAATATGCCGTGCCCTGGCTGCGGCGATCCGTTCAAGTTCGTCTTCGACCGGAAATACTTCAAGTTCAAGGATACGTATCCGCACGATCCGTTCTACGCGACGCCGTGCTGCGGATCGACTGTCGAGGCTCACGAAAAGCTTGCCCTGATGAAAAAGGGCCGCTGGATTGCGGAGAAGCCCCGGCCCGGCGCTTATCCATCCTACCATTTCGACGCCCTGTCGTCGCCTTTCGTGCCCTGGGCCAAGATCGCCGAACGCTTCGTTGCCTGCAACGGCGATCCGCAGAAGCTCAAGACGTTCTACAACCTGACGCTCGGTCTTGCCTATGAGATGAAGGGCGATGCGCCCGACCATGTGCGCCTCATGGAGCGGCGCGACCATTCCTTGAAGCGCGGGCATATCCCGCCGCTGGGCCTGATGATGACGCTGACGGCCGACGTGCAGTTGCGCGGCATCTGGTATGTGGTCAAGGCTTACGGACCGGATCGGCAGACATGGCGCGTCGATGCCGGATACATCGAGGGCGAGACCGACGACCCACATGGAGGCGCCTTCCTGAAGCTGGAAGAGTTGCGCCAGAAGCAATGGCCGGATGCGTTCGGCAAGACGCGGCCGGTCGATTTGACCGGTGTGGATTCGGGCTATCGTAGCCATGTCGTTTACACCTGGTGTCGCGGCAAACAGAACGTGATGGCGCTGAAGGGCGAAGACGGCTGGGCGCGTCCGCCGCTTGGCCAGCCAAGCCCGGTCGACATCAACTTCAACGGCCGGCGCATTCGGCACGGCTGCAACGTCTGGGCTGTCGGAACGTGGTCGCTGAAAGGCGTCTTCTACGCCAACCTGCGCAAAGAGGGCCGCGCCGCCGGCAAGGAACAAGACCCGCCCGGATACTGCCATTTCGGCGGCTGGATGGATGAAGTCTATTTCCGGCAGATCACGGCGGAATATCTCGGGCAGGAAAAGATCAAGGGCCGGGAGCGCCAGCGTTGGATGCCGCGACAGGGCGAGGAAAACCACCTGCTCGACTGCGAGGTCTACGGCGACGCTCTGGCCGACTTCCTCGGCGTCTCACGCATGACGCCGGACGAATGGCGCCAGCTTATCATGCTGCGCGGCGTTCCCAGCGAAATTGTCAATCCGGGGCTTTTCGCGCCGGTCCCGATCGCCATCGCGGCGAAGGAAGCCGCACCGCCGGATATTCCGGTAACGACCGTCACCCGCCGGGCCGACGATGACGACGACGGCTGGTCACCACCGCCTGATTTCTGGGAGTAAACGCGATGGCTTGGACTGCCGACGATCTCGCCGCGCTCGATGCGGCGATCGCGACCGGCGCGCAGAAGGTGCGCTACCAGACGCATGAAGTCGAATATCGGTCGATGGCCGACATGCTTCGGGTACGCGACCTGATCAAGGGCGAGCTAGTCGGCCCGTCAACGGGTGCCGGCGCGATTTTTGCCGAATACGGATCGGATTACTGATGAACCTGCTCGACAAATTCGTATCGGTCTTTTCGCCTGAAAGCGGCGTCCGCCGCGCGGCGGCGCGCCAGTCGCTCGAAGCCTATGAGCGCCGGCGGGACTATGCCGCCGCCGGAAACGGTCGGCGCAACAAGGGCTGGAAGGCGCGGGGAACCTCCGCGACGACCGAAGTCGCCGCCGCCTTCTCGACGCTTCGGGACCGGGCGCGGGAATTTTGCCGTAACAGCCCATTCGGGCACCGCATCCTCGACGTCATGACGGCGCATGTGGTTGGAACGGGTATCATGACCGTTCCCGATACCGGGAGCGACAGGGCTGACAAGCGCTATCGTCTGGCCCGCGAGCAATGGGAGGAAGTCAGCGACCGGGAGGGCGTTCTTGATTATGGCGGGCAGCAGGCGCTGTTGTTCCGCTCCATGCTCGAAGGGGGCGACAGCGTTTTGCGGATGTTGCCCGTTTCGATGAACGATGCGGTCGGCTCTGTGCCTTTCCGCCTGCTCGGGCTGGAAGGCGACACCATCGACACCACCCGTGACAATGTATTGTCGCCGCGTGGACAGTCGAGCACATTGCGGCTCGGCATTCAGGTTGGCGAATGGGGCGAACGTCAGGGCCTTTACCTGCATCGCCGTCACCCCGGCGACATGGGCGTCGGCAATATTGAGGCATCCGTCTTCGTCGAATGGCGCGACGCATGCCATTTGTACCGGCCGTTGCGTCTTGGTCAGTTGCGTGGCGTCACGGTGTTTGCCCCGATCCTTCTGTCAGGTCAGGAAATTCAAGACCTGATGGAAGCGGCGATCATCCAGCAGCGCACACAGGCTTCGTTTGCCGGCTTCATCAAGAGGCCGCCGGGCGGCGCCAGTCCCTTCGCGACGAAGAAAGACGAGGTCTCGCAGGATCGTATCACCACGATCAAGCCGGGCCAGATTCAGGACATTGGCGAGGCCGAAATCGTCTTCGCCAATCCATCGTCGCAGTCGGTCTTCGGCGAAGCCTATATGGCCGGGCTGATGTCGATGGCGGTTGGCGCCGGGCTGACTTACGATCAGGTGACCGGCGATCTTCGCCAGGCCAACTATTCGTCATTGCGGGCCGGTAAGATCGAATTCCGCCGCCTCGTCGAACAGCAGCAATGGCAGGTCTTCATTCCGATGGTCTGCCGCCCCGTCGACCGCCGTTTCGAGGAATATGCCGTCATGTCGGGGATCCTGCCGGCGCGGCGCGAAGGCTACCGCGTTCGGCATGTAACGCCGGCAATCGAGCCAATCGATCCGAAGAAGGATTTGGAGGCCGACATTCTCGCTGTCCGTTCGGGCCGCATGTCACCGCAGGAATTCATCTCCTCCTGGGGTCGGGACTGGCGTCAGAACGTATCGGATTTCGCGGCCTTCTTCAGCTTCGCCGACGCAAACAAAGTCCCTCTCGATATCGACCCGCGCCGGCCGGCAAACGGTGCCGCCGTTCCCGCGCCGCAGGATCAACAGTCAGGAGAAAATGCCAATGGCTGACATTATCCGTCTGCCTCGCATGGTGCGCGATGCCGAAGTGCGCGCCGCATCCTATGACGAGGGGCAAAACACTGTCGACGTCATCTGGACAACCGGGGCCACGGTGCGTCGCGTCTCGTGGATGGACGGCGAATTTGACGAAGAACTGGTCGTCGATACCCGAAGCGTTCGCCTCGACCGGCTGAATTCCGGGGCGCCGTTCCTTGATACGCATTCCCGCTTCGCGCTCGAAAACGTGCTTGGTTCGGTCGTGCGCGGAACGGCCCGCCTCGAAGGCGGCAAGGGTTACGCGACAATCAAGCTTTCGACGGCCGATGATGCCCGTGATCGTGTCGCCCGCATCGTCGAAGGCACGGTCAGCAACGTCTCTGTTGGTTATCGCATCCATGCAGTCGAGAAAAAGGAACGCGACGGACAGGTCACCTTGCATCGCGTGATCGACTGGGAACCGTGGGAAATCTCCGCCGTCCCTGTTCCGGCCGATCCGGGTTCGTCCATCCGCTCCGGCAATGACGACGCTTTGTACTCGTGCCGTGTCATGCCGACCACGGAAACCATGAATTTCGTTCGCCGCACCCGCATGCAGATGCAGTTGCGGCAGCTTCAGGCGGCGCTCTGACGCTCTGATAGACCGCGTCAGCGGTGCCCGTAACCGCCCTTGGGCAAGGTTTTTTCTAAGGAAACTCTCCATGAAGATGTTTTACCGTACGCTTGCGGTAGCGCTGTCGCTTGCCTTGATCGCAGTCCCCCTTGTGCTTGGCATGCCGGCGGAAGCTTTTGCCGCAGTCCACGACCATCATTCGGTGATCGCTAGCATTGCCGGTTCGCTGCATGATTTCACGCCCTACGCCGCCGCCAGCCTCGCCGCCCTGCGCGCCGATCTCGACGGCCTGACCAAACGCGCCTCCGACAAGATCGCCGAATTGAAGGACGATACGCCGGCCGACCAGGCGCGTGCCATCAATGACGATCACGACAAGCTGGTGAAGGAAATCGAGGCGAAACGCGCCGAGATCGCTGCGGAAGAGGCCGCCGAAGCGGCACGCAATGCTGGCGGCGGAACGCAGCCGCCTGCGGCGGGTGACAATGCCCGCTCCGCCGATATTCTCGATATCGGCACGCGCGCCGGTATGGACACCGCCGCCATTCAGGAGGCGATCCGCTCCGGCACCTCGCTTGACGATTTCCGCCGTCGCGCCTTCGACCACATGGTCGCCGCCACCGCTGGCACCCGTACCGAACCGGGCCGCGTGTTGCGCGACGAGGCTGAAACCGTGCGCGCCGCCCGTATCGAAGCGCTGTCTTACCGCCTCGGCGCGGCCATACCGCAGGCCGGCCCGGCGGAGAATGTTCGTGCCCGCATGCGCGACGGCATGATCCGCCTTGCGATGGAAAGCGTCGGCGAGCGCAACTATCCTGAATCGCCGCGTGAACGCGAAGGCCTTTTCGAACGCGCCGCCCATACCACATCGGATTTCCCGATCATCATGGAAGGCGCGATCAACCGGACGCTCGAGGCGCGTTACCGTCTGGCGGAACCGACCTTCCGTCGCATCGCTCGCCAGCGCAATTTCCGCGACTTCCGCCCGCATACGTCGGTCAAGACCGGCGATTTCCCGATGCTGAAGCCGATTGCGGAAGATGGTGAAATCAAGTTCGGCACGCTGACCGAAGGCAAGGAACAGCTTTCCGTCCTCTCCTATGCGGTCGGCCTTGCCGTTTCCCGCCAGCTCATGATCAACGACGATCTCGGCGCCATCAACGAAATGCTGTCGGACTATGGCGCGACGGTCGCGCTGTTTGAGGAAATCACCTTCTATTCGCAGGCCTTCAACGGCAAGCTTGCGGATGGCAAGACGGTTTTCCACGCCGACCACGGCAATCTTGCCGGTGCGGCTTCTGGCATCGACGTCGACAACGTTTCCCTTGGTCGAGCGGCCATGGGTAAGCAGAAAAGCCTGAGCGGCAATGCGCTGTTGAGCAATACCCCGTCGCTGATGCTGACCGGCCCCGACCGCATCACGGCGGCCGAAAAGCTCGTCGCCAGCATCACGCCTGCGACAATCGCCAACGTCAATATTTTCTCCGGCCGTCTGACGCCGTTCAGCACGTCGCAGATTGCCGACCTCGCCTGGTATCTGTTCGCCGATCCGGCTGTCGGTTCGAACTATCGCTGGGGCTACCTCGAAGGCTATGAGGCGCCGCGCGTTCGTATCGAAAACCCCTTCGGCCGCCAGGGTATGGCGATGTCTGTCGAACACGACTTCGGCTGCGGCGCGACGGATTATCGCTACGGCTACAAGAACGCCGGCCAATAACGCGCCCTTCGAGGGAAACTCACCATGCCGGCAATCCCGCCGGCATGACGACGCTTTTCCGCTTCGGCGATCATCAAAGGTATTCACCATGAAAAACTTCGTAGAGGCCGGCAAGTCCATCACGGTGCCGGCGCCGGCGGGCGGCACGGTCTCCGGCAAGATGGTCATCATCGGTTCGCTTTTCGGCATCGCATCCGTCACCGCAGCCGAAACCGTTCCCGTCGCCCTGCAGACGGAAGGCGTCTTCGCCTATCCCAAGACCGCAGCGCTCGCGGTGGCAGTCGGCGACAAGCTTTATTACGACGCCACCAATGATGTCCTGAACAAGACGGCGTCGGGCAACAAGCTTGTCGGTGTCGCCGTAGAGGCTGCGGCGGATGCCGCGGCGACCGTCAATGTAAAGCTCGGCGCGCCGGCCTTCTGATCATGGTCAGCCCGTTCGAAAGGCTGGCGCGGGCGGCCCGTTCCACGGTGGAGCGGGTCCACGGCGAGGAAATCCGTATTTCGTTCATGCTGGACGGAAAGGCGGACCCGGATCGCCCGCGCGTGACCGTCCGCGCCGTCCTCTCGACCTCCGATGCCGATCTTGTCCAGTTTCGCACTTCGCTCAACAGCGACCGCCGCACCGAATTTGCGGCCTGCGCCGCAGTGCTGGTGTTGGAGCGGTCGACCTATGATGGACCGGACGTGGTCAAGGGCGATCGCGTCAGGGCAATCGACAGGCCGGGGGAACCGGTTTGGGAAGTTTCCGGCGCGCCGGCCCGTGATGCGGGCCTTATCCGTGCGCCCCTGGTAGAGGTGGCCGGCTGATGTCCTTGACCCGTATTGCGACGCGCATCGCCATTTGCCAGGCGCTGCGCGGAAAGACCGAAGTCGGCGCCAATGTGCTCGATAGCCAGATCGGCCTTGTCGAGACCGACGCCGCCGGCAAGGTGACGTCGGTTGGCCGGAAGCCGTTCATTTCGGTCTATGCCGATAGCGCCAAGGCGCGTAGCGAAGCCGGTATCCGGTCGCTGCTGCTCAATGGCCTGACCGAGATCAATTTCGACATCGGCATTTCGACACAACATGTCGAGGTCGATCCGGTCACCGATGAATCCGTCATCCTGCCCGGCTTGCCGGCGATCGACGACGCGATGGAATTCTATCTCGACCTCGTCGCCCGCCAGGTGCTCGACGCGCTGAACGATCCCGCCGACCCGTGGGCCGATATCTATCGCAGCTTCATCGGCGGCAAGATCGTCTCCGCCGACCGCGCCTGCGCCACAAGCGGCGTCGCTGGCGTGCGTGTCGCCCTCCATCAAATCCGTCTGCAGGTCGATCTCTTGCCCGATCCCGTACGCGGTCGGCCGCTCGCTCCGGAAGGGCCGATGGCGCGCTTCTTCGCCCTCGTCGGAGGTCTTGATGATGATGTCACCCGCGTCAAGGCGGCGCGTATGCTTGCCCAGATCGAAGGCGATGCCACGCCGCTGGACATCGCCATTCGCCGATACGGCTTCACCGCGGCGGAGGCGAAAGCGCTGCTGATCTCTCCTATCGACGGTGTGCCGGAAGGCGCAACGGTCGGCGAGGTCGTCACGACGATAGAGGCGGGGCCATGAACGTCCACGATGCCGAAAAGCTGTTTTCCGAGTTGGTGCATCGTGTTGCCGAACTGGAGCGCCGCCAGCGCAACCGCCGGCGCAAGGGCACGATTGAAGAGGTCGGAACCGGCGAGAATGCCGGCAAGTACCGCGTGAAGCTGTCGGAACAGGATGGCAAACCGTATCTGACCGGCTGGCTCCGCACCCGGCAAATCGCCGGTGGTCTGGTGAAGGTCGATGCCCTGCGCTCGGAGGGCGAACAGGTCGACGTCGTCTCTGAAAACGGCGAACTGACCGACGCCGAAATCGACCAGTCGACCTATAGCAATGCCAATCCGCGCGCCAATCCCGGCGCGCCGCTGCATATCCAGATCGGCGGGGCGACCTTCGTCATGTCGGAAGATCGCATCGCCCTGACCGCGGGCATCATCGTCATCGATGGCGTCGTGCATCTCGGCGGCGAGGGCGGTCAATTGCTTCACCGCAAGGGCGACGCCGACAGTGGCGGCGACATCGCTGTCGGCTCCGCCGGCCGCGTCTACGCGGTCTAACCCAAGGAACAATCCATGAAGAACTATTGCGTTCGCATCGCCTGCGAAGTGCTGGGCGTCTGGCGTGAAAAGGATAAGCCGTTTCAGCTGACCGATAAGCAGGCCGAAAATCTCGCCCCGCCCTTCGGCAATGTCGTGTTCCCCGTGACCGAACAGGAGGAAAGCCCCGATGGCGGATTCGACGGGCCTAAATGCCGCGACCGGCGCGCCGCTCAGTGACTGGCCCAACGTCCAGCAGGCAATCACCAAGATTTTGACGACGCGGATCGGAACGCGCGTCATGCGTCGGACCTTCGGGTCCGACCTTCCGAACATGGTCGACCGAAAGATGACGCCGCGCAATGTGCTGCTGGTCTATTCGGCGGCTGCCGCGGCCATTGAAAAATGGGAACCGCGCTTTCGCATGCTGCTTGGCAGCGTCGAGGAACTGAACGCGGCCGGCCAGGTCGTTCTCACTCTCCATGGTCTCTATTACCCGCTTGGCCATCTTGGCGACTATTCGGTCGTCGAGACACAAAACCTGCGGGTAATCTACAGCAGGTGATCCGCAATGAGCGTTTATGCCCCGACCGTGATCGATGTATCGCGGCTGCCTGCGCCTGAGATTATCGAAGCGCTGGACTTTGAAACCCTGCTCGCCGCCTTCAAGACGCGCTTCCTGACGTTCTGGAATACGCAGCGCGCAATCGATCCAAGCTTGCCGGCTTACGATACGCTCGATCTGGAAACCGATCCGGCCGTCATCGTTGGCGAAGCCTGGTCTTATCTTCGCCTTTTGGATCGCCAGCGTGTCAACGATGGTTATCGCGCGCTGCTGGCGCCGCTGGCGACGGGGAGCAATCTCGATGTCATCGCCGCGACCCGGAACGTCGAACGGCTAACAGTCCAGCCGGCAACATCGACGACGCCGGCCGTGATGGAAAGCGATCCCTCGCTTCTGCTCCGCTATATGCTGTCGTATGACGTGCCGGCCGCAGGGTCGGCGGGCCGCTATCTCTTCGACGCGTGGTCGGCATGGCCGCATGGCGAAGACGGGTCTGGCATGCACGACGCCCGCGTCAATGGTTACGCCATCCATGGGCGGCGCGGCGATAGCGATCTGGTCATTACCGGGGCGGGCGGTCGAGTACCGACGACTGAAGAAATTCTAACCGTTCGGGCAGCCGTGACGGACATCAACCGCGCGCCGGATGGCGTGGCGATTACCGTCATGGCGGCGCAGCGCGTCGAGTATGCCGTTTCCCTTGTCGTCGAGGTTCCCGGAAATGGGCCGGCGCCAGAAGCGGTTCGCGCTGAAGCGGAAGAAAGGGTGCGGGCGGCGGCGGCGGGGCGCATGCTCATTGGCGGGGAAATTCCTGAAGGCCTCCTGGCCGGTGCTGGTTATGGCGCGAACGTGATCCGTGTTCGTGACCTCGCCCCCGTCGTCATTGTCGCGAACGCCTACAAGATTCCGGTCATGACCAGCCTTTCCGTGACGGTCGAGGTGCGGACATGAGCGACGTCAAGACGGTTCTGCCATCTGGGAGCGAAACATTCGAGAAGGCGCTCGCCGCAGGCATGTCGGACGCATTGCCAGTACCGTTCGCCGAACAACTCGACCCGTATCGCGCCCGCGCCGATCTCTTGAAATGGCTGGGCCATCGCGCGAGCCTCGACCTCTGGTTCGATGACTGGTCGGATGAGCGCAAGCGCGAGGCCATCGCCCAGGCGGCCGGCGCCTCGACCTTGTTTGACGGCGAGCTGGCGGCCCTGAAGACGACGCGCGGCGGGGCGATGCGCTATCTGGCGCTGGTCGATGGCGCGATCGTCGATGCCGTGTCCTATCCGGCGCTGGCGATCTGCGACGAAGCGTTTTGCGATGATGCCGTACTCGATCATCCGCCGTTTCTCGCGACCTATCTGGTCAAGGTCGAAACCGCCGAACCGCATGCGGCCTTCGTCGGCTCTGCCTTTGCTGACGAGGATTTTGCCGGCGAGACGATCACCGAACCCTATGACCGCTGCCTTGTCGCGCTTCGAGCCGCGAAGGCCACCCACACCGAAATCCGCGCCGATTTCCAGAACGCCCGTGTGCTGACGGCCGGCGATGCCGTTGCTGCCGGCGACGCTTATCTGGCCGGCCAATACCTTGCGAGGATTAAGCTTTGACCAAGCGCAAGATTTTCAATGTGAATGAGAAGATCGCCAGCGAGGATTTGACCGCGATCGGCCTTCACAGCAATGAGACGACCGGCAATATCGTTGGCGACGCTATCGGCTATCCTCACCATTATGCGACGGTGACAGTCAGCCAGCAATCGGCGACGACGGCGGTCATTAATCCCGGCCGTCTTTTTATCTATGACAAGCTCTATGACCTCGACGAGGCGTTTTCGATCGACCTGACGCCGCGCCTTCCCCTGGTGTTGGGCGATACGGTCTGGGTCGCGCTTCTGTTGCGTGGCGAACCTGCCATGGATACGGCCCAGCGTACGGTTCGCACCAATGTCGATACCGGCACCACCGACCTGCAGACGGTCAACAAGACCGAACGCCTGACGGTCACCTGTGTCGATCAGGTCGGCATTGCCGGCCCGACCCCGATCAAGCCGACCGTCGCCACCAACGAATGCGTCGTCGCATGGCTGTTGCTGGCCCAGACCGGTATCCAGTTGATCGAGATGGAACCGAAAAACCGCGTCAAGACCCTGTACGAGGTCGAAGGCCGCGTCGTCATCCTCGAAGCGCGCATGGATGCCATCGAACAGGTCGCGGCGACGCTACGCACTGACCTTTCCGCGATCTCGGCGAAACAGCGTGAGGCGGTTCGCCCGGAAATCTTCAACCAGATGCGGCTCGACGTTTCGGCGGTCAAACGCGCACTGCGCATCTTCGAGAACGATCCGCGCGCCTATTTCTACGATTCCGCGCTGCTACCGACCAAGTGGGATACGCCGAATAGCCTCTGGATGGCCCGCATCAAGGAAGGCGTTCGCTTTGCCTTCGCCAATTACCGCGATAGCCAGTTGGCGCTCTACAATCCGGCAAACCCGGATGTCCGGATCACCGAAGGCCTGATGCTGCCGAAATGGACGGAAGAGACCAAACTCTCTGTGTCGGGCGGTTCGGGCCAGAAGAACATTTCGCAGCTTGTCCATACGGAAGTCACGCTGGTTCGCCGCGAGATTTCCCGTTCGGCGGTTGCTTATGGCCCGATCGTGCAGGTTTGCCAGAACCAGCAGGATTGGGCGGCGGCCGGTCTTTCGGATTCCCGCGCCGGCCAGACATTGGCGGTTGCCGGCGAGACCTTCAATGTCGTCGGTCAATCCAGCAGTGGCGTCGGCGGTGCCTGGAATGCCGACCCGGCTTCGGTCGGCCACAAGAACTATGACGTGCAATCGGTGTCGGTCTCGACATGGACGGAAGTCTATTGGGATCAGGTCACCGAAACCTTCGGCCTGAACGGCTCGATCTATGGTCAGACCTGGCTCAACAGCCAGGCCATGATCATGACCGGCCTGAACCTGCGCTTCACCCGCGTGGGCACGGATGGCGATGTGCATATCTGCGTCTGTGAATGTGGCGAGGATGGTTCGCCGCGCATGGACAAGGTCTTGCAGCGCAGCACGGTGGCCCGCGCCAATCTTGCCATCGGCAAGGTCCGGTTCGGCTTCCGGCCGATGCTCTTGGAGCCGGGTAAGCGTTACGCCTTTTTCCTGACCACGACCGGCAATCACCAGATCGCCTTCGTCTCGGAAAACAAGTTTGCGCAGGGGTCGCTCTTCCAGGTCACCGACGGCGCTTGGGCGCTGGTCTCGCCGACCGAAGACCTCGAATTCGATATTCTCGGCGCAAAGTTCTCGACGACGCGCACGGTGGTCGAATTCGAGCCGCTCACCCTCGATGGCGGCATGACGTATATGCGTCTTATCGCGGCGGGCTGGGCGCCGGCAGGCACAAGCCAGCTTTGGCAGTGGCAGCCGCAGGGCGATACCGAATGGTATGACATGACCCCGGAGAATGCCGACATTCTCTATGGGCTGCCGGCGCTGGTTCGTCTTCGCCTGGTCATGGTCGGCACCACCGATCTTGCCCCGGCGATTGTGCTGGACAGCAAGGCGCGCGGCGAAACCGGTCGCACCCGTGGCGACCTTCGGGCGCTGACCAAAAACATCGCCTTCGGTCTTTCGACCACCGCCATCACCGTCGATCTGACCATCGACCGGTGGAAAGCGGGCGAGCATAGCGCGGCGGTCAAGCTGGTCGTTGGCGCATCGACCCTGAACGCCACCGCGACCAGCGTCTGGCAAGACCCTGACAATCCCAAGCGCCGCCGATTGACGGCGACGTTTTCCGGCATCGCCGCCACGACATCCGCCGCTGTCCAGATCGAAGGCACCAAGACCGGTGTCGACGAATGGTTCGGCGAAAGCGTGTTCCTCATGGCGGACTAAGAGGGCAATCCATGGCTGCAAAGACCAAGCCGGCCTACGAGCCGGAAACGCAATATCTGTTCCGCATCCTGCGCACCATCAGGGTCGATGGTGTGCGCCTTTCACGGGCGGATGAACACGAGGCCGAAGGCGCATTCGTGAACCGGATCGTGGCGCAGGAGGGTGATGATGTCATCGATACTGCCTACGCCATCTAACGGCTATCTGATCAGCCTCGACACGGCGCTCGATCCGCCGAACCTGAATTCGATCTTCGGTAGCCTTCATGCCCGCCTTGGCGAGTTGGAAGGGCAGATCGTCGATTGGGAAGGGGCGGTCGACAACCTCAACAATCTCGGCCTGCAGGTCATTGCGGAAAATCTTGAACCGCAATTGCAGGCCGCGCGCGACCAGTTCGCTTTGTTGCAGGCGCAGGCTGATGCGCTGGCCGACCAGGTCGCGGCCCTCATCGCTGCGGGCATCTTTGCGACCAGTGTCACCGTCACGCCCATCGTCGGCCTGGCGGCGACCACGGCGCAGGGAGCGATTGCCGAATTGCTGGCCAAGATCGGCGCATCTGCTGATGCGTTGACTACGGCGATCAATGCCAAGGCCGATGCAACGGCCCTTGCAGCTCTCGCGGCAGGGTCTGCCACCGTCGTCGCGGCGAACACCACCGCCGTTGCGGGTGGGGAATACTTCGTCAAAACGGCTGGCGGAGTTGTGACGATGACCCTGCCCGCCGCGCCGGCGAGCGGCAACCCGGTGACGATCTGGCGCTTCGGCGCAAACAACGTCGTCATCGCTCGCAACGGCAAGACGATCAACGGCATCGCCGACGACATCACAATCGATAAGGACCGAATGATCGCCAACATGAAATTCATGGATGGCGGCTGGTACGCTGTTCCTGGGGGCTTTTGATGCAGCTTCTTTCTTCTTATCTGGCGTCGAGCACTTCGCTTTCAACGCCCCGTGAATGGCGTATCTATACCGTTTCGCGGCCCTTCACGCCCGATTACGACATTGACGCCATATTGCATAGCGTCGGCGCCGGTGGTGGGGGTGCCGCCGCATGTCATAACACGTTCCCGACAGCGACAGGCGGCTGCAGCGGTTCTTATGTTCGAAAGCGCGTAACGCTGAAAGCCGGCGTAACCTACAATTTCGCCATTGGTGCTCCAGGCGTTGGCGGCATTGCCAACGCCAGCACGCCAGCTTCAAACGGCAGCAATGGTGGAGATACGACGATAACGGGCGGTGGCCTTAACATCGTCGCAGGCGGCGGGCGTGGCGGCAAGGCAACGGTAGGTGCGGTTGGAACGCCAACGGATGGCGGTTTGCCGGGAACGGCATCTGGCGGCGACCTCAACCGTATCGGCAATCGAGGCGGAAACATTCCCGCTGGCACCTATTCGGGCTCGTCATACACGGCCCATCGCGCCTCCGGTGGAGGCGGAGTACCTCTCACCGGCGAGGGTGGCCATGGTGGCGACATGGTCGTCGGCAACTATACCATGACGGCATCCTATGCGGTGTTCGGGTCCGGTGGTGGTGGTATTGGAGCTGACGCACCTGATCTCCCTTCATCGGGGTCAGCGGGCACCAATGCCGTTCTGGGTGGCGGCGTCGGTTCATTGTCCAACCTCTTGGCCACGACTGCTCTGACCCTTCCAGGGCGCAATTTCATGGGTTTCTGGGGGGTGCTTGGCCCCGTATCGAACGGTGGCGACGCTGGGCCGTTCTGTGGCGGGCCCGGAAATTTGCTGGCAAAGGCCGGTGTCTTTGCCGGGGGTGGCGGGCTTGCTTCATCTACTACCACGGCGTCGCTGGTCGGCAACGATGGTCAGCTTGGCGGCGGTGGCGGCGGTGTCGCGAACGTCGCCACCAGTAACGTGCAGAAAGGTGGCGCTGGTGGCTCCGGTGTAATTCTGATGGAGATCCTCGGATGACAGTAGCCATTTACAGGGTGTGGTCTGACGAAAAGCCGGAAGGCAATCTCACGATCGCCGATGAAGCCTATGTACTGGCGTTTTATCCGGGGCGTTTCGAGCTTGTTGGCCCGGTGCCAGAACCATCGCCATCGGCGCCCGTCTTCCCGACGCTCACCCGCAAGGAACTGCGCAACGGCCTGCTGTCGATCGGCATAACCTCCGCCAACATCGAAACCCAGATCGGCTCAATCGCCGATCCAGTCGAGCGGGAAGCCGCGATGATCGATTGGCAGGACACGCTCAACTATGAGCGGACGCACCCGCTAGTCGCGGAATTCGCCGAAGCGTTTAGCCTGCTTCCCGATCAGGTCGATGCCCTTTGGCTCTGGGCCTCGGGCCGGTAGCCATAACCTCAAATTAGTCGGCGCCTGTCGCGCTGGACATTCCGAACATCCCTGACCTTTAGAGTGGAGACCATGCATGGTTGACCTGTCGTATTTCCATGGTTCGAAAGTTGAGGAGAGCGAAGATACACCTTCGCTGATCCGCCTCAATAATTATGGCGTAACCTTCATCAATGGCACCGCGCCGGATGCGGACGCCGCAGCCTTCCCATTGGGCCTGACGCTGGTGAAATCGCTGAAGCAGGCGGCTGCGCTCGGCGCGGCCGGTACTTTGCTCGATGACCTGACTTACTTCTGTGGCGAAGGCGGCTCGATCGCCATTGTCAATCGTGTTGAGTACAGCGCCGACCCGGCAACGCTGGAAGCGAACTTGATCGGCAATGCCGCGTCCCGCACCGGCATCTATGCCGCGCTGCGCTGCAAGGCGCTGTTTCAGCTTAAGCCGCGCGTGCTGATCACCGCTGGCAATACCGGCGCGTGGATCGACAACGGCGTTGTCTCTGTCAATGTTACCGCCGGCGGTTCCGGCTATACTTCGGCGCCCACCGTCACGGCTTCGGGCGGCGGCAGCGATGCCGGTAAGGTCTTGCCGACCCTGCAGGCGGTGTTGGGCGAGGGCGCAAATGCTGGCAAGGTGGTGGCGGTCAATGTCGTCACGCCCGGCAAAAACATGTCGGCGGCCCCGGCGCTCGCCTTCTCTGGCGGTGCTGGCACCGGTGCGGCGGCAACCGCCAATATCGGCGATGTCGGCAATGCGTTGAATTCGGCTCTTAACACCGTGGCGAACGAGATTGACGCCCGTGGCTATGTGGATGGCCCCAACACCACCGATGCGGAGGCGGTACGCTGGCGGCAGACGCTCGGAAGCCGCATAATGGGTATCGACCCGATGGGCATTAAGAACCTTGCCGGCACGCCCGTTCCCGTGCGTGCCGCACCTGTCTTCGCCGGGGTTCGCGCCCGTGTCGTCGCCTCTAATGAGGGTGTCTCGGGCTCGGTCTCGAACAAGGAAATTCGCACCCTCGACGGTGCGGCTCGTACCATCGTTTATCCGCAGGATTCGAACTACCTCAATAGCAATCAGGTCTCGACTATCATCAATGAGAAGGGGTTGCGCACTTGGGGGTCACGTCTCGCGGCAAGCAACGCGCTTTGGCAGTTTGACAGCGTTCGCGCTGTCGCCGACATGCTGAAAGACGATATCGAGGACATCTATTTCGAGTGGGTCGACAAGAAGTTCAAGGCACACAATTTGAAGATGCTGGTCGAGGACGGCAATGCGCTGATGCGCACCCGCACGCTCAACACGGATATTCTTGGCGGTCGTGTCTGGCTTGCTGATCTCAATACGCCGTCTCTCAATGCGCAGGGCAAGGTTTTCTTGGACTGCGAGTTTGAGCCGGTCGTGCCGATGGAACAAATCCATGTCACCACCTATCGCAACATCCTGTACTTCCAGCTTGTTCTGGACCAGGTGCGCGGCGCTATCGAAAACGGTCCGCTGACGCTGGCGGCATAATCAGGAAAGGCCGCCGTCCATGGCGAAAGAAATTCCCTGCTATATCCTTCGCGATTGCTTGCTGTTCATCAATCGCGAAAACAAGATCGGTCAGATCGGTGATGTCACCTTGCCGGCCATCGAAGCCAAGCGGGAGGACATGCGCAACGGCGGCATGATCCGCCCGCGTAAAGTCTATCTCGGTTACGAGGCGACCGAATTTTCGTTCAAGATGCCGGGATTCGATCCGCAGGTCATGAAACTATTCGGATTGGCGCCAGGCACCGAAACGCCCTTCATGATCACGGGGGCGCTGGTCGACGAGGATGGCGAAGTCCATTCCGGCGTGATCAGCATTCGCGGCGTCATCTACAAGCCGAACCACGGCACATGGCAGGGCGGCACCCTTGCCGAAAACGATTACGCCGTCGATGTGCGCTGGCACAAGCTCGAAGTCGATGGCGAGGCCATTCAAGAGGTCGATGACTTCGACATCAAGATCGGCGGCCAGTCTCAATATCAGGGCATTCGCAACGCTCTCCTCCTCTAAAGGAATTTCCCCTTGGTATCCTTCACCCTGACAAAGCCCGTCGAGCACAACGGGCAGACTTTTGACGTGCTCACTTTCCGCGAGGCAACCGCCGGCGACATGATGACGGCCGAAGGCTTCGGCGGCTCGGTATCGCAGACGGCTGCCGTGCTTGCCTGCATGGCCGACATTCCCTTGCCGGCCTTCCGCAAGATCAGCGCTCGCGATTTCAACCGCATCATGGTCGCCACCGCAGAACTCATGGGAAACGACCCGGCGGGCACGACTGGGGCGTAATCGTCCATTTCGTCGCCCGCTTCGCATCGACACCCCTCGACGTCATCGAGGGGTGGTCTCCCGAAAAACTGTTGCTGCATTTTGAGGCCGCGATGCGGCTGCAGGATGCCTTGAATGGAAAATGACCATGGGCGGCGTTCAACAAAGCACATTGCGGATGACGCTCCTCGACGAGGTCACTGCCCGCGCGAAACTCATCAATGGCGCTTTGCGCGGTGTGCAGAATCAGGCCCGCGGCTTCATGGCGCCGTTTCGCGGGATGGCGGGCCAGGTGCTTGCCATCGGCGGCGCCTATGTCGGCTTCAACGAAACCGTCGTCGAAAGCTTTCAGAAGGCGCGGGAAGCCCAGGCCGCCATGACTGAAATCGGCATCAAGGCCGATCTGTCAGCAACCCAGTTGCAGCAGATGAACCAGCGCCTCGTCGCCATCGCGCCGAACGTCAACCAGTTCGCCACCGACCTGCGCGGCGGTGTCGATACCATGCTTGCCATGGGCATCTCTGCCGACGAGGCAATGGGCGCGATTGCGCCGATCGGCAAGGCGTCTACCGCTACCGCCGCGTCGATTACCGACCTGTCGTCGGCCTCGACCAGCGCCATGCAGAACCTTGGTGTGATGCCGGCCGAAATCGGCAAGATGCTGGACGGGATGACGAGCGCCGGCAATGCCGGCGCCTTCGAGCTTCGCGACATGGCGCAGTATTTCCCGCAGCTGACCGCCTCGGCACAGACGCTTGGTCTGCACGGGACCAAGGGCGTGTTCGACATGGCGGCGGCCTTGCAGATTGCCCGTCGTGGCGCTGGCGATGCCTCGACGGCGGCAAACAATCTGTCGGACTTCATGGGCAAGATCGTCACGCCGCAGACGATCAAGAATTTCAAGAAATTCGGTGTCGACGTCACCAAGGAATTGCGGGATGCCAACAAGAATGGCATTTCGCCGATCGAACATTTCATCAAGCTGATCGACAAGAAGACCGAAGGCGGCAAGCCGGAGCTTCTGACACAGCTTTTTGGTGACAAGCAGACGCTGGATTTCATCCGGCCGATGATTGCCGGGATGAAAGACTATCTGCGCATCCGCGGCGATGCCGAGAATGCGACGGGTGCGGTCGATGAAGCCTTTCGCCGGCGCATGGGCGATGCCGAACAGAAGATCAAATCCTTCTGGGTCGCCATGGAAAACCTGCGCACGGCGGTCGGCGGCAATCTCTTGGGGCCGATCTCGCGCCAGGCGGAAGAACTGGCCGGCGTGCTCAACACGCTCGACCAGCGCTTCACAGTCTTCGATCGCCTGAAGGCCAGCGCCGAAGGTTTCTGGAAAGGCCTTGGCTTCGGTGGCGATGCCGGCGCCGG
This sequence comes from uncultured Rhizobium sp., assembly GCA_945952045.1. GTDB lineage: Bacteria > Pseudomonadota > Alphaproteobacteria > Rhizobiales > Rhizobiaceae > Metarhizobium. Next base: position 44,400 of record CAMFHE010000026.1, read on the forward strand.
CTCGCTGAAGGAATTCATCTTTGGCGTCCGCGATGCCGGCAAGGCAGCGGATGAATATGGTCGCGCCTTCGGCCAGTTTTACGAATACGGGCAGGGCCTGCGATCGCTGACCAGCGCCATCAACGAGAGCCCGGTGCTAAAGTTCCTGACCGAACTTGGCGTCACGGCTGCCGCCATGGGCGTGTCGAAGTGGTTCAAGCTCTTCGCGCTGGCGGCCGGTATCAAGGCTGTCATCGATGCCGCCAAGGGCGCAAGCTCCATCGGCGAATTCATCGAAAACCTGAGAGGGCTTTCGGCGCTGGAATGGGCGGGCATTGGGGCCGGCCTGTTGATGATCGCGGCGCGGGCGAAAAACCTGCTCAAGCTGTTCGAAGGCCTGCGCAAGGCCGCGCCGGCAGTCCCCGAAACGCTGCCGGGAAAGCCAGGCGCGCCAAACGCTCCGCCGGTTCGTCCGCGCATTCCGGGCGGCCGGCCGGGCACGGCTGGCCCGTGGGGGCGGGTGCCTTATGAGAGCAATCTGCCAACCGGCGCGAAAGTCACCTCGACGGGTGTCCAGAACATCGGCACGCGATTTGCGCCACCGACGCCATCATTGCTGACGCGGGCGGGAAATTGGGCGAAGGGCCTTGGCGGCGGGCTGTTGCGGGGCGGCGTCCCGGCGCTGCTGGGCTATCTCGGTGAAGAGGGCATTCGTTCCGGCTTCAAGTCTGCCTATGGCGACAAGTACCGTGAAGCGCCTGGCATCGGCGAATCCTTCTCCGGTTGGTGGGATACCATGCGCAACCCGGAAACATGGCTTGGCCCCGCCGCCAAGGATGGCTTCAGCTTTCGCAACCACAACGGCATTGAAACCAAGGCCGCCGAAAACGCGCCCGTGCGCATTGACGCCTCGAGCATCGCGGAAATGACGCGGCCGGCCGGCGTGCAGGATGTCCGCGTGACCAATCTGCAGCCGCCGAACATCACCGTGCATGCCCCGATCAGCATTACCGGCGTCAGCGATCCGCAGGCGGCGGCCGATGCGGCGATCGCCAAGCTGGGCGCGCAGATCAAGGCGCGGTCGGACGCGAATTTCAGCGACTGACCGCGCCGACATTTCTTCTTCGAAAGGAGGTCCCATGTCTGGACCTGTGGGTATGACGCTGGGCGCCTTCCCCTTTGAAAGTCTGGGTTTCGGCTATGATACGGTCGGCCGCCGGCTCAACACACCATGGGCGGATGTGCCGGTCGCCCAGGGGCTGGATCAGCAGCAATGGACCGGCCCGACCTCGGAAGAGGTCACTATTCGCGGCGTTCTGTTTCCGGTGGAATATGGGGGGCAAGCCTCGCTGGAAGGCATCGTCGCGGCGGCCAATTCCGGCGTGCCGTTGATGCTGGTGTCCGGCAGCAATGTGCAGGGAATCATCCACGGCATGTTCACGGTCCAGAGTGTCGACGAGGATCGCAGCTTTCACAATCGCCAGGGCGTGCCGCAGCGCAATGGCTATTCCATCACCCTGAAACGCTATGGCCGCGCCGTTTCCGGTGGTGGCCTCGGCTCGATCCTCTCTCTGTTCGGATGACGCCATGCCGAAAACCTACATCACCAAGCAGGGCGAAACCGTCGATATGGCCTGCGCTGCCACCTATGGCCGAACGGGCGAGGTCACCGAAGCCGTTCTGTCCGCCAATCCGGGGCTTGCGGCGCTGGGGCCAATCCTGCCGCTGGGCACGGTGATCTCGATGCCGGACATTGCCGACCCCTCGACCGCGCCAATCCTGAAACAGCTATGGGACTGACATGCATCCTCGCGTTTATGTCACGGTCGACGGCAAAGCGGTCGCCGGCGCCTTTTATGAACGGTTGGTGTCGATCACCGTCACCGACAAGGATGGGGATTCCGCCGATATCGTCGATATCGAGTTGAACGATGGTCCGCCGGAATTCCTTGCCATCCCGCGTAAGGGCGCCATCATCGATGTGCAGATGGGCTATGTCGAAACCGGCATGCGCTCGCTCGGCAAATTCACGGTCGACAAGGTGCAGCTTAAAATCCTGCCCTATTCCATGTCGATTTCCGGCAAGGCGGCCGATCTGCGCTCCGGCAAGCTGAAGCAGCGCATGGAGCGCCATTGGGACAAGAAAACGCTGGGCGATATCGTGTCGCAGATCGCCGGCGAGGCCGGCTTGCAACCGGCCATCGATCCCGATCTGGCAAAGATCGAATATCCCTGGCTCGGTCAGCAGGATGAAACCAGCATCCATTTCCTGCGCCGTCTGGCGGATCGGCATGGCGGCCTGTTTTCGGTGAAGGGTGGCCGGCTGATCTTCGCGAAAAAGGGGTCCGGCAATGCCGCTTCCGGCGCCTTCGTCGGCTCGGTGGTGGTTACGCCTTCAATGATCCGGCCGGGCAGTTGCACGGTCGAGGCAAACGACCGGACGAAATACAGCAAGGTCGTCGCCTATTATCAGGATGGCGACGAGGCCAAACGCCGGGAAATCGAGGCGGATGCGGATGCCGATGGCGACAGCGTTTTTCGAATTCCCGAAGCGTTTGCCTCGGTCGACGAGGCTGACAAGGCGGCGCAGGCGAAGGCCAAGGCGCTGAAGCGCGGCGAGGGGTCCGGCTCGGTCGAGGTGCCGGGCGATACCGGCATTTGCTCCGGCGCGCCATTGCTGTTTCAGGATGTGCGGCCCGGTGTCGATGGCGTTCCCTATGTCATCGATACGGCGACCCATAAATACACCAAGCTTGCCGGCTATGGGACCGGCATTGCCTTCAAGCTCTATGACGGCAAGTCTGGGGGCGAAGGCTCCGGGTCTGGGAAAGGCAAGTCGTCGAAAGACGACAAGGTCGCGCCGAATTCACCATCCGGCACGCCGGCGACACCGAACGAATGGTCGAGCGCCAATCGGATCGGACGGACGGACGAAAACTAGACGGCGCGAAAAGCAACGTACGGAAAAAAACGACGGAAAAGTCAGGGCATGTTCGCATTTGTTGCAATTTCCCGTTTGACTTTCTCTTTTTCTACCGCAAGTCTTATCTCTAGTTGTATTAAGTCGGAATGAATATCAATCAAAGAGATCGGTTTTCAAATTTAGGAGAGCCCGATGGGTCGGCGTGCCGAACGAGAGAATGAAATTCCTCTGTTGGCTGAAACCTTCATTTATCTTGGTGCGCAGCTTCGCAGTATTGGCGATCGAAACCTGCGGTATTTCATAAATATGGTGTCGGAAGACTTGGAGGACTTCATGAAGAGTCCGACGAGGCAGAGACGGGCGCGTCGTGAGAAAGAGTTGTCTGCTCCCGCCCCTCAGCCTCCATCTGAGACGCAAACAGCGCCTTGACTGCGGCAAGCGTTTCGCCGGGGCCTGAGCCGCGCAGGTGGTCCGCCTCGGCAAGCTTCATCGCAGCCTTTAGCTGAAGCCGGTATTCGGGACCGATGGTCTTGTCCAGGGCCGCGCGTGCCTCCTCGACGGTCATGTTGCGGGTGGGCTTGCGTCTATGGAGGGTATGCGGTCGGAAAATCATTTTCTTGGACCCTGCTTGCTTTTCCGTAAGTCTCGGCTTCCCGGCGGCGGTGTAATTGTCTAGGGCTTCAACTTCTGGGAGTCAATATCCCTGACATTGTCAAACGTTTTTGACCTCATAAGCCGGTGACCACAGCGAAAAGCCGCAGGCAGATACTCGCGGCGATCACTGCAGCGAAACACAGCATCATGATGAAAACGAGACGTCTGCTCATCGCTTCATCCTTGCTATCACGAATTTGTTCCCCGGCTTCTGGTTGCAGACGACGCAGCGCAGGCGCGGCGACAGGTTGACGAGGCTGGCGCGCTTTCCGAACCGGCGGGCGAGGTCATAGCGGTCGAGCCAGCCGGTGCGATGGCATTTGCAGCAAAGCGCGCCGACCACATACCATTCCGGCAGGGTGGAAAAGGTCAACGCCTGATCGAATCTTGGGTCGGCCGCCTCCACCGCTTTGGCGGCCGTTGCCAAGAGGGGGCGGCTGCTCCGGGGCGCGCCGCGTCGTCATGATGTGACGCCCGTTGAAATGAACCAGCACCGTCCCGGGACGCTGCCGTATCGCTTCTTCAAACGCCGCATTCGAAACCGAACCATCCGGTGAAATGCTGATCGTTTCCAGAAGCTGCCCGCCGGCGTCGGGCTCTTCGCTCCAAACCTCGACGAAAAAGTAGTGCTCTCGTGTCAGCCCGGCATTCTCCCGCCGGGGCAGCGGAATGACAGCGCCGCGCGGGGCCAGATCGATGCTGCGTCGGTGTTTCATGGCTTGGGGCCTTGGAGGTTCGTTCCGTAAACGTTCTCGTTTTTCGCCCCCGGAGTCAACCGGCTCTCCTCCATTTATAGGATTTTGTTCCCATGCGTCTCGCTGATGATTGGCGGGCGGTGCTCCGGCGTGCCTGGAGCATTCGCCTGATTGCGCTTGGCATCTTTTGTCAGGCCCTCGAATTCGTCTGGCCGTTTCTCGACGGCGCCTTGCCCATCCCGCCGCGCAGTTTCGCCGCCCTGGGCTTTTTCATTTCCGTTGCCGCTATCGTCGCCCGCCTTGTGGCGCAGAAAGGTCTTTCCGATGCCGATCCGTAACATTACCTCCAGCCGCCGCGCCAAGGCCTTGATTGCCGGCGTCGTCGCGATCTCCGCCGGTGGCATGGCAACCATTTTCGGCGGCTATCGCGTGCCGGATGACGTCGCCCTGGCGGTGAAGATCATCCAGCCATGGGAAGGCCGGTCGCTGGCTGCCTATTACGATCGTCTCGCAAAACCGCCGGTCTGGACGATCTGCGACGGCGATACCGACAATGTTCGCCCCGGCATGGTCGAGACTGCGGCCGGTTGCGACAAGCGACTGGCGGTAAAGCTGGTCAGAGACTATCGCGCGCCGGTGGCCGCTTGCGTCGGCAACTGGGAGAACCGGCCGCTGTCCTGGCGCGGCGCCATGCTTTCGCTTGCGTGGAATGTGGGCATCGGCGCGACCTGCGGCTCGACGGCGGTTCGCCTCGCCAAGGCCGGCAAATACCGCGAAAGCTGCGAGGCGGCGACCGCCTTCAATAAGGCTGGCGGCAAGCGTCTTGACGGCCTCATCAACCGCCGGGAAATGGGCGATGCGCAGCGCGTCGGCGAGGCCGAAGCCTGCGTGTCCGGTCTGTGACACCTAGCCATGATCCCGGTTCCTCTCTCCTGGACCTTGGCCGCCGCCGTCGCGTCGGTCGGCGCGACCATCCTTTCCTATGAGGGCGTGCCCTTCCTCATTGATGGGCGCGTCGCCCGCCAGTATGAAGCCGGCCGGCTTGTCGAGCGGCAGATTTGGGAAGAGCTTCGCCGGCGCGAGGCCGCTGCCCGCGAGGCCGAACGGCTGCAGGCGCAGTCGAAGATCGACAGTATCGAAAGTGAGTATTGGCGGCAGCGCCAACTCCAATCCTTCCGCATCACCGAATTGGAGAATGCCCTTGCCGCCGAACCCGAAGCCCCTTCTGCTTGCGCTTGTCCTCCCGCTATTTCCGAGCGGCTGCGCAACGCCCTCGATGCCGCCGGTCGCTAAGCCCCGGCTCGCCGCTATTCCGCAATCGCTGAAACAGGAATGCGCCTTCCCGTCCGATCTGCCGGCCGGCGCGCTGACGATGAAGGTCGCGGCGCCCTATTGGGCGCGCGATCGCATTGCCCTGGGTGAATGCCGCCTCCGGCACAAGGCTTTGGCGATTGCCGCAACGGCGCTGGAAGGGCAGGGCGGAAACTGATGGGGGACAATCCAATGTCTGCATTGCCGCCGAAAGGCCGGATTGAGTGGAACCTCAACACGATCATTCAACTCGTCACCCTGACCGGCATGCTGTTCGGTTTCGCGGCGACGTGGATCAACAACGATCGCGACATCACCGACCTGCAGGACTGGCGCAAGGAACATGAGCAGCGGCACAAGGAACGGCTGGTTGAGGTGAAGGCCATCGAAGCGCGCTTCGACCAGCGTCTCGTCGGCCTCGAATCCGACTTGCGCAAGCAGGCCAGCATTGCCGACCAGTTGACATACCGCGTCACAACCGTCGAAACGCAGGCCTCGACCATGTCTCAGACGGTCAATGAAATTCAGAAACAGCTATCGCAGCAATCCGGCGATCTCAGGGTGATCAAGGAGATTTTGCAGCGGATTGAGGCCAGCGGGCAGAGACGGTGACCGCTATGCCCTGCGGCATGATGATCGTCTTGTAGACCAGCGGTCCATCTACATGCCCTGTTGATTGATTTAATTTTTAACTGGCAACTCGCATATTGTGGGAAAGAGCTACAGCGGCACTGCCAAGGTCCAGCTGACCTTCAGTCTTCTGATGAGTTGGAGCCAAACCGCTTCGGCTTAGTATACCCCGCCCCACACCTCTTCTCTCGAGCAGGGCCGCGCTGCTGACCCGCGAATCGCATCATTGATGATTGAGCACCACTCATGCTATCGCCTAAAACCGAGCATGAGTTACGGTGGTTAACCGTCGAAAAATCGGGATTGTTCGCGATGTTTGATTGGCTTTACGCAGCTTTGAATTTTTTTGCCACTCTTGGACAATTGAATTCCCGCTCGATCGTCAACCAATTTGTGTACGTTCCACCTCATTGACGTATAAAGTGTTGGCGAACGTAACGCCACACTATCTTCACTTGGAAATATGGAGTTAGAATGAGCAGCTGGTCAGAAGGTTACGTTTCAGACGTCGATTATACATACGGGTATTATCGAGAAATGTCTCCAGATTTGCTCCGGATAATTGCCTTGATAAAAGGATATTCGGTATACAACACTGGAGAGCCTATAAATTATTGCGAGCTTGGCTGTGGGCAGGGTTACACCGTAAACCTGCTCGCTGCCGCAAATCCGCAAATGAAGATATTCGCAAATGATTTTAATCCAACGCAAATTGCTGGAGCGAGAAGCCTTTCGTCGGAATCAGGAATAACCAATATCAGTTTCTACGATTCCTCCTTCGAAGAATTCATAGAAGAAAAAACACTCCCTGATCAGTTCGATATTATTAGTCTTCACGGCATATATAGCTGGATTAACGAGCAGAACCGGGATCACATACTAAAATTTATTAAGAAAAAACTAAAAGTTGGCGGTATTGTTTATGCCAGCTATAATGTACTTCCAGGCTGGGCGCAAACCATGCCGTTGCGACACCTTATGGCAAATTATGCTGCAAACCCCTCCAGCAATACATTGCAAAGAATGGATGCCGCGTTCGAATTCGTGAACGATTTTAAATCAATAAATCCAGCATTTTTTCAGGCAAACCCTCTAGCGGTAAATCGCTTTGAAAAGATGAATTCCACATCCAGAAATTATTTGGCCCATGAGTATTTCAATACACACTGGACTCCGTTCTATTTCAGTGATGTGGCCAAAGATTTCGCCGACGTAAAGCTTACTCATATCGGTTCGGCACATCTCCTAGATCATGTCGATGCAATCAATCTGACCGATCAGCAGCGCAATTTTCTATCGAAATACACTGACCCGATACAACGTGAAGTAATTCGTGATTTCATCGTCAATCAGCAGTTCCGCCGTGACGTTTTCGTTAAGGGCCCCCTAAGTCAAACTATCGATAAAAATCGCGGTGACTGGCTTGATACGCGATTTGCGTTGATTAGTCCCGAGTCTCGAATCAGTCTCAAGGTCAATGGTATTCTGGGTGAAGCTGAACTACTTAGCGAGAGATATCTCCCAATCATAAACGCTCTCCGTGATGGCCCACGCACTTTGCGCCAGATGGCTGGAAATGATGATGTCGCGGCACTGGGGTGGGGGAACCTGCTGCAAGCAATAATCGTGCTGATGGGAGGTGGGCACCTGTGGACCGCATTGCCAGCGAAAGACGATATCAAACGAAGAGAGCGCACAAAGGCATTCAATTCAGCGATATGTGAGCGCTCGAAAACAAATACCGAACTCAACGTCCTTGCGTCCCCCGTGACAGGGGGCGGAGTTCATGTTGATCGAATAACTCAGATGTTTTTGCTAGCGACGCGCGATCGCATCGCAAATCCGCCATCCTTTGTGTGGCGCGTTCTGAGTGAGAACGGCCAAAAATTGGTGAAAAATGACATTGTTCTCGAAAGTGACGACGAAAATATTCGAGAGCTTGAAGAGCGGTTCGTGGTGTTTACGCGTGATCACCTTCCCAATCTTAAGTCGTTGGGCATCGTCTAATTGACCTGAAATCAACTTGTCCAATCTGGCCGTCCGGGAGCATTCGCGCTAGGGCGGCCCTCACGATTCAGCGAATAATCAGCCTTAGGGACCCAAGGACAGCGCCGCGCTTCGCAGCACCTCAGTAAGTGAGACCGCTCTACTCCGGAAATTGAAGCCGTGCAGTTAGCGATCTATTTTCGAACCACTTGGAGGACGCTCATAAAAAAGCCCCCGACGTAAGTCGGGGGCTTTTCCTTTCCGAGAGGAAAGAGATTACGACAGAATGAAGTTCGCCGCAGTCAGGTCGTTCGTATTATGGCCAACGAGCTGGATTGCAAAGTCGGTAGCCAGGTTGAGCTTGCCGTCGCCGTTCGAGTCGACGAATGCATATTCAACGCCGCCGGAAAGGCCGATAGCAACCGAGCTGGAGCCGAACGAAGCGTTTTCAAGAACGTTATCGAACGTGGTAACGCCAGTCTTGGTCAGACCAAAGGCCTTAAGGTCGATCTTGTCTTCAACAACAGCGAAGTTGGTGATCTTTTCAACAGACGTGAAAGTCGAGGTTTCAGCCTTGTTGTAGACGATCGTGTCGGCCTTACCAGCAGCAGCAAGCTTGATCGTGTCGACGTTGTTGGTGCCGGTGATCTTGAAGCCTTCGTTAGCACCAGCCGAAACGTCGAGGTTCAGCTTGCCAGTCAGCGCGGAAGCGTCGATCGTTGCAACCTTGGTGGAACCAGCAGCCGTCGCAAAGGTCAGGTCGCCAGAGCCAACAATCTTGATGGTCTTAGCGGATGCGTCGACGTACGAAGCAACCGAAGAGCCACCCGTGGTGGAAATCTGAACGTTGTCTGCACCATTGGTGACAGTGAGCGAAGTCTTGACGGTCGCGGTGTCAAGAGCAATGTTCACGGTACCGGACTGAGCGGCCTTGAAACCGAACTCAACAACGTCAGCGGCCTTGCGAACGCCGAGGGTAACGCCATCAGCAATGTTCGAAACCTTGAGTGCATTTGCACCCGAGTTGTCGTTCCAAACTTCCTTAAGGCCCGACACGTTGGTCAGGTTGAGCGTAGCGCCAGCTGCAGCGGTTGCAAACAGCTTCTCAACGTTCACGATCGCGTCCGCAGCCGGCGTTGCGCCAGTCGTCACGTTCTTGAGAATGAGCGTATCAACGCCAAAACCACCATCGACCTTGGAAGCGGCCTTGTAGTCGTCCGTGATGGTGATGGTGTCGTCGCCACCAGTGGTCTTGAGCTTGGCATCCGTAGCGGTGGTGTTAACAACCGAAGCCGAAGCGTCCGTCAGCGAAAGGGAAACGCCGCCAGTTGCAGTAGATGCCAGAGCGATAATCGCAGCATCGGTAGCAGCAGACGTCGGGATCGAGGAGATCGATGCGTTTACCGGCTGCAGGAATGCACGGCCAGCGGCAGCGGCGTTGTTGCCAGAATAGGCAGCAATTTCAACCGGCGTATCGAGAGCCTTGGTGAAGTTGTCAGCAGCCGTGATCTTGTTGGTGACAATCGTCTTGTCGGTGCCCTGAGCGCCATCGAGGATCGCGATTGCGATGTTCTTGATGCTGAGCGTGCCCTTGTTCAGAGCGTCAACGAAGAAGTTCAAGCCGGCAGTTTCAGCGTCGCGGTTGAACAACGACTGGTAGATCGAGTTAACGATCGCCAGGTTGGACTGACCAGCGAAACGGTCCTTGTATTCCTGGGTCGAAGCCAGATCGCCGATACCGGACAGGTCAGCGCCGCTCTTGGTGACGCTGTTGAAGTATGCGAGGCCCGACGGGTCAGCCGGACGGCCGAACAGGGCGACGTATACGCCTTGAATGGTAGCCATGTGAAAAATTCCTCTCGATTTGGAACGACCAATATGTCGGTCGGCGACGATAGCTATACCGGGATTCGGCAAAGGTCAAGCGTCCACTTCATGGAAAGTGCAATCTTGACGTCATTTCTCGGGGGGTTTTTACAATCGACAGAAAAATTTGTGCGTGAAGGGAACAAAATCGGGCCCTTCAAGCTTTGGATTTGCCTTTTTTGGCGCGAATGTGTCATTTTTTCGCCACACCCCTTTACAGAGTGAAGTGATTACTTCTATATAGCGATCACGCAACGGTCATTCACCGAATTTTTTTGGATGAAGTGGGCCTGGATCGCTATTGGGGTATTTGAGCAATGCTTTCGTCAGTAAATACGAGCCCGACTAAAGACGACATCGCCGCGCTGCGCCGCGAGGCAGGTGCCTGGGTGCGTTCAAAACGTGAAGCATCGGGCCTCAGTCAGCGTGACCTTGCAGGTCGGGTCGGCCTCGAACACTACACGTTCATTTCGCAGATCGAGGCCGGGCGTGGTCGAGTTCCTCCGGACCGTTACGAGGCTTATGCAATAGCGCTTGGCGTCGATCCCCGTGATTTTGCGATGACTATGCTGAAGTTTCATGAGCCGCATACTTACCGCCTTCTGTTCCCGAACGTATCTGGCGAACCGGAGAAATCAGGCAAGGGCGGAAGCACCGGAAAATCTGAAGATAAGGGTATTATTGCCCAGCTGGCCGCTCGCTTAGCGCGACTTGAGTCGAAAATTGGCGATTGATGGTTGGTAGGCATAACAAGGTAAATACCTCTATTGATTGGCCCGTTGTTCTCGTGGAAGCGCGAGCGGCGGGCCTTTCGATTCAGCAGCTTGCCGATCACCTTGGCGTCCATCGCAATCAGGTCGTAACGAAAGAGCTAATCACTGGGGTTAAACTTAAACGCTTGATCGAGAAACCGGAGAAGCATGCAAAGCCACTTTACGATTGGACGGCGGTTCTCAGCGAGGCGTGTGATCGCGGCCTAAACGCCAGTCAGATTGCAGACTTGTTGAGTGTCAGCCCAAAAGCCGTGCGATTGGCCCAGCTTAGAACCGGAATCGCGCTTCCGAAAGGCAAGCCTGGGCCACGTTTAAGCTGAGCCTGTGCGACTCCGTCTGGCGCAACGGTAGCCCTTGGAGTGCTCGATGTTGAAATTCGAAAGGCGACCTGTTGGTCGCCTTTTGCGCATATTATGTCTGAGCCCGGGCGCTTTGCTTTGATCCAAGCTGAATATGGCCGGAAAAATGCATTACAAAATGCATTACAAAAGCCGGATTTCGACGACTTAAGTTATTGTAATTATTGTGATACGGAGTGAAATAGACCCCGACCACCCGCACCACCCTTTTTCTTCTTCTCCTCGCCCGAAAATTCTTTCAGCGTGCAATGCTGTGCACTTGGCTGCATTTTTGACGCCTATGGCAAATTTTGCCAAAATGTGCCATTGTTGATGCATGAGGTGATGATTATGGCGACAATGAACGTGTCCCTTCCCGATGCGATGAAGGATTGGGTGGAATCCCAGGCCCGCACCGGCCGCTATAGCAATGCCAGCGATTATGTGCGCGATCTCATCCGCCGTGACCAGGAGCGGGCGGGCACGTTAGCCGAATTGCAACATTTGTTGACCGAAGGGCTGGAAAGCGGCATCAGTTCGCTGTCGAAGGACGAAATCCTCGATGCCGCCCGCAAGCGGTTCGCCACGCGCGGCGCATGAACTACAAGACCACCCGTCAGGCCGATCAGGACATTATCGGGCTTTACGGGCGCGGTGCGGAGGATTTCGGTCTGGCTCAGGCGGAGCGCTATGTCGAAGGGCTGTTTTCCTGTTTTTCGCGGCTTGCCGCCAACCCTCATCTGGCGCGCGAACGTTCGGAGCTTGATCCGCCGATGCGCCTGCATCCCTACGGTTCTCACCTGATCGCCTATACGATCACGGACGATGCGATCCTGATCGTGCGTGTTCTTCACAGCAGGCAGGATTGGCTAAAACTGTTCTCCTGATGCGGCGTGCTCTACCAGTGGTCTGCTCCCTTTCCTGCAACTGCGAATAGCGAATTATTCCGCTTCGCAAGTGCGAAAGCTTGCATTGTCAGCGCTTCGGCGAAAATGCTAGGTTTCTGGGCAAGGACATGGTGAACATTGATGCAATTGCCTTCCCGAGACCGGTACGACGCGCTTTATCGCGATTTCGTCTGGGACATTCCTGCTGATTTCAACATGGGCGTCGCCGTCAGTGATGCCTGGGCGGCGCATTCGCCGGCGCGTATCTGCCTGGAGCATTTCCAGCCGGATGGGCGACATTTGCGAATGACCTACGGCGAATTGTCGATGCAGTCTTCTGCCGTTGCCGGAGCGCTCGTGGATCTTGGCGTGGCGCGCGGCGACCGGGTTGCACTGTTGCTGCCGCAGAGCTTTGCCACCGTCATCGGCCATGTGGCGATCTACAAGATGGGCGGCATCGCGCTGCCGCTGGCGCTTCTGTTCGGCGTCGAAGCGCTGGAATACCGGCTGAAGGTTTCGGGCGCTACGGCCATCGTCACCAATGCCTTCGGCTGGGAACGGCTGAAGACCATTCGCGACCGTCTGCCGGACCTCAGGCATGTCATTCTCGTCGAGGCGGAGGGTGAGGGGGCGCTATCCTTCGAAGCGTTGCTGTCGCATGCGCCGCTGGCCCGGCCGGTGGCCTCGGGGCCTGACGATCCGGCTTTGATGATCTTTACGTCGGGGACAACGGGCGCGCCCAAGGGGGCGCTTCATGGCCACCGGGTGCTTGCCGGCCATATTCCCGGCATGCAATTCGCCCATCAGGGCCTGCCGCAGCCGGGCGACAAGGTCTGGACACCCTCCGACTGGGCCTGGGCGGGCGGGCTGTTGAACGCGCTTTTGCCGGCCCTGCTGCTCGGGGTGCCGGTCGTTTCATCGCCGGCCCAAAAGTTCGATCCCGATACGGCCTTCCGCATCATGGCTGAGATGAAGGTGCGGAATGCCTTCATCCCTCCGACGGCTTTGCGGCTGCTTGCCGCCGTCGAGCGCCCGCGCGAAAAATACGATCTGGTGCTGCGCACCGTTGGCTCGGCCGGAGAATCGCTGGGTCGCGAGACCTATGAATGGGCGAAATCGGCGCTCGGGCTGACGGTCAACGAATTCTACGGGCAAACGGAATGCAATTTCGTGCTGTCTTCCTCGGTTGCCTATGGCATCAGCCGGGGCGGGGCCATCGGTAAGCCGGTGCCGGGACACCGGGTGGCGATCCTCGATGCGGCCGGCAAACCAGTGCCGCCGGCCGAGATCGGCCAGATCGCCATCCACAACTCCTCGCCGTCGATGTTCCTCGGTTACTGGAACGCGCCGGAAGCGACGGCGGCAAAATTTTCCGGCGACTGGATGCTGACCGGCGATCAGGGCCGGCAGGATGCGGAAGGCTATGTCGAATTCTTCGGCCGTGACGACGACGTCATCACTTCCTCCGGCTATCGCATCGGCCCCGGCGAAATCGAGGATTGCCTGCTCGGTCATCCCGCCGTGCAGCTTGCAGCGGCCATCGGCAAGCCCGATCCGCTGCGTACCGAGATCGTCAAGGCCTATGTGGTGCTCGCGCCCGGATATGCGGCAAGCGCTGCGCTGGCAAGCGAGATCAGCGACTGGGTGAAGACGCGTCTTTCCATGCACGAGTATCCGCGCGAGGTGGAATTCGTCGATGCCCTGCCGATGACGACGACGGGCAAGATCATCCGCCGCGAATTGCGGGCGCGGGCGGCGGCCTGATCCGCTGATAAGTCGGCGCTTTTACCGACCCGCCAGCGACATGATCTTTTCGCGCAGCAGGCGGGCGACGTTACGGGTGTTGCGGTAGAGGTGAAGCTGGGCGGCGGCCTGTCGTACGTCGCGGTCGCCATTCTGGTGCAGGCCGACGACGAGCGTGCCCATCTCCTCCCGCTCTTCCCAGAGCCGGCTCATGATCGGATGATCCGGCACGCCGCAACTGTCCGTGCGCAGGATGTTGGCGTCGTCGAGATGCCACTCGGTCAGGCGCGCGACCAGCAGCTTGCCTGGCGAATAACGGCCATAGGTCTCGTTATAGGCGGTCTTCCAGGTATAGGCCTCGCCGTTCATCAGGAAAACGACCATGGCTGCGATCGCCTTGCCATCGAGGTCGAGCGTGTGGATGCGCACCGCGTCGGACTCGGCGAGATTGGTGATCGATTCGCGGGCAAAGGCGGCACGGTAGCGGTCGACGATCATCGCCGTGCGCTTGGCGCCCTTCCAGCCGCTTGCCTCCAGCGCCAGGAATTCCTCCATCCGCCAGCGGATCTCGGAGGGCTGGCGCGAGACGGTATAGGTCAGTTTTCCCAGGCCTTCGAGCTGCCGCCACTGGCGGTTCATCTCGCGTAGATGCTCCTTGGAAACCGCATGCTTCAGATAGGTCTCGCCATCCTGGAAGCTTTGCAGCATCGGCCGCTGGAACTGGCCAGTCGTGTCGATCGGCAGGTTGCGGCCAAGCGCGATCGCCTTGAGCATGGTCGCGAAGGCGCCGTTCAGCCGCACATCGGGAAAGACGATGATCGGCGGCAGGCCGGATTGGCGCCGCCCCATGGCGTCCAGCATGTTGTCCAGCGTTTCGGCGGCCTCCTCGGCATCGACCAGCGGCGTGCCGAGCGGTCCGAACGGGTTCGACCAGACGCGCACGATCGAGGGACCGACAGCAAAGCCCGGCTTTTCGACGGAGAAAGGCATCAGCAGGCGCAGACGGCTGCGGCCGTTGCCGGTGTCGCGGATGAGCGCAATGCGGATCTGGCGTTCGTCGAGGCGCGGCATGGCGGGCGCAAGGAAGCGGCCGGAGAAGAAGACGTTCGGCTCCATGGCGCGGTTGCCGAGGAAATCGAATTCCTCCTGCAGGTCGTAACCCATGGCGGCGGGATAGAGGCAGAGATCGCGCCCCGGGCGGCCGACCGGCAGTTCGATATCGGCGACCGGGCGATTGCGGCGCGGCGACGCCAGTTCACCGACCATGCGATTGTCGCTGCTGTTCATGCTTTCGCTGTAAGCGGGCGGTCGCACCATGGTCAGGCAGCCTTTTTCACGTTCATGAGCGCCAAGGGGTCGGCGAATGCAAACAGGACGATGCCGAGCGCGCGGCGCACGGCAAGATGCAGGAGAATTGCCTCGACCATCATGGCCCCGGCGGCGGCCATGGCCGCGCCCATCAGGCCGAAGACCGGGATCAGCGTCACGTTGAGCAGGATGTTGGCGGTCAGAGCGCCCGCATAAAGGAAAACGCAGAGCGTCTGCTTGCCGGCCATGGTGAGCAACACCTCGCCGGGACCGACCAGCGCTTTCGCCATGATGCCGGCAAACAGGATCGCCATCAGCGGATAGCCGGCGGTGAAGGCCGGGCCGAACAGCGAAAGCAGGAATTCGCCGCAAACCAGCAGGCCGAGGCCGACCGCGAAGGAGGGCCAGAAGGCCCAGCGCACCGTCTCGCCGGCAAAAGTCGCGAGCGCGCGGCGGTCGTTGCCGGCGATCATGCCGGAAAAACGCGGTGCGGCGGCCGCCTTTACGGAAAAGTAGACGAACTGCACCAGCGCCATCGTCTTGGTCGCGGCGAAGTAGATGGCGACCTGCTCGGGATCGAGATAGAGGCCGACGACCATGACATCGGAATTGGTCAGCAGGAAACCGAAACCTTCGATCATGAAGATCGGCACGGCGACGCGGAACCAGGCGGGAAAATCCACCTTGAGTGGCCCGCGCGGATAATGGTCACGCAAACGAAAGCGCACCGTCAGGAACTGGCCGCAGGTGGTGACATAGGTGGCGGCGAGGGCGGCCAGCATCGCCGTCTCCGCGGTCTGCGGCGCGCCTTGCCAGACGGCGATGACGTTGAAGACGAGGATCAGCGTCGGGCGGATGATATAGGTCGGGCTCAATGCCGTCACCGCCCAGCTATGGGCGCGCGAGGTGCCGTCCAGCACGTCGCCGAGCGCGATCATTGGCAGGATGAACAGCCCGAGAAAGACAGGCAGGGCGTAATAGGGCTCGATCGCCGTGCCCATCAGGCGAATGACGAGATAGCCGACCACGGCCAGCGTGCTTGCCGAAAGCATGGCGAAAATGCGCGCCGTCGCCGTCAGGCCGCGAATTTCGGCCAGCGCACCGTGACTGCGATATTGGGGCAGGAAACGGATGACGGCGGAATGGAAGCCGAGGCAGGAGAGATTGCCGAACAGGATCACCATCACCCAGACGAAGACGAAAATGCCGTATTCGAATTCGCCCATGATGCGGGCCTGGATGATCTGCGACACGAAGGCGATGGCCGCGCTGACGACGCGGATGACGAAGGCGGTGAGCGCCATGCGCTGGGCCGCGGCCTTCTCGTCGTCGCCGGTCAGGATCGCGCCGATCCGGCCGGCGAGCGGCACGATCGTGCCACGCAGCCGCGGGGGCAATAATTTTTCGGCGGTTTCGATGAACGCCATAACCGACACGCAACAACCTGTACGACGCAAAACTTGCCCGCACTATGCCCGGTCAGGGTTAAGAATAGGTTCAGCTTCGGTGGCAGGCGCTTAAGACCTGTGGCTTTTCCGGTGCCGAAAATGCCGACGCCGCCCGGAGGGGCGGCGTCGCGAAAGTTTCAGAAAGGCTGCCGGATCAGGCGGATTCGTAGGCGCCGTGGCAATGCTTGTACTTCTTGCCGGAGCCGCAGGGGCAGGGCTCGTTGCGGCCGACGCGACCCCAGGTGGCGGGATCCTGCGGGTTTCGGTCCTCGACGGGAACCACTTCTTCGGCCGCGTACATCGTCTGGCCGCCGAAATCATCCTCGCCGGTCACCGGGTCGAAATGATGGGCTTCCATATCGGGAAGCTGCGGCTGCGGAACGTCGGCGGCTTCGCGCACCAGTTCGGCGCGGGCGAGCTGGGTGGTGACGGTCTGGCGCAGGTTATGCAGCAGGGCCTGGAAGAGCTCGAAGGCTTCCGACTTGTATTCCTGCAGCGGATCGCGCTGGGCGTAACCGCGCAGACCGATGACGGAGCGCAGGTGGTCGAGGTTGACGATATGCTCGCGCCAGAGAAGATCGAGCGTCTGCAGCAGGATCGAGCGCTCGACATAGGTCATGATTTCCGCGCCGAAGCGCTCGGCCTTTTCGGCGGCGGCGGCGTCGGTGGCAGCGAGGATACGCTCGCGGACCTCTTCGTCGCCGATGCCCTCTTCCTTCATCCATTCGGTGACGGGAAGGTCCATGTTCAGGGTTTCGCGAATGGCATTGCGCAAGCCTTCGCCATCCCACTGCTCGGCATAGGCGCGCTCGGGAATGAAGCGCGATACCATGCCTTCGATGACCTCGTGACGCATGTCGGTCACGGTCTCGGTCAGGTTTTCGGCATCCATCAGCTCGATGCGCTGCTCGAAGATCACCTTGCGCTGGTCGTTCAGCACGTCGTCATACTTGAGCAGGTTCTTGCGGATGTCGAAGTTGCGGGCTTCGACCTTCTTCTGGGCGCGCTCGAGCGCCTTGTTGATCCAGGGATGGACGATGGCTTCGCCTTCCTTGAGACCGAGCTTCTGCAGCATCGAATCCATGCGGTCCGAGCCGAAGATGCGCATCAGGTCGTCCTGGAGCGACAGGTAGAATTTCGAGCGGCCGGGGTCGCCCTGACGGCCGGAACGGCCGCGCAGCTGGTTGTCGATACGGCGGCTTTCGTGGCGTTCGGTGGCGATGACATAGAGACCGCCGGCGGCGAGCGCCTTCTGCTTGAGGGCCTGCACTTCCTCGCGGATCGCGGCTTCCTTGGCGTCGCGCTCGGGACCTGCTTCCATGCCGGCCAGTTCGTGTTCCAGGCGCATGTCGATATTGCCGCCGAGCTGGATGTCGGTACCGCGACCGGCCATGTTGGTGGCGATGGTCACGGCGCCGGGAACGCCGGCCTGGCTGACGATATAGGCTTCCTGTTCGTGGTAACGGGCGTTTAGCACCTGGAAGCCGGTGAAACCGGACTGCTTCAGCATCTCGGCCAGCAGTTCCGACTTCTCGATCGAGGTGGTGCCGACGAGAAGCGGCTGGCCCCGGCTCTGCGCGTCGCGGATCTCGGCGATGATCGCCTTGTATTTCTCTTCCGCCGAGCGATAGACCTCGTCGTCTTCGTCGATACGCTTGATCGGCAGGTTGGTCGGCACGTCGACGACGTCGAGGCCGTAGATGTTTGCGAATTCTTCCGCTTCCGTCAAAGCCGTGCCGGTCATGCCGGCCAGCTTGTCGTACATGCGGAAATAGTTCTGGAAGGTGATCGAGGCCAGCGTCTGGTTTTCCGGCTGGATCTGAACCTTTTCCTTGGCTTCCAGCGCCTGGTGCTGGCCGTCCGAATAGCGGCGGCCCGGCATCATGCGGCCGGTGAATTCGTCGATGATGACGACTTCGTTGTTACGGACGATGTAGTCCTTGTCGCGCTGGAACAGCTTGTGGGCCTTCAGCGCATTGTTGACGTGGTGAACGATGGCGACGTTCTCGACGTCATAGAGCGAATTGCCCTTGAGCAGACCCGCCTCACGCAGCAGGTTTTCCAGCTTTTCGGTGCCGGCTTCGGAGAAGTTGGCCGAACGCTGCTTCTCGTCGATCTCGTAATCCTCGGGCGACAGCAGCGGCACGAAAGTGTCGATGGCGTTGTAGAGGTCGGAGCGGTCGTCGAGCGGGCCGGAGATGATCAGCGGCGTGCGCGCCTCGTCGACCAGAATCGAATCCACTTCGTCGACGATGGCGAAGGCATGGCCGCGCTGGACCATCTGGCCCCGGTCGAACTTCATGTTGTCGCGCAGGTAGTCGAAGCCAAGCTCGTTGTTGGTGGCGTAGGTGATGTCGCAGGCATAGGCCTCGCGACGCTCTTCATCCGAGAGGCCATGGACGATGACGCCGGTGGTCAGACCCAGGAAGCTGTAGAGGCGGCCCATGATCTGGGAGTCGCGCCGCGCCAGATAGTCGTTGACGGTCACGACGTGGACGCCGCGACCGTTCAGCGCGTTGAGATAGACGGGAAGCGTTCCAACCAGCGTCTTGCCTTCACCGGTCTTCATTTCGGCGATGGCGTTGTTGTTGAGGATCATGCCGCCGACGAGCTGGACGTCGAAGGGGCGCAGGCCGAGCGCCCGGCGGGCCGCCTCGCGCACGACGGCGAAAGCAGGCACGATCAGGTCGTCCACCGTCTTGCCATTGGCGATCTGCTGGCGGAACTCGACGGTCTTGGCGGCAAGCTGCTCGTCAGAGAGCGCCTTCATGCTCTCTTCCAGCGCGCCGATCGCCTGAACCTGCGGTTTGTACGACTTCACACGGCGCTCGTTCGAGGAACCGAAAATCTTGCGGGCGAGGCCGCCAAAGCTGACCATGGCCAATGGTCCTTTCTGAATGTCTTGCCGGAAGCGTTCCCGCGCCGTCATCGAAGCCGATTTCGGCTGATTGGCGCGGAACGCCCGAAACTGATCTGGACGCGAGGTTGCGTGACAGATAAGAGGGGGGCCGATTGATGTCAACGGGACAGGCCGATACAGAATGGCCACATTCTGGTGGTGAGGACGATTTTCGACCGGGTCTGCGAGGGTCGCGGCACCGGTTTCTTTCCGAAAGGTTAATTCATGCTCTGCTCGAAAAAACTGGTTGCGATGGCACTGCTGGCCTTCGTCGGCCTCCAGATCCCGGCCCACGCCGAAGATGCCGTGGTCGCCACGGTCGGCGGTGAACCGGTCCACCAGTCCGAACTCGACGTCGCGATTGCCGGTCTCGACCCGCAGCTCGCCCAGATGCCGGACGACCAGAAGAAGATCGCCGCGCTGTCGAGCCTGATCGACATCAAGCTCCTGTCGAAGAGCGCCGCAGCCGAAGGCCTCGACAAGACCGACGACTTCAAGTCGCGCATGCAGTACCTGACGGACCGTGAATTGCACGGCGCCTATTTCCGCAAGAACATCGTCGACACGCTGAAGCCGGAAGAGGTGAAGGCGCGTTACGACAAGGAAGTCGCAAGCCTGCCGAAGGAAGAGGAAGTCCACGCTCGCCACATCCTGGTCAAGAGCGAAGACGAGGCCAAGGCGATTATCGCCGAGCTCGATGCCGGCAAGGATTTTGCCGAGCTTGCCAAGGCAAAGTCCACGGATTCCAACAAGACCGACGGCGGCGACCTCGGCTGGTTCGGCAAGGGCCGCATGGTCAAGGAATTCGAAGACGCCGCATTTGCCCTCGACAAGGGCGCCTATTCCAAGACGCCGGTGAAGAGCGAATTCGGCTTCCATATCATCAAGGTCGAGGACAAGCGCATCGCCCCGCCGCCGCCCTTCGAGCAGGTCGAGGCCCAGGTTCGCAACCTCGTCATCCGCGACAAGTATCTTGAGCTGCTGAACAAGGCCAAGGAAGGCTCCAAGGTGGAGATTTCCGACGAGGCCATGCGCAAGGGCTACGAAGAAGCCACCAAGCAGCAGTAATCCAGCCCGGAGCCCGTCCCATGACGGGCTCCGGCTTTTTTATTCGATCGCATTTGCAAACAGGGTCTGAAGATGTCCGGTTCCGTTTCCCCGCTCGCTCCGAAAACCTTTGCCGTGATGCCGCCGGTGCGTGGCGTGCGCATGGCGACCGCTGCCGCTGGCATCAAGTACAAGAACCGGACGGACGTGCTGATGATGGTGTTTGACGCACCCGTCGCCGTCGCCGGCGTCTTTACCCGTTCGAAATGCCCCTCGGCGCCGGTCGATCACTGCCGCGCCAATCTGTCGCATGGGCTGGCCCGCGCCGTCGTCGTCAATTCCGGCAATGCCAATGCCTTCACCGGCAAGAAGGGCCGCGAGGCGACCGCGCTGACCGCGAAGTCTGCGGCTGCTGCCGTCGGCTGCGGCGAGAACGAGGTCTATCTCGCCTCCACCGGCGTCATCGGCGAGCCGCTGGACGCTACCAAGTTTGCCGGCGTGCTCGACACCATGGCCAAGGACGCCACCGGCGACTTCTGGTTCGAGGCGGCCAAGGCGATCATGACCACCGACACCTATCCCAAGGTCGCGACCCGCAGCGCCGAGATCGGTGGCGTCAAGGTCACGATCAACGGCATCGCCAAGGGTGCGGGCATGATCGCCCCCGACATGGCGACGATGCTGTCCTTCGTGGTCACCGATGCCGATATCGCGCCGTCCGCGCTGCAGGCGCTGCTCTCGGCCGGCGTCGAGCCGACCTTCAACTCGGTCACCGTCGACAGCGATACCTCAACCTCTGATACACTGATGCTGTTTGCAACCGGCGCGGCCGCCGCCGATGGTCAGGCCCGCGTCGAGAGCGCCGACGATGAGCGTCTGGCGAGCTTCCGTGCGGCCTTGAACGATCTGCTCAAGGATCTGGCCCTGCAGGTCGTGCGTGACGGCGAAGGCGCGCGCAAGATGGTCGCGGTGACCGTGACCGGCGCGGAAAGCGATGCCGCAGCCAAGCGCATCGGGCTTTCCATTGCCAATTCGCCGCTGGTCAAGACGGCTGTTGCCGGCGAGGACGCCAATTGGGGCCGTATCGTCATGGCGGTCGGCAAGGCTGGCGAGAAGGCCGACCGCGACCGGCTGGCGATCTGGTTCGGCGATGTCCGCGTTGCCGTCGATGGCGAGCGGGATCCTGCCTATTCGGAGGAAGCGACCACTGCGATCATGGAGAGGCAAGATATCGACGTGCGTGTCGACATCGGTCTCGGCGAAGGCAAGGCGACCGTCTGGACCTGCGACCTGACCAAGGAATACGTCGAAATCAACGGCGATTACCGGAGCTGATGCGTGGCGATGACGGTTTCCTCGTCGCATGGCGTGAACCTGCCGGCGGTGCGCCGGTTCGAAGCGGTCGGTTTTCGCGCCTGGCCTGCGGCTGCCGTAACCTATGACGGCAGCTGGCAGGTGCGGCTGACGGCCGGGCATCCTTCGCGGCGTCTCAATTCCGTCGTGCCGCTCGATCCGGCTGATGTCAGGGATATCGATATCCGCCTGGAAAAGGCGCGCAAGCGTTTCGAGGCCTATGGCCGGCCGCTGACCATTCGCGAGACGCCGCTGGCGCCACCCGCGCTCATCGCGTCCCTGCGCGAAAAGGGCTGGCAGCGGGTCGAGGAGGTCATGGTCATGGCGGCCGATCTGGCTAACCTGACCCTGCCGGATACGATGGATCACCTTCCGAGCCACGATATCGGCCGCTTCGTCGATGCCAATCTGGCCGTCGAGCAGGCGGGCCTCGGCGCCAAGCCGGCTTTGGCCGAGATCATCGGCGCGATCAAGCCGACGACAGGGTTGTTCGTGATCGAGGATCCCGATGCCGGGCCGCAGGCGACTGTGCTGTGCGTGCAGGATAACGATCTCGCTGGAATCATGCTGCTTGCCGTCACGCCGTCCGAACGTCGGCGCGGGCTCGGGCTGGAAATCCTGTCTGCGGCACTGCGTTGGGCGCGGGTGCGCGGCGCACGCACAGCCTGGCTTCAGGTGGTGGCGGAGAATGCGCCGGCGCTTGCCCTCTACAACAAGCTCGGTTTTTCCGAATCCTATCGTTACTGCTACTGGCGGGAGGCCTGAGGCGCGATGAGCGAACGCAAGATCGTGCTGGTGGCGGCCTGCGCGCTGATCGATACCGACAACCGCATCCTTCTGGCCCAGCGGCCGGAAGGCAAGTCGCTGGCAGGGCTTTGGGAATTTCCCGGCGGCAAGGTCGAAGCCGGCGAAACGCCCGAGGAAGCGTTGATCCGTGAATTGCGCGAGGAACTGGGCATCGAGACCAAGGTCGCCTGCCTTGCGCCCTTGACCTTCGCCAGTCACACCTATGAGATCTTCCACCTGTTGATGCCGCTGTTCGTCTGTCGCCGTTACGAGGGCATTCCGCAGGGGCGCGAGGGGCAGGCCATCAAATGGGTGAAACCGGCGGCGCTGCGCGACTATCCCATGCCCCCGGCCGACGAGCCCCTGATCCCCATCCTGCAAGACCTGTTGTAAAAGCCCGACTTCCCGCACGTCGTTAACAGATCGTTTATCTTGCTTTGGCAAAGATAGGACGATTCAAGCATGATGTGTTCGAAGGGCTTGATATGGTCGACGAAGAGGCGTGGAAAGCCGTTCAGATGCAGGAACGGTCGTCGAAAACGACGGAACGATCCGGTGCGTTGAATATCGCGCTGGTTTTTGGCGTGGCCGGAATTGCGCTGACGCTGATCCTGACGCCGATGCTGGCTGGCAACAGCGAACGCAAGACCGCGGCTGCGCCGCAGAATTATGACATGATCACCACCGGTTCGATCGAATCGTCCGATGGCGGTGGCAGGCGTTATACGCTTCGACGCAGCGTGCTGCAGGAAACTCCGGGCTCCGTCTGCATCGTCGAGGGATATGGCGCCGATTCCGGCTGCTGACATCCATTCAGCAAGGGCGAAAGCCTGTCTTGCATCCGGATTGCCTTGGGATAGCGTACCGAAACCGAACATTACGTCGCGCGACGGACGCGGCTCAGGGAGTTGGAAATGCGCCGGATTGCTAGGCTGATGCGAGACACCAGCGGCAGCGTGCCGATGGAATACGGGCTGATCGCGGCGCTGGTGTCGATTGCGGTGCTGGCCAGCGTCGGCGGCTTTTCCAATGGCTTCCAGAATGTCTACGGCATCCTGTCCAACACGATGGACAATAGCAAGCCCTGATCCGGGCGACGCCTTTCCCGAAAAGCTTTACTTTTCCAGTTTGACTTCCGCCGTCTTCAGCGCATCGGCAAGCCGCGCCTTGGCCGATCCGGGTCTCAGCGGCTTCTGCTGGCTTTCATGCGGCGCCCAGCCTGAGGCATAGACGATCGAAAAGGTCGCGCGGATGCGCCCGTCGGGATCGGAATGACGCTCGGCATAGAGTTCGGCGGCGCGCAGGAAGAAACGACGCGCCAGCGGCTTGCGGCTGCGGTCGGCTAGCGGATTGGTCATTCCCATGGCGCGCAGGTCGCGCATCAGGTCAAACAGCGAATCATACCGCACCGTATAGGTCTCGGCATCGACAACCGGCAGCGAAAAGCCGGCGCGCTGCAGCAGGCCTCCGACATCGCGCACATCGGCGAAGGGAATGACGCGCGGGCTGACCCCGCCGTAGATTTCGCTTTCGGCAGCCAGCAGCACGTCTCGCAATTCCTGTAGCGTGCCTGCACCCGGAATTGCCGCCAGCAGCAAACCGTCCGGCTTCAGCGCCCGGCGGATCTGCACCAGCACGCCCGGCGTGTCGTTGGTCAGATGCAGTGACAGCGGCGACAATACGAGATTGAGCGAGGCCGGCGTGAGATCCGGCGCTTCCAGAGGCGCTTCGCGAACCGGCAGCACGTTGTCGCGATAGCCGCCGGCCAGTTCGATGCGCGCGATGTCGCCGACCTTGCCGGTGCGCAGCGCAGCCGCGGCTGCCTCGCCTGTCGCGTCATGCAGGGAGACCGCCGTCTCGAAGCGCCGCTCGACGATTGCAAGCCGTCCCGCCAGCTCTTCGGCGGCGATATCGAGAAGGAATGTTGCCTTCGGATCGAAAGTCCGCAGCGCCCGCTTCCGGTTGCGGGCGACCAGCGCCTGATCGAAAATGATGTCCATGCGTCGTATCCGATGGGTTGTGGTTCGATCCGCACGCCGCCTCTCGCGCGCGACGGGGCGGCGTGCTAGGCTCGTCCGTGGCGGAAGGATGGGTGGATCCCGATGACGGCATCAGATGAGATCCCGCAAGAGCAAAGTCAACCGGCCGTCCGTGGATTTGCGGGGCTGGCGCTTAACGGGCTGCGCGGATGCCTGCAAACGCTGGTCGACACCATCTATCCCCCGGTCTGCTGCGGCTGCGGCGTCACGATCGGTTCACATCGCGGCTTGTGCGCGCGTTGCTGGTCCAGCATTCGTTTTATCGAGCGACCCTATTGCGAGGTGCTGGGCCTGCCGTTTTCGCGTGATCTGGGGCCGGGCATCTTGAGTGCAGAGGCCATTGCCGAACCGCCGGCCTTTGACCGGCTGCGGTCCGTCGCCGTGCATCAAGGCGTGGCGCGACGGCTGGTGCATGGGCTGAAGTATCGCGATCGCACTGATCTCGCCACGATGATGGCCGCCTGGATGTTGCGTGCGGGCGACGGCGCTGTCGAGGCCGCGGATGTCATCCTGCCCGTGCCGCTGCACCGCTTTCGGTTGATGTCGCGCAAATTCAACCAGTCGGCGGAACTCGCCCGTCATCTGGCCCGGCTTGCGGACAAGCCGCTGCTGCCGGCGACGTTGCTGCGTGTCAAGCGGACCAAGCAGCAGGTGGGCCTTGGCGTATCGGCCCGCGAAGACAATGTGCGCGGCGCGTTCAGGATCGCCACCAACCGCAGGCAGGATATCGCCGGCAAGCGGGTTATCCTTGTCGACGACGTCTACACCACCGGCGCGACGGTTTCGGCGGCCGTGCGTGTGTTGCGCCGTGCCGGCGCGTCCGATATCACGGTTTTGACCTTTGCAAGGGCGCTCGGCAATTCTATATGACGGTTGAGACATGTGCGCGTCCCGGCGGCGCGCGCGTCAACCCCAAGCGGAGACCCCTCATGGCGTCAGTCGTTATCTATACGCGCGATTTTTGCGGCTATTGCGCCCGCGCCAAGCAGTTGCTGGACAGCAAGGGCGTCGATTACGTCGAGCATAACGCCACGGCCAATCCGGAAGCGCGCCAGGACATGTACGCCAAGGCCAATGGCCGCACCACCTTCCCGCAGATCTTCATCGATGGCCAGCATATCGGCGGCTGCGACGATCTCCACGCGCTCGATCGCGAAGGCCGGCTCGATCCCCTGCTGGCGCAAGGAGCCTGACATCCCATGAGCTTCAAGGCCGCCGCCATCCAGATGTGTTCCGGCATCGATCCGCAGCGCAACGCCGCCGACATGGCGCGGCTGGTGCGCGAGGCGGCGGGCAAAGGTGCGATCTATGTCCAGACGCCGGAAATGACCGGCGCGTTGCAGCGCGACCGCCAAGCCTTTCGCACGGTCCTTCGCGACGAGGCCGGCGACCTCATCCTGAAGACGGGGCGCGAGCTTGCCGTCGAGCTCGGCATCCACATGCATATCGGCTCGACCGCGATCGCAATTGACGACGGCAAGATGGCCAATCGCGGCTTCCTGATCGGACCCGACGGCGATATCGTCTGCCGCTACGACAAGATCCATATGTTCGACGTCGATCTCGACAATGGCGAGAGCTGGCGCGAAAGCGCCGCGTATCAGCCGGGGACGCAGGCGCGCGTCGCCTCGCTGCCTTTTGCGCAACTCGGCTTCACCATCTGCTACGACGTGCGGTTTCCGGAGCTGTTCCGTCGACAGGCGGTTGCCGGCGCACAGGTGATTTCCGTGCCCGCCGCCTTCACCCGCCAGACGGGCGAGGCGCATTGGGAAGTGCTGCTGCGGGCGCGCGCCATCGAAAACGGCGTCTTCGTCATCGCCGCCGCGCAGGCCGGCAAGCATGAGGACGGTCGCGAAACCTTCGGACATTCGATCATCATCGATCCCTG
This sequence comes from uncultured Rhizobium sp., assembly GCA_945952045.1. Lineage (GTDB taxonomy): Bacteria > Pseudomonadota > Alphaproteobacteria > Rhizobiales > Rhizobiaceae > Metarhizobium. The sequence goes on from CAMFHE010000026.1 coordinate 70,953, forward strand.
GGGCCGGGTTCTGGCCGAGGCCGGGCCGACCGGCGAGGCGGTGATCGTCGCCGAGATCGATGTCGATGCCGTCAAGGCCGCGCATCAGCGCATTCCCAACCTCGCCAATGCCCGCGAATTCTCGCTGGAGACGATTGCGGGCGCCCGGAGTGCCGGCGTTTGATCCGATACGAACTCATCTGCGATTCCGGGCATGATTTCGAGGCGTGGTTTTCCGGCAGCGCCGATTTCGACAGCCAGAGGCAGCGCGGCTTTCTGGCATGCCCAACCTGCGGCTCCGTCCATGTGTCGAAGAAGCTCATGGCGCCTTCGGTGACGACCGGACGGCAGAAGGAGGCGATGCAGGCGCTCGCGACCGATGAGGCGCAGAAGCAGGCGATGGCGAAGATGCGCGAGGCGGTTGCCGCCATTCGCGCCAATACCGAGGATGTCGGCACGCGCTTCCCCGAGGAGGCGCGCAAGATCCATTACGGCGAGGCCGAACAGCGCGGCATCATCGGCGAGGCAAAGCCCGACGAGGCGCTGGCGCTTCTCGAAGAAGGCATCGAGATCGCCGCGCTGCCGGTCCTGCCGGACGATACGAATTGAAGTCGGGTTACTCCGGCCGTCTGGCCAGCATCATGTAGTTGACGTCCATGTCGCTGGAGAGGTTCCAGCGATCCTGCAGCGGATTGTAGAACACGCCGGTGCGGTGGATGATCTCGAGGCCGGCGCCGGTCATCGGTTTTTCCAGCTCTTCCGGGCGCACCAGCTTGTCATATTGATGCGTGCCGCGCGGCAGCCAGCGCAGGATGTTCTCCGCTGCGAAAATGGCAAGCGCCGCCGCTTTCATCGTACGGTTGATGGTGGCCATGAACATCAGCCCGCCTGGCCGCACCATGCCGGCGCAGGTGGAAACGAACAGATCCACATCGGCGACGTGTTCCACCACTTCCATGTTCAGAACCACGTCGAAGCTTTCGCCGGCTTCCGCCAGCTGCTCTGCGCTCACGGCGCGGTAATCGACTGCAACGCCCGTCTGGGCTGCGTGGGTCGAGGCGATGCCGATGTTCTTTTCCGAGGGGTCGGCGCCGACGACGTCTGCGCCCATGCGCGCCACGGGCTCCGAAAGCAGGCCGCCGCCGCAGCCGATATCCAGCACCCGCAACCCTTCGAGCGGGCGGGGTGATTTCGGATCGCGACCGAAATTCTCGCAGATGCGTTCGCGCAGATAGGCGAGGCGCACGGGATTGAACTTGTGCAGCGGCCTGAATTTTCCCGTCGGATTCCACCATTCGGCGGCCATTGCGGAAAATCGGTCGACTTCGCCCTGATCGATTGTCGTGGGGGCGGCTTCGCTCATGGGCATCGTCCTCGTCTGATCCGTTGCACTCCGGTGCAAGTCGGACGATCGGGCCGGTATGTCAAGGGTTGGCGAGAGCAAACTTTAGGGCGGTTTGAGTGAAGTTGCCCCTGATTTTCGCCGGGGTGATGCGGCCCGGTGCGACATTTTGTCAAAAATATCGCAAGGCCGCCGCTGCGCCATCTCAAAAAAGCCAAAACGCACCCTATCATTTCTTCCGGTGGGCCAAGGCCTGTGTCGTTTCCATCCGGGTCTCGGCGGCCGGGTTCTAGCGGGAGAGTAACTGTGAGAAATATGATCAAGCGTGCATTGATTGCTTGTGCGCTGCTGGCCGCGCCCGTGGTGGCGATGGCGGCCGAAGGTTTTGCGACGACGAACGTCAATCTGCGGTCGGGGCCGAGCACGGCCTATCCGGCCGTCATCGTCGTGCGCGCCGGCGCGCCGTTGAACGTCTATGGCTGCCTGGCCGACACGCCGTGGTGCGACGTTTCCTTCCGCGGCATTCGCGGCTGGATGGCCGGTCGCTATATCCAGACGGTCTATCGCCAGCGCCGCGTCTATGTCGCCCCGGAATATTACCGTCCGCTCGGCATCCCCGTCATCCGGTTCGACCTCGACCGGTATTGGGACCGCAACTATCGCAGCCGCGACTTCTATCGTGACCGTGATCGCTGGCGGCGTGAATACCGTCCGCGCGATTTCAACGACAACGGCTATGAAAGCGACCGTGAGCGCTTGATCCGCCGTCGTGCCGAGCGCAACTGGAACGACGATAACAACAACGGCTGGAACAACGACGACAATGGCGGCGATTTCCGTCGCGACGACCGTAATCGTGAGCGCCGTTGGAACCAGGACCAGCAGGACGATTTCGGCAATCCCGGCCGCAACCGCCGTGACGATCGCAACCGCCAGCCGCAGCCGCAGCCCGTCGAGCCGCCGCCACCACCGCCCCAGCCCCAGCCTCAGCCGCAATTCGAGCAGCCGCAGATGGACAATGGTGGAGGCGAAGCGCAGCCGCCGCGCGTCATCCGTCCGCGCCGGCACGATTGCACCACCGATACCGATTGCTGATCGGTAGCGCCGGGAAAAATTGGAGCGGCCGCATCAGGTTTTCCTGGCGCGGCCGCTTCGCATTCGCTTTTTCGGGCTGCGGCCTTGGCGGTCCCCTAGCGTCATTCACACGGCAGGGGCCGAATAAGGCCCCCGAGGCCATTGCGCCAGACCTGCGATTTCGCTAAGAGACCCCCCGGAAACGCCGTGGCCGGCAAGGCGCGGCAGTGGATTGGGCTGGCGCCTTCTGGCGCCCACAGGCATCTGGAATGAGCCAATGGCACGCATCGTGATGAAATTCGGCGGCACGTCCGTCGCGGATCTGGACCGTATTCACAATGTGGCCCGTCACGTCAAACGCGAGGTGGATGCCGGCCATGAAGTGGCTGTCGTCGTCTCGGCCATGTCGGGCAAGACCAACGAACTGGTCGGCTGGGTGCAGAACATGCCCAAGGTCGCGGGCGCCAACTCCCCCTTTTATGACGCGCGCGAATATGACGCCATCGTCGCCTCCGGTGAGCAGGTGACGTCCGGGCTTCTGGCCATCGCGCTGCAGTCGATCGGCGTCAATGCAAGATCCTGGCAGGGGTGGCAGATCCCGATCCGCACCGATAACGCCCATGGCGCTGCCCGCATCCTCGAAATCGAGGGCGCCGATATCATCCGCCGCATGGGCGAAGGTCAGGTCGCGGTCGTCGCCGGCTTCCAGGGGCTTGGCCCCGACAATCGCATCGCGACGCTTGGCCGTGGCGGCTCCGACACGTCGGCTGTGGCGATTGCCGCTGCCGTCAAGGCAGATCGTTGCGACATCTATACCGACGTCGACGGCGTCTACACCACCGATCCGCGCATCGAGCCGAAGGCGCGGCGCCTGAAGAAGGTCGCCTTCGAGGAAATGCTCGAAATGGCCTCGCTCGGCGCCAAGGTGCTGCAGGTGCGCTCCGTCGAGCTTGCCATGGTGCACAAGGTCCGCACCTTCGTTCGCTCCAGTTTTATAGACCCTGACGCGCCGGGCATGGGCGATTTCGACAATCCGCCCGGAACGCTGATTTGTGACGAGGAAGAGATCGTGGAACAGGAAGTCGTAACCGGCATTGCCTATGCCAAGGATGAAGCCCAGATTTCGCTGCG